>CAZWUJ010000004.1:0-177661 GCA_964636705.1 uncultured Vicinamibacteraceae bacterium
GCCAGACTCTAAACTTGACTCAACTGTAAGGATCGCCCTTGTTCAAGGAATCTAGTCTGGAGTTACCTCCCTGAAACTGGCGGTCGACTGGGCGATGAGGGAGAAAAAACCCGCCTTGATTCGCGCGTCGTCCGCAGGGCTCTGCTTGCGACGCTGATCGGCATGCTCGCCGGCGGTGGCCTCAACGCGGCGCTGGGCGAGCAGGGCGCGGACACGCCGGCGCTAGCGCTGCTCGGCGGCGGCGTGGCGCTTGTCGTCGTGATCGTCGTGGAGGCCCGAAGACGAGCGCGAGATACGCAGAGACTACCCGCTACTGCCACGTGTTCAGATCTCGTACGGCGCCCGTGGAGAGCAGATAGATGTAGAGATCGGTGAACACTACCCAGACGAGGCTGACCCAGGCGAACGGCATATGCCGCTCGTTCAGCCACGTTGAACTCTTCCAGAGACGATAGCGCGACGAGACCGCACCATCGCACGTAAGGCAGTCGAGCCGCCCGCCTATGAGGTGACGCCACGAGTGGCATCCGAACAGGTACGCCGACAGCAGTGCCGCGTTGACGAGCATGACGACCGTGCCGACCCCGATGCCGAACTGGCCGTCGCGAAAGAGCGCCGCGAAACCCTCCCACCAGAGGCACGCGATCAGAAACAGAGCGCCATACAGGGTGTATCGGTGGAGGTTCTGAATCAGGAAGAGAGACGTGGGACGGGTTGAAGGCACGAAACGTCAGGTAGCCGAAGAGGAGCAGGAGGCCTGCAGCCGTTGTCGCTGGTCCCACCCACCATCGATCGATCCGCCGGGTACTGCCGAAGCCGCCGCTTCGCGCGGCAAGCTGGACGCTCCGCATGGCACATTCTAGCCCGCGCCCGGCACGCCAGCGACTTGCTCGTCGTGTTGAGAAGCGCGTCTACGGCAAAGAGAAGGCGACCAACTCCGCGACTCGCTCCTCATCCAGAGCCGCTACGACAAGGTGTTGCCGGCCATCTGCCATGTACGTGATCGGGAATCCGGTGGTCGGTCCACCCGGCAGGGAAATCTCATGGACAACCTCGCCCGTGCGCTTGTTGTACGCACGGAGCACCGGAGTACCCCGTTGTCCCTCGCCGGCAAACAGCAACGTGGAAGTCACGAGCAGTCCGGAGCTTTGCGTGAGAATCCCGGTCTGTGGCACGTCCACGCCCTGCAGGTCGGGATGCTCACGGATGTAGTCGGGCGTCTCGCCGTGCGGGACCTGCCAGAGAATCTCGCCCTCGGTCAGGTCGATCGCCGTGATCCGGCCATAGGGCGGCTTCAGGAGGGGCAGGTCACGGACCGTCGGAACGCCCCGCGAGAATGAGATGTGGTAGCGCACGCCGGTCCCTTGTGTGCCGTCGGTCAAGCCGAACAGCGTCGGACGCGTCAGTGACGGCACGAAAAGGAGATCCGCTTCGACATCCACGGCGCCGGCCGGCCAGTTGACGCCGCCACCCGCGCCCGGCAGCCCGAGGGTCCCGAGATTGACGCCCGGAACAATCAGGGACGGCGGGGTATAGAGCGGCCCGAGCCGGATTTGCTCCACGATCTCCAACGCCTCGGCCCGGAGCTCCGGCGTGAAGTCGATCAGGTCGTCCTCCGTGACGCCCTGGCGTTCGAACGCGGGCGGCTTGGTGGGGAAGGGCTGGGTCGGAGATGTCCACTCGCCCGGAACGTCCGATTCCCCCACCGCCCGCTCCTCGATCGGCCACACCGGTTCGCCCGTCTCGCGGTTGAGTACGTAGGCGAACCCCTGCTTCGAGAGCTGCACGAGGGCCTTGATCGGCGCCCCATCGACCTCGATATCGGTGAGGATGGGGGCGGTCGGGATGTCGTAGTCCCAGAGTTCGTGATGGGTGAGCTGGAAATGCCACACCCGCTCGCCGGTTTCCGCGTCGAGGGCCAGGACGGAGTTGCCGAAGAGATTGTCCCCCGGCCGGTAGCCTCCGTAGTAGTCGTTCGTGGGAGTCTCGGTAGCCACATAGAATAGGCCGAGCTCCGGGTCAGCCGTCACGGGAGCCCAGTGTCCGACGTTCCCCGTGTACTTCCAGGAGGCGTCGAGGAGTTCCGGATGCTCCTGCACCCAATCGTGGGTGCCGGTCGGCACGTCCCAGAGGGACTCGTCCGCCTTCAGCCAGGTCTCGACGCCGAATTCCCCCTCTTTGGGGACCGTGTTGAAGCGCCAGAGCGTCCGGCCGGTGCGGGTGTCGTACGCCACGACGTCGCCGGGCATGTTCATGGGCCAGACCTCGTTCGGAGAGGCCCGGGTGGGAATGCTGCCGGTATGCATCGAGATCGATGCCACGAGAGCGTTGCCGAGAATGGCCGGCGGCGACGTATTGGCCACACGACCCGCTCGCTGTGCGGCCGGCCGCTCGCTCCAGCGCAGGTCGTCCATCATGTCCACGACGCCCGACGACCCGAAATCTTCGACAAGATTGCCCGTCCGGGCGTCCAGGGCCACCAACTGGAAGCTCGGCGTCACGACGAAGATGCGCTCATCGCCCGCCCCGTCGGTCCAGTAGGTCACGCCGCGCCCGGCGCTGCGCGCGACGGGTTCGATGATGTCGCCCCAGCGGCGCTCGTTGTCGCCCGGGTGCCAGTTCCAGATGGTCTCGCCGGTGGCGGCGTCGAGGGCAATCACGCTGCGCTGGTTGCCGATCGTCGTATAGAGGACGCCGTTGACCACGATGGGACTGATCTGCGTCCGGCCGGACGGAGGGGGATCGCCCTGGTCTCGCGCGCTCCATCGCCAGGCGACCTCCAGATCGCCGACCGTGGCGGCGTCGATCTCGTCGAGCGGGGAATAGCGGGTGGCGCCCGCGTCGGCCCCGAACACGGGCCATTCCCCATCGGCGGCGCCGTCCTGGGCGCTCGCGCCAACGGTTCCCAGACACGCGACGGCCGCGACCGCCGCCCAACGAATCACCGGGTGCCGACTGGAGAGCTTGTTGTACATGGTTGTTGGCGCGCCTCGCTGAGGCAAAGCGTACCGCGATCGGCAGGCGGGCCGCCACCCTCCACGTGTTGGTCCGCCAGTCCATCGCCGGCCGGTGATGCTATCGTCGGACGCACGATGACCGACGACCACACTTTCCGGCTGATCCTCATCCTCGGCATAGTGGTCTTCCTGCCTGTCGCCCTCTACTACCGGATCCGCTCGCAGGCGAGCGGCGAGAAGCTCGACCGGCGACAGGAAGGCCTGTTCATCCTCCTTACGCTGCGCCCGTGCGGGATGGCCGCGTTGGGCGGCCTCCTGGCCTTCCTCATCAACCCGGCCTGGATGTCGTGGGCCTCCGTGCCGCTGCCCGCCGCCCTCCGATGGGCCGGCGTGGCGGTAGGACTGCCCGGGATGGCCCTCGGCTTCTGGACTTTCCGCAGCCTCGGCCGGAACATCACCGACACGGTCGTTACCCGACGCGAGCACACGCTCGTAACGAGCGGTCCGTACCGCTACGTCCGTCACCCGTTCTACGTCATGGTCGCCTTCGCGCTCGTTGCCTACACCCTTACGACGGCGAACTGGTTCATCGCGCTCGCCGGCCTCACTACCCTGGTCCTTCTGGTGATCCGGACCTCGACCGAAGAGGCGAAGCTCGTCGAGCGGTTCGGCGATGACTACCGGCGTTACATGGCGCGGACGGGACGCTTCCTGCCGCGCCTCCGGTCTACCCACCCGCCGGCGGCGTAAGCCTATTCGCGCCGGGCCGGCGGGGTAGCATCCGAACCGAGAGGTCTGGCCGGCACCCCGGCATAGGTTCCGGGCCCGTCCAGGGTCACATGCTTGGGCACCAGGCTCAGCGCGCCGATCTGCACGCTGGGGCCTATGGTCACGCCGATGCTGATCAGCGAGCCGAGCCCGATCGTGGAACGTTCTCCCAGGCGCACGTGCGCCGTCTTCACAAAGCCGCGCTCGACCGTGTGGCCCGACAGATGGACGTCGCCGCCGATGACCACGTCGTCCCCGAACTCGAGCAGATTGTGGTCGCTCACCGCCAGACTGTTCACGTACACGCGGCGCCCGACGCGGGCGCCGTTCAGCCGCAGGTACGCGCTCCAGATGGGCGTCCCGCGGAAGAGGGTGCCGGCGAACAGCCGCACGACGTGAATGGCGACCATGTAGCGCACCCAGTTCAACAGCGGCCAGTCGAGGTCGGCCAGGCGCATCTCGGCGTCGGGTTGCGTTCGCCAGCCCGTCGCGCGGGTGGCGAGCGCCGATCCGAACATCAACGTGAGGGCGAACAGGGCGTACGACGGGACGATGGCGAAGCTCGCGGCGACCATCCGCACGACGGTATCGCCGTCCGTCCAGACGAGCAGCGGTTGCCACACCGCGACGACGGGCAGAACCGCCAGGCCGCAAACGATGGCCTGAACGACGACGAGCGACGCCACGGCCCACGCGAGACGGACACGCGTCGTAGCCGCCCCGCCCCTCCGCGGCGGGGCCGCCGCATTACCGCCGGACTGTGGCACGGACTCCGAACGGCTGTCCGCAGTCGTCGTTGCTAGCCCTCGCTGAGTTCGTCGTACGCCACGCCGAGCACGCCCGTCAGGCTGAGCAGCGGGAACGGCGACACGTGGTCGTCGAATCCGGGGAGCGCCTCGGTGCCGGTGATTTCGTCCCGCGACCGGCCTGCCTGCATTTCGCGGCGTGTCAGTTCGAGCGCCGCCGTGAAGTAGTCGCGCAGATGCGTGAGGTCGCCCTGATCGCCCGTGACGCCGAAGCCCGGAGCGCCGTGCCCGAAGATGTAGATCGTGTCCGCCGAATGCGCTCCCGTCACCTGCTCCAGTACCTCGATCCAGCCCGAGATACGGGCGCCGGAGGCCCGGTCGACGAACGGGTGCAGGCGGTTGAACATCAGGTCGCCCATGTGCACGACGTTGGCCTGCTCGAAGGTGACCACGCAGTCGCCGCTGGTGTGGCCGGCGCCGTGGTAGCGCGCCACGACCGTCTCGTCACCGATGGTCGTCCGCCACTCGTCGGTGAAGGTCTCGTCGGGGTAGGCCTGGGTGTCTTCGTTTCCCGCCTCCTGGGCCGTCCGCCGCTGCCACTCGGCGCTGTTCGCGTGAGCGACGATTTGGCCGACCACCGGCCGGAACGTCTGGTTGCCACCGACATGGTCGCCGTGGTGGTGCGTGTTGACCAGGATGTCGATCGCGTTGGACGACCGTTCCTGGATGCCCTCGATGCAGGCGGCCGCCGCCGCGGCGTTCTGGCTGTCGATGATCAGGATCCCGTCCGAGTTCACAAGCCACCCGATCGTGCCGCCCTGACCGTTGAAGATGCCTACGTTGCGTCGCAGGTCCTCGAACGAGGTGGTGAGTTCCTGCCATCCGGCGAGCGGCAACTCCCGGAGCGCCGCGGCCATCACCGTCATGCCCGATGTCGCGAGAAACTGGCGTCTGTCCATGGTTCTGGTCTCCCTCTCCGCTTTCCGAGCTGCGTCCACGGCGACGTAGGCCCAATCATAGCCAATCAGACCCGAACCGCGCCGGCGAGGACGTCGATGAGCGCGTCGAGATCGGCCGCGCCGTTGTACAGATGCGGCGCTACGCGGATGGCGCCGCCGCGGAGCGAGACCGACACTCTCCGCGCGGCGAGGTTGCGGCCAAGCTGCGGGATGTCCACGCCGTCCGGCAGGCGCACGCCCAGCAGATGCCCGGCCCGCCAGCGCGCGTCCTCAATTCGGCAACCCAGGTCCCGGAGCCGCGGCACGGCGCGGTCGGTCAGGGCGCGCGTGTGATCCGCGACCGTCTCCGGTGTCCACTCGAGCACCTGCTCGAGGGCGGCTTCGAGCATTGGCATAAGCACGAAGTTGGACCGCTCACCGACGTCATAGCGGATGGCGCCCGGACGGTAGTCGTCGCGATAGTGGACCAGCTCGTTGAAGTGGTCGCTGCCGGCGCGCGTGATCCAGTTTTCCTCGATGGGGGTTCCGCCGTCGAAGGCGGGACCGTACCAGGCGACGCCGACGGAGTACGGTCCGGTCAGCCATTTGTAACCGGCGCAGGCCACCGCGTCCGGCTGGATGAGCCCGACATCGAAGGGCAGCGCGCCGACCGACTGCGTTCCGTCAATGACGAACCGGGCGCCCGCGGCCCGCGCCCGCGCGCTGACGGCTTCCAGATCGAACCGCAACCCGTCGGTCCAGTGCAGCTCCGGAATGGCAACCACCGCCGTACGTTCGTCGATCGCGTCCAGCAGGGCCGCGTTCCATGCCTCGGCACGCGAGCCGGCGGTCTCCGGCGCGGCGACGGTGCGCAACGTGGCGCCTGCCTCGCAGCAGGCCCGCCGCCAGGTGTAGACCACGCTCGGAAACTGTTCCTCTACAACCACTACCGACTGTCCGGGCCCCAGCGGCGTGTTGCGAGCAATCGTCGCCATGGCATAGGAGACCGACGGAATGATCGCGACGCGGTCGGGATCCGGCGCGCGGAGGATCTGCGCGAAAAGCTGGCGGACGCGCGCACTGGGCTCGAAGAAATCGGGGATTCCGAGCCGGGCGGGCGCTTCGATGCGCTCCAGCGCCCTGCGTCCGGCGGCGGCGACGCGCTTCGAGGCCGGCGCCATGAACGCGCAGTTGAGATAGTGCGACTCGGGCGGCAGCGAGAAGCGCGACCGGTAGCCGCCTTGTTCGGTTCCCATGATCTCAGCTTAGTCCACGCGCGGAACACCGCGGTTCCCAAGGCGAGGCCTGCACCGTTCCACGGCGCAGGCTGCTAGCGTCCAGCCGGCGGGGTGAGGCCACGGCCGGTGAGGAGGTAGGCGGCGAACGTGCCCAGCCAGTGGCCCCCCTCGTAGGTCTCCCCCGTGACCGAGGAGAGTCCCGACGCGCGGTGAGCCTCCGCGGCGGCGAGGAGCGCGGGCCGGCGGCCGTCACGTGCGGGGAGCCCGGCCGCAATGCCTTCCAGCATCCAGGCGCGGCTGAGGTTCAGGCCGTCGAGGTGCACCAGCTTCCCGTCGGTCGGGTCGGTCACCACGGCCGGTTCGAGCCATCCCGCGCCACCGTCATCCGGAATCCCTGACAGGAACCGGTGCAGCCAGTCGGCGAAGTCGACCGGGTCCTTGACGCGGCGGACGAGATCCGCCTGCGCCAGGCAAGGGGAGAGGAAGTCCTGCCCCGATGGCTCGTAGCGCAGGGGGCAGTCGTAGTCGGCGAAGTAGTAGTCGCCGATTCGGCGCTCAAGCAAGGTGACCATCTCATCATCGGCGGCGATGCGGGCCCAGTCGAGGATGAGTCCGAACGCGAATGCGGTCTGGGAGTGCTCGCCGCTTCGAATCGGGTAGGTCAGCTTGGGCAGCCATTCCCGAATCCGCTCCGCGGCCAGCGCTTCGAGCGGGGCGAGGGCGTCCCGCCAGCGCCGGGCGCCGGGATCGTCCCACTCGCGCAGTTCGGCTGCGAGCTGCAGCAGCCACGCCAGCCCGTACGGCCGCTCGAAGGTGTCGCGTCCGGGCGCTTCCAGATACTCCACCTCCGCCAGCACGTTCTCCAGGGTGAGGCTACTGGCCAGCGCGGCGCGGGACGCTTCGGTCGTCTCTGCGTCCGGGTATTGCCGCGCCAGGCGGACGAGCAGCCAGTGCCCATGCACCGAGGAGTGCCAGTCGAAGCAGCCGTAGAACGCCGGAGTCAGCTCACGGGGCGGCCGCGCGTCTCCATCGTCGTTGAGGACGTGCGCGATCTTGTTCGGGTACTCGCGATGGACGCACTCTAGCGCAAGCGACGCGAGGCGCGTAGCCACTACTTCTTCGGGTTGCGCGCTGACTGGCGGGACGGCGCCAAGGGTCAGCGTGACGACGGCAGCGAGACGAAACCGGGGTCCGGCCAGTATCAGCACATCGCGAATTCTATGCGGTGAAGCGGCAGCGCGCGGAATCACCGTCATCGCGGTGCCGCCTAACATGCAAGCGAGCACTTGCCTTATGCTGGTCCTGTGGACGTGTACCGTGCGCTCGCTGACCCAACCAGGCGAGCTATCTTGGATGAGCTCGTCGATCGGTCAGGTCAGTCGCTCTTCGAACTCTGCGCCCGCCTAACGATGAAGCACGGCATCAACTCCTCACGGCAGGCGATCACGCAACACCTGGACGTCCTGGAGGCCGCCGGGCTGATTCGCAGCAGGCGCGAGGGGCGGTCGAAGCTCCATTGGTTCGACGGCGGCCCGCTGCAGGCCATCGCGGAGCGTTGGCCGATCTCGACAGATGAAACAGAGGTATTGGAAAGATGAGAATCCACGCGACCAGCGTCTTGGTAGACGACCAACAGAAGGCCCTTCGCTTCTACACGGAAACGCTCGGCTTCCAACTGAAGCACAACATCCCCTTGGGAGACTATGCCTGGATCACGGTCGTATCCGAGGAAGCTCCAGAGGGGACGGAGTTGGTGCTCGAGCCTGATGCCCATCCTGCCGCGGGTCCGTTCAAGAGGGCGCTCGTGGAGGACGGTATCCCCTGGACCTCCTTCGCGGTCGACGATGTCGAAGCCGAACACGAGCGTCTCGTGGCAAGAGGTGTGCGATTCGTACAGGTGCCGACAGACCTCGGGACTGTGATTACCGCGGTATTCGACGATACGTGCGGCAACCTGATCCAGATCGCAGAGGAGAAGCCTCAACCGTGAGGGTCTTTGAGCTGTCGCTGGAAGCGAGCAGCCTTGATGTTGGCTACAGTGGGGCGAAGGTGACCGATACTCGGGTGAAGTAGATCGCCGTCCGAGCCTCGAACCCCGAGTCGACGCCGAAGAATAGCCAGGCCCGGCCATCGGGGGGTACCGAGATCGTTGCCGGGATGGACCGGCTGTCGAAGGACTTGAGTTCCCACCCGCGCGACTGCTCGCAGCTTCTGGAGTTGGCTATGTTGCCGAGGACGGCAGCCTGTTCGCCGCCGCGGGACTGATTGCCGACATCGACGTTCATCCGCAGGTAGGAACCATCGAGGACAGCAAACGGTTCGCTGGCGCTCGCGCCCGCCTTGATCCAGACGCTCTCCCCCGGCGCGCCGCCGACACCCACGCAGCCGGTCGGCGTGTCGGTGGCGATCTCCACGCCGACGGTGACGTTGTAGTGCGCGTTGGACGCGAAGCCGCTTATGGGGCCCTTGAAGAACATGAACAAGTCGTCACTGCGGTTGACGCCGGAGATGAACAGGCCGGACCGTGAATCGAGCGGTGGCGGAAGGGCGCGGTGGTCCGCAGTCAACTCGTAGGATGCTGCATCGGCGGGCGGATAGTCGGCGAAGCCGGCGACGAAACCTTGTTGCCCGCGATCGAAGTCGACCGTGAACGTCAGTGTATCGGTCGGCGCGCTCGGATTGCCGGAGCAACCACCGATGCCATTGGCGGTCAGTAGCACTACGATGGCGAGACGGCGCCACGTCCATCGCATCCTGAACCGGCTACCGGAGATTCGACGTGCAGCAGCCCTCGACGCCGGCGGCGGCTGATGCGTACGGTGGGCCCGCCTCCATTGGGTCTTCTGACTCGCCGTTCAACGCGCCGGGAGCCACAATACTCCGACGATCTGCGTCTTGCCAACTATCCGCCTCCCTATCCCGACGGCTGGTACCGGTTGCTCAGCTCGAAGTCGTTTTTCACTGGTTCGCCGAGCGTAGCGTCCCGCGACTTCTGGTCTGGTATGCGGTCGGGGGCTGGGTCTCCCAGTGGCGCGATGATGTGCGTATCTGGGAAAGCAAGGCTTTTCGGCGCCGCCCACGCTTTGCCGGGACGACGGGCCGACAGTGCGTTTGCGCCGCTGGTATCGGCAGTTCTCTCCCGCGGTGGCAGCGAACGGCCGGCCGGAGCGAAAGATAGCCCCAGCCTTCCGTTCAGTGTCGCGCAGGTGCATCGTCTCGTGGACCAGCGCTTGTGTTGTCCGGTCGATGCTCCCGGGGTCGGTTCGGCAGGTCGATCGGCGGCCGGTTGGTCGGCGGCATGGTAGCGAAGTGTAGGCGGTGTGTCCACTCGATGGTCTATGTGGTCACGGCGGTCGCAACCCTTGGGTGAGACCATGAAGCGACTTGCCGTGAACGTCTTGCGCGTCGAAATGGGGAGGTAATGTCTTCCTGGTATTGCGTCGCCACGCGCGCCACTGCCACCGCACCGCCACAGTCCGGACACGTCGCCGGCGTCGGCGCGCGGTAGGCTGCATCCACGCGCGCCGGCCGTCGTCGGCAGGCCCGCCGTCCGTACTGCGCACCGCTACGACGGCCCGGACGGCCGCCGCGACCCTGCGGGTGGTCCTTCGCGAAGGGCGCCGCCTGTCGAAATCCCGCCCGCCGCGCCGCATCGAGTTGCTCCTCAAGCCGTTCGCTCCGGCGCTTCCATCGGTCCCGGTCGCGCTCGACGCGCGTCAGCTTGTCGCGCAGCCGCGTGATCGCTCGTGCCTGTTCCTCAAGGCGGGAATCGCGGGGATCCTGTTCCGACGGAGGCCGCTGCCGTGGCACGACTCAGTTATGCCACATACTCGATAAAAGTACAAGTTCCAAATATTGGATCTTGCCCAGGCCAGAAAGCTACCCCGCTAAACGAATACAACTCATCAAGGCGGCGTGGTACGAGAATCCGAGCGCCCCTACCCGAGAAGTTCGTTCTCGTCTTGGACGTCGATGCCAGGGATCCCAACGAGGTGTTGGAAGTGATTCGTGGTCGGCTTCCGGGACGCAAGGATGGCATCACGGCCGACGTCCTGTGCACGTACGCGCAACGGCACCTTGAAGCGTGGTACTTCGCCGACGCCGAGAATCTCAGAGGTTACCTGAGGCGAGACCTTGGACGTGTTGACCTGTCGCGACCGGATGAAATCCAGAATCCCAAAGCTGCACCTCAAGCACCTGCTCGGAGATGTGGTCTATACGGCCCGAGTTTCCGAAGAGATCGCACGAGGGCTGGACCCGGGCCGGATCGGCCAACGGAGTCCGAGTTTCAAGAGATTCGTCGACGCCATCATGAATGGCGCTTGAACCGACGGCACTACCCGTCCGACGGGATCTCCACCGGCAGGTGCTCCCGGTCGCCCCATTCCTTCCACGAGCCGAGGTAGTTCCGGACGCGCGGATAGCCGATGAGGCGTAGCGCAAGGTACCCGTGGGCGGCGCGGTAGCCGCCCTGGCAGTAGGTGACGACCTCCCTATCGGGCGTCACACCGGCGGCTTCGTACAGGGCGCGAAGTTCGGCGGCCGGCTTGAAGGCGCCGTTCTCGTCCAGGTTGTTCGTCCACTCGACGTGGATCGCGCCCGGGATGGCGCCCCCACGCCTGGCGCGGATGGTGGTGCCGCAGTATTCGCCGTCGGTCCGCGTGTCGAGGATCGCGGCGTCGGTCTGACCCAGCCGCGCCTCGACGTCACGCCACGTCGCGAGCCGAGTAGCGTCGCGGCCCGTTTCCCACTGCGCCGGTTGGGGCGCCACCGCCTCGGTGGTGGTGAAGTAGCCGTCTCGCTCCCATGCGCCGACGCCGCCGTCGAGCAGCCTCGCGTTGGTGTGGCCGAAGAACTCCAGGAACCAGAAGGCGCGCGCCGCCCGGATTCCGGACTGCTCGTCGTACACGACGACAGGTCGCCGCGCCTCGACGCCGCGCGTAGCGAGCAGGTGGCTGATGATCCAGAGGAAGGCGTCAAGAGGTGCCGGGTCGGTATCGATCAGGCTCATGCCGAACAGATCGAGGTGGACGGTGCCGGGAATGTGTCCCGCCGCGAACGCCTGGGCCGGCCGCAGGTCGATCACCACCGGAACACGGGCGCTGTCGGCGGGCGGACGGCGCGCCGCGGAGCCTGCTGCCACGCCCAATTGCGCCGCGAGTTCGTCCGGCGTGATCAGCAGTCGCGGATTGGCGTAGCCCTTGGGGTTTGCCCGGTTGGCCATCGCGCCTGCGCTCACACTACGAGACGACCGGCGAGCCGCTCATCAGCGCCTCGAGCTTCTCGCGTAGCGTGTCGGGGATCCGGACCGGGCGCTCGGCGGAATAGTCGTAGACCACCTGCACCGACTTGCTCGTGGCGACCAGGGCATCGTCGCGCACCCGGTGCGCTTCCATCTCGAGCGTGAAGCTGGCGCCGCCAATCCGGGCCACGCCGACGCGCACTTCGATCTGATCACCGAACACCACCTGCACCTTGTAGTCGCAGGAGGTGTGCGCCAGGATCAGGTTCAACCCGGCCCCTTCGAGCGTGCGGCGCAGGCCGAGGGTCTCCGCCATTACCAGGCGTGCCTGCTCGAAATAGGTGAAATAGACGGCGTTGTTGACGTGCTGGTACGCATCGCAGTCACGGAAGCGAACCTCGATCCGGTGGGAGAATGCGGGCGTCACGGAAGCCGGGCGTATTATATCGCGTGCCGTCGACCCTAGCCGCGACCGAGACGTTCACGCCTGCCGAGGTCGCTGCCATCTCCCCGTATTTCGGGAACACCGACAGCCCCATCTTCGTCCTGACGAACCTGCCGGAGGTCGTGAAAGGGGCCCTTTTCGCTCGCTACTCGCGATCCGCGAAGTCGGTGCGCCGCCTCTTTCTCGACGAGTTCCTCGACGCGGCGGGCAGTTCCGACCGGGGCGGGGCCGAGGGGCCGGGGTCCGTGCGGGCCGAGTCGCTCTACCGTCGCGTCTTCGATCAGTACGGTGACGATTCCGTGGCGCAGCTAGGCGGCGCCCATCTTGCCTGCGAGGGCGTCTCGAACGTCCTGACGAAAGTGCTGGAGCGTGGCCGTCTGATGTCGTACCTGGAGCAGTCGACGCGCTACGTTCCCTACACCCAACGGCCCGATGGGCGCTGGAAGTACGTCATACCCGGCGAACTGGAGGATGGCGTCGAGCGCGCGGCCTACACCCAGGTGCTCGACCGCGCGTTCGAGACCTACGCCCGCTGGATCGAGCCGGTGCAGCAGCTTTTCCGCGACCGGCATCCCCAGGCGGAGGGCGATTCCGACGGCGTCTACCGGGCGGTGATCCGGGCGAAGGCACTCGACACGCTTCGCGGCCTGCTGCCGGCCGCGACCCGATCCAACGTCGGCATCTACGGCTCGGGCCAGGCGTGGGAGGCGTTGCTGCTTCGGATGCGGGCGCATCCGCTCGCCGAGAGTCGCGAAGTGGCCGGACTGATGCTGCCGGAGCTCCGGAAGGTGATTCCGGCGTTCCTCCAGCGGGTCGATCGCGAGGATCGTGGTGTCCGGTGGAGCGACTACCTCCGGGAACGACAGGCGGCGACCGAGGGGCTGGCCGTGTCGGTCGGCGGCGGGGACGGAAGACGTGCCGGCCTGGAGGCCGGCGCACCAGGCGGCGCACCGGCCGGCGGAGGGGGAGAGCTTGCCGGCCTGGAGGCCGGCGCACCGGCCGGCGCACCCACCGGCGCACCGGCTGGCGGCGAAGTGACGCTGACCGACTTCGACCCCGATGGTGAGGTGAAGGTGGTGGCGGCGGCGCTGTACGCCGCGTCGCACCTGCCGCACGGCGAACTGCTAGCCCGCGCCCGGGGCATGACGACGGAGGAACGGGTGCGCGTGCTGCGAACCTGCACCGGCGAGCGGAGCAATCGGCGGCATCGTCCCGGGC
Organism: uncultured Vicinamibacteraceae bacterium; assembly: GCA_964636705.1. GTDB lineage: Bacteria > Acidobacteriota > Vicinamibacteria > Vicinamibacterales > UBA8438 > VXRJ01. The sequence goes on from CAZWUJ010000004.1 coordinate 13,553, forward strand.
GTGCGTTCGAGCACGCCGAGTACACGTTCGACATCCTGTCGGACTACGGAGCGTTCCGAGACCTGCAGCGCCACCGCCTGTTGACGCTCGATTGGCAGGCGTTGACCGCGCGGCATGGCTGCACGCGGCCGGATGCAATCGACGAAGTCGGCGCGCGCGACGACTGGGACCGGGTGATGGGTGACTCAGCCGAGCTCGCCGCCCGGCTCGCGCGCCGTCACTCGCCGCTCGTCGCGCAGTACGCGGTCGCGATGGCGTATCGGATCCGCTTCTACATGCGCATGAACGCCCGCGAGGCGATGCACGTGATCGAGCTGCGGACCGCGCCGCAGGGCCACCCGGCGTACCGGCGGGTCTGCCAGCAGATGCATCGGCTGATTGCCGAGAGGGCCGGCCACCGCGCGATCGCCGAGGCGATGAAGTTCACCGACCACTCCGAGGTAGAACTCGAACGGCTCGATGCGGAGCGCGCCAGTGAACGAAGGCGTGCGGCTACCGGTCCCGGGCCGCGAAGCGCTCGTACTCCGGCAGAAACGTGAGGCTGTCGAACGACGCCATCCGGTCGAGGAAGAGGATGCCGTTGAGATGGTCGGTTTCGTGCTGGATTACGCGCGCCGCCAAGCCACGCGCCGTGAAGCGCTGCGGCGCGCCGTACCGGTCGAGCGACTCCACCCGTATCTCCACCGCACGCGGGACCCGGCCCCGGATATCCGGAATGCTCAGACAGCCTTCCCAATCCTCTTCGGTGGCGTCCCCGATCGGTGCAATCTCCGGGTTGATCATCACGACTGGCGGCAGTCCCTGCTCCGGATCGTCCACGCCGGCCACGAACAGCCGGAGATCGCGGTGCACTTGGGGGGCCGCCAGGCCGATGCCGGCGTACTCGTGCATCGTCTCGAACATGTCGTCGATCAACCGCTGAATCTCGGGCGAACTGACCTCGGACGGGTCGATCGGCGGCGTCTCGGAGCGAAGCACGGGATGCCCCATGCGGGCCACCTTCAGGATGGACATCGGGCTGAATTATAGGCCGTGGGACACTTCCGCGCGGCTCGGAGCGTCTTCGGCGGCGGGTTGCGGCTGCACCTCCACGCCGCGCCGCGCCGGGAATACCGCGTCCGTCCGGTCGGCCGCGGCAAGGGCCTGTTCCACCATCGCGTCGATCGGGAGATCCCGCTCGGCCCGCGCCACTTCCTCCCGCGAGGCGCGAGTGGCGGGACGGCGCGGTACGAAGAGCGTGCAACAGTCCTGATCGGGAATGATCGAAATCGGGTAGGTTTCGAGCCGTCGCGCTTCTTCGACGATTTCTTCCTTGTCCGAGCCGATGAGCGGGCGCAACACCGGCAGCGTGACGACGTCGTTGATCACGGCCAGGTTGTCGAGCGTCTGGGACGCCACCTGACCCACCGATTCGCCGGTCACCAGCGCTTTCGCATCGCAGGCGCGGGCCAGCCGTTCGGCGATCCGCATCATCAGCCGCCGGTACAGGACGACGCGGAGCGGCGGCGGCGCCGAGAGCACCACCTGCTGCTGAATGGCGCCGAACGGCACCGCGTACAGCCGCGACTGCAACTGCCAGCGGGTCAGGAGGTCAACCAGCTCGCGCGCCTTGTCGAGCGAGGCGCGCGACAGGATCGGATAGGCATGGAAGTGCACGAACCGGACGCGGCAGCCTCGCTTCATCAGCCGGTACGCGGCGGCCGGGGAATCGATGCCGCCGGAGAGCAGGCAGACGACGGAACCGCTCGCCCCGGTCGGCAGTCCCCCTGCGCCCGGTTCCTTGCCGATGGTATGAAAGACCCGGTCGGGCAACACCTCGACGCGGACGGCAACGTCCGGCTCCTGCAGGTTGACCCGCCACCCGAGCGCCTGCTTGATCCGGCCCCCCACCTGCCGTTCGATCTCCGGCGACGTGAGCGGGTAGGTCTTGTCGGCGCGGGTAGCCCGGACCCGGAAGCTGGGGTCGGCGCCCGCTCCCCCGGCGCCCGACTGAAGCTGCTCGACGATGGCGGCGGCGATCGCATCGACGTCAGGCGGCGATGTTCCCGCGAGGGCGAAGTTCGCTACGCCGAAGACGTTCGACAGCCGCGCGCGCAGTACGGGCCAGTCGGTGGACGGGCCGAGGGTTACCTCGATCCGCCCCATCAGGGCGCGGATGCGCCGTACGTCCAGGTCCGCCGTCGCCTGGCGCAGATTGCTCACCAGGCGGTCGATGAACCAGGGACGGTTGCGTCCCTTCAGTGCGATCTCCTGGTAGTGAACGATTACGGAATCCATGACGACTTCAGGCGGCGGCGGCAGGAGCCCGGGCGGCAGAAACAACGTCCGCCGGGGTTCCCGTTACGATACCCCGGATGCGAGACGTCGTGGCGGCGCTGATCGCCATCGCACTGTTCGTACTGGCGTTGCGCCTCATGACGTCGCTCACCAGGGACCGGCGGCGGCGCAAGGCGGAACGGGCGACCCTGGAGGAGGGCGGACGGTCGGTCCTGGCCGAGATCCCGGGCGACGAAGGCCTGACGCTGTTCACCGAGGACGCGTACGCCTTCCACTTCGGCGACCGCGAGATCCCGAAGCACGCCATCCGCGCGGCCCGCGTGTTGATAAACGGCGCTCCGATCGCGGCCGCCGTCGCGCCGGGTCATCGCGAAGCGAATGCCATCCCGACCGAGGTGGTTGAGGACCGGCCGGAGGGGATCACGCGCGACCGCTGGGACGTCGCGATCGACACGGACGGCGACACCATCCTCGTGCCGTGCGGCGCGATCCGCGAGCGGATCTCGCAGGAGCTCGCCCGCGGTGTCTTCGAAGCGGTCAAGGCGGTGGTGGAATCGAGCGGTCAGAGATGATCCCGCACTAGCTATAGCTAAACCCGCGGGAGCCAGCGCGGCACGTCGCGGCAATAAGGCGCTGAACTGCACGCCGAGCGCCCGGCGCAGATCCGGTCCTCCTTGCGCCATTCATGTTGCCAAGAAAGCTGTCAGAATTTTCTTTATTATTATGTAAACTATTTTATATAAATAGTTTACACTTCCAAAAATGGCGTCATAAATTGTGTCAAAATAGGTGTCATGGACTGGAGTCGATTCGGATTCGAGTGCCGGCTCAGCCTGGATGGCCTGATTCCGGGGCTGATCCAGATCGAGGCGTCGAAGGAAGCCGCCCTCAACCTCGTGCTGCCGCCGGACTGGAGAGCCCAGCTCGATCGACTGAACCGCGTGCGCGCGGTTCACGGGACGACCGCCCTTGAGGGCAATCCACTGTCGGAGGTGGAAGTAGGCCGGCAGATGGACGCCTTGGCGTCCTCAACTGCACCTCAGCCCGGTCAGTCCGCCGACGAACGGCAGGTGAGAAACGCGGGTCTGGCCCAGGACTGGGTCCGGGAGCGGTTTGCGCCAACGGCTGAGCCGCCTCGGCGTTCCGACATCCTGCATGTGCACAAGCTGATCACCGAGGGTTCCGACGAGAGGGACAACCTGCCGGGGCGCCTGCGGACGCATCCGGTCGTCGTGGGGACCGAGGCGTTGGGCGGAGTACATCGGGGTGCGCCGCCGGAAGATGTATCCAGACTCGTCGATGAATTCGTCGAGTTCGTGCATTCCCGGGCGTTCATGGCGAACCACCCCGTGGTGCGCGCCTTGCTCGCGCACTTCTTCCTGGTCACGATTCACCCGTTCGGTGACGGAAACGGAAGAGTGTCCAGGCTCGTCGAGGCCGGGATTCTCTATCAGGGCGGCTACAACGTCTTCGGGTTCTACGGTCTGTCGAACTATTTCTATCGCCATGGAGACGAGTACAAGCGACTGCTTCAGCACAGTCGGCGCACGCAGCCGTTCGACCTCAGCGACTTCGTGGCGTTCGGAGTCGAAGGGTTCGTCGCCGAACTCAAAGGCATCAACAACTTCATCAAGACGAAGCTCAACCGTGTCATCTACCGCGCAACCCTGACTCGGGCGCTCAACCAACGAGCGGGAAAGCGCCGCCGGGTCCTCAATCAACGCGAATACGGTCTACTGGACTTTCTCCTCCACGAGACGGAGCCCATTGATCCCTTCACGGAGGCGCCGTCGCGGAAGATCGACTACTCGGAGTTCCGCAGCGCGCCATACGTCAAGAGCGTGTACCGTGACGTCACAACGCGCACGTTCTACCGGGAGCTCACCAGGCTGGCGGAAATGGGGTTCATCAGGTTCTCCTTTCGGGAACGGGATCCGACCATCGAGATCGACTTCAGCGCCATCGGGAAGTACTGACCATGGAGGAACACGATCCCCATCGAATGACCGAACTCTTCTTCGAGCTGTTCAGCGGGTTGCCCCGGCTGGGACCCGGAGAGGCCGCGAGCACGCTTCGCGCCCTCGCGCTGGTTCCCGGCGTCGGGCCGCAAACCCGCGTTCTCGACATCGGCTGCGGCACCGGCGCCCAGACCCTGGTGCTGGCGCAAGGCTCGGCCGCGCGCATCGTGGCCGTCGACAATCATCCGCCGTTCGTCGACTTCCTGAACCACGAAGCGCTGCGCCTCGGGCTGGCGCGCCGGGTCAGGGCCAGAGTCGCGGACATGCGGCGGCTCGACTTTCCGGACAGCTCGTTCGAACTGATCTGGAGCGAGGGAGCCATCTACAACATCGGCTTCGAGACAGGGCTCCGAGATTGGCGGCGGCTCCTTGTGGGCGGCGGGCACATCGTGGTGACGGAAGCGTGTTGGCGGCGACCGGATCCGCCTGCCGCATGCGAGGCTTTCTGGAAGCAGGAATATCCGGACATGCGCGACACGTCAGCGCTCCTGCACGCTGTCGGCGAGTGCGGCTACGACACCGTTGGTCACTTTCCTTTGCCCTCGTCGGCTTGGTGGGACGACTACTACCGCCCCCTCCAGGACAACGTGAAAGCCTTCCGCGAGCGCCACCACGACGATCCGGAAGCGCGGGAGCTGGCGGATGGATGCCAGCGCGAGATAGACGTCTGGCGCGCCTATTCGGAGTTCTACGGCTACCAATTCTTCGTGCTGCGCGCCCCGTGAACACTTCGTTGCAGGTGCGCCGGCCCCTGGATGCGCCGGTCGCCCGTGCGCAGGAAATGGGTGCGCCAGCCTCCAGGCCGGCAAGCACGGTGCAGCTGTGGTGAGGCCGCCCAGTCCTTGCGTGGCCGGGGACCGTAAGGTATCGTCAATGCCTGCCGCCGCTGACCGCTACGGTCGGCAGGGCACGTTTCAGGAGGCTCGGCGATCACATGTCCGCTGTCCATTCACGCCGCAGTTTCGTCAAGCGCGTCGGCGCGGCCGCCGGCGCTGTCGCCCTCCCGCCTTCCGCCATGGCGGAGGCGGCCGGCCAGTCGGCGCCGCAGTTTCCTCCGGAGACGCCCCGGTCGGTGCATCCGACGCTCAACCGCCGGGCGCGCGGCTGGCTCCGCTTCCTGTGGGAGAAGGCGACGACCCCGGACAACTGGAACGCGGACGGCGTGCCGCACATGTGGTGGGATCGCTACTCGATCCCGGTCGTCACCAGCTACGGCCGCTTCGATCTCCACAACTCGTCGTACGCCCTGCTGCTCATGGCCGACGAAACGCCGGCCTGGCGCGAGGTCTACACGCAGATCGCCGACGGGCTGGCCAGCCGCTATCCGACCTATTGGGGCGCAATCGACTGGCTGACGCAGATTGGCGACGACCCGCGGCGGGCGAACTATCCCGACTTCGTGATGGCGGGGATCCCGGAGCGGCTGCGCGGAAACTACAACCGCATCGGCTGGACCGCGAACGGCATCGAGCCCTGGGGGCTTTCCCCGGACCCGATCGGCTCGGAAGGGAACCTCTTCTTCCGCGGCTGGTTCAACCTCGTTCTCGGCATCTACCGCTACATCTCGGGCGATGACAAGTACGAGCGGCCGTTCGACGTCACCGGCTACGGGGACGAGGTGTTCCAGTGGGATCAGCACCGCATCGCGGAGTTGCTCGAACGGCAGTATCGCGAGCGGCCAGAGGGACCGCATTGCGAGAACACCAAGATCTGGTTCGTGTGCAACAGCGCGGCGGGGCTCGGGCTCCACCTGTACGACCGGATCAACAGCCGGGAGACGCACCGGCCGGTGCAGGGCTTCCTGGAGTACGCGCGCGAGAACTTCGTGGGAGTCGGGAACGACGGCCGGCTGGAGTGGGTCACCAGCTACTACGACCCGGTCGTCAACCACAAGTCCAACGGCGGGGCCGGGGCGGGTGTCGGAACGGCCTTTCTGCTGCTGCCCCAGGATCGCGAGTTCGCCACGTTCCTCTACGAATCGGCCGCCAACGCGCTCGGCTGGAACAATCCGCGCGTCGAGATCCGGGCTTCGCAGCCCGGGCTGGTGATGGCGCGCGAGCTGGGCGACCATACGTCGCTGGAGCGGCTCCGCGCCGCCGCGGAGCGGGAGTTCGACCCTCGGTACTTCGGCGACGACAACGAAATGTTCGGCTGGTGGTTCAACCTTAACGAGGCCTATCCGCGCGGCCAGAGCAGCGCCAGCATGATGGTGTCGGAGGTCGGGATGGGCGATGCGTGGTACCGGGCGTTCGACGCGCCGCACCTGGACAAGTTCGACGCACCGACGGTCGAGGGCGTCGATTTTCCCGCCATGGGCGTCTATCAGGCGTGGAACGACACCGAGAGCGGGGCTCTCCACGTCGGCACCTACGCCGCGTCACCGGACCGTCGCGGGATCGAGACGAACTGGCGGGTCACCAATCTGCCGAATGCCGAGGACGTCTTCATCGTCTGTGACGGCGAGCCGTTCCAGCGATTCAGCATCGTCGACCCCAACACCATCCGACTCGACGCCACCATCGACCTGCGCCACTATCAGATCTTCACCGGCTACCGCGGTCCCGGCACCCAGGCGGATGCCGGGCGGCAGCGGGACCGGATGGCGGGAAACCGGACGGTTTCCGGGGCGGCGTCGGGAATGGCCGCGGCGGCCGGACTGGGGGCTGCCGCTGAAGGTTCCGCGGCCGCGCAGCGGGGTCGCAGCGCGGCAGAGGCGACGAGCAGTTTCTCGAACACGGGCCCGAATTGCCCGTGCTGCGTGGCCTGATCATTGTCGCCTGCGGCTCCGATGGCCGCCCAACCACGCCTGTCTGGCAGCCTGCACCGTTCCACGGCGCCGACTGCTAAGGTCCGAAGCTGAGCGTCCGCAGATCGAGGGTCTCGTAGGACGCTTCGCCCTCGATGATGTGGATCGTCCGATCCATCGGGACGTCATCGAACGTCTGCGTGACACCGGTGGCGGGCCAGAAGACCTCGAGCCGCTCGATGCGCGAGGCCGAGCCCAGTCCGAGGGTCTGACGTAGCGGATTGCCGCCAAAGCTGCCGCCGCTGTTCACGTGCCGATAGATGGAGCGCTCTTCGTCCCCTTGCTCGTTCACGACGACGGCGCGGATGCGGGCGCCGATGGCCGACCGGTTGGAGCGGACTCCCTCCAGCCGGATCGTGATCCAGCGATTCCCGAAGCCCGGATTCTCGTAGAGGGCGTTGCCGAACCGGTCCCCCGGAAAGGCGCCTCCCATCTGCTGGAACACGTCCTGATCGCCGTCGTTGTCGAAGTCCGCGAACGCGACGCCGTGTCCCTTCTGGAGATGGCCGAAGCCGCCGGAGTAGGTCACATCGGAGAAGCCGCGCCCATCCTGATTGCGGTACATCAGGTTCGGCATCACGCTGTGATAGGGCGGATAGCCGGTGCCCAGGTAGAAGTCCGGATAGCCGTCGTTGTCGAGGTCCCCGAAATTGGAACCCATGGCCGCCGTCGGCTCCGTCAGGCCGTAGCGGCCGGAGACTTCCTCGAAGCGTCCACCGTCCATCCCACGATAGAGGCGTGACATCTCCGTGGCGGTGGGACGTCCGAGGGCGCTGGCCGCGAGATGTTCGATGCCCGCGGTATAGGCCGAGACGTACAGGTCGAGGCGCCCGTCGTTGTCGACGTCCCAGAACCAGGCCGGAAAGCTGCCCGTCGGGCCGGCAACCCCGAGCCCTTGCGCTTCGTCGATGAAAACCCCGCGGCCCGTGTTCCGGTAGAGCCGGTTGTTTCCCCGGTAGTTGGATACATAGAGGTCCGGCAGACCGTCGCCGTTGTAGTCACCCCAGACCGCCGCCTTCGCGTAGCGATAGTTCGTGACCGCGGCAGCCTCGGCGACATCCGTGAATGTGCTGTCTCCGTTGTTGCGAAAGAGCTGGCTGGGGGCTACGAGCGCCGGGGATGACTCGTTGCCGACATACAGGTCGAGGTCGCCGTCATTGTCGTAGTCGCCCCAGGCGGCGGTATGACTCGGGTAGTGCACATCGCCGAGTCCCGCGTCGAACGTCACATCGGTGAAGGTGCCATCACCGTTGTTCCGGACCAGCGAGTTGGGGTGGCGGCCGTCGGCACGCAGCCACGCGCCGCGCAGGACCAGCAGGTCTACGTCGCCGTCGTTGTCGTAGTCGGCCTGGACCATGTTCAGGCCGCCATACAGTCCGACCAGACCCGCTTCGGCGGTGCGCTCGGCGAAGGTGCCGTCCCGGTTGTTTCGGAAGTAACGGATCTGGCCCCGCGGGCCCCACGTCGAGACGACGAGATCCAGGTAGCCGTCGTTATCGAAGTCGTCGGCGATCGCGCCGCCGCACATGTCGAACGTGTCGAGACCGAGGGCTGGCGCGATATTGGCGAACCGGGGCATCGCCTCGGTCGACTGAAACGTCTCGGGCGGCAGCCGGTACTGCTCGGGGACCTCGTCCGGGTAGCCGCCTACTGTCATATAGGCGATGTTCAGCAGCCAGCGTGCCGAAAGGTACTGCTGCGTCGTGTCGTTGGCGGCGGGGGACGGTGCGTCCGCGCTCCAGTTTCGGGCTGCCGCCTCGCCCGTCGGGCCGCCCGACGCGGCGTCCTCAGTGCTCTGGAGCACCTCGGTAAAGGCAGCGATCGCATGCCGCGACGGCGCCTGGTCAGTATGGATGCCACCGTCGCGAAGCGGGAGTATGCACGCCTCGGCGTTCGGATGGAGGGCGCAGTTCTGCGTCTCGGCCAGCCGCAGGTAGGCCACACCGAGGCTGTAGTTGTTGAAGGTGATCCCGGGGCGGTTTTCTTCGGTCGGGGGAATCAGTTCAAGGGCGTCGGTGAGGAGACGGATCGCCTCGGCTTCGTTTCCGAGGCGCAGCTCCTCGCCGGAGAGCTGAACCATCACGCGCCAGCGGTTGGGACCGGTCTCCGTCGCGGGCAGCGCCTGCAGCTCGCCGCGGAACTGCCGGGCCCGCCAGTCGCCGGTGTACGGATGGGTGTCGGGACTATCGTTCGCGATCTCCTCGAGCAGGGCCAGCATCCGTTGGTGGCTGGCGGAAGGCGTCGGCTGAGCCGCGATGCGGCCGGGCACGGTCAGGCCGAGCATCCCGGTGACGGCCAGGGCGGAGGCGCCAGCGACGCACGCAAACCGCATTCATAGGATTGTACGGGCCCCCGGGGGAACTGCCAAAGAAGTGCTGTTTGCAGGCTTGTCCGGAGACTCGAGCCCGTTCCTCATTGCCGGCGGCGCCCGACGAAAATCTCGTGACGCCCCGGCTCGACCTCGGGGTGCATGAACGGCACGCTGCGAGCGTCGAAACCGACATCGTCCAGCAGGTCCAGCCAGCGTTGGCGCGTGAACAGTCCCTCGACATGACGGTCGTGCGCGACGCGAACCGAGCCATCGCGATCGCGTAGCAGGAAGGCGTAGTCGACGACATAGTGAGTGTCATCGGGGTCCGGATCCCAGAGCCACTCGAGATAGCGGAGACCGCGCGCCGGCGTGCCGGCCGCGTCGCCGGACGGCGCGGGCTCGTCGCAGCCGCCGTCATCCGTCAGCGGGCCGGGAAAATTCTCGCGCACGTAGTCCGGCGCGAACAGCACGGCGCCGCCTGGCCGGCAGTGGACCGATGCGGTTTCGATGGCGCGCCGCAGATCGGCTTCCGTCGTCATGTAGCAGACGGCGTCGTGGACGAACACGGCGTCGAAGGTCCGGCCCAGACGCAGCGTGCGCATGTCGCCCAGCCGGTGCTCGCATTCCGGGTTCAGGGCGCGGCTTACGGTCAGCATGCCTTCGGAGATGTCGGTGAGCAGCAGGTGGGGGAACCGCTGCTTCATGTGCAGAGCGTTGTTGCCGCCGCCGCTGCCCAGTTCCAGCAGGGACTCGATCGGCCCGTCGCACGCCCCGGCCAGCAGGTCGGCATAGATGCCTGCCTCGACGGCATAGGCCGTGGCTGGATCGTCGAGAAGCGGCCACCACTCGGCGAGATCGTCGTAGAGGAGCATGTTCGGCTTCACGGGCAACGTCGATTCGACGCGACCGGCCTGTCTCGATTCACCGGGCGAGGGAGGCCGCACGCCCGCTACTCGACCCTGAAGGTTCCGGCGACGGTTCGCCCGCCGTCCGCCCGCCGCCTCTGAACCGAGGGGACGTCGCCCACGGTGAAATCGAATGTGCCGGTGCGGATCGGAGTGAAGCTGAACTGGGCCGTGCCGCCGACGTCGAATTCGATGGCGCGGAACGCCAGCGCCTGCAGGTGCACTTCGATCCCGTTGATGGTGACGATGCGCAGGTGCGAGCTGCGCAGCAACTCGTCGACTTCGAGCCGCCACGGCTCGTCGCCGTCGCTGGTGATGTTCAGCCGGTAGTACTCGCCCGTCACCAGGTCGAACTCCGCGGTGGAGAGGACGGGGCCGTCGGGTCCTGTCGTGATCTCCAGGTGGATGTCGAGCGGCGGTCCGGCGGCCAGATTGCCGCCCACCTGCGCATGCGCAGCGGCGGGGAGCACCAGCGCCAGGCCGAAGGATGCGACAACAATGGCCTTTGGCAACATGCTCGTCGTTATACCTGAACGTCGTGCGTCCGGCCAGTCATCGGGACCGTAGTGGAATTGAGGGCTCGCCGCACCGCATCGGAGAGCATGTCCTTGACGGATGTCTCGTGTCGGGGCATGCTCGCCTTGAACGGTTGCCCGCCGCCTGTGGTACGACCGGGCGCCGGTCGCGCCGGTCGGACCGCAACCCGGAGGAGCACGATGCGCAAGCGTCTTTCTGGAGCGTTGGTCGCCGCCATTCTCGTCGCCGCGGCGCTGGTTTATTCCTCTGCGTCCGGCCGCGCTTCCAGCGGGATGCAGGCGGCCGAGGCCGACATCACCGGTGTGGTCACCAGCTCCAACGGCCCCGAAGAAGGCGTCTGGGTCATCGCGGAAACCACGTCGCTGCCGACGAAGTTCGTCAAGAGTGTGGTTAGCGGTGACGGCGGCCGGTACCTGATTCCCGACTTGCCGGAGGCGACCTACGACGTATGGGTGCGCGGCTACGGACTGGTCGATTCCGATCCGGTGACGGCTGAGCCCGGCGACATGCTGGACCTGGAGGCGACCGTGGCGGCGACGCCGGGCGAAGCGGCGCGCGTCTATCCCGCCAACTACTGGTACTCGCTCATCCGGCCGCCGGCACCGGACGAGTTTCCGGGCACCGGCGAGGACGGCAACGGTATCGCGGCGAACCTGCAGCATCAGGATCAGTGGATCGACGTCCAGAAGCAGGGCTGCATGCTGTGCCACCAGCTCGGGAACCGGATCATCCGCGAGATCGACAATCTCGACCAGTTCGACTCCAGCCTGGAGGCCTGGGATCACCGCGTCCGAATGGGCCAGCGCGGCGGGCAGATGACCAATGTCATGAACCGGTTCGGCCGGGAGCGCGGGCTGCAGATGTTCGCCGACTGGAGTGACCGTATCGCCGCCGGAGCGGTGCCGCCCGCTCCGCCGCGCCCGCGGGGGAGCGAACGGAACGTCGTCATCTCGATGTGGGAGTGGGGGACCGAGATCGACTACATCCACGACGAGATTGCGACCGACAAGCGCGATCCGACCATCAACGCCGCCGGCCCGGTCTACGGCGTGAACATCTCCAACGATGCACTGACGATCCTCGATCCGGCGACTCACACCGCCACCAGCCTGACCGTTCCGTTGCGCGTCGACCCGGACACGGTGCCGGGGATGATCGCCCGATCGATGCCGGCGCCGTCACGGTTCTTCGGGGACGACCTCATCTGGAACGACCCGGCCAACCCGCACAACCCGATGATGGATGGGAAGGGCCGCGTCTGGATGACCTCCGCGATCCGTGACCGCCCGAACCCCGACTACTGCCGGGAGGGCTCGGACCATCCCTATGCGCGGTACTTCCCGCTGGCCAGCGGCTTCCGGTCCGCCGTGTTCTACGAGCCGGGCCGGGAACAGTTCGTTCTGGTCGACACGTGCTTCGGGACTCACCACCTTCAGTTCGCGGAGGATGAGAGCGACACCCTCTACTTCAGCGGCGGCGGGCAGGTCATCGGCTGGATCGACACGAAGCTCTACGACGAGACGGGCGACGAGCGGCTGTCGCAGGGCTGGTGTCCCACCGTGCTCGACACCAACGGTGACGGCGAAATCACGAAGCCGTGGAACGAGCCGGCCCCGCGCGGGCAAGCGGCTGCGGACGACCGCGACCCGTCGCTCGACACGCGGGTGTCCATCGGCAGCTACGGCGTCATCGCGGATCCGACCGACGACAAGGCGGTCTGGATCAGTTCCAACCGTTTTCCGGGGCGGCTCGCCCGGCTGCATGTCGGTGACAACCCGCCGGAGAGTTGTGTGACGGAGCTGTACGAGGTGCCGTCGGTTCTGGATCCGAACGTGCTGCCCGAGAAGCGGGGATTCGGATCGCGCGGGATCGACATCGACCGCGATGGCGTCATCTGGACGGCGCTGTCGGGGTCGAGCCACCTCGCCAGCTTCGACCGCCGCAAGTGCGCCGTGCACAACGGCCCGGCCACCGTCGAGGGACGCCACTGCGTGGAGGGCTGGACGCTCTATCCCACGCCCGGCCCGGAAATCGCCGGGACGGACCCGCCGGTACGGGCCGACTACCACTACTACAACTGGGTGGATCAGTGGGATACGCTCGGCCTCGGCCGGGACGTCCCGATCGCCACGGGCTCGAACTCCGACTCACTCCTTGCGCTCGATCCCGATACCGGCGAGTGGACGGTGCTGCGGGTGCCCTATCCGCAGGGCTTCTTCACTCGGGGGCTCGACGGCCGCATCGACGATCCCGACGCCGGCTGGAAGGGCCGCGGGGTGTGGGCCACCTACGGCGCGGCGGCCACGTGGCATATCGAGGGCGGAGTCGGCGTGAAGCCGGGGATGCTGAAGTTCCAGGTGCGACCGCATCCGCTGGCTAACTGAGCAGCGTGAGCCCCGACCCGTACGCCCAGGCTACCTGTGGCAGAATGGTCCGATGAGGCGGCCGGTCGTCGTGGCTGCGGCGCTTTCGGTCATCCTGGCCCTCGTCGCGGGCGCCGCGTTCGCCCAGTGGGGGTGGGGAAGATCCCGCTATCCGCCCCGTTTCCGTCCCCCCGATCAGCGTGACGCCGGATTCTCGTTCTGCCGCCTCATGTACTCCAGCGAGTACACCGGGCGCGGCATGGGCCGCTGGTCGACGGACTACCCGTACGCCGACATCAATTTCATGATCCGCCTGTCCGAGATGTCGACCACGAACGTCAACTTCGACGCCGCCGACGAACCGATTCACTGGGTGGTCCCGGTTGCCGACGACACCCTGTTCGATTGCCCCTTCATCATCGCTTCGGCTGTCGGGTCAATGGTGCTTTCCAACGATGACGCCGCCCGCCTGCGCGAGTACCTGCTGAAGGGCGGCTTCCTTTGGGTTGACGACTTCTGGGGGACCTGGGAGTGGGAGCAGTGGGTTAGCCAGATCCGAAAGGTGCTGCCGCCTGGGCAGTACCCGATCGTCGACCTGCCGCTCGACCACGCGCTGTTCCGGACGCTGTTCCAGATTTGGGAAGTGCCGCAGATCGCCAATATCGGCTTCTGGATGCGTTCCGGCGGGGGGACGTCGGAGCGCGGCCTCGACAGTGCGGAGCCGCACTTCCGGGTGATACTCGACGAACGTCAGCGCATCATGGTGGCGATGACCCACAACACCGACATTCAGGACGCATGGGAGCGTGAGGCCGACGATCCGCGCTTCTTCGAAGAGTTTGCGCCCGACGGCTACTCCCTCGGGATCAACGTCCTGCTCTATGCGATGGGTTACTGATGAGGACGCTGAGTCTCGACGAGGATGTTGCCGCCGACCTGCGTCTTCTTCGAGACGAGGTTGAAGAACGAGAACAGGTGCTTGACCACCTCGGGATCCCGTGAGATGAAGAGTGAGTGGTCGCCGCCCGGGATCTCGATGTAGACGTGCTGCATCCCCAGCTCCCGCATCTTCGCCACTGACTCCCGCACCCCGTCGGTGGGGACCACTCGGTCGTCCGACCCCTGCAGCACGAGGAACGGAATGTGGCGGATTGCCTCCGCGTCAACGTAGTCGGCGTTCATGCTGCCGCCCGCCACGGCGGCCAGTCCGGCCCAGATGTCCGGGTAACGGCTGGCGAGGTAATAGGTCCCCGCGCCGCCCATGGAGTGGCCCCAGAGGTAGATCCGGTTCTCGTCGATGTTGAGTTCGTCAGTGACGAGCCTGAAGACGTTCATGACGTCCTGCTCGGCCCGCCGGTCCTGTTCGGTGTCGCCACGGTAGCCATAGCCGCCCCGCCGCGTGTAGCCGAGCGGCGTCACCACGACGTAGCCGTGGTGCTCGGCCAGATCGAGGAAACCGGCATAGTTCATCAACCAGTCGTACTGGCGACCGGCGCCGTGCAAGGAAACCATGAGCGGCGCGGCGCTCGCGGGGTCGTAGCCCGAGGGCACGAAGAGCGCATAGGGGATGGTCTCCCCGGTCTCCTCCATCACGTACGAGCGATGCTGGACGCGCGGGTCGTTGACGGCGTACTCGTCGTCCCGTGCCTCGCGTTGGGCGAGCGCCTCCGCTGGGACGGAGGCCGCGAAGGCCAGCAGGGCCGCCAGCGTCACGATTGGGCGGGCCGAAGACCGGATTGTCTGCATCGTCATTCTCCTGCGGGTTCCGGGTTGTTCCGACCGGCAAGACGGCACGGGATGTCATCATACGGTGGAGCCGGCGCTCCGGTAAACGCGCCGCCTGCGTTCGGAGTCGTCCCAGATTAAGCGGTGTCGGGCTAGCAGTCTGCGCCGTGGAACGGTCAGGCTGCTAGATAGGCGTGGCTGGGCGGCCATCGGAGCCGCAGGCGACGATGGTCGGGCTAGTATTGGCAGTCTGGATGCAACAGGCTTAAGGCAATCCAACGTGAGGTGCATGATGAGGAACGGGATGCCGTTGTTGTTGGCGCTGGCGCTCACCCTGGGAACATTCGGTACGCTCGGCGCGGCCCCGGCCGCGGCCGAGGACATCGAGATCTCCGAGTGGCTGGTCCCCTGGGAGGACACCCGCCCGCGCGACCCCTATGTCGATGGCCAGGGTCGCGTCTGGTTCGTGGGCCAGCGGGGTGACTATCTGGCCTACCTCGACCCGGAGACAGGGGATTTCCAGCGCTACGAGCTCGACCCGGGCACCGGGCCGCACAACCTGATCGTCGACGAGGACGGATTCGTGTGGTACGCGGGCAACCGCGCGATGCACATTGGCAAACTGGATCCGGAGACCGGGGACATCGAGAAGTTCATGATGCCGACACCCGACGCGCGGGACCCGCATACGCTCGTCTTCGACCACAACGGCGACATCTGGTTCTCGGTGCAGGGTGGCAGCTTCGTCGGCAAGCTGGGCACGCAGACGGGGACCGTCGAGCTCATCCCGATCGAAGGTGACGGCCGGCGTCCCTATGGCATCGTCGTCGACGCCAACAACCGCGCCTGGTTCTGCCAGTTCGGCACGAACGTGCTCGCCACCGTCGATCCGGAGACGATGGAGCTCGAAGAGTTCGAGTTGCCGCGGGCCGAGGCCCGGCCGCGCCGGGTGGGGCTGACGTCGAACGGACACCTCTGGTACGTCGACTACGCGGGCGGCTACCTCGGCCGTCTCGACCCCGCCACCGGCGAAGTCCAGGAGTGGGCGACCCCCGGCGGCGCGGAGTCCCGGCCGTACGGGATGGCGGTCGACGCCGAAGATCGGCTGTACTTCGTCGAGTCGGGCATCGATCCGAACCGTTTCATCGGATTCGATCCGGCGACCGAGGAGTTCTTCGCGATGACCGAGATCGCCAGCGGAGGCGGGACCGTGCGCCACATGTTCTATCACTCGCAGACACGCGAGATCTGGTTCGGCACCGACACGAACAACATTGGCCGCGCGCGCGTGGTGCCATAGCGCGCAGGGCAGTTGATTCGCTACCCTGTAGTCTTCGCTGCCGTTCTGACAGCGGCGCTGCTGCTCGCAGCGCCGCTGTCGGAGGCCTTCTATCTTGAAGGTCCGCCGCCGGCCCACACCGGCGGTTTCGGCGGCGACACTTGCCACACCTGCCATTTCGAGAACGACCTCGACACCCCCGGCGGGTCCCTGACCGTGAGCGGCGTCCCGGAAACGTTCGATCCGTCGGCCACTTACCGCATAACCGTCGCACTGGAGCGGCCCGACATGGGACGGGCCGGCTTCCAGTTGGCGGCGCGCCTCAGCGAGGGGGACGGCGCGGGTCGGCCGGCTGGTACGCTGCGGGCTCTGGGGGGGGACGACCGGGTTCAGGCGGTGACGGCCGAGGACGGCGTGATCTATGCCCAGCACACCGAGCCGGGCACCGCACTGACGGGTTCCGGAACGGCTTCCTGGATCGTGGAGTGGAGCCCGCCGGCCGAGGCCACTGCGCCGGTAGTCTTCCACGCGGCGGCGAACGCGGCCAACGACGACGCCTCGGAGTTCGGCGACTTCATCTACACGGCGTCAGCGACGACGCGGCGGGCGGATCGTTGACGGTTCGTGGTCGAGGTTAAGTTAAGTCAGCGTTAGGGATGCCGGCCTGGAGGCCGGCGCACCGGGCGGCGCACCGGCCGGCGCAACAGCCGGCGCACCGTTGGTTGTCAGTTGAGGTTGGCGACGCGCCGGCGGAGCGCCTTTACGTGCTCCCAGATCTCCGCCTGCTCGTCGTCTGCGCCGGTCTCGCCGCCATCGGCGTCGCGCTTCCGGTCGGCGTCGGCATCTTCCGGCTTTGCCGTGAAGCGCAGATAGGTTTCCAGATCGCGCAGCGCCGCCTGGTAGTCGTTCAGGCGGTAGGCCAGCAGGCCCCGGTCCCGCAGCTCCGTCATTGCGGATGGATCGAGGGCGAGGAGCAGGCGCGTCACCGCGTGCGCCTGCGGGAACGACCGGAGCTTGACGTAGATCTGCTTCAGGTTGACGAGCATCCGGATCAGTATCTCCAGCTTGGTTGCCCGGGCGAGCATTCGCGGATCCAAAGCCGCTTCACTTCCCGCGTACCGCTGCAGCAGTGATTCGCATTCCCCTTCCGAGAGAATGGCGCCGTCGTGAAAAGGGTCGACGATCATCTGATCGCCGCCGCCTCCCGATATGCCCGGTTCCAGCGGTGACTTGAGAAGAAAATGACCCGGGAAGTTGACACCGTGGATCTGGACGCCAGCGCGCCGGGATACCTCCATGTAGACGAGGGCCAGCGTGATCGGGATGCCGGTACGCCGGTCGAGGACGTCGTTCAGGAAGCTGTTGCGCGGATCGTCGTAGTGCTCCCGGTTGCCCGCGAAGCCCTTTTCCTTGAAGAGGTAAGCGCTGATCTCGGATACGCGGCGCTCCAGACCGGCGCGGTCGCCAAGTGCCGCGATGCGCCGCGCCGCCTCTCGACCCATCTGATCTAACTGGTCGAGATAGGGCGATGGGTTGAGTCGGCGGTACTCGAGCCTGGCGATCAGGAAGGCGGCAGGGGCCAGGTCGGGAGCGGGCGACTTGGCGACCTCGGCGAAACGCCGGATGAAGTCCTCCGAGATCATGGTCGATGACGGCGGGCCGTCAAGAGCCCGCAAGCGCTGCGAGCGCCGCGCGGTCGAGCTCGTCGAGACTGTCCACGACCAACGATGCGCCGGCGAGCTCGCTGGCAGTATAGCTGGTGGTGACGCCCACGCACGGCAATCCGGCGGCATTGGCCGACTCGATTCCCCAGCGCGAATCCTCCACCGCAAGGAAGCCGCTGGGTGAGACCGGACGTTCGAGGACGCTGCAGAGGAGCTCGATGGCGCGGACGTAGCTGTCCGGCGCCGGCTTGCTCGCCGCCACGTCGTCCGCTGCCACTATCACGGCGAAGTGGCGCCGCAATCCCGCGCGAGTCAGGATCGCGTCGATCTCGTGATGCAGGGCGCCTGACGCGACCGCCAGCGCAATGCCCTCGGCCGCGAGGCGTTCGATGCAGCGCCTGGCGGCGGGATACACCACCTCTGTCGTCGCGACCCGTGCCGCGAAACAGTCCGCCTTTGTTGCCGCGAGGCGTGCCGCAGCCTCCGGCCCCAGCGGGACGTTCTGGTCGCGGGCGAGAGCCGCAAACAATCCGGCATCGTCCAGGCCGAGGTAGCGCTCCCAGTACGCCTCGTCCGTGAGCACCAGCGATCCGCTGGCCAGCGAATCCTGAAACGCTCGGAGGTGGATCGGTTCGGTGTCGGCGATAACGCCGTCGAAGTCGAGGATGACGCCGAGCGGTTTCACGGCAGCCGGCGTTCGTCCTCGGGCGGCAGCTTCTCGCCGGCGGGAATCGGAATGGGCAGGCGGTTCTGAGGCGGCGGGAAAGGGCAGTCGAACTGCTCGTCGAAGTAGCAGGTGGGATGGTAGGCCCGGTTGAAGTCGAGGTCGTAGACTCCGGTCGGCGAGAAGGGAAGATCCAGGTAACGTCCGGCGGGGTAGGTTTCCGTACGGCTCGTCTCGTCACGGAACGGGACGAAGAGTCCGGAATCGCCTTCGGAGACGAGCGCGTCGAGCCGGTACTGTTCCCCGTTCAGCGTGAACTCCAGGTGGCCGACATGCTCCATCGGCCGGATCAGCCCGGTGGACGTCGGGACGTCGAAAACCTGGGGGTCGTCCGCGAGCACCAGATTGGCGGGCACGCGGTATTCGGGGTCCGGTTCGAAGTATCGGAGAGGGAGCATCCACGACCGGCGGTCGAGCGGCACGGGCGAGTCGGGACCGTTGCGGAAGAAGTCGTCCTTGAGGGCACGGTCCTGAAGGAGCCCCGGCACGTAGTCGCCCTCGTCGGGTGGAGGCGGAGTGCAGGCGGTTGCCACCGCGGTCGCGGCGACTAGGGCCGCCGCCCGGAGACTGCAGCGCGCGGGCCGCCGCCACGCCCGGGGCCGTTCGCAGGGTGTGGTCGCGGAGTTCGTTGTCACCATCCCGCCTCAGATAGGATACGCACCCCTGGCGACCGCCGCATCGGCCAGACGGCGACGGATCGTCACCGCGTTGACCGGCGTCACCTTCAAGAGGCGTCGGAGCGCCGCGAGATGGGTGCGGAGCGTGTCGCCCACCGCCATCGCCGCGAGCGCGGCGCGCGCCGCCACGTCAATCCGCATCGCCGCCTCGTTGACGTACACCGTCGCGGCATCCACATGCAGGTCTGCCTTGGAGATTCCGCTTGCCGACGCAGCCCGGGCCCGCTGCACGGCGCTGTCGGCCGCGTAGGTGTCGATGATGATGTCGGCGGCCAGCGACAGGAGTTCCTGCTCGTCGTTCAACCGGTCGCCGTGTGTCTGCAGCGCCAGGCCGATGACCGCCAGGACGACCTTCCGGAACATCCCGATCGCCGACGCCTGCGCCTCGAGCAGGCCATCCCCGGCCGGCGCCGCCAGGCCCGGCGCCAGCAATTCATCCTGCAGCCTGCGCGCTGCGTCGATCAACGGCAGCCCGCCCGTGAGCGCCCGCTTGATCAACATGCCGGGAATGAGCAGCCGGTTGATCTCGTTCGTTCCTTCGAAGATTCGGTTGACGCGCGAGTCACGGTAGTGGCGCTCGGCCGGGTAGTCGCGGACGAAGCCGTTGCCGCCGTGGATCTGCACGTTCTCGTCGAGGATGTAGTGGAGCGCCTCGCTGCCCGCCACCTTGAGGATGGACGACTCGACGGCGTATTCCTCCAGCGCCCGCAGCAACGCGCCCGAGTCTTCCGCGTCGGCCTCGGCGAGGGCGGCGTCGATCAGGCCCGCGGTTCGGAAGACCATGGATTCGACTGCGTACGCCCGGGCAACCATTTCGCCCAGCTTGTGCTTGATGGCCCCGAAGTTGGCGATGGGCTGGCCGAACTGCCGCCGGCTGGCCGCGTAGCGCGCCGCTTCGCCGATAGCCGACGTTGCGCCGCCGCCGGCGGACGCCCCCAGCTTGAAGCGACCGTAGTTGAGCACGTTGAAGGCGACACGATGGCCCTTGCCCACCTCGCCCAGCAGGTTCTCCGCCGGGACGTGGACATCCTGCAGCACGACCGGCGTCGTGGACGAGCCGTGGAGGCCCATCTTGTGTTCTTCCTTGCCGCTGGCGACGCCGTCGAACGCACGCTCGACGATGAACGCGGTGAACTGTTCGCCGTTCACCTTGGCGAAGACGATGTAGAGATCGGCGAAGCCGCCGTTGGTGATCCACATCTTTTCGCCGTTGAGCACGAAGCTGCCGTCCGGTTGCGGGGTTGCGCGGGCTCGCGCGCCGAGGGCATCGGAGCCCGAGCCCGTCTCGCTGAGGCAATAGGCGCCGACCGTTTCCCCGGTGACCAGGCCAGGCAGGTAACGCTGCTTCTGTGCTTCCGTCCCGAACATCACGATCGGCAGGATGGCGAGTCCGGTATGGGCTCCCATGGTGGAGCTGAACGAACCGCACCGGCCGCTCGACCCGCCGATGATGGCCGAGCTGACCTTGTCGAGCGCCAGACCCCCGTAGACTTCCGGGACGTCCGTGCCGAGCAGTCCCAGCTCGCCCGCCTGCCGTAGCAGGCGGCGCGCCAGATCCCAGTCCTTGGTTTCCAGCTCGTCGTTCCGGGTCAGCGTCTCCGCCGCGAACTGATCCGCGGTCTGGAGGATCAGCCGATGCTCGTCGGTCATCCGTTCGGGGGTGAAGACGGCGCCGGGGTGCGTCTCCGCAAGCAGCCAGGCGCCGCCCTGTGCCGCGTGTTCATGTGCCGCCATCGTTGCCGTTGCCATCGTCGTTTCCTTGCCCTTGCCGAGCGACCGACTTCAGAGCCGCTCGAAGATGCCGGCCGCGCCCATGCCGCCGCCCACGCACATCGTTACCATGCCGTAGCGTCCGTTCCGCCGCCGCAGCTCGTGCAGGAGGGTCGCGGTCAGTTTCGCGCCGGTGCAGCCGAGTGGATGGCCCAGCGCGATAGCGCCGCCGTTCACATTGAGCCGATCCGGGTCGATGGGAAAATCCCGGAGACAGGCGAGCACCTGAGCCGCGAACGCCTCGTTCAGTTCCACCAGGTCGATGTCGTCAATCGTGAGATTGGCGAGCCGCAAGGCCTTCTGCATTGCCGGGACCGGCCCGAGGCCGAACAGTTCCGGCTTGACGCCGGCGGTCGCGTAGGTGACGAACCGCGCGAGCGGCGTCAGCCCGAGTGTCGCCGCATGCTCTGCCGTCGTGACGACCGCTGCGGCTGCGCCGTCACTCATCTGCGACGAGTTGCCGGCGGTGACCGAACCGTTTATCTTGAAGGCCGGCCGCAGCGATCCGAGCTTGTCCAGAGACGTATCGGCGCGCGGCCCCTCGTCGGTCGTGACCAGGATGTCGCGAACCGCCGGTCCGCTGCCGGTGCCGTTCCCGTTCCCGTTGGCCGGTTCGGCGCGCAGCACGGTGACGGAGACGGTTTCTTCCTCGAAGCGTCCCGCCTCGATGGCGGCGAGCGCGCGCTGGTGGCTTCGGAGCGCGAAGGAGTCCTGTTGCTCGCGCGTGATGTGCGATTCGCGCGCGTGGTTCTCCGCCACGAGGCCGGTGCTCAGATAGACGTCGGGGTAGTTCTGCACGAGCTCCGGGTTGGGGACGAACTTGTGACCCACCATCGGCACGAGGCTCATCGACTCCGTGCCGCCGGCGACGATGGTCTCCGCGTTGCCGGCCAGTATGCGTTCGGCCGCGAACGCAATCGACTGCAGGCCGGATGAACAGAACCGGTTGATCGTCACGGCGGAGGCCTCGACCGGAATCCCTGCTCGGAGGCTGGCGATGCGGGCGACGTTCATCCCCTGTTCCGCCTCCGGCATGGCACAGCCCAGGATCACGTCATCCACCGTGGCGGGATCCAGGTTGCCCGCCCGCTCCAGGGCCGTGCGGATGGCGATGGCGGCCAGCTCGTCCGGCCGCGTATTGCGGAACGACCCCTTCGGCGCCTTGGCGGCGGGGGTGCGAACCGCGGAAGCGATGACTGCCTCTCTCATGCTCTGCTCCGTCTTCCTATCGTCCACGCCGGCGCCGATCGTCCGCCGCTCCCACGCGCGTCATGCATACGCGGGTGACGGAACGGCAGCAGCCACGGCGGCGGCGTTCGCGAACCGAGCGACGACACTGGCGAACTGGTCCGGCCGGGTAACCAGTCCTATGTGGCCGGTCCGTTCGATCCAATCGTACCGCGCTCCGGTAATGGCGTCGAGGTACGCCCGGGTGCTTTCCACCGGCACCACGCGATCCAGTCCTGCTTCTCCCGTCACCACCTGAACCGGAGCCTGGACCCGGGCGCAGTCGGCCGAGAAGTCGACGGCGTCTGCGAGGCGGACGCGCTGGGCCATCCGGGTAGGTGACATCGCGTAGCGGGTCACGCGGTACAGATGGCCGGCGACGAACCGGGCGCGCGCTCCGAGATCGGGAAGCGCGGCGGCGATCTCCGGGTACAGGCGAGGCGGCGAGCTGAGAGCGAAAACGGGGGAAAGGAGCCTGGGCGCGCGGAGGTACCACTCGACGCGGCAGCCGGGCCGCCACCCTGGCGCCGGTGTGGATGCGAGCGTCAGGCTGCTGACTCTGCCGGGCCGAGCCGCGGCATAGTGGAGCGCGACCCAGCCCCCGAACGAGACGCCGCACAGCGCCGCGCGCATGACGCCGGCGCGGTCGAGCAGCGAGTCGAGCCAGGCGACGTAGCTGTCGAAGCCGTGCGCGGTATCTATCGTGTGGGAAGAACCCGTATCACCGGGGAGCGATCCGGTCAGCACCCGCGTGCGCGCGGCCAGTGCATCGACGGCCGGCGCCATCCACTCCCAGCGGCCCTGGATGCCCGGAATCAGCACGAGGGGAGTGCCCGTGCCGCGGTCGATGACCATCGTCTACTCCCGCCGTCAGTTCCTGAGCGGCTTGCCTGTCTTCAGGATATGCGCCATCCGCTCCTGTGTCTTCCTCTCACCGAGGAGGCTGAGAAACGCTTCCCGCTCGAGGTCCAGGAGGTACTGTTCCGTCACCGTGGTGGCGTGGGGCAGATCACCTCCGGCCAGGATGCGCGCCAGCAGGCGGCCGATGTGCGCGTCGTAGTCGCTTATCTGTCCGCCCCGCCAGGCAATGTGGACGCCCAGGTCGAGCGCCGCGCGGACGCCGGCGCCACCCACCGGGATGTCGGCGAGCGGCGGCGGCGGATGGTAGCCGGCCCGTGCCAGATCGAGCGCGGCGCGCCTGGCGTCCGCCATCAGGCGTTCCCGGTTCATGGAGATGCCGTCGGCCTCGCGGAGGAGGCCGAGGCGTCTGGCGTCGGCCGCGCTGGTCGATACCGTGCCGAAGCCGATCAATTCGAAGGCGCGCTGCACCTGCGGCAGCACATCGCCGCGGGGCGGGACGAGCCGCGTGAACCGGACCAGCAGCTCCTTCGTTCCGCCGGCGGCCGGAATCAATCCCGCGCCCACCTCGACCTGTCCCATGTACGTCTCCGCCGCCGCCTGCACGCGGTCGCTGTGCAGCGTGATCTCGCAGCCTCCGCCCAGGGTCAGTCCGGCCGGTGCGGCGACCACCGGTACGGCGGCGTAGCGAAGGCTGACGACGGTCGACTGGAAGGTGCGGATCATCAGGTCGAGCTCGTCCCAGTTCTCCTCCTGCGCCTCTAGGAGCGCCAGCATGAGGTTCGCGCCGGCCGAGAACGCGGGCGCATCGTTACCGATGACGAGCGCCTCGAAGTTCTTCGACGCCTCGTCGATTCCCGCCGTCAGCATGGCGAGGGTGTCGCCGCCGATGGTGTTCATCTTCGAGTGGAACTCGATCGCCAGCGCGCCGTCTCCGAGGTCGATCAGGCTGGCGCCCGGGTTCTCGCGCACGGGCGGCCGGTCCGACTTCGCGCTCTCGAGGATTCGCAGGCCGGGCGCCGCCGGAGGCACGAGCCCGTCGCGGAACCGCATCGCTCCCGAGGCGGAGGAGCGGGCATCGCGGCGCTCGGCGACCAGCGGTGGAGGATCCTCGCTCGCGCCGGCGGCCTCGAGGATCGCGTCGGCGCCGACCGCATCCCACAGTTCGAACGGTCCCAGCTCCCAGCCGAAGCCCCACCGCATCGCGCGGTCGATGTCGTCAATCGAATGCGCGATGTCGGGGGCCACCCGCGCGGCGTAGACGAGGGTCGGCGCGAGCGTTGCCCGCAGGAACTCGCCAACCCGGTCACGACCGCGGAACAGGGAGCGAATCCGCTCTCCGACCGACTCGATCGACGCCGCCGCATCGAGTGACGGCAGGCGTGGCGACTGCCGCTCGCGGTACTCCATGGTCGCCGGGTCGAGCGTCAGGATCGCGCCACCCTCCGCCTTCGGCTGCTTCCGGTAGAAGCCGCACCCCGCCTTCGCGCCGATCCAGCCCCGTTCCACCAGGCCGGTGACGACCGGGGGCAGGTGAAAGGCGGCCCGCTCCGCGTCGTCCGTCAGTTGGCCTGCGAGGTTCGTGGCGACATGCGCCATCACGTCGAGCCCGGCGACGTCCATCGTGCGGAAGGTCGCGGACTTCGGCCGCCCGATCGCAGGTCCGGTAATCGCGTCGATCTCCTCGATCGTGTAGCCGTCGAGCTGATCGAAGATCCGCAGCACGCCGTAGAGGCCGATTCGATTGCCGATGAAGTTGGGCGTGTCCTTCGCGATCACCACGCCCTTGCCCAGAACGAGATCGCCGAAACGGGTCATGGCGTCGACGACCGCCGCGTCCGTATCGGCGGTTGGAATCACCTCGAGCAGGGGCAGGTAGCGGGGCGGATTGAAAAAGTGCGTGCCGAGCCAATGCCGGCGGAAGGCGTTACCCCGTCCCTTCGCAATGCTGGCGACCGGGATGCCGGACGTGTTGGAGCTGACGATGGTGTTGTCCGCCCGGTGTTGTTCCACCCGGGCGAGAAGGGCCTGCTTGATGTCGAGCCGCTCGACGACGGCCTCGACAATCCAGTCGCAGCCCGCGAGGCGGTCGAGGTGGGTGTCGAAGCCCCCGGTGTCGATCAGGCTGGCGGCGTCGCGCGTGAAGAAAGGATCCGGTTTCAGCTTGCGCGCACGCCCCAAGCCGTCGCGTGCGGTTGCCTCATCCAGATCGAGCAGCAAAACCGGCAGACCCGCATTGGCGGCGTGGGCGGCAATCTGCGCTCCCATCACCCCCGCACCCAGGACGCCGACCGATCGGATCTGGTACACGGGGATCGTGGCGGGAGAGGCCAGCCGGTTGCTACGGAAGCGCGGAGAGCGTGGCCTGCGCCTGGGCGCCTTCCTCGGAATCGGGAGCAACGTCGACGACGCGCTGGAAGTACTCCTTCGCGCCTTCGATGTCGCCCTCGTTGAGCGCTACCAGCGCCCGCTTGAAGAGTGCTGGCGCCCAGTTTCCGTCGACCGCGATCGCCCTGTCGTACCACTCCGCGGCTTCTGCGGTGAGGCCCTGGGCAAAGGCCTGCTCACCCTGGTTGTAGAGATCTTCGCGCGATGCATCAAGGCTGGAGGCGGCCTCTTCCAGGAGCTGCATTTCCTCGGGAGTTGCGGTGCCGGCCATCATCCGCACGCGGGCGCGCATCACCAGGATCTCCGGGTTGTCGGGATCGCCATCCAGCGCCCGCCCGAAAGCCGCGTCCGCCTCGTCGAAATCGTTCAGCAGGGAATACGCGTTCCCGATGTTGATATACAACTGGCTCAACTGGGGGAGCTGGGCGAGAATCTCCTCGTACCCGCTGATTGCCGTGGCGAAGTCGCCGGTGTTGAAAGCGGTGTCCGCCGCGTCCTGGGTTGCTTCGATGGCGTCAAGGTCGAGGCCGGCGACCGCTTCCGTGCCGAGCGCCTGTTCGATGGGATGGAGGACGCGGCTCAAGTTGAAGTTGACGGGCGGCGTGCCGCCCTGTCTCACCTGCGTGGGTCCTTCGCTGGGCAGGAACCCCCGCGGCTGGCCGTTCGCCGCTCCGCAATCGGTGGCGCAGTCGGCGCGGAACATCCACTGGCCGCTCGCGAGGCCGAGGATGGCGTAGCGCCCGTCGTCGTCGGTGGTAGTCGTGAACTCGGATGGGTTCGCATCGGGATTCGTCGCCGTGATGGTGACGCCGCCCAGCGGATTACCGTCGCTGGTCACCGTGCCGCCGACGCGTCCCCGCTGGGCGTGGGCAGTGGCCGCGACCGCAAGGACGAGCAGAGCCGCGGCGGCGGAACAGACAGCATGGCGTGAGAGCAGATGCATCACAAACTCCTCGTGTCCGGGGGCATTAACCTCTCAGTATATCCGAACCCGACGGTATCATTGACGAATGCTGAGGGTGGGAATCGGCCTCCTTGTGTGTGTTGCGATCGCCGGGGCGGTGGCGGCGTGGGTGTCGGCGGGGCGAGCGGAGGGTCCGGCTCTCGCTATCGAGGAACCGGCCATGTACGTCGGCCGGAGCTCGTCGTTCGCAGCCACCGCGGAGGCGCCCGGGGCGGAGTTCACTGCCCTGGAGGCGTACATCGAACAGGACGGCGCGGTCCATTCGCTTTTCGCGCTCAATGGTGCGGAACCGGCGGCGGGGCAGGCGGCGGTCAACCAGGAAACTGAAGCACGCCTTCGCATCAGCCGGACGTTCGATCGGCAGACCCACCCGGAACTGACGCCGGGACCGGCCCGCGTCGTCGTCACCGCCACGCGTCCCGTGCTGTTCGGCCTGCGGGAGCGGAGCAGCACGGTGTCGGTCGACGTCATCGTGCGATTCGACCCGCCGCGGTTGTCGTCCGTGTCGACCTTCCACTACATCAACCACGGAGGATCGGAGCTGGTCATCTACCGCGTGACGCCGGACGATGCGGAGTCCGGCGTCAGGGTCGGCGATCGGGAGTACGCCGGCTATCCGCTCTCGGCCGCTGGCGTCGAAGGTCCGGATGACCTTCGGGTCGCGTTCTTCGCGCTGTTGCACGATCAGGACCTTGCCACGCCGATTGCGCTCTGGGGAAGGGATCCGGCCGGCAACGAGGCCGTCGCGCCGTTCGAGTACCGCGTTTTCGAACGCGAGTTCCGGCGGGCCCGCCTCCCGGTGGGCGACGCGTTTCTGCGCAGCGTTGTCCCCGCCATTGCCGCCCAGGCGCCGCAGTTGGCCGACGAGGAGGTGAACGCGGAGACGGACGTGGCGGATCTGCTCGACGTCTACCTGTTCATCAACCGTGAGGTGCGCCGGCAGAACCGGGATTCGATTGCCGCGCTCGCCGGACAGACCGCGCCGCGCAGGCTTTGGGACGGCCCGTTCCGCCAGCTCGCCAACACGCAGGTGGAATCCGGCTTTGCGGATCACCGCACGTACCTGTACGGGGGAGACGAGGTGGATCAGCAGGTGCATCTCGGCTTCGATCTCGCGTCGACGGTGAACGCGCCGGTTGCCGCCGCCAACACCGGCACCGTCATCTTCGCCGACTATCTCGGTATCTTCGGCAACTGTGTCGTGATCGATCACGGCCTCGGGCTGCAGTCGCTCTACGCGCATCTCTCCTCGATCGATGTCGCCGTCGGCGACGCGGTGGAGCTCGACGCGGTGATCGGCCGGAGCGGTCAGACCGGCCTGGCCGGGGGGGACCATCTCCACTTCGCGATGCTGCTTCAGGGCCGGCCGGTGACGCCGATGGAATGGTGGGATCCGCAGTGGATCGAGGATCGGATCATGCGCAAGCTGCGCGACGCGGGCGGCGGACCCGCGTCGCCCTGACGCTCGGATCGCGCGCCCGGGTATAATCGGAAGTATCGACAGGTGCTTGCGGCCGGCAACGTCACCGCGGCCGTTCCGTTTTCGACTCAACCGCGCAGGGAGATATCTGATGCGACAGAGAACATTCTGGACCTTTGTCCTACTTGCGGCGATTGCGACGGCGGTCGCGTGCAGCCGCCGTTCAGACGTACCGCCCGTTTCGGTGATTCCCGAAGCGGGAGGCGGGGCCGCCAGCATGGGGGTGGGCGCTACCGGCACCAGCCGCATCACCGGGACCGTCACGTTCGACGGCGCGCCGCCGCCGCCCGAGACCATCCGGATGAACTCCGATCCGGTCTGCGTCATGGAAGCCAGCGACACGGAGACCGACTACTACATCGTCGGTGACGGTGGCGGTTTCGGCAATGTCTTCGTCTACGTGAAGGAAGGCATCTCGGGGACGTATCCCACACCGAGCGAGCCGATCCTGCTCGATCAGCAGGGCTGCCGCTACACACCGCACGTCTTCGGCGTGCAGGTGGGCCAGACGGTGACTATCCGGAACTCCGACCCGACGCTGCACAACATCCACGCCACGCCGGTCGCTAACGCCGAGTTCAATACCGGCCAGCCGATCGAGGGGATGACCATGGACCGCACGTTCGATGAGCCGGAGGTGATGGTGCCGTTCAAGTGCGACGTTCATGGCTGGATGAACGCCTACGTCGGCGTGCTTCCGCACCCGTACTTCGCCACCACCGGTTCGGACGGTGCGTTCGACCTCTCGAACCTGCCGGCCGGCGACTACGTGGTCGAGGCGTGGCACGAGATGCTCGGCGCGCAGACGCAGAGCATCACGGTGGGCGACGGCGCTACGGCGGAGCTGTCGTTCACCTTCAGCGCCGGCTGATCCCTTCGGGCGGCGGGGGCGCGACGTGCGCTGGTTGCATCGCTACACGCGGCTCCTGGCCGTGGCGTCCCTCCTGCTGATAACGGCCGGAGGGCTGGTCACGAGCACCGGTTCGGGCCTTGCCGTGCCCGACTGGCCCAATACGTACGGCTACTTCATGTTCGCGTTCCCTCTTTCCGGCATGGTGGGAGGGATCTTCTACGAGCATGGCCACCGGCTGATCGCGAGCGTGGTCGGCATGCTGACGATCGGCTTGGCGATCTGGCTGGCGCTGGTCGAGCCGCGCCGATGGGTGCGCCGACTCGGCTGGATTGCGCTGGCCGCCGTGATCGTGCAGGGAATACTGGGAGGGATTACCGTCCTCTATTTCCTGCCGGCGCCGATCTCGATCAGCCACGCGGGGCTGGCGCAACTCTTCTTCACGCTGGTCGTCAGCCTGGCGATATTCACGTCGCCCGGATGGCATGACCACTACCGGGATCGGCCGGATGCGTCCGCCGGGCCGCACGCATCCGCCGGCGATCCGATCCTGGCGCGTCTCGCCGTCGCGCTGCCGGCCGTCATCTACCTGCAGATACTGGCCGGGGCCACGATGCGGCACACCGGCGCGGGCCTTGCTATTCCTGACTTTCCGCTCGTCTTCGGAGGCATCTTTCCGCCGGAATGGACCGGTGCGATCGCCATCCACTACGCGCACCGGGTCGGCGCAGTGCTGGCGACGGCCCTGGTTTTCGCCACGGCGGGGCACGTGCTGCGTCACCACAGGACGCGGAGTGAATTGACCCGCCCGTCGATACTACTCGGCGCCCTCGTGGTGATACAGGTTGGCCTGGGCGGCTGGACGGTACTCAGCGAGCGGCAGGTGGCGGTAAACACGGCGCACGTAGCCGTCGGCGCGTTGCTTCTCGTAACGTCGGTCGTGCTGGCGCTCAGGGTGCATCGCGGATCGTTCACCGACGCGGTGGGGGTGGATCGCGCTGCTTCATCCGCCACGGCCGGCCGGCTGAGGACCCGATCGGAGTCTCCCGCGTGAGCACGCCGAGGAGCGGAGCCGTCACCCTCGCCGCGGCGCCACACCGCCTGTCCCATTTCCTGGCTCTCACGAAGCCCCGGCTCAACTCGCTCGTCGTTGCGTCGGCGGGTGTCGGCTTTTGGCTCGGTGCGCCGGGCCCGCTCGACGTGGTGACTGCGCTTCACCTGCTGGCGGGGACCGCACTGGTGGCGGGAAGCGCCGCCGCGCTGAACCAGGTGGAGGAGCGGGACATCGACGCGCGAATGACCCGGACCCGGATGCGTCCGTTGCCCGCGAGCCACGTCACGCCGTTCGAGGCGCGTCTGTTCGGCGCCCTGCTCGGCGTGGCGGGCCTGGTGTATCTGGCGCTGTGGGCGCACCCGCTCGCTGCGGCGGTGGCGCTGGCGACGCTGCTCAGCTACGTCTGGATCTACACGCCGCTCAAGCGTCGAACCACCTGGGCCACGGTTGTCGGCGCGGTGCCGGGCGCGCTGCCGCCGGTGATTGGCTGGACGGCCGCGCGCGGCGCGTTGGGCGTAGAGGCGCTGGTGCTGTTCGGGATTGTCTTTTTCTGGCAGTTGCCGCACTTCCACGCGCTCTGCTGGCTCTACCGCGACGACTACAACCGCGCCGGCCTGCCGCTCCTGGCCGCGCGCGACCCGGACGGACGGCGCACAGCACTTCATGCCCTCGGCTACGCGGTGGCGCTGGTTCCGGTCAGCCTGATGCCGGTCGCCGTCGGCCTCGCGGGAACCGGCTACGTGGCGGTGGCGGCGCCGCTGGGATGTCTTTTCGTGCTGCTTGCCGCACGGTTCCTGCGGCAACGTACCGAGTGGCGCGCGCGTTGCCTGTTCGTCGGCTCGCTCGTCTACCTGCCCGTCGTCTGGGGCGCAATGCTCATCGAGCGGATGATCTGACACACGATGCCGGACGTGACCTGGCTCCCTCATCTGAACGCGGCGCTCAATGCGACGTCCGGCATCCTGCTGTCGGCCGGATACCTCTCGATTCGCGCCGGCCGCATTGACCGCCACCGCGCCTGCATGCTGGGCGCGGTCGCCGTCTCCGTGATCTTCCTGATCTCGTACGTCATCTATCACCTGGAAGTGGGGTCCGTGCCGTTCACGCGCGAGGGTTCGATCCGCGTCGTTTACTTCACGGTGCTTGTCACGCATGCGGTGCTGGCGGCTGTCATCGTGCCGCTGGCCGCCATCACGGTGACGCGTGCCTTGCGCGAACGCTTCGACCGGCACGTGGCAATCGCGCGCTGGACGCTGCCGCTATGGATCTACGTCTCGATCAGTGGGGTCGTCGTGTACTGGATGCTCTACCAGATGTGATCCGGCGCGAGCGAAGTTGCGCGTCTACCTCGCCAGGGTGACCGCGGCGGCGGCCAGCGTCGCCACCCGTCCCCGCAGCGCGACCACGTTTCCTTCCCCGTCCGGGTGGACCCGACTCGAGAGAAAGATGACTACCGTCTCGGTGTCCGGATCGATCCATATGGACGTGCCGGTGAATCCGGTGTGCCCGTAGGAACGCTCCGGCGGGAAAAGGTCGCCGCGAGCGGACGAGAAGGGTGAATCGATGTCCCATCCGAGGCCGCGGCGGACGGGCAGTGCCGGGGGAGTCGACGATCTCGTCATCCGCTCGATGGTGAGCGGTGACAGCACCGCGCGGTCACCGTCCGGCGCCAGTCCGCGTGAGAGCAGCATGCCGCCGAAGCGGGCGAGATCGTCCGCTGTGGAAAAGAGTCCTGCATGGCCCGCGACGCCGCCCATCCGGCGGGCCGTCGGATCGTGCACCGTGCCACGGAGCATGACCGCACCAGGCGCTCCGCACGGCCACCCAAGCGGCGTGCATGCCTCGGTTGGCGCGATCCGCGCTGCAGTCTCCGACGGCGGGCGGAAGGTGGTCTCGTGCATTCCCATCGGTTCGAACAGGCGCTCGCGGGCGAATACGTCGAGCGGTCGGCCGCTCAGCCGCTCCACGATGGCCCCCAGGAGGATGAAGTTCAGATCGC
Source organism: uncultured Vicinamibacteraceae bacterium (assembly GCA_964636705.1). GTDB lineage: Bacteria > Acidobacteriota > Vicinamibacteria > Vicinamibacterales > UBA8438 > VXRJ01. The sequence continues at coordinate 45,429 of CAZWUJ010000004.1, forward strand.
TGTAGATGAAGCTCTCTCCGGGGGGCGCTTCGAGGCGCTCGTCGAGGATCCGCCGCATTGCTTCGTCCTGTCCCTCGAACTCCTCTTCGAGCGGGAGGTCGGGCCTCAGTCCGGAGACATGGGTCAGCAACTGCTCGACGGTAATGGCCTCCTTTCCGTGGCTTTCGAAGCCCGGCAGATGGAATGCCACGCGGTCGCGCAGGCGTAGCGCACCATCTTCGACAAGCGCCATGACGCTCGGGGTGGTCGCCACCACCTTGGTGAGCGATGCGAGGTCGAACAGCGTATCGGCGGTCATCGGTTCGCGCGCCGGGCGGACCGACCGCTGGCCGAACGCTTCGCGGTAGATGGTCCGGCCGCGGTGATTCACGAGGACGACGGCGCCGGGAAGGTCGCCTGCCTGAATGGCCTGTTGCACGATCTCGCCGATACGCTCCAGTCGAGCGGTGCCTGCCGGCGGCGTGCGCGGCGGCTGGGCTGCCGCCGCCGCCGAGAACAGGACGGAGGCGAGGAGTGCCGCCGCCGTTGCGGCGACCGCAAGCCTTTCGCGATTCGAAGGCAATGCTACGGTTCCGTATCGTCGGTTGCGAGTGTATACTGCCTGATCCAGGGGTTTCAGTCGATTGACAAGCGCATGCCAAGAGTAATCGCTTTCGCTCCGGCGTTGTTGGTCGTTGCCTCATTCCTGCTGGTGCACGCCCCTTCCGCGGACGCGCAGCCCGGCTTCATCACGGGCACCGTGCGGGATATCGGCGGGGAACCGATTCCCGGCGCGGAGGTGGTGGGCGAGAACCCGCGCACGCAGCGGCGCATCGAGGGCAGCACGAACGACGCGGGCCGCTTCTCGTTCGTCGGACTGGAGTCCGGCCGCTGGTTGTTCATGGTCCGCCGGCGCGGATACGAACCGGTTCAGGGGCTTGCCAACGTGAATGCCAGCGGCAACGTCCGAGTCGGTTTCGTCATGGAGGTGGATCCGTTCCACCCGCCCGCGCCTACCACCGGCGTGCTGGCCAACCTGCGCGGGGATGAACTTGAGTTGGCGCTCGATACTGCCGATGCCCACTTTGCGAGCGGCGACTACGATGCCGCAATCGAGGGGTACGAAAGTGTTCTTTCGATCGTGCCAAGTCTGACCGCCCTGCACCTGCAGATCGGCTACGCCTACGAGGCAAAGCAGGATTCCGACCGTGCGCTCGCCGCGTACCGCGCCATCCCGGCTGACGATCCGGTGAACTCACAGGCGCAGGAGGCGATCGACGCGCTGCTTTCGGGTGGAAGCGACCGCTGACCATCGTCGGCCTCGAGTTCCGATCGCGGTCAATCCCGGCCGCGCCACTCCGCTCGCGCGCGTTGACCGTCAAACGTAGCGGTTGCTAGAATCGAAACCTGTCCGTCGGCCTGGGGCGGTATCGTCTAGGGGTTAGGATACGTGGTTCTCAGCCACGGGACCGGGGTTCGAATCCCCGTACCGCTACCATTCAGGCTCGGCCTGCCTCCCGCTGCTTGGCCGTCTTGGAGTGTCAGCGGAGTCCTCGGTACGTGTACTCGCGGTACCAGTCCGCCCAGCGCGCGCATCCCCGGTCGCCCGCCTCGTTGCAGATTTGCCGAGCGCGGACGTAGTGACCCCGCGCCGTCTGGTGATCGCCTGCGAGGTCATTGAGCTTGCCCAGTTCCAGGTGGGCACGGCCGCGTACCCAGGTGGCGGCGCCGTTGCGCGCAGCGAGGGCGAGATCCGGCCGCGCCCTGTCCACTTCGTCCAACCCGATGAGCGCGGTTCCGCGCTTCAGCCGCCAGATGGCTTCCTCGCCCATCATCCGGGGTCTCGGGTCGCTCTCGAGACGCCGGAAGCCGTGGGCCAGGATCAGCTCGGCGAGTGCCGGCCGCCCGTCGCGGAGCCAGGTGGATGCGGTTTCGATCCACAGCAGCCGGTTGCGGGGAAAGTTGCGCCGCAGATTGGTCAGGACCGCGTGCGCGCGGCGAAATTCTCGCTCACGGTTGTAGATCATCGCGAGCGCGAACTGCGCCTCGCCTCGCACCCGCGTGGACCGCCTGGCTGCGTCCGCCAGCAGACGGATCGCCTCTGGTTTGCCGCCGTCGAATCCGACAAGGTACGCCATCCATCGCACTGGGCGTGGAATGACCGAGATGATGTACCGGTAGAGGCCGACGAGCATCTTGGCGTCGTGGTACGCGGGATCCAGCTCCAGCACCCGCTCGTGCGCAAGGTAGGCGCGGCGGGCTGATCGAAGCGCCCGGAAGGGCTGCCGCAGGATCGTGGCGTGATACGACGCGTCCAGCGCGACGGCGACACCCAGTTCGTAGTGGCCGTCCGGATCGAGCGCATCCCTCTCGACCAGCCCCTCCGCCAGCCGAATGGCATGGGCAACGTGCTGCTCGAAGGTCCGTGCGAGTTCTTCTCGCGGTGCGTCGAACTCGCCGGACGGACCGGACATCGAGCCCGCGAGGTAGCTGTCGAGCAACGAGGCGCCGCGTTCGAACAGGATCTGGAGCCACGCCGCCCCCGCCACGGCGCGATACCCAGCAGGGTAGTTCGGGCGCGCGGCGACGGCCCGCTGAAACGTGGCATTTGCCGCGGCGAAGTCCAGGTTGTAGACCAACTCGAAGCCGGTCGCCAGCGTCGAATCGAACCCGTCCACACCGAGTTCCGCGCGCGGGCTGACTCCGACGCGCGGACCGACTTCGGGCAGGGAGGGTCCGGCCGGCCGTGCCGCCCCGCCCTGCGGGCCCGTTTGGGCCGGTGCGGACAGGGCTGCGAGCGTGATGGCCGCCGCGACGAGCCCACCGATCAATCGGGAACCACAGCGCCACATGGACTGCTCATGATATTGCGACGCTTTCCTTTCCTGCACGCTCGCGTGGGGCAACAATCTGAGATAGAATCTCATTGCTACTGAGATCCAGTCTGATCCAGAAGGCTTCCGTTCACGTGCATCAGGGACTTCGTACGCTCGATCAGTTGCCGATCGGCGAGTCGGCCATCGTCGAACGTGTCGGTTGCGAGCAGCGGGTCGGGTACCGTCTCATGGAGATGGGGTTGCTGCCCGGGACGCGGATCGAAATGGTCCGCCGCGCACCCCTTGGCGACCCGCTCGAGATCCGGCTGCGCGGCTACCTGTTGAGCCTCCGGTCGGGCGACGCCGCCGGCGTACTGCTGTCGCCGGACGGTCAGTCGGAGCTCGACGAAGTTGCCGCCCGTCCCCCCTCGAATGGCGATGCCATCCGGTTCGCGGCGCACCCGCCGCGGGCTGCCACGCCGCATGCGCGTGTGCCGCAGGTCATGGTCGCCGGCAACGCCAACTCCGGCAAGACCACCATCTTCAATCAGCTGACCGGCGCCCGGGCCAAGGTGGGCAACTACCCCGGCGTGACGGTGACGCGAGCGTCACGCGAGGTCGACCTGCGGGACGGCACGCGCGTCGAGCTGGTCGACCTTCCGGGCACCTACAGTCTGAGCACGTATTCGCCCGACGAGCAGGTAGCCGTGGACGCCGTGCTCGGTCGCCGCGGCAACAAGCCGGATGCAGTGGTTGTAGTCGTCGACGCCGTCGCTCTGGAGCGTGGTCTCTACCTCGTCATGCAGATCATCGAGACCGGCGTGCCGGTCGTCGTGGCCCTCAACATGGTCGACGAGGCGGTGGCGGCCGGCCTGGAGGTGGACGCGCCGAAACTGAGTGAATGGCTCGGCGCCCCTGTCGTTCCGATGGTTGCCACCACCAGACAAGGCATCGACGCCCTGCGCGCCGAGATTGCCGGCGCGGTCGGTCTGGCCGAGCGCGAAGAGGTGGCCTGGTCCGACTTCCCGCCCGCGGTGGAGAGCGCCGTCACCGAGGTGGAACGGTCGCTGGACGGATCGGCGTTCGTCCGGACGCCCGCCGCGCGCCGCTCCTGGGCGGTGTGGTCGCTGTTGTCACATTCGACGGACGAGGACGACGTGGAAGGGCTGCCGAACCGCGTACGCCAGACCGTGGATGCGGTACGCCAGCGAGCCGCCGATGCGTGCCTGGACCTTGGCCACGGGCTGATTGCCCCGCGCTATCACTGGGTCGAGGATGTCATCGCCGATGTGCGCCGCGTTACGCCGACGAAGGCGCCAGGGTTGGTCTGGACCGAGCGGATCGACGCCGTTCTGACTCACCGGTTGTGGGGCCTGGGAGCATTCGCCATCGTGATGGGGTTGCTCTTCGAAGCGCTCTTCGCCTGGTCTGAACCGTTCATTGCCGCCATCGAGACGGCGACCGTCTGGCTGCAGAACGGCATAACCGGCTTCTTGCCGCCCGGCGCCCTGCAGGACCTGATGGTGAATGGCGTGATCGCCGGCGTCGGCAACGTCGTGGTGTTTGTCCCGCAGATCGCCATGATCGGACTGTTCATCGCCGTGCTCGAGGATGCGGGGTACCTCGCACGCGTTGCCTTCCTGATCGACCGGCTGATGGGTCGGGTCGGCCTGCATGGCAAGGCTTTCGTCCCGATGCTTTCTGGATTCGCCTGCGCCATCCCGGCGGTAATGGCGACGCGGACCATCGAGAGCCGGCGCGACCGGCTGATCACCATGCTGACTCTGCCGATGATCTCCTGCAGCGCTCGCCTGCCGGTCTTCGCGCTGGTGACGGCGGTGGTCTTTTCCGGCAGCGCGCGCGTGTTCGGTGTGTTCAGTGCCGGCGCGGTCGTGTTGTTCTCGATGTATGCGCTTTCGGTGGCGGCTACGCTCGGGGCCGCAGCCGTACTGCGCCGGACGGTGCTGCACGGGCCGCGATTGCCGCTCGTGCTGGAGCTGCCTCCCTATCGGATGCCGGTGTTGGGCAACGTCGTTCTCGCGACCTGGCGCGGACTCCGGAAGTTCCTCATCGACGCCGGAACGATCATCCTGACGATCACGATCATCCTGTGGGCGCTCCTGTCGTACCCCCGCAGCCCGGAGATCGCACAGCGCTACGACGCGGAGCGCGCCGCCGTGGTGGCGTCCGTAGCAGATCCGGATGCTCGGGCCGGGCAGGTGGCGGCGCTCGATGACCTGGAGGCCGGCGAACAACTCCGCTACAGCGTGGCGGGGCGTGTGGGTCGGTTGATGGAGCCGGCCATCGAGCCGCTTGGTTTCGATTGGCGGATAGGCGTCGGCATCCTGGGGGCATTCGCCGCGCGCGAGGTGTTCGTCTCCACGCTCGGGATCGTCTTCGGCATTGGCGAGGCAGACGAGGAGAGCGTGTCGCTCCGCACTTCGTTGCAGGAGGCACGGCATCCGGACGGAAGCGCGCTGATGACGCCGCTCGCCGGAGTCTCGCTGATGGTCTTCTTCGTCCTGGCGTGCCAGTGCATGAGCACGATCGGCGTCGTCCGGCGCGAATCGGGCTCCTGGGGCTGGCCGATCTTCATGTTCGCCTACATGTCGGTGCTTGCCTACGTAGCGTCGTTCGTCGTTTACCAGGTGGGTTCTCTGCTCGGATGGGGAGTCTGACGGGATGTCGCTGATGGAATGGTTGACTGGCGGACCGGCGGGCTGGCAGGAGTGGGCGGCAGCGTTGATAGTTGCCGTTGCGGTCGTGTCGCTCTACCGTCACTTTCGCGGAATGTTCGGCGCCATGAAGCCCGGTGGAGGCGTTGCCTGCCGCGGCTGCGCCGGTGAATGCGAGGATTCGGCGCCGGTGAACGAGAGCGTGTCGAAGGCCTCCGACGCGGCTGGCGCTACATCGGTGTCGACGACGCCGGTCGGGATGCCGCGCTGACGAACGCATCGAGCCGGCGCTGGTGCTCTTCCAGGATCGGGTGCGACCAGCGTCCGGCAATCGATGCGTAGATGGTCCGCTGGTACCACAGCATGCCTTTGAGACTGGCATTGAAGGCGTCGATGAACGCGGGACCCCGGACTTCGAGATCGGCAAGCATCCGCGTCAGGTTGTGGATCTTGTCGGCGGACGCGACGGCGAGCGATCCGAGCCGGGGCGTGGTCCGGATCTGCTCGATGTAGGTTTCCTTTCGTTTCTGCCAGGGTGTCGGCTTCGGCGGCTCCGAGACATCGCGGACCATCTGGAGCACGAGGTCCCCGAAACGCGATCGGATGACCTCCGGATCGAGTTCCGTGTCTTCCAGCGTGTCATGCAGCAGCGCGGCGACGACGGTGTCCTCGTCGAAGCCGTAGCTGGCGGTGATCAGCCCGACCGAGAGTACGTGCGCTGCCTCGAAACCGCGCTTCGCCTTCCGTCGGCCCAGTCCGTGGGCCTCGATGACGGTTTCGATCGCCAGCTCGATGCGGGGAGACCAGTTCACTGGGCGGCCGGGCCGCTGCTGGGAGCGAGGTAGCTGCGACGCGCGCGCGCGGTAAGGCCGCGTTGCGCGAGGCGGACTTCGATTTCGTGGAGTTGCCCGTCGGTCCGCGGCGTGAATCCCAGGACGTACTGGCTGTGCAGTTCCCGGGCGACGCGCGTGAAGGTCGGCCCGAGGTCGGCGGCCTCGGTGAGCTCGAAGTAGCCGCCGCCCGTCTCCTCCGCGAACCGGCGCAGGTTGCGGTCGGGCCGCGTCGTGACGTAGCGGATGCCGTTGAAGTAGTTGCTCTCGAAGCCGATCGAATAGATCATGACCTCGTCGGCCACCGCTCGCTCCAGCACATCCCCGGCGCCGACGTCGCTGTCAGTGTCGTCGCCGTCCGTGAAGAGGAGGATGACGCGCCGGCCGTCCACGCCCGTCAGGGCGTCCAGCGAGGCATAGGCGGCGTCGTACACCCTCGTGGCGTTGCCGAAGCCCAGGCCCGGCAGCACGGCAATCAGTGCGTCGCGGTCGCCGATGAACTGCGGCGGCGTGATCTCCAGCTTGTCGTTGAATGCGCCGATCCGCGCGCGGTCGGCCGGCAGCAGGCGCAACAGGAACTGCTCGGCGCCGGCCATCAACCGGTTGCGGTTCAGGTCCATGCTGGCGCTCGTGTCGAGCATGACCACGACCGTGATGGGCCGGACGCTGTTCTCGAACAGCACGATCTCGGTCGGTTCCTCGTCGTCCAGAATGGTGAAGTCATCGCGAGTCAGATTCGGTACCAGGCGTCCTTCGCGGTCGGTCACCGTGACGTAGAGGTCGACCAGACGGGTGCCGCTCCGGAACATCGGCTGCTGCTGCGCGGCCGTGGCGGCGACACCGGCCAGCACGAGGAGGGCGATCCACGGCCCGAGGCGGTGACGGCCGTTCATGAAGAAAGCTTATCGCCGTAACCCCCGCAGGGCAACGGCGCCGGCCCGGCCGATTGTCAACTTGGGCCGGTCGGTAGTACGGTTAACGATTACGTGAAGCGGCTTGGTGGAGTGCCGGGCTCCGGGAGAATGAAGATGATGGCAAGAAACACATTGGCTGGATGGAGGCGAGTGGCGGTCGCGGTTCTGGCGCTTACCTTGCTGGTGGCCGCGCCCGCGACGGCGGCAGTGGCGGACGGACTGGCGGTTCCGTACCTGCATGTTCAGATGGCCCTGGCCAACGATTCGATGGACGGCGTGCAGGAGGCCGCCGGGACGATGGCGGCCGAGGCGGAGAGCATGGGCGCTCCCGCACGGCTGATTGCCGCCACGGCGCGGGCGCTGGCCGCCGCCAGTGACATCACGACCGCCCGGGCCGCCTTCGGCCCTCTGAGCGATGCCCTGATTGCCTACGGCGAAGAGGTGGGCTTCGGCGAGCTGCGGATTGCGTACTGTCCCATGGTGGACAAGTCGTGGGTACAGGCGGGGTCCGAACTTCGCAACCCCTTCTACGGGTCCGAGATGCTCACTTGCGGCTCCTTCGTGGAGGTGAGCCGCCGGTGACGGCGCCGGTGTGACCGGCAACGGCGTGCGGCCCCAACTCGATGCCGCGCTCGAGGATCGGATCCTGATCCTCGATGGCGCGATGGGGACCGCGGTTCAGCGCTACGGGCTCGGAGAGGCGGACTATCGCGGCGCCCGGTTCGCAAACCATCCGCAAGACCTCAAGGGCAACACCGATCTTCTCGTCCTGACCCGGCCGGACGTCGTCGGCGCGATCCATGACGCCTATCTTGAGGCGGGCGCCGACATCATCGAGACGAACACGTTCACCGGTACTGCGATCGCGCAGTCCGACTATGGCCTCGAAGCGATCACCCCGGAATTGAACCGGGAAGCGGCGCGGCTCGCGCGCGCCGCGGCCGACCGCTGGAGCGAGCGGACGCCCGACCGGCCGCGCTACGTCGCCGGCGCCATCGGCCCCACCAACCGGTCGCTGTCGATCTCTCCTGACGTCAACGACCAGACGTTCCGTGCGGCGACGTGGGACGCGGTGCGCGACGCCTACGCCATGCAGGCCCGCGCCCTGATCGAGGGAGGCTGCGACCTTCTGCTGATTGAAACGATCTTCGACACGCTGAACGCCAAGGCGGCAATCGTCGCGGCCCGCGATCTGTTCGACGAACTGGGGACGGAGCTGCCGATCATGCTCTCCGTCACGATTACCGACCGGAGCGGTCGGACGCTCTCGGGGCAGACGCTGGATGCCTTCTGGGTGTCGGTGAAGCATGCCGAGCCGTTTGCGGTCGGCCTCAACTGCGCGCTCGGCGCCCGCGAGATGCGCCCCTACCTGACGGAGCTGGCCCGCTCGGCGCCGGGTACGTGGATTAGTTGCTACCCGAACGCGGGCCTGCCGAACGCGTTCGGGGAGTACGACGAGCATCCGGACGAGACCGCCGCGTTGCTCCGCGAGTTCGCGGAGAGCGGCTTCGTCAACATTCTGGGAGGGTGCTGCGGCACGACGCCGGATCACATCCGCAGGCTCGCGGAGACAGTGGCGGACGTCGCGCCGCGCCCGCGACAGGCATCGGCCGCCGCCGAGCGCGTCACCGAGTACAGCGGCCTCGAACGAGTCACCCTCCGCCCCGATAGCAACTTCCAGATGATCGGCGAGCGGACCAACGTGACCGGTTCGCGTCGTTTCGCCCGGCTCATCAAGGACGCGGACTACGCGGCGGCGGCCGAGGTGGCGCTCGATCAGGTGCGGGGCGGCGCGAACATCATCGACGTCAACATGGACGAGGGGATGCTCGACTCCGAGGCGACCATGAGCTATTTCCTCCGGCTCATCGCCACCGAGCCCGAGATCGCGCGCGTCCCGATCATGGTCGACAGCTCGAAGTGGTCGGTGCTCGAGGCGGGACTGCAGTGCGTGCAGGGAAAGGGCATCGTCAACTCGATCAGCCTGAAGGAGGGGGAGGGGCCGTTTCTGGAGCAGGCGCGCCGCATCCGCCGCTACGGCGCCGCGATGGTGGTGATGGCGTTCGACGAGACGGGCCAGGCCGACACGGTCGAGCGGAAGGTCGAGATCTGCTCCCGGGCCTACCGGCTGCTGACCGAAGAGGCAGGCGTCGCCCCGGAGGACATCATCTTCGACCCGAACGTCCTGGCGGTCGCCACCGGTCTCGAAGAGCACGCCGACTATGCGGCCAACTTCATCGAGGCGACACGGCAAGTCAAGCAGCGTTGCCCTGGAGCGAGGGTGAGCGGCGGCATCTCGAACCTCTCGTTCTCCTTCCGAGGGAACGACACGGTCCGCGAGGCGATGCACGCCGCGTTCCTCTATCACGCGGTCCGCGCCGGCCTCGACATGGGGATCGTCAACGCGGGGCAGCTTGCGTTGTACGAGGAGATCCCGCCCGACCTGCTCGAGCATGTCGAGGACGTCATCTTCAACCGCCGCGACGATGCGACGGAGCGGCTCGTCCGCTTTGCCGAAGGGGTCAGGGGGAGCACCCGGGCGCGACAGGAGGACCTGTCGTGGCGCGAGGGAACGGTCGACGACCGGCTCGCGCATGCGCTGGTGCAGGGCATCGTCGACTTCATCGAAGCGGATGTCGAAGAGGCCCGCAAGCGGTCGGCGCGCCCTCTCGACGTGATCGAGGGCCCCCTGATGAACGGGATGAAGGTGGTCGGCGACCTGTTCGGCGCCGGGAAGATGTTCCTCCCGCAGGTGGTGAAGAGCGCGCGCGTCATGAAGAAGGCGGTGGCGTACCTGCAACCGTTCATGGAGGCGGAGCAGAGCGCCGGGTCGTCACAGGGGACCATCGTGCTGGCCACCGTCAAGGGGGACGTCCACGACATCGGCAAGAACATCGTCGCGGTCGTCCTTCGCTGCAACAACTACAGGGTGATCGACCTGGGTGTCATGGCGCCGTGCGACGCCATTCTCCGCTCCGCGGCGGAAGAGCGGGCCGACCTGATTGGCCTGAGCGGGCTCATCACGCCGTCGCTCGACGAAATGGTCTTCGTGGCGGGAGAGATGGAACGGCGCGCCCTGCGGACGCCCCTCCTGATCGGCGGCGCAACCACGTCGCGGCAGCACACGGCGGTGAAGATTGCGCCGGTCTACAGCAGAAGCACCGTGCACGTGGCGGACGCGTCGCGCGTCGTCGATGTGGTTTCCGGCCTGCTCAATCCACGGCGCCGCGCCGCGTTCGACGCCGCGAACCGCGCCGACCAGGACCGGCTTCGGGCTCAGCACGCGGTGCGGGCGGAGCGGAGGCTGACGCCGTATCCGGAGGCGTGCGCGAGACCGTTCCGGAGCGATTGGGGCGCCGTCGACCTGCCGGTCCCGTCGTTCACCGGCCGGCGCCGCGTCGAGGTGACCCTGGACGAGCTGACGCCGTTCATCGACTGGACCTACTTCTTCGCGGCGTGGGAGCTGAAGGGCCGCTTCCCGGACATCCTCGACCACCCCGAACGGGGACCGGCGGCGCGCGAGCTGTACGACCGGGCGACTGCGCTGCTGGGTAAGATTACGCGCGACGGCAGCTTGGCCGCGCGCGGCGTCTACGGCTTCTGGCCAGCGGCGTCGGCAGGCGACGACATCATCCTCTACGCAGCCCCGTCCGGCGATGGTGCGCCGTCCGGCGACGCCGAGGCCAGCATCGACCCCGGCCCCGAACTGATCCGGTTCAACATGCTGCGCCAGCAGGAGTCGTTCGGCGGGCGGCCACACCACTCGCTTGCCGATTTCATCGCCCCGCACGCCTCCGGGCACCGCGATCACCTTGGCGCATTCGCCGTGACCGCCGGCCTGGGCGTCGACGACCTCGTCCGCCGTTACGAGGCGGACCACGACGACTACCACGCCATCATGGTGAAGGCGCTCGCCGACCGCCTGGCGGAGGCATTCGCGGAATACCTCCACGCCCGCGTCCGCCGCGAGTGGGGTTATGGCGCCGGGGAGCAGCTTTCGAACGACGAACTGATCGCCGAGCGCTACCGCGGCATCCGGCCCGCGTTCGGCTATCCTGCCTGCCCCGACCACAGCGAGAAGTTCAAGCTGTTCGACCTGCTCGACGCGCGCTCGGCGGGACTGGACCTCACGGAGAGCGGCGCGATGACGCCCGCTGCGAGTGTCAGCGGCCTCTACTTTGCGCACCCGGAGGCGCGCTACTTCACGGTCGGCCGCATCGGTCCCGATCAGGTGGCCGACTACGCGGCGCGCAAGGGATTGCCGCTCGGTGAAGTAGAGCGCTGGCTCTCCACGAGTATCGTGGCCTCGCCGGCCGCCGCAACTCCCCTCGCGGCCACCGGACGCTGACCCACGGTGCACGACCTCGGCATCCTCCGTGACCTCGCGATCATCGCCGGTCTCGCCATTCCGGTCGTAGCCCTGGCGCAGCGCCTGCGCCTCCCGCCGCTGGTCGGCTTCTTGGTGGTAGGGGTGCTGATCGGCCCGTCGGGGTTCGCGCTGATCCCGGATGCGGAAGAGGTGGCGGCGCTGTCGGAGATCGGCGTCGTGCTGCTCCTGTTTGCGATCGGCCTGGAGCTGTCGCTCTCCGACGTCTTGCGGTGGGGGCGTTCGGTCGTCGTCGCGGGCGGTCTGCAGGTGGCCGGATCGGTGAGTGTCGTCGCCGGCGTCGGCCTGGCGATGGGGCTGCCCCCCGGGCGCGCACTCTTCTACGGGACGCTCGCCGCGATGTCGTCGACCGCGGTCGTTGCCAAGGCCTACGCCGACCGGGGCGAGCTGGACACCGCGCACGGCCGCGAGGTGATCGCGATTCTCCTGTTCCAGGATCTCTGCATCGTCCCGATCATGCTGCTGCTCCCGCTCGCCGCGGGCGGCACGGCGGACGCCGGCGCGGCGGTGGTGGACCTTCTGGTCGGCCTCAGCGTGATGACCGCCCTGATCTTCGGAGGCCGGGCAGTGGTGCGCGCCACCCTCGACCGCATCGTCCTGCTGCGCAACCGCGAACTGTTCACGCTCTGCGTCGCGTTCGTGGCCCTCGGCACCGCACTGGCGGCGGCGGGAGCGGGCTTCTCGCTGGCGATCGGCGCATTCATCGCGGGTCTCGTCATTTCGGAGTCGGAGTACGGCCTGCAGGCGCTCTCGGACGTCCTCCCGTTCCGAGCGCTCTTCAGCAGCGTCTTCTTCACGTCCATCGGCATGCTGCTCGACCTGGGTGTCGTGATGCAGGCGCCGTTTGCGATCATTGGCGGGACGCTCCTGCTGATGTTGGCAAAGGGCGTCATCGGGACGGTTGCCGTGGTCCTGCGTGGCCGGCGGCTCGAGACCGGCCTGCGGAGCGGCATCAGTCTCGCGCAGGTGGGCGAGTTTTCGTTTGTTCTCGCCGCGGTGGGTCTCGATCTGGCACTCTTCGCAGACAACGACTACCAGGTCTTCCTGACCGCGGCGGCGCTCTCGCTGATGGCGACGCCCTTCCTCATCGGGTCGGCGCACCGCGCGTCGGAGGCGATCGGCCAGGCCGTGCGCGGCGCGGTCCGGCGCCCGCCCGACGACGATTCCCAAGAGCCCGGAGGGCGGGAATTGAGTGCCCTGCGCGATCATGCGGTGGTGGTCGGCTACGGTATCGCCGGCCGTTATCTGGCCCGAATGCTGCAGGCGGCCGGCATCCAGTGTGTGGTGATCGATCAGAACGGCGCCCTCGTCCGGCAGGCTCGCGACGACGGACTCTTGGCCGTCTACGGCGACGGCGCGCACCCGATGATGCTCGAAGAGGTGGGTTGCGCGCGCGCGCGGCTCGTCGTCTACACCATCTCGTCACCGGTGGAGGAACGCCGTGGCGTGGTGGCGGCGCGCGGTGTGGCGCCGGGCGCGGCGATCATCGTGCGGACCCGCTACGTCCGCGCGATTGACGACCTGATGCGGCTCGGCGCGAACGAAGTGGTGGTCGAGGAGTTCGAGGCTTCGCTCGAGTTGTTCGCCCGCGCCCTCCGCAGCTACGAGATCCCCGCGCGACGGATCGCCCACGAACTGAATGCGGTGCGGGACGAACACTACGGGCTGTTGCGCGGCACCGCGACGCCGGATCTGACGCTCGACGCGCTGCAGCACCTCGGCATCCACGACGCCCTGGAGCTGGTGGAAGTGGACGCAGGATCGGCGGCGGATGGAGAAAACGCCCGCACCCTCGACCTCCGCCGCCAGACCGGGGCGATCCAGGTGGCGGTCGTGCGCGATGGCGTACCGATCTACCGCCGCGACGACAACTTCCGGTATCTTCCGGGAGATACCGCGGTTATGGTGGGCGATCCCGAAGCACTCGAGCGTGCCGCGGCGCTGTTCCGGGCGGGCTAGCTGTCTGCGCTGCGGAACGGCGCAGGCTGCCAGTTCGCCCGACGTGTATCATCCCCACCTTCACGGCAATGGAGTACCAGATCCGCCAGTACGGCCTTCAGCAGGGCGCCCTTGAAATCGAGTACATCGAGGAGTACTTCGGCGAGTTTCCCCGCCGCAAGCGGTCCGGCGAGGTGATCGGCCGCCTCCGCGATCGCGACCACCAGATCCTCATGGCGGAGGCACCTCTCCCGGACGATCCCTCCACCATCGTTCCGGTCGCCTTCAAGGTGTCACACGAGATCCGGCGCGAGGAGAGCGAACCGAAACTGGCGGACCTGGTGGCGCGGCTCCGGTCCTCCGTCGAGTTCCAAGGACGGAAGATCCTCTATAGCTGGATCGGCGGGACGCGGCGCGACTGGCGCGGCCGCGGTTTCTTCCGGGCACTGACCGAAGAGCAGGAGGCCTGGGCGCACGATAACGGCTTCGCCGAAATCATCGTCAAGACGAAAAACTGCTTCTACGGCATGCGCGGGACGCTCGACCACCTGCAGTTCAACGTCATCAAGTTCGAGCCGAACGAGGCGGACAACCGGGAATCGAAGGTGTATCTGAGCAAGCAGCTCGGTCTCGAGGTGCTCGACCGCCACCGCAGCCAGCGCTCCGTTGTCCGATCCGCGTGACCCCCGTCACCATCGAGGCGATCGACGATCCGCGCGTCGGCGACTTCCGGGTCGTCTCCGACCCGGCATTGATGCGCGAGCGTGGGTTGTTCGTCGCGGAAGGTTCCCTTGCCGTAGAGCGATTGCTTGCCTCGCGCTTCCGTGCGCGCGCGCTGCTCGTCACCGAGAGCGCGCTGGCGCGGCTGAAGCCGGCCATCGAGGTGTCCATCGTGCCGTCCGATTCTGGCGCGTCATCCGATGCGGGCGCGCCGCCAGCGGCCAGCGTGGGGCCGCCTGACGTCTATGTCACCGGGTCGGCGGAGCTTCGGCGCATCACCGGCTTCCAGTTTCATCGCGGATGTCTCGCGTTGGGGGAGCGCAGCGCCGACGGCTCGACGCCGGGCGGGCTGCGGCCGCCCCGTGTGGGCGCGCCGGTCGTTGCCCTCGACGCTGTTGCCGATCCGGACAACGTCGGCTCCGTTTTCCGTAGCGCTGCCGCGTTCGGGGCCACGGGGGTGCTTCTCTCGCCGCGGTGTGCGGACCCGCTCTACCGGAAGGCCATACGCACGTCGATGGCGACCACGCTCCTGCTGCCGTTCCGGGTCGCCGACGAGGGTGACTGGCCGGCCGCGCTGGCGCGGCTGTGTGACGACCACGCGCGCCTGATTGCTCTCACACCCGCTCCCGGCGCGGCCGATCTGGAGTCCGTTACGCGGTCGTCTTCAGGCGGTCCACTCGTCGTGGTAGCGGGCAACGAAGGCGACGGTGTCAGTCGGGCGGTCCTGGAACAGTGCGATGCGACGGTCCGCATCCCGCTCGATCCTGCGGTGGATTCCCTTAACGTTGCGACGGCCGTTGCCATTGCGCTCTACCGTCTGAGCGTCGGCGGAACCTGAAGACTACGCTTGTGGTGTCCGAGACTTGTGTACAAATATCGGACTATGGCCGGCCTCAAACGTTTGGTCGCTGATCGCGTCTCAAGCGCCCCAGCGGCTCAGGTCTGGACTCCTGCGGACTTTCTCGACCTTGGGCCGGCCTGGAGGCCGGCGCACCAGGCCGGCGCACCAGGCCGGCGCACCAGGCCGGCGCACCAGGCCGGCACGACGGCGGCTAACGTCGGACGACCTCGGCGTCGACGATTTCCACCCGGTCCACCGGAGTCTCCCCGTCGACCGGCACCGCCTCGATGGCCGACACGACATCGAGCCCTTCGGTGACGACCCCAAAGGCGGTATAGACGCCGTCGAGTTCGGGCGACGTGTCCGTGACGATGAAGAAACTGGTCGACGCACTCGACGGATCGTCGAGTCTCGCCATGGACACGATGCCGCGGACGTGCGGCGTGTCGCTAAACTCCGGGTCGAGGCTCCGGATGAAGCGCTGCTGGCGGTCCGTCAGAGTCTCGTTGCGCGTCGGCAGATGGCCGCTCTGGATGACGAAGCCGGGGACGACACGGTGGAAGGCGATGCCGTCGTAGACACCGGCGTCGGCAAGGCGGAGGAAGTTCCGGACGTGGTTCGGCGCGCGGTCCGGGTAGAGGTCGATCCCGATCCGGCCGTGCGTGGTGTTCAGGACGACGCGGTATGCGGCCAGCTCCGTGTCGGTCTCCGTGGTGTACGGCGGCACTTCTGGCGGCGGCTTGTCACGAATCGTGGCGCTCCGGACCACGACCCGCTCGGTGGCGCGCCCTTCTGCGTCGACCGGCGTCTCGGAGATACGCGTAACGACGTCCATGCCGTCGGCGACCTGCCCCCAGACCGTGTAATGCCCGTCAAGGCCCGGCTGATCCACGACGCAGATCAGGAATTGCGCCCCGCCGCTGTTCGGGTCGCCGGGGACGACGACAGCGGAAACCGTCCCGCGGAGATGCGGCGCGTCGCTCACCTCTCCGTCCACCAGGCCGAGGCCGCCGCGGCCGTAGTCGGCCACCCTCTCTGGATCGGCGGTGAGCGGATCGCCCCCCTGAACGATGCCGTTCGCCACCATCCGGTGAAACGTCGTGCCGTCGTAGGCCCCTTGCTCGACGAGTTGCATGATCAGCCCGACATGGTTCGGTGCGACGTCGGGCCGCAGATCGATCGCGATCGTCCCGAGATCCGTGTCGAGGACGAGTTGCTTGCCGCTCATTTCCTCGACGGTGAGCGTTGCCACGAACGGCTCGGGCTCCGCCTGCTGCGCGCGGACGGACGTGCCGGCCGCCAGCGCGATGGCCGCCGCCACGGTGACGGCGAACGCCGCCAAGGGGGTGCAGTAGCCGACTCTGCGCATCGGCTACGAACGTTATCATGCCCCCCAGTGACCGCACCGGGAGACGACCTCACGCGCTGCCCCTGGGGCGCGTCCCACCCGCTCTACCTGCCCTACCACGACGAGGAATGGGGCGTGCCGCTTCATGACGATCAGAAGATCTTCGAGATGCTCGTGCTCGAGGGTGCGCAGGCGGGACTGAGCTGGCTCACGATCCTGAAGCGGCGGCCCGGCTATCGCCGCGCGTTCGACCAGTTCGATCCGCAGACGGTCGCGCGCTTCGACACCCGGAAGGTGGAGCGGTTGCTGAACGACACCGGCATCATCCGGAATCGGCTGAAGATCGAATCCGCCGTCAGGAATGCGCGGGCGTTTCTTGCCGTACAGGAGGCCTTCGGCAGCTTCGACGCCTACATCTGGCGTTTCGTCGACGGTCGGCCCAGGCAAAACCAGTGGCGATCGTGGCAGGACGTGCCGGCTCGGACGGAAGAGTCCGACACCCTCAGCAAGGATCTGAAGTCGCGCGGCTTCTCGTTCGTCGGCTCCACTATCTGCTACGCGCACATGCAGGCGACAGGGATGGTGAACGATCACCAGGTGGACTGCTTCCGGCACCGCGAAGTGCGGGAGCTGGGGCGTGGAAGTGCGTGACACCGGCGCCCGGAAGCTCGTTACAATGGCCGTCTCACCCGGCAGGCATCGAAGGAGCAACACGATGAGACGCAAGTGGATGACGGCGGCGGCAGTAGTGGCGGCGGCGCTGGCGGTGACCATCGGCGCCTGCTCCGGGGCGGACGGTCAGGAGGATCGGAACTATCCGCGCAATGCCGAGGAATTTGACGCGTTCTTTCAGGAACTCTCCAACGCGGGGCGCTGGGGAGCGGACGACGAGCTGGGCACCGCCAACCTGATCACGCCGGACAAGGTGCGTGAAGCGGCCGGACTGGTGCGGAGCGGCATTACCGTCTCGCTGGCGCACAGCCCGATTGAGGACGAGGCGGCGGACACCCCGGACGCCGCGTTCAACCACACGATTTCGCCGCGACTGACGAGCGACACCATCGAGTTCACCTACCACGGCTACAGCGTCAGCCATCTCGACGCGCTGTGCCACATGCCCTACAAGGGTATGCAGTACAACAACGTCCCGGTGGAGGTCAGCACCGTCGAGGACGGATGCGTGAAGAACGGGATCTCCAATCTGCAGCAGGGAATCGTCACCCGCGGCATCCTGCTGGACATTCCCCGCCTGAAGGGGGTGCCGTGGCTGGAGCCGGGCGAGGCGATCTACACCGAGGACATCCTGGCGTGGGAGGAAGAGGCAGGCGTGACCGTGGGACCGGGCGATGTCATCTTCATCCGGACCGGGCGCTGGGCGCGGCGCGCGGCGGAAGGGCCATGGCAACTCTCGGGGAACTCCCCCGGCATCCATGCGTCGGTCGTGCGCTGGATCCGCGAGCGGGATGTGGCCTTCGTCGGAAGTGACGTGGCGACCGACGTGCAGCCCTCCCTGGTCGAGGACGTCGCGTTGCCGGTCCACCTCCTGCTGATCTCGTCGATGGGAACGGACATCTTCGACAACCTCGACCTGGAGGCGGTGGCCGAAACCGCCGCAGCCGAGAACCGCTGGGAGTTCATGCTGACGGCGGCGCCGCTCGCGATCATCGGCGGGACGGGGTCGCCGCTGAATCCGATCGCGATCTTCTAGCCGACGCGTGGTGCAGCGCCAGCCTGGTGCCTCGGCCTGGTGCGCCGACTTGGTCCGCCGGCTTGGTGCGCCGGCCTCCAGGCCGGCACAACAGTGACCAGCGCCGCGGGTCCCACCCGATGCCGCGCGCCGGCCCGGATACAATCTGCGCCAACCGATGGATCTCGAATCACGCATCTCCACGTTGTTCTCCCAAGGCGCCGACGCCGACCGCGCGAGCGCACGCTCCGCGTTCGCCGAGTTGCGGTCGGAACTCTCGGCCGGCCGCGTCCGCGCGGCGGAACCGGACGCCGGCGCGCCGACCGGCTGGCGCGTTAACGCCTGGGTGAAGCAAGGCATTCTGGTGGGTTTTCGGTGCGGTGACATCGTTCCGTTTCCGTCGCCCGACGGCGCATCCCCGTGGCTCGACAAGGACACGTTGCCGCTCCGGCCGCTGTCGGCGGAATCGCGCGTGCGGCTGGTGCCGGGAGGATCCTCTGTTCGCGACGGGGCGTACCTCGGCGCGGGCGTCATCTGCATGCCGCCGATGTACATCAACATCGGCGCGTATGTCGGCGACGGCAGCCTGATCGATTCCCACGCCCTGGTCGGCTCGTGCGCCCAGGTGGGCAGCGGAGTTCATGTCAGCGCCGGCGCGCAGATCGGCGGCGTGCTCGAGCCGGTCGGCGCTCTGCCGGTGATCGTGGAAGACGACGTACTCGTTGGTGGCAACACGGGACTCTATGAAGGTGCGGTGGTCAAGCGCCGGGCGGTGATCGGGGCCGGCACGGTCCTGACCGGCTCGACGCCGATCTACGATCTCCCGAACCGGCGGGTGATCAAGCCGGTGGCGGGCGAGCCGACGGTGGTACCCGTGGGCGCGGTCGTCGTGCCGGGCGCGCGCGCCGTCACCGCCGAGCCGGGCCGGGAGTGGGGCCTGTCGCTTGCCACGCCTGTAATCGTGAAGTACCGCGACGCCAAGACCGACACCCGCACGGCGCTGGAAGACTGGCTTCGGTGAGGCCGTAATGAGACCTGCCGCGACGGACGTAGTCGGTCTCGCCCGCTCGCTCATCGACATCGAGTCGACCAGCGGCCACGAAGCCCGGGCGACCGACTGGCTCGCCGCCTGGCTCCGCCACCAGGGCTACGACGTCACCGAGCAGCCAGTGGCGGACGATCGGGTCAATGTCATCGCCACCCTCGGCGCCGGCGATCCCGAGATCGTGTTTTCGACCCACATCGATTGCGTTCCGCCCTTCTTTCCGAGCTACGTCGAGGGGGACGTTCTCCACGGCCGGGGCGCCTGCGATGCGAAGGGAATCCTGGCGGCCGAGATCATGGCGCTCGAACGCTTCCGCGTGGCAGGCGAAGCGCGCGTGGGGTTGCTGGCCGTGGTCGGCGAGGAGCGGGGCAGCCACGGGGCGCATGCCGCGAACCGGCTCGCGACACGTTCCCGGTACCTGATAAACGGGGAGCCGACCGACAACCGGCTGGCCCTGGGGACGAAAGGGGCGTTCCGGGTGCGCATTTCCGCCAGCGGACGGGCGGCGCATTCGGCCTACCCGGAGCTGGGGGAGTCCGCCATCGACAAGCTGCTCGACGCGCTGATCGCATTGCGCGATCTGGAGCTCCCGTCGGATCCCGTCCTGGGCCAGGCCACTTGCACGGTCGGGCTCATCGAGGGCGGCGTCGCGCCGAACGTGATCCCTCCGGCGGCGGAGGCAGACGTCAACTTCCGCACCGTCGGTCCGTCGGGCGCTATCCGCGCGTTGCTCGACGCGCGCCTCCGGGACGTCACCGTCGAAGAGGTTCTGGACGTGCCGGCAGTGCGGCTGACGACGCGGCCCGGCTTCGACACGCAGGTCGTCTCGTTCGCCACCGACATTCCGTTCCTCACCTCGTGGGGCCAGCCGCTGCTGCTCGGCCCCGGCTCCATTCATGTGGCGCACACCGATCACGAGCAGGTGGCGATCCCCGACCTGGTCCGCGCCATCGACCTCTACGAATCGCTGGCGAAGCAGTTGCTGGACGAGCGATAGAAAGTTCGCCTCGTGCGGCGTCGCCAGAGCGGCGCGCCTCACGCCGTCGCCGGCAGCAGGCCCATGGCCTTCAGGACGCCGATGATCCGCTGGTGACTCTCCGGCCGGGGCGGCGCCATCGGCGAGCGGTAGGTGGCGGTGTCGATCAGGCCCATCTCGGCCAGCGCCGCCTTCACCGGAATCGGATTCGACTCGACGAAGTTCACCTGCATGAGGGGCAGGAGGCGGTTGTGGATGGCGCGCGCCCCGGCGAAGTCACCGGCCGCGGCGCGGTCGACGAGGGCGGTCATCTCGCTAGGCGTCTCGTTGGAGACGACCGAGATCACGCCGCGGCCGCCGAGCGCGATCAACGCGAGCGTGAAGGCGTCGTCGCCCGACAGGACGGCGAAGTCGTCCGCCATCATCTGGCAGATCTCGCACATCTGCCCCAGGTTGCCCGAGGCCTCCTTGACCCCGACAACGTTCGGGATCGCGGCCAGGCGCTGCAGGGTGGCCGGCGTGACGTTGCATCCGGTCCGGCTCGGGACGTTGTAGACGACGATCGGCAGTTCGGTTGCCTCGGCAATCGTCGCGTAGTGCAGGAAGAGCCCGTCGGGTGTCGGCCTGTTGTAGTACGGCGTCACCGAGAGGACGCCGTCGGCGCCGGCGCGCGCCATGTCGGCCGCCAACTCGGCGGATGCGCGGGTGTCGTAGCCGCCGGCCCCGGCGAGCACCGGCACGCGGCCGTCCGCCGCCCGGACGACGAGCTCGACGACGCGGATCTTCTCGGCGTGGGAGAGCGTCGGGCTCTCGCCGGTCGTCCCGCAGGGCACGAGGAAATGAACGCCCCCGTCCACCTGGCGGCGCGCCAGGCGCGTGACGGCCGCTTCGTCGAGTTCGCCCGCCTCGGTGAACGGCGTTACGAGCGCCGGTCCGCAGCCCGCCCAGTGGGTTGTCATCTCAGCCGAGTCCCAGCACGTCGCGCATCGTGAACCATCCCGTGCGGCCAACGACCCACTTGGCGGCTTCGATCGCGCCCCGTGCGAACGTGGCCCGATCACGCGCGGTGTGGGTCAGGGTAATCGTCTCGAAGGGTCCGTCGAAGCCGACCGTATGCGTTCCGGGCATCTTTCCGGCACGCGTGGATGACATGTCGATCGCGCGCGCATAACCGGCCCCCCGCATTGCCTCCTGAAGCGCCAGGGCGGTCCCGGATGGCGCATCCCGCTTCGCCGAGTGGTGGTGTTCATGGATGAACGCACCGAAGTCGGGATAGGGCGCCATCAGCCCCGCGCTACGTTCCACGATGGCCTGGAAGACGTTCACGCCGAGCGAGAAGTTGGCGGCATGGACGACCCCGATCCCGGCATCGTCAGCCAACCGGCGCACTTCCGCCTCACGATCGTTCCAGCCGGTCGTTCCGATGACGACGTTGATGCCGCGCGCCGCCAGCCGTTCGACGTTCGGCACGATCGCGCCGGCGAGTGAGAATTCGATAGCTACCTGCACGGTGTCGAGAGCGCGTGAGTCGATGCCGGAGCCATCCTGATTGTTGTGGATATCCAGCCGTTCGACCACCTCGCAGCCATTCGATTCGGCGATCGCGTCGACCGCCCGGCCCATCCTGCCGTAGCCGACCAGGACGACGCGGACAGGGGCATGACGGGACGATTGGGAGGCCATCGGTCGGTTCGGCGACTCACGGCGCCGCCTGCCGGACGATTATACTCGCGGGCTATGCCGACACCTGTGACGCTTCCCGAGACCATGACCGCAATGGAAGTCCGCGAGCCGGGGCCGCCCGAGGCGCTTCAACCAGCCGTGCGGCCGACGCCGGCCCCCCGTTCGGGCGAAGTGCTCGTGCGCGTGGCGGCGGCTGGCGTGAATCGGGCCGACGTCATGCAGCGGGAGGGACGCTACCCGCCGCCCCCGGGCGCGTCCGACGTTCCGGGGCTCGAGGTTGCCGGCATCGTGGTGGCAGTCGGTGAAGATGTCGCGGGTGTCGCGGTGGGAGACGAGGTGTGCTCCATCGTGACCGGCGGCGGCTATGCGGAGTACTGCGCGGTGCCGGCGCCGCAGTGCCTGCCCATCCCGTCGCCGGTGAGCCTGCGCGATGCCGCCGCGCTGCCCGAGGCGTACATGACGGTCTGGACCAACGTCTTCGAGCGAGGCCGTCTCGCGGCGGGAGAGACCTTCCTTGTGCATGGCGGATCGAGCGGCATCGGGACCGCGGCGATCCCGCTGGCGAAGCTGCGCGGGGCACGTGTCTTCGCGACGGCCGGCTCCGCCGAGAAGTGCGCGGCGTGTACTACGCTGGGAGCCGACCTCGCCATCAACTACCGGGAACAGGACTTCGTCGAGGCGGTGCGGGAGGCGACCGGCGGGCGCGGCGTCGATGTGATCCTCGACATGGTGGGCGGCGCCTACCTGCAGCACAACGTCGACAGCCTCGCCCTCGAAGGCCGCCTCGTGATCATTGCGTTGATGGAAGGGGCCAGGGCCGAACTGAATCTCGCCGCCCTCATGTCAGGGCGTCTCACCGTCACCGGCTCGACCCTTCGTGCGCGGCGGCTCGACCAGAAGGCGGCAGTCGCGCGCGCCGTGCGGGAGCACGTATGGCCGCACTTCGCCAGCGGCGAACTCCGCCCGGTGATTCACGCGACCTATCCGCTGGCCGGCGCGGCCGACGCTCACCGCGTCATGCAGTCCAGCCGGCACATCGGAAAGCTGTTGCTGATCCCCTGACGCTTGTCGCCGCCCCAATGATGCCCCCGTCTCCAGACCTCCGTCGCGGTATACTCGTGCCCACGAGTCAGTCAGGGAGTCGTCATGGCAGCCAAAGTCGGGCGTAACGATCCGTGCCCCTGCGGAAGTGGCCGCAAGTACAAGGCGTGCTGCGCCAACAAGGCCGAGACCCGGTCAAGACTCGGGCTCTACGCGATTGCGGCCGTCCTTGTCGCCATAGCCGGCGTTATCGCCTACACCTTCACTACCGAGGGCACCGGCAGCCGGCAGGTGTGGGACCCCGTCCACGGGCACTACCACACCGTTCCGTAGGGCACGCGAAGCGTTCGGCATGCCGCCGGCCGAACCGGACATCGTCACCGCGCGCGACATCTTCCTTGCAGCGCAGCTCGCGCCGGAGCGCGCGGCTGCATTCCTCGAGACCTGCGGCCTGCGCGACGGCGCCGCGGCGGATGCGCACCTCCAGCAACTCGCCGCCGATCTGCCGAGCCGACTGGCGCTGGGCGAGATGGCGGAAACGCTGTTCGACGCGTTCGCCACCACACCCGACCCGGACGCCGCGCTGGTCGGGTTCTGCCGCTTCGCGTCGGAACACACGCCGAAGATCACCTTCATCAACAACCTGCGGGTGGATCCACGCATCCTGGAGATCCTGACGCAGATCCTCGGCACGTCCCCCTACCTGAGCGAGATCCTGATTCGCGACCCAGAGTACCTCCACTGGCTGCGCTTCGAACTGGATCGCCGGCCGCCCGGTCGTGCCGACTACGCCGCCGAAGTCGATCGGCTGCTGGACGAAATGGCGGCCACCCAACATCAGGTCGACGCGCTCAAGCGCTTCCAGCGGCGCGAATTCCTGCGCATCGCGGCGCGCGACCTGTTCGGCATGCTCGATGCCGCAACCCTCACGACGACGACAGCTCAACTGTCGCACCTGGCCGACACCCTGGTGGATGGCATGCTGCGGATTGCGTCCGCGGAGCTGGCGGCCCGAAAAGGGGGACCGCTGCCCGGCCGGTTCGCCGTCATCGCCATGGGCAAGCTGGGGGGTGGAGACCTGAACTACAGCTCGGACATCGACCTGATCTACGTCTACGAGCTGCCTGGAGGCGACAACGACCCGGCGGCCATCGACGCCCACGAGCGCTATCAGAAGCTGGGACGCCGGCTGACCGCCCTCCTGAGCGAACATACCGCCGAGGGCTATCTCTACCGCGTGGACATGCGGCTGCGCCCGCTCGGCCAGCGGGGCGCGCTGGTCTATTCGCTGCAGCAGTCGGTGCAGTACTACGAGACCACGGGCGAGACGTTCGAACGCTTCGCGCTGCTGAAGGCTCGGCCAATCGCTGGCGACCTGGAGCTTGGCAGAAGGTTCGTCGAGCGCGTCTCGCCCTTCGTCTTCCGGAAGTACCTGGACCATGCCGCCATCGAAGAACTGGCCCGCTACAAGAAGCGGGCGGACCGGGCGCATGCGAAGCACGGCGATCTGGACGACAACATCAAGGAGGGGCGCGGCGGGATCCGCGAGGTGGAACTGTTCGCGCAGGTCTTCCAGTTGATCTACGGCGGCGAGCACCCGTCGCTCCGGACCGGTCATACGCTGACCGCCCTGCGCGAACTCGGCGCCCTGGGTTTCATCGAAGCGGGCGAGCGATACGACCTCACGGCGGCGTACATCTTCCTCCGCAACATCGAGCATGGTCTGCAGGCGGCCCAGGGCCAGCAGACGCACAGCCTGTCCGGAACCGAACGCGGCCTCCGCGCGCTCGCCCGGAGACTCGGCTTCGATGCGATGGAAACGCTGACCCAGGTGCTCGACACCCACCGCGACAAGGTTCATGCCATCTACGCCAACCTCTTCTACGAGGAAACCGAAGCGGAGGCGCTGGCCGGGCGCACCATCTTCAGGCTCCTCGCCGGCGAGATGGAAGACGGCGACGCCCGTTCACGGCTGGCCCGCGCCGGTTTCGACGATCCCGACAGCGCGCTCGCCGCTCTGCGTGCGCTCGACGCCGCGCCGACCACGGGGCGTGCGTCAGCGCGAAATCTGTTGTCGAACCTGCTGGCGACCGTACTGACGGACGACTCGCCGCTGACCGCGCCGAACCGCGTCCTGATTCGCTTCGAGCGTGTCGTCTCGAAAGCCCGAGGCGCGACCGGTCTGTTTCGCACGCTGCTCGAGGACGCCGGATTGCGCCGCCGATTGATGGCCGGGCTCGACGCCGGCGATCTGTTTGCGGCACGGCTGTCCGCGTATCCGGAACTGCTCGACTTCATGGCCTCGGCCGTGCTCGACATGGACGCTTTCCGGCCGGCAGTGGAGGACGCATTCGCGGAGGTGGTGTCCGGGAACGGCAGCCTGGAGTCGCGATTCGACGCCTTCCGCCGCGTCAAGGCGATCCAGGAGTTCAAGGTGCTCGTCGAATGGCTCAGCCGGCGCGAGCTCACTCCCCTGAACGAGAAACTCTCGCTCGTCGCGGACTGCGCCATCAAGGCCGCCGCAATCGCGGCTGGAACCGCCCCTGCGGTCACTGCCCGCGCCTCGGGCGATGCGGGAATCGATACCGGCTGGGCCGTTCTCGCCCTTGGCAAGCTCGGCAGCTCCGAGCTGACGGTTCACTCCGATCTCGATCTCGTCTTCATCTACGACGGCGATCCATCCGACGCCCGGCGGTTCCAGCTTCACCAGAAGTTTGTCCGCGCCATCTTCGACCTGCTGTCGAAGCGCACCGCGGCCGGCGCCGCCTACGAGATCGACACCCGGCTTCGCCCCGAAGGCAAGATGGGCGCCCTGGCCATTCCGCTCGTCGCCTTCGAGCGCTACCTCAACAGCCGCGCGGAGATCTGGGAACGAATGGCGTGGACGCGGGCCCGCTTCGCGGGCGGCGACCCGGCGCTTGGCGAGAAGGTCCAGGCCGTCGTCGATCGATTCGTCTACGGGGAGTGGTCCGCAGGAATCCCGGCCTACGCCCAGCACGTCCGCAGCCGTATCGAAACGGAACTGGCCAGGGAAGCGGCCGAGGGCCGCTTCGACCTCAAGCGGGGAAGGGGCGGCCTCGCCGACATCGACTTCCTGCTCCAGGTCCTCCAGATCCGGGCCGGGGTCGACGACGAACGGTTCCGGGTCCAGGGCTCGCGCCGCCTCCTTGCATCGCTGCCCGATAACGAGTATCTGCTCCGCGACGAGGCGGGCGCCCTGAGCGATGCCTACGGCTTCCTGCGGGAACTCGAAACCGTCCTCCGGATCGAGTCCGATACGGGAACCAACGCCATCTCCACCGACGCGGCGGCGCTTGAACCCCTCGCACGACGCCTTCGCACGCCCGCGTCGGGCCGTGATTTGCTGGAGCGCTATAAGACGACGACGGATCAGGTTCGCCGCGTCTACACCGGCGGAATGGAGCGGCTGTCAGGCTGAGGGGACGCCCGGTGGCTGCGCCGCGGGCGGGGCGCGCCGGCGCGCCTTGGGTAGACACAGCGGCCCGAGGCGCCGGCCAGGACGCCTCGGGCCACCTTGCGGCTACGAGCCGCGCCCGGGCAGCAGTCTGCACCGTTCCACGGCGCAGGCCGCTAGAGCCAGAGCTAGATGTCGAAGTAGAGCGCGAATTCCCACGGATGGGGCCGCAGGCGCATCGCGTCGACCTCGTTCTCACGCTTGTAGGAGATCCAGTTCTCGATGACGTCGGGCGTGAAGACATCTCCCTTCAGCAGGAAGTCGTGGTCCGCCTCGAGCGCGTCAAGCACCTGCGCCAGATCGCCCGGCGTGCTCTCGATCTTGCCCAGCTCCTCCGGCGGCAGGTCGTACAGGTCCTTGTCCATCGGCTCGGGCGGCATGATCCTGTTCTGGATGCCGTCGAGGCCGGCCATCAGCATGGCGCTGAACGCGAGATACCCGTTGCACGTCGGATCCGGGAACCGGCACTCGACCCGCTTCGCCTTCTCGCTCTTCGAGTAGACCGGAATCCGGACCGCCGCACTGCGGTTCCGCATCGAGTAGATGAGGTTGATCGGCGCTTCGTAACCCGGCACCAGCCGGCGGTACGAGTTGGTCGTCGGGTTGGTCAGCGCGAGCAGCGCCGGCGCGTGCTTGAGGATGCCACCGATGTAGTGGACGGCGGTTTCGCTCAGGTCGCCGTAGGTGCCGGCCGCGAAGAACTGGTTCCGCCCGTCCTTCCAGATGCTCTGGTGCACGTGCATGCCGGAGCCGTTGTCCTGGAAGACCGGCTTCGGCATCAACGTAACTGTCTTGCCGTGCTTCCGCGCGACGTTCTTGACGGCGTACTTGTACTTCAGCAGCTTGTCGCCCATGTTGACGAGCGAGTCGAAACGCATGTCGATCTCCGCCTGGCCGGCGGTTCCCACCTCGTGGTGGTGCACCTCGATCTCAACGCCCAGCGCCTCGAGGGCGAGAAGCATCTCGGTCCGCAGATCCTGGTGGCTGTCCATCGGTGGCACCGGGAAGTACCCCTGCTTGTAGCGGATCTTGTAGCCGAGGTTGCGAGAGTTTCCTGCGGCGTCCGGATTCTCCGTGCGTCCGGCGTTCCAGAAACCCTCGCCGGCGTCGATGTGGTAGTAGCCCTCGTTGTAGCTCTGTCCGAATCGGACGTCATCGAAGATGAAGAACTCCGGCTCCGGCCCGAAGTAGGCGGTATCGCCGATGCCCGTCGACTTCAGGTAGTTCTCCGCCTTCTGCGCTATGTAGCGCGGGTCGCGGGAGTAGTCCTCACCGGTCACCGGATCCTTGACATTGCAGATGAGACAGAGCGTCGGCTCGGCCGAGAACGGATCCATGAACGCGGAACTCGCGTCCGGGAAGAGCAGCATGTCGCTCTCCTGGATCTGCTGGAAGCCGCGGATGCTGGATCCGTCGAAGCCGATCCCTTCCTCGAATACATCTTCCGAGAACTCCTTGGTGGACACCGTGAAGTGCTGCCACAGTCCCGGCAGATCAATGAACCGGAGATCGACCACGCGGATCCCCTCGTTCTCGATCTTCGCCATCACGTCATTCGCTGTCATTCCGTTACCTCTCAATCAGGTTGGTGGTCGTCACTCCCTGGTGTTACTCCTCGCGCGACGTTCGACCATCCGCGCGCACACCATACCCGCCAACTGGAACACAAAGCCTAGATGACGTCGCGTTCCCCCGTCCGAATAATGCGACTCTGCTCGACCGGCATGACGAAGATCCGTCCGTCGCCGATCTCGCCGGTACGCGCCACATCCATGATCGCGTCGATGGCCGTCTCGACCATCTCGTCCGCGACGACGACCTCGATCTTCACCTTGGGCAACAGGCTGATCTCGTACTCCCGGCCCCGGTAGATGGAGGAATGACCCCGTTGACGGCCATGCCCCCGCACCTCGGTCACGGTGATTCCCGAGAGGTTCGCCTTGTTGAGCGCATCCTTTATCTCGTCGACCTTGTTCGGTCTCACAATCGCCTTGATCAGTTTCATGCCAGTCTTCGTTCAGGCGCGCTCCGCCGATCGCGCGTCCTTCAGTGAGCCGACGACGCCCCTAGCGTCCGCTCCAGATCCTGCTTCAACCGCTCCTGTGTTTCCTCGTGCAGCTTGCCGCCCTGCTCGGTCAGATGAAAGACGTCGAGCGCCCTGGTGCCTTCGGTGTTGATCAACACCAGATCGATGGAACACCCGTTGTCCGCGATCGCGCGGCTGACCCGGTAGAGCAGGCCCCATCCGTTCGGCGCAACCATTTCCAGCACCGTGAAGCGCTTCGAGAAGTGGTTGTTGTAGTGCACGACGGGCGTAACGGGTTCGACCTGCGGCTTCCTTTGGCCGGCACGCCAGCGCCCCTTCAGTTTTTCCTCTATTGCCACCCGCCCGCCGATGACGTCTTCCAGCAGCCCTTCCATCTCGTCGCGTGCGGACGGGTTCAGGGTGAGGAACTTCTCCCGATCCTCGAACTCGAAGATGTCGAGCGCCACGTGATGCTGATTGCTCATGACGTGGCCCCGCATGATGTCCATGCCGAAGAACGACAGCACCCCGCAGATATTGGAGAACAGCCGCGGCTGATCCAGTGCTATCGCGCTCAGCTCCCACGAGGTCTCGTGCGCGTTCAGAATCGGCCGCACCACGCCCGGCTCCAGGTTCCGCGCCAGACGAAGGTGGTCATAGACGACGGGTCCATCCACCAGACGCAGGTAGCGCTGCGGAAAACCTTCGAGATAGGAAGTGAGCTCCGCTTCCGTGATGTCGTCCGGACGCTGCTCGTTCAGGGCGATTCTCGCCACTTCGTCGTGGTCGATCGAGTCGTCGCCGTATCCCAGTGTCAACTGGTTGTAGCTCTCGACGTAGAGGCGCCAGAGCATCTCTTCCTTCCATGGGGTCAGCACGCCGGGACTCACCGCATCGACATCGGCCAGCGTCAGCAGCGTCAGCAGCTTCAACCGCTCTTCGGTGCCGACAAGCCGCGTGAAGCCGATCACGGTGTCAGGGTCCTCGGCGTCACGGCGGAAGGCGACGACCGACATCTGCAGGTGGTGGCGAATCAGAAACTCGACGACCTGGCGCGCCCGTTCCGGCAGGCGGAGACGCCGCATCGCCTCGTTCGCCATCCTGACGCCCTCTTCGGAGTGGTTCTTGTTCGTCCACTTGCCGCAGTCGTGAAACAGCAGCGCGAGCACCAGGAGTTCCGGCTCGGCAGTCTCCTTGAGCAGGTTGGCGAACCGTTTCCGGCTCTCGGTCATCGGCGTGCAGAGATGTTCCACGTTGCGGATGGCGCGCAGGGTGTGCTCGTCCACGGTGTACCGGTGGTAGAAGTCCCGCGTAACGTGGCAGTAGACCTTCTGGAACTCCGGGAACATCCGGCCCAGCAACCCGCGGCTGTGCATTTCTTCCAGCCGGTCGTACAGCCCGGGCCGGGGGCGGAGCAGGTCCAGCAACTGATACAGTTCCCGGTCGGTCGGAAAGAACGTCTCCGGTGTGTACCGCTCGCCATGCCGCTCGATGCAGGTGAGCACCTGTTCCGAAACCACCGTATCCCGGGCTAGCGCCTCCTCGAAGGCCCGGAGCCAGATGCGGGGTTGCAGCGACGCGCGCGTGCCGTCCGCGAACCGGATGCCGTCCCAGGCGAGTGCCAGATCGTCGTCGATCGGTTCCACCGACGCATCGGGATCTTCGGGTGCGGTGGCCGCCTTGAGCAGAGTCTGCAGCGATCGGTTGATGCGCCGGGCATGGTGGTAGTACGTGCTCATCAGACGTTCCACCTGGCGACCCGGCTTTTCGCCGGGCGATCCGAACGTCCTCGCCACCACTTCCTGCAGGCCGTGCTCCAGAACATTCGCGTTGCGCTTGCGCTCCGTGTGCAGGATCGACCGGATCCGCAGCATGAAATCCTCCGCCTCCTCGAGGCGGCCGGGATCCACATGGAGATCGTGGCGAGTTCCGTCCTCCAACCCGCGCAGCAGCCGGATTGCCGTCGCGTCGCGGAGTCCGCCCGGCGAGTCCTTGACGTCCGGCTCCAGGTGGAAGACTGTGTGGCTGAAGCGCGACAGCCGCTGCTTCACCAGCCGGATCAGGGCCTCGCGCATCGCCGGGCGCCAGGGCGAGCCGGTCGACAGGCAGGTTGCGGTCACCCGTTCGAAGAGGGCGTGGTCCCCCTCGAGGAAACGCGCCTCCATCAGTGCCGTCAGGTACTCGGGATTGTCCACCTCGGGTTGCGCCAGTTCGGCCGAGCGCCGGATCTGGTGGCCTACCTGAAACCCGAGGTCCCAGAGCGGGTGGAGAACCGCACTGATGAACCTTTCTTCCGCGGCGCCTACTTCACCGTCGAGGACTATCAGAAGGTCGATGTCGGAATGCAGGCAGAGGTGACGCCGGCCGTACCCGCCTATGGGAATCAGCGCGTGCGGCGTGTCGGTAATGCCGCGGGCAGCACGATAAATCCCGCGCAGGATGTCATCGATCCGTGACGTGTAGAGGCCGAGGCAACGGATGCCGCCGCGTGCCTCGCGGGTGCTGTCCTGGAGTTCTGCACGGGCCGCGCCGAGTTGCGACCGCCACGTCGGTCCGAGGGCGATTTCACCGGTGTCAATCGGCGCGGCGTCGTTGGTGGGGAGCATCGCGGAGTCGATTCAGCGAGGCGTTCGTCGCGTGCCCGGTGCTGTCAGTAGCCGATGCTGAAGCCGACGGAGCCGACGACCTGCACCTCGTTGCCGTCGTTCAGCATCTCGAGGTAGTCGCCGAGCAGGAGCACATGCACGCCCCCCGCCACTTCCCAGGCGCCGTAACCCTCCGGCAAGGGGAGCGGCATGCTGGCCACAGCGCCGATATCGAAGTAGCCGAAGCTGTCATCGAGCTCCCCGCCATCTTCGTAGTAGTTGGTCAGGCTGAAGCCGAGTGTCGCGGGCACGGACAACGTTACCCGGCCGCCCATGGTTTCCATTGCCGGTTCAATTCCCAACTCGAAATACACGCCCTCGGCGCCGCCGCCGTCCGCCTGACCGTCCATTTCGATCGCCAGACCGACGTGAGGCGACAGCGGAAACTGGAACAAGTCGCTGTCATCCATCGCGAGCGTGAGCGCCAGTTCGTGCACGGTCGAGAAGCTGTCGTTCGGGCTGAGATAGGACGTGTAGGTGATGCCGGCGCTCCAGTTCTCCAGTCCGAGCGTGATCCCGGTGAAGAAGTCCGACTCGTACCACGGCGCCACGTTGACGGCCGGGCCGCCCGCGCCCGTCTCGCCGCTATGCAGGCTGTTCCATGTGCCGATGGTGAACGTGACCCCGGTCAGCCCCTCGTCGCGCTGCAGCAGCGAGAAGGAGGCGTCGGCATAGGGCTGGGCGATCAGGCCGCCGGTTTCCTGCTTGATGCCGCGGAAGAGGTACGCGTGGCTGAAGTCCATACCGATCGTGGCGGCGACGCGGTTGTCGTCTCCCTGCGCCAGCGCCGGCTGCGCCGCGACCAGCCCCGTTGCCATGCCGGCTACCGCCAGCGCCGCACACATGCGGGGTGCACTGCCCCCTCGCCAGTTCATTTCGAATAGCCTCCTCACGGGATTGCCCGGACCCTTGGAACGCCAGGCGGCGATGACGACAAAACAACGTATCTTATCAAGCGGCCAACACCCGCAGGAAGCGAAAGGGCGGGGGACCGAAGGCGGGTCAAACCCTCGGTCCCCCGGCGGGACTCTGCCGAGGAGGTGGGCAGAGCCATGACGCAGACTCCCAGTAGCCGAGCTCCTAGTAGCCGAGGCTCAAGCCGAATGTCGCGAGAAGCTTCGTGCCGCTGTCACCACCGTCGATTGCCTTCGCGCCCTCGCCCAGCACGAGAGCCTGCAATCCGATTCCCAGTTCCCAGGATCCGAATGCCTCAGGAACCGCCAGTGGGATGCCGAGCGACGCGCCGGCCGAGAAGAAGCCGAAGCCGCTGTCCGAGATGACGCCGGGCGCGCTTTCGTACTCGTAGTAGTCGCTCAGGCTCATGCCGATGGCCACGGGAAACGACAGGCTCACCGGTGCGTCGGCGAGCGGCGCCGCCGGTTCGATCCCGAACTCGAGATAGTTGCCGGTGTCGTAACCGTCCGCGCCGCCCGCGAGCTCCGCCGCGACCGTCACGTACGGGCTCACGTAACCGTCATCGACGCTGAGTCCGAACGCCAGCTCCTTCGTCGTGCCCCAGCTTCCGCGCGGGCTCATGTAGGCGGTGTAGGTGACATCGATGCCGACCATGCCGGCGGAAGCGCCGATGCCGGCATAAAAGTCCGTCTCGTAGAAGCTCTGCGGCGCTCCCGAGAACCCCTCGTCGCCGACCGAATGGAGGCTGCTCCAGGTGCCGGCCGTGATCGACGCGTTCCTGAAGCTGATGCTCCCCTCGAGTGTCGGCTGGGCGATGAAGCCCGCCGTTTCCTGCACGATGCCACGGAAGTAGTAGTCGCTGACGACATCGACGCCGCTGCTGAGGCTGACGTTGCCCCCGTTCTGCGCGGCAGCGGGGCTCGCGATGAGACCGGCAGCGGCGCCGAGGGCAAGGGTGACGGTGGTGATGCGAAGCAGGGTTGTCATGTGTCTGTTCCTCCAGAAGCTGTTGTTGTTACTGATGCAGGTGTTGAATCTGGAAGCCCCCGTAGGCCTCCATGCCGTGCTCGCCGACGTCGAGGCCCATCCGTTCCTCGTTCTCGCTGACGCGCAGGCCCATGCTCGCCTTGATCACGTAGAAGATCGCAAGGGCGGCGGGCAGGGAGATGGCGCCGTAGGCCAGGACGCCGACGAGTTGCGTGACGAAGGAGTGGTCCGGATTGACGCTGAAGATCCCGACCGCGAGGGTGCCCCAGATGCCGCAGACCAGGTGGACGGAGATTGCGCCCACCGGATCGTCGAGCTGCGCCCGGTCGATGAGGATGACGGAAGCGACGACGATGAAACCGGCGATCAGGCCGATCACGATCGCCGCGTTCACGCTGACGGTGTCGGCGCCCGCCGTGATGCCGACCAGGCCGGCGAGCGATCCGTTCAGGACCATCGACAGGTCCGGCTTGTGTTGCACCGACCAGGAGGCGATCATCGCGCCGATGACGCCGGCCGCCGCGGCCAACGAGGTGGTCACGAACACCAGCGAGACCAGCCCGGGATCCGCACTGAGGACCGATCCGCCATTGAACCCGAACCAGCCGAGCCAGAGCAGAAAGACGCCGATGGTGGCGAGCGGCATGCTGTGACCCGCGATGGGCCGCACCTTGCCCTTGACGTACTTGCCGAGGCGCGGTCCGAGTACGATCACGCCCGCCAGCGCGCCCCAACCGCCCACCGAGTGGACCAGGGTCGAGCCGGCGAAGTCGTAGAAGCCCATCTGGTCGAGCCAGCCGCCGCCCCACTTCCAGGAGCCCGCGACGGGATAGATGAGGGCAACGTAGATGGTCGTGAAAACCAGGAAGGAGCCGAGCTTGATCCGCTCCGCCACGGCGCCCGAGACGATCGTGGCTGCGGTGGCCGCGAACATGGCCTGGAAGATGAAATCGGTCCAGTAGGTGTAGCCGGGGTTGTAGGCGCTTGTGACGCCCTCCGCGCCCGCGTCGATGCCGAAGCCGGCGAAGCCGAAGAACTGCCCGATAGTGAAATCACCCGGATACATCAGGTTGAAACCGACGAACGTGTAGGTCAGCAACCCGATCGCAATGACGCCGGTGTTCTTGAACAGGATGTTCACGGTGTTCTTGGCCTGGGTCATTCCCGATTCCAGGCAGGCGAAGCCGAGGTGCATGATGAACACCAGGAAGGTGGCGACCAGCATCCAGGTGTTGTTGACGGCGAACATCTCGTCCGACACTTCCTCCTGCGCGAAGGCGACGGCGGGCGCGAACACGACGAGAAGCAGCGCGGGCACGGCGAGGCGGCCGAAACCGACGAACGAGTGAAGAACTGCGTGTTTCATGATTGATTTCCTTGTTTCCTGGCGGGGTGGTTGCCTAGAGCGCGGTCGGGCCGGTCTCGCCGGTGCGGATCCGGACCGCCTGCTCCACGTCGCTGACAAAGATCTTTCCGTCGCCGATCTCGCCGGTGCGGGCGGCGCCGGTAACTGCGCCGACGGCGGCATCCACAAGGTCGTCGTCCACGACCAGATCGATGCGGATCTTCGGAACGAAGTCCACCGAGTACTCGACGCCGCGGTATACCTCGGTATGTCCCTTCTGGCGGCCGAACCCCTTGACTTCGGTGGCCGTGAGCCCGGTAATGCCCGCCTTGGCGAGGGCATCCCGCGCGTCGTCGAGCATGTGCGGCTTGATGATGGCCGTTATCAGTTTCATGCGCTGTCTCCCCTGATGTCCTCAGTGTTGCGCCGACGGTCTTTCGCCGGCCTGCTCTCGTATGGCTGCCCCTAGCAGCAATAACCGTGCCAACTTCTATGGAGCAGGGCTCGTTCGCAGACCGTGGTCCCGATCGGCCGTGGATTCCCGGGGCGAAACGACCGGAGGAAAGCGCCTCGAAGGGTGTCGAGCGGATTCCCACCCCGGAGGTGAGAGATACATTTATGTATCTCTCACCTCAGATGTTGACGTTTTTGTAGTTCTGGGCAAACGCCGATCCCGCGGGGGAGCCGCCTGCAGGTGTCTTCGGGGGGTCGAGGGTGCGGTGATCCGGCCGTTTCTTGTTGGGGAGCGTGGACGGTGAGGACAACCGGGGCCCGCAACCTCGCGGCGACGCGCCCGGAGTGATGCGGATCTACAAAGTTGTGTGCGGATCGCACCCAAATATACAAAAATGTAGCCCTATGGCGGGCTGCTAGCGGAAACGTCGGCAATCGATCCCGTACTTCCTGACCTTGTAGTTGACGATCCGCTCGGTGGAATCCAGCAATCGGGCCGCTTTCACGCGGTTGCCCCGGGTTGTCTTGAGGGCGTCCTGCAGCAGATCCTTTTCGTAGGCGCCTACCGCATCGGCCAGCGCGACGCGCGTCACGGTGCCGGACGCCTCGGCCGTTTGAAGGCTGGGGGGCAGGTGGTGGGCGTGGATGACGCTGCCGTCGCAAACGAGGGTCGCGCGCTCGATCGTGTTCTCCAACTCGCGCACGTTGCCGGGCCAGTGGTACGCCATCAGCATGTCGATGGCGGGGGTGGAGATCCGTTTCACATCCTTGCGGTGCTCCACCGAGTACTTCTCTATGAAGCGGTCGGCGAGGAGCTGGATGTCGGTCTTGCGTTCGCGCAACGGCGGCACGAATATCGTGAACACATCGAGCCGGTAGTGAAGATCCTCCCGGAAGGTTCCGCTGGCAATCGCC
Source organism: uncultured Vicinamibacteraceae bacterium (assembly GCA_964636705.1). Lineage (GTDB taxonomy): Bacteria > Acidobacteriota > Vicinamibacteria > Vicinamibacterales > UBA8438 > VXRJ01. Next base: position 81,070 of record CAZWUJ010000004.1, read on the forward strand.
TTCTCGAGGTCGGCGTTCGTGGCCGCAATCAGGCGGACGTTCGCGCGGATCGGTTCGACGCCGCCCAGCCTTTCGAACTCCTTCTCCTGAAGCACGCGGAGCAGCTTGACCTGTGTCGACAGGTTGATGTCGCCGATTTCGTCCAGGAACAGCGTGCCGCCCTCGGCCAGTTCAAACCGGCCTTTCTTGCGGGTCGCGGCGCCGGTGAACGCTCCTTTCTCATGGCCGAACAACTCTGCCTCGATGAGCGAATCGGGCAGCGCGGCGCAGCTCACCTTGACGAACGGCTTCTTCGCCCGCAACGAGTTGTAGTGGATGGCGTGCGCGATCAGCTCCTTGCCGGTCCCGGACTCACCTCGTATCAGGACGGTCGTGTTGCCTGCCGCAACCTGGGTGATCTGTTCGTACACCTGCCGCATCGGGCCGCTCGTCCCGATGATCTGCGCGAACTCGTAGCGTTCCTTCAGTTCCGCCCGCAGGTGGATGTTCTCGTCCAGCAGGCGCTGCCGTTCCGCCTCAGCCGCCTCCTTCAGGCGGATCGCCTGGCCGAACATGCTCGCGACCACCCGGCAGACGTGGAGGTCGCGGTCGTAGTGGCGCTTTGCCTCGAAGGGGAAGTCGATGTTGAGGGCGCCGATGGCTTTCGTGGCGCCCGGTATGGGTACGCAAACGAAGGTGATCTCGGAGCGCGCCCCCTTCGGCCGGCGGCCCGTGCGGTGGAGGAATTCCGGCTCCTGGCTGATCTGAGGGACGACGACGGGCTGGGCGGAGGCGACCACCCGTCCGGTGATCCCCTCGCCCAACTCCCACTCGGCATGCCGCCCCTCACCCAGCACGCCGGCTGACGCCCAGACGCGGAGTCGCCCGGTGTCCGCGTCCGACAGCACCACGGCGCTTCGTATGACACCGTAGTCGTTGTCGAGAATCTCCAGCGCCCGTTGCAGTCCGGCGCGCGGGGACTGCGCCACAGCGAGCGCGTCGTTGACTTCCGCCAGCATCGCCAGAGGCCTGACCTCGGCAGGCAGCGACTTCAGCCTGATCTTGGGCATCGCGTGTGGTTGTCCGGCGCCCCGGCGGGTCGTCCGCCGCCGGGAATTCGGTTCATGCGCGCGTCGCGCCCGAGTCGGCATATGCCCGAGCGCATATGCAAACTGCGTACCGACCGCGGCGGTCGATGCGTCGAGCCGCGCAACGTAACGGTCAGACCGGCGCCGGCAGGCTCGAGCTGCCCATCAGCCACGCATCGATGCCTCGCGCGGCGCTTCGGCCCTCGGCAATCGCCCAGACGATGAGCGACTGCCCCCGCTGCATGTCGCCGGCGGTGAAGACGGAGGGCACGCTCGTCATCCAGTTCTCGTCCCGCCAGACGTTGCCCCGGGCGGTCAGGCGAACATCGAGTTCCTCGAGCATGCCCGGCCGCTCCGGTCCCAGGAACCCCATGGCGAGCAGGACCAGATCGACCTCCTGCTCGAACTCCGTGCCCGGCACCGGTACGAACGACAGCCGGCCGTTCTCCCGCACCATTTCCACCTGCCGGCCATGCAGCCTGGCGACGCGTCCGTCTTCGGTTCCCGTGAACCGCTCGGTCGACACGGAATAGACGCGGTCGCCTCCTTCTTCGTGTGCCGCCGAGACCCGGAAGATGTTGGACCACGTCGGCCAGGGATTGTCGGAAGCCCGCTCGTCCGGCGGCCGGGGCAGCAGCTCGAACTGCGAAACCGATGCCGCCCCCTGGCGGTGCGCGGTGCCCAGGCAGTCCGCCCCGGTATCGCCGCCGCCGATGATCACCACCCGCTTGCCCGTCGCGGTTATGGCCTCTGCGTCCGGTACCGTGTCTCCCTCGTTCCGGCGGTTCTGCTGCGTGAGGTACTCCATCGCGAAGTAGATGCCGTTCAACTCCCGTCCCGGCACCTTCAGGTCGCGCGGCCAGCCGGCGCCGCCGGCGAGCAGCATCGCGTCGTATCGATCCCGCAGCTCCGCCGCGGCAACGTCGGCGCCGACGTTCACTCCCGTCTGGAAACGCACTCCCTCCGCTTCCATGATGTCGAGCCTGCGGTCGAGGAAGCGCTTCTCCATCTTGAACTCGGGGATGCCGTAGCGGAGCAGGCCGCCGATCCGGTCCGCCTTCTCGAAGACGGTGACCGTGTGGCCGGCGCGGTTCAGTTGATCCGCTGCGGCCAGGCCGGCGGGGCCGGAGCCGACTACCGCCACCGTCCGGCCGGTCCGGATCGCCGGTTGCTGCGGTGCGATCCAGCTCTGCTCGAACGCGTGTTCCACGGTGGCGAGCTCGATCGACTTGATCGTGACCGCGTCGTCGTCGATCGCGAGCACGCACGAATCCTCGCACGGGGCGGGGCAGAGCCGGCCGGTCCATTCGGGAAAGTTGTTGGTCTTGTGGAGGCGGTCGATCGCGTCGCGCCACTTGTCTCGATAGACGAGATCGTTCCAGTCGGGAATCAGGTTGCCGAGCGGACAGCCCTGATGGCAGAAGGGAATGCCGCAGTCCATGCAGCGCGCTCCCTGCGCGCGCAGGTCGGCTTCGGAGTACGCCAGGTAGACCTCGTTCCAGTCGCGCACCCGCTCGGCCTTCGGCCGCTTTGGCGCCCCCTGCCGGTCGATCTCGAGAAACCCCTTCAGCTTGCCCATCGGTTCCGCCAGGAAGCGCGCGCCGCCGCGGTCACGAAGCCGCCCCGATCAGTTCGGCGAACTCCGGCTCCCGTGCCTCGGCGCGGGCCCGTGCCTCGGCCTGCAGGACCCGCTTGAAGTCGCGCGGCATCACCTTGACGAACTGAGCCCGTGCCGCGGGCCAGTCATCCAGCACGCGGCGCGCGACCGGGCTACCGGTCAGCGCCGCGTGGTGCGCGAGCAGACCCCGGACCAGCGACTCGTCTTCGTCGGCGAGCGCTTCCAGATCGACCATGCCGGGGTTGCAGCGGGGCGCGAAGCGGCCGTCGGGGTCGAGCACCCAGGCGATCCCGCCGCTCATGCCGGCCGCGAAGTTGCGCCCGGTCCGGCCGAGAACCACGACGCGCCCGCCGGTCATGTACTCGCAGCCATGGTCTCCTACCGCCTCGACCACCGCGTGCGCGCCGCTGTTCCGGACGCAGAAGCGCTCCCCGGCGATTCCCCGGAAGAAGGCTTCGCCGCCGGTCGCGCCGTACAGCGCCACGTTGCCGATGATGATGTTCTTCTCGGCCGTGAACGTCGACCCGGCCGGCGGCCGGACCACGAGGCGCCCGCCTGACAGCCCCTTGCCGCAGTAGTCGTTGGCGTCACCGTCCACCGTCATCGTCACGCCACGCGGCAGGAACGCCCCGAAACTCTGGCCGGCGGAACCGGTGAAGTGGATGCGGATGGTTTCGTCCGGCAGCCCGTCGGCGCCCCAGCGCTTCGTGATGCGGTAGCCGAGCATCGTGCCGACCGTGCGGTTCACGTTGCGGATCGGCAGATCGATCTCGACCGGCGTCCGGTGGTCGATCGCTTCCCGGCACCGCTCGATCAGGGTGTTGTCGAGCGCCTTGTCGAGTCCGTGATCCTGCGGCTCGGTGCAGTACCGGCCCACCGTGGGCGGCACGTGGGGCTGATGCAGGATCGTGGAAAGATCGACGCCGCGCGCCTTCCAGTGGTCGACTGCCGGCTTCATGTCGAGCCGGTCGGCCCGTCCGATCATCTCGTTCAGGGTCCGGAAGCCCATGTGCGCCATCAGCTCGCGCACTTCCTGGACGACGAAACGGAAGTAGTTCTCGACGAACTCCGGCTTGCCCGAGAAGCGCTTTCTCAGCTCCGGGTTCTGCGTCGCGATGCCGACCGGGCAGGTGTCGAGGTGGCAGACCCGCATCATGATGCAGCCGGAGACCACGAGCGGAGCGGTGGAGAAGCCGTACTCCTCGGCGCCGAGCAGCGCCGCGATCACGACGTCGCGTCCCGTCTTCATCTGGCCGTCCACCTGCACGACGATCCGGTCACGCAGGTCGTTGAGGGTCAGCACCTGCTGCGTCTCGGCGAGCCCCAGCTCCCAGGGGACGCCCGCGTGCTTGATGCTGGTAAGGGGCGATGCGCCGGTGCCGCCATCGTGGCCCGAGATGAGGACGACGTCGGCATGGGCCTTCGAGACGCCGGCGGCAACCGTGCCCACTCCCACCTCGGCCACGAGCTTCACGTGGACGCGCGCCTCCGGATTCGAGTTCTTCAGGTCATGGATCAGTTGTGCGAGATCCTCGATCGAGTAGATGTCGTGGTGCGGCGGCGGCGAGATCAGCCCCACGCCCGGCGTCGAGTAGCGCACCTTCGCAATCCAGGGGTAGACCTTGAATCCGGGCAGTTGGCCCCCCTCGCCCGGCTTCGCGCCCTGCGCCATCTTGATCTGCAGGTCGTCGGCGTTCACCAGGTACTCGCTCGTCACGCCGAACCGGCCGGAGGCGACCTGCTTTATCGCGCTTCGCCGCAGGTCGCCGTTCGCATCCGGGATGTAGCGCGCCGGATCCTCGCCCCCCTCGCCGGTGTTCGACTTCGCACCCAGGCGGTTCATCGCAATGGCGAGCGTCTCGTGCGACTCGGCGCTGATCGACCCGTACGACATCGCTCCGGTGGAGAAGCGGCGGAAGATCGCCTCGGCCGGCTCCACCTCGTCGATCGGGATCGGCCGGGCGGCCGGCTTCAGCTCGAGCAGGCCGCGCAGCGTCGCCCGCTTCCGGTTCTGATCGTTTACGAGCGTGGCGTACTCCCGGTAGATGCGATCCTGGCCGCTCCGCGTCGCATGCTGCAGCTTGAAGACCGTTTCGGGGTTGAACAGGTGGTACTCGCCGTCGCGCCGCCACTGGTACTCGCCCCCGGTTTCCAGCTCGTCGTCCTCGCGGCGGCGGTTCTCGAACGCCTGACCGTGGCGGCGGATCACTTCCTCGGCGACGGTGTCGATGCCGATGCCGCCGACACGCGATGCGGTCCAGGTGAAGCAGGTATCGACGAACGCCTTGTCGAGACCGACCGCCTCGAAGATCTGCGCGCCGCGGTAGCTTTGCAGCGCCGAGATCCCCATCTTGGACATCACCTTGAGGACGCCCTTCGTGCACGCCCTGATGTAGTTGGCGATGGCCTGCTCCAGGTCGATGTCCTCCACCTCGCCGTCGGCCAGGAGTTCTTCCAGCGTCTCGAAGACGAGGAAGGGGTTGATGACCGCCGCGCCGTAGCCGACCAGCAGCGCCATGTGATGGCACTCGCGCGCCTCGCCGGTCTCGACGATGAGCGAGCAGCGGGTCCGCGTGCCTTCACGCACGAGATGGTGGTGGACGCCGGCGGTGGCCAACAGCGCCGGCACCGGCGCGTGATTCGCGTCGACACCCCGGTCCGACAGAATCAACAGCGTCGCTCCATCCGCCACCGCGGCGCTCGCCGTTTCCCGCAGGCGGTCCATCGCGCGTTCCAGCCCGGCCGTTCCCTGTGCCGGATCGAACAGCATCGGGAGGGCAGCGGTGCGGAAAGCCGGGTCGTCCAGAGCCCGCAACTTCGCCAGATCGCCGTTGGTGATCACCGGCGCGTCCACCTTGATGTGGTGGCACGAACGGGCATCGGGCGCGAGCAGGTTCCCCTCCGCGCCGAGAGTGGAGCCCATATCGGTGACCAGCTCCTCGCGGATTGCGTCGAGCGGTGGGTTGGTCACCTGCGCGAAGAGCTGCTTGAAGTAGTCGTACAGCAGCCGCGGCCGATCCGAGAGGACGGCGAGTGCGGTGTCGGTGCCCATCGAGCCGGTCGGCTCGACGCCGCCCCGGGCCATCGGAGCGATCAGGATCCGGAGATCCTCTTCCGTGTACCCGAACGCCCGCTGCCGGTCGCGGACCGACGATCGGGGCGCGGGCGGGTCGGCGGGAACCGCCGGCAGACTGTCGATGTGGATCAGTTTCTGCTCCAGCCAGTCCGCGTACGGATGCTCGCGGGCCAGCTCCGTCTTGATTTCCTCGTCATCCACGATGCGCCCCTGGGCCGTGTCGACCAGGAAGATCTTCCCGGGGTGGAGCCGTTCCTTGACCAGGACGTTCTCCGGCGGGATGTCGAGCACGCCGACCTCGGAAGCCATCACCACCAGGTCGTCCTTCGTGACGATATAGCGCGAGGGACGGAGGCCGTTCCGGTCGAGCACCGCGCCGATCACCGTTCCGTCGGTGAACGCGATCGAGGCGGGCCCGTCCCACGGTTCCATCAGCGAAGCGTGGTACTCGTAGAACGCCTTCCGCTCGGGGCTCATGGACTCGTGGTTGCGCCACGGTTCCGGGATCATCATCAGCACCGCGTGGGCAAGCGGGCGTCCCGTCAGCGCAAGGAACTCCAGCACGTTGTCGAACGTCGCGGTGTCGCTCTGCCCTTCGCGGATGAGCGGGAACAGCTTGCGCAGATCCTCGTCGCCGAACGCTTCGGAGCGGCAGAGCGACTCGCGCGCGCGCATCCAGTTGATGTTGCCCCGCAGCGTGTTGATTTCGCCGTTGTGGGCGATGTAGCGGTACGGATGGGCCAGCGGCCACGACGGGAAGGTATTCGTCGAGAAGCGCGAGTGGACCAGGGCCAATGCGGCTTCCACGTCGGGGTCGACCAGGTCGGGGAACATCTGCTCGATCTGATCCGAGATCAGCATCCCCTTGTAGACAATCGTGTTCGACGAAAGGCTGGCGACGTAATAGAGGTGGCGTTCCCGCAGTTCGAGTGTGTCAGCGGCGTGCGCCATCCGCATCCGGATGACGTACAGCTTCCGCTCGAAGCGGAGGTGAGCCTCGGGCGTGCCGTCAAGCTCGGCGCTGCGGCCGATGAAGATCTGCCGGATCACCGGCTCGCCGCTCCGCGCCGTCGCCCCGAGGTGCGAGCTGTCGGTCGGAACATCGCGCCACCCGAGAAGGCGCTGGCCCTCCTCGGCGACGATCTCGGCGAAGCGTTCCTCCACTCGCCGCCGCTCGCCGGCGTCGCGCGGCAGGAAGATCATCCCCACGCCGTAGGCGCCGGGCTCCGGCAGATCGAAGCCCGACTCCGCCGCCGCCTTCCGCAGGAACCTGTGGGGTAGCTGAAGCAGGATGCCGGCGCCGTCGCCGGTGGTCTTCTCGCAGCCGCAGGCGCCGCGGTGGAGCAGGTTGATCAGCACCTCGATTGCCTGCTTGACCAGCGTGTGCGAGCGCTGGCCCTTGATGTTGACGACGAAGCCGACGCCGCACGAGTCGCGCTCGTGGGCCGGGTCGTACAACCCCTGCGCGCCGGGCGGCGCTCCGGCAACGCCGGCACGGGGAGCGGGAAATCCGTGATTCATGGCGATCCCCCTCCTCAGGCGGCCTGTTCGGCCCTTGCGTGCCGGAGCACCCGGATGAATTCGGTCACCGCCGGACCGAGCCGGCGGCTGCGGCGATGGACGATGCTGAGCGGCCGGACGAAGGGCGCCTCCCCGTCGAGTGTATCGAGCGGCACCGCGACCAGCGCGTGCAGTTCCACCTCGCGGCGGAGCGTCGGTTCCGGCAGGATGGCCACGCCGGCGCCGTCCTCCACCGCCTGCTTGATGTTCTCGATGTTGTCGAACTCGGCCACGATGTCGACGCAGGCTTCGTTCCGTCTGAGGTAGCGGTCGAGTTCGCGCCGAACCGGAAGCCCCCGGTCGAACGTCACGAACGCCTCATCCCTCAGTTCCCACGGTCCGATGGCGGAGTTCCGTCTCGCGAACCGGTGGCCAGGCGGGCAGGCCACAACCATCGTCTGCTCCTGCCAGGGCATTACCGTCAGGTCGCGCCCCGGAACTGCGAACGCCAGGAGTCCGATGTCGTACTGATCGCTCTGGATGCGCGTGGGGATCTCGTCCGGGTGCATGTAGTCGATGTCGACGTGGGCCCCTGGTTCGGCGGCGCGGAACCGGTCGACGTGCTGGTTCAGGTCGTGCATTCCGACCGAATAGATCGACGCGACACGCACCGTGTGGCCGGCCCGGTTCGTCTTTCGCCGCACCGATTCCTCGAGCTCGCGGTAGCGCTCGACGATCTCCTGCGATCCCTTGAAGAAGAGTTCCCCTTCGGCGGTAAGCCGCCAGGGCCTCCGGGACCGGTCGATCAACTGCGCGCCAATCCGCTTCTCGATCTGCCGCACCGTCTGGCTCGCGGACGACTGCGACACCGAATTGGCAACCGCCGCCCGCGAGAAGCTCTGGTGCCGTACGACGTCGCAATAGATACTGAGGGCCTCGATCTGCATGGGTGGATGGCCTACTCTACACGCGCCGATAGCTAATGGCAAGCGCTTGCAGTATTAGAAGCCTTAATATACAGCGGCAACCCCGGCGGCCCGGGCGATGGTCGGGCTAGACGAGCGCGGCGAGGGCCGGGGCGTCGGGGATGCGAAGCGTGACGCCGGTGCGGTCCGGGTCCGCGAGCGGAGCCGACTCCACGCGAGTGTCGCCGAAGACGAGCCGCGCCGCCTGTTCCGCCGCTTCCTGCAACGCCCGTTCCACGGCGGCCGTCTTCGGCGCGTGCAGCCGGTCGTTGACCACAACCTCAAGCTCGTCGGCCCGGAACGGGATCGGGCCATCCTGGTCGCCCGCCGTATCCTGCCGCAGGCGCCGGGCGGCGAAGAGGAGGGTGCTCGCGGCGTCGGCGATGCGGCCGGAAAGGGCGCCTGGCGTCTTGCGCTTGACCGCGTAACCGAAACCGGCGCGATGGTGGCAGTCGAAGATGTAGTTCGCTTCGTGCGCAACGAGCAAGACGTTCGGCGACTCGGGCAGGTGGCCGTAGTCCGCAACGTCGATCAGCAGTCCGGGGACGGCCCGTTCCCGGATCCAGCGGTGGAGGATGACGACGATATCGTTGGGGCGCACCGACCGTCCGTCGGCGAAGAACAGCTTCAGACTGAAGCGTTCGATGGCGTCGACGTCGGTTGGGTGATGCATCCCGCTGGCGTGGGTTGGGGGCTCCGTCATCTCAGGCGGTCGGCGATCCCGCGGAGGCGGTGAGCTCGGCCCCGGCGCCCCCCGCCGGCTGTCCGGCGATCCGCGCAGCGCAGGCATGGCTCGCCTCGAGGAAGAGATGCGCCTCCTCGATCAGGTGATGCACGGCCTCTTCGGTGTCGCGCGGGCCGGAACCGTGCCGGCGGAAGAGGTACATCGCGAACTTCCCCCCGGCGTACTTGTCGAAGAAGACCTGGGTGTCGAAAAAACGCGTCCTGAACTCGCGGATGACCGTGTCGGGGTCTTCCCCGATGTCGATGTACTCGGTCTTGATGAGCCCGCGGGCGCCCAGCAGCATCGCGTTGTAGGCAAGTGCGTCGGCTTCCGCCGGCGAGCCCTCCTCGAGCTTCAACTGCGCTTCGAAGATCTGCGCCTCCGCCGCGGCCAGGTCGAACTCGGTGAGCGAAACCACCTCGCCGGCGCACTCGCCGACACCCATGTCGCCCAGGGTGAACTCGCGCGGATCGCCCCAATCGGAATAGAAGGAGGGATCGTCGTCGTGGGTCGGCACCGCGGCCAGGTCGGCGAACATCTCGCGCAGGGCACGCTTGCCGATCCGGCGCGTGTAGTCCTGGAAGGTCTCGTTCTCCCGGCGTTCGGCGACGAATCGGCTGGTGATGCGATCGATCACTTCCGGGATCCGCTTCGACGGGATCGCGCCCGACGCCAGACCGTACGACGCGGCGTTTTCCGTCCACTGTCCACCCAGCACTACCTGGAAGTGCGGGACGGCGTAGCCGCCGATGTTGCGGCTGACGCCATAGAAGCCGAGATCGGCGATGTGATGCTGGCCGCACGAGTTGAAGCAGCCGCTCGTCTTGATCCGCAGGCCGCGGACCGCCGGGTCGGCCGCGTCCTCCTGCCGGCCGAGGTGACCCGCCAGTTCCGCCGCGAGGCCGCGTGACGAGGCGATTCCCAGCTTGCAGGTGTCGGTGCCGGGGCAGGCGGTGATGTCGGTGATCGTCCCTGCGCCGGAGAAGTCCAGCCGAATCGCGCGAAGGCCGTCGTGGAGCGGCCGCAGATCCGTTTCGCGTACCCACCGCAGAACGATGTTCTGTTCCGCCGTCGCGCGGGCCTCGCCGTTGGCGTAGCGTTCGACGAGTGACGCGAGGCCGCGCATCTGGGCCGAGGAGAGGTCGCCCAGGGGCAGCGTGACGGTGACGACGGCGAATCCTGCCTGCCGCTGCCGGTAGATATTGGTCCTCGCCCACTGATCGAAGCGCTGTTGCGCCGCGTCGGGGCCTCCGTTGCCGTTGTGCAGCGACACGGGCGCGCCGGGGGCGCTCGCCGCGACGTCGCCGGACGGCTCCGACGCCTTGGCCGGGCTCGCTGCCGCTTCCGCAAGGTGGGCCGTCCACCGCGGGTCGTCCGGAAGCCCCGCCCGTTCTTCCAGCACCAGCCGCCTGAACTCTTCGATTCCCAAATGGGCCACGAGGAACTTGATCCGGGCCCGGGCGCGGTTCTTCTTCTCCCCCATGCGGGCGAAGACGCGTGCGATCGCCTGCGCCGTCGGAAGCAGTTCCTCCACTGGCAGGAAGGGATCGAAAAGCTTCGCCTGGTAGGGTACCGCGCCGAGTCCTCCGCCGACGTAGGTCTCGAAACCGCGCCGCTCGACGCCGTCTTCCATTCTCGTAACGGCGATCAGCCCGAGGTCGTGCATCGCCACCAGGCCGCACGCCTCGTCGCGGCAGCCGGAGAAGGCGACCTTGAACTTCCGGCCGAAGTCCTGGGCATCGGGGTGGCCCAGCAGGAACCGCATGCATGCCACCGCATACGGCGTGACGTCGAACGTCTCGGTGTGGCAAACCCCGGCGAGTGGACAGGCGGTGACATTGCGGACCGTGTTCCCGCATGCCTCGCGCGTCGTGATGCCGACCGCGGCGAGGCGTCGCATCAGGTCGGGCGTGTCGTCGATATGGACGAAGTGGAGCTGGATGTCCTGCCGTGTCGTCACATGGCAGACCCCGTCGCTGTACTCCTCCGCGAGATCAGCGAGCGTCCGCATCTGTTCCGGGCCGAGCAGTCCCATCGGAATCTTGATCCGCTGCATCCCGGGGGCGTCCCATACGGTGTCGGGGCCCTTGGTCAGCTTGTCCGAGGGATACCGCAACGGTTTCGGACCCGTTCCGTCGTTCCGCTGTCCGTTGTCGTACCGCTGCCCGTACACTCCCCGCCGCAGCCGCGTCTCGGCGAACACCTTCTCGTCGATCTTTCCCTGGCGCCGGAGCTCGATCTGACTCTCGAACTGATCGATCTCCGCGCCGAGATCCGCCGGAATCCGGCCCGCCAGCTCTGTTTTCCAGCTCATCGCATCCATCCCCCGGCGCGGCGTCGTCCGGCCGCACCATCGGCCTCGCCCTGCGTGCCGGCGCCCCACCCGGCGCCAGCCTCCGTCACGAGCCGCAGCCGCGCTACTTCGCCGACGACAATCGTCCCCGGCGCAGACGGTCGGTGACTGCGTTCCGGGCCCGTTCCGTGTCGCTCACCCGGCAACTCCCACCGCTCGTCGGCCAGCGCATCCAACCGTCCACTCCATGCCGCCATATCGGGCGTTGCCGCCGCCACCACCACTGCCGCGGGCGTGGTCGCCCGCCATCCCGCATCGAGCAACGTCCGGGCAATCCGCGCCCGGTTCCGCAGACCCATCAACACCACGACGGTCATCGACTCAGGCGCCACGGCCCGCAGGATTGGCTCGTACGCGTCCGGGGCGTGTCCCGACACCACGGTGAACCCCGCCGTCACGCCGCGATGCGTGACCGGGATCCCGGCCAGACCGGGCGCGGCCACGGCCGACGTCACTCCCGGGACAACCTCGAACGGCACTCCGGCCGACGCCAGCGCCAGTGCTTCTTCGCCGCCGCGGCCCAGCAGGAACGGATCGCCGTTCTTCAGCCGCACGACGCGCTTGCCGCGCCGCGCGCCCCGAATCATCAGCCGGTGGATAGTCTCCTGCGCCACCGCGGGACGGCCGGCGCGCTTGGCAACGCTGAAGTGCTGGGCGCGCGAGGCGAGTGCGACCATCGCCTCCGGGACGAGCCCGTCGTACAGCACGAGATCGGCGTCGGCGAGGCGCTGCGCGCCGCGTACCGTGAGCAGGCCGGGATCGCCCGGCCCGGCGCCGATCAGCGATACGAAGCCTCCGCCGTGGTGCGCCTCCGGCTGGTGCGCTTCCTGCTGGTGCGCCGGCGTCCACGCCGGCCCGCTGTGCGCAGAGGCACTGCCGTCCGCGCCGGCATCCCGACGCTCGTTCCGCGCGTACAAGGCAATCAGCGCGTCAAGCAACTCGGGCCGCCGCGACTCCATCGGCGTGCCCGCTGCGCGCCATCGCCCGCGCAGCCGATCCGACTCGGCGAGCCAGTCTGCCAGGTCTTCCTCGGGGAGAACGGCATCCAGTCCTTCGCGGAGCAGACCGGCGATCGCCGGCGCCCTGCCCTCCGTCGAAATGGCGATCGTGGTTCCGGCACGGCGCACGACGCCGCCGAGATAGAGGTTGGCGTTCGGCGGATCGTCGACCGCGTTCACGAAGAGCTGGCGCTCCCCGGCGGCGTCAGCCACTTCGCGGTTGACTTCGGGTGTCGCCGCGGCGACGACCAGCCAGGCGCCATCGAGGTCGGACGGCTCGAACCGGCGGCGGTGAAGCGTGACGCCCGGCGCCGAAGCGATCGCATCGACGATTGCCGGCGCAACGACCGCAACGACCGCTCCCGCGTCCCGCAGCCCGCGCAGCTTCGAGGCGGCGACGGGGCCGCCTCCCACAATCACGACGCGTCGGCCGTTCAGTTTCAGGAACGCGGGAAAGAGGTGCATCGATATGTTCGGACTCGCCCTCAAGGGCTCACAGCGAGTGCGGCAGGCGCCACCGGCGCATGCAGGCCGCATTCGGTCTTCACCTGGCCCCGCCAGCGCCCCGCCCGCTGGTCCTCGCCCGCCGCTACCCCCGTTGTGCAGGGCCAGCAGCCGATGCTGGGGAAGCCCCGGTCGTGCAGGGGGTTGTAGGGCACGCCGTGCCGCGTGAGATAGCGCCAGACGTCCTTCGACGTCCAGGTGACGAGTGGGTTCACCTTCGCGATCCCGAACTTGCCGTCCCAGTCGACCGTCTTCGCGTTCGCGCGCTCCGGCGTCTGATCGCGCCGGATTGCCGTGATCCAGGCGTCGACCCCGGCCAGTTCTTCCTGAAGCGGCACCACCTTCCGGAGGGAGCAGCAACGGTCCGGCGCGCGCTCCCAGAGCCGGTCGCCGTACACCGCTGCCTGTTCGCCCACCGTCAGCAACGGCTTCACACCTCGGATCTCGAGCCCGTAGCGCGTCTCGAGCTGCCGCCAGAGATCGCGCGTTTCCTCGAAGATCAGGCCGGTGTCGAGCGTGAAGACGTCGATCGGCAGCGCGTGGCGTCCGATCAGATCAATGAGGACGCAACCCTCGGGACCGAAACCGGTAGCGAACGTCAGGCGATCGGCGTACTCTTCCACCGCCCAGCGCAACGTCTCCTCCGGAGGCGCTCCCTCCAGCGTCGCGGCGGCCAGGGAAAGGCGGGCGTCGTCCGCCCGGGTGTCGTCAATCCGTTCAGTTGGCGCTGTGGCCGTAATGCTCACCGAATACCTCCGTATGCCAGCCAAATGTCGTCCGCTCCGCCGAACGTAGCCAGATGAACGCCGAGAAACAGCAGCACGGTTGCGAGACCTACGCGCAGGATGCGCTCCGGGACCGAGGTCGAAATCCGCGCACCGATCAGGACGCCAGGGATGGCGCCGGAAATCACGAGCCCCGCCAAGGCGAAATCGACGCGTCCCGCCGCGGCATGACCGATGGTTGCCGCCGCCGACAGGAAGAGTGCGTGGACCAGGTCGGTTCCCACCACCGTCCGTGCGCCGAGCGGGTAGGCGAGCACCAGGGCGCAGAGCAGGAGCGAGCCGCTCCCGACGCTGGTGGTGGCGACCAGAACGCCGACAACGAAACCGATGGTCACCGTCATGCGTGTCGCCGGTTGGCGCGTCGGCCCCGACTTGCCGGCAAGGCTCACTCGCAGCCAGAGGGCAGCGCCTGCGAGCACGAGGACCACGCCGAGGGCGCGGGTCAGCCAGGCGTCCATCTGTCCCGCGGGCAGCGCGCTCAGGATGGCGAGTCCCACGACGGCGCCCGGGATCGAGCCGAGGGCCAGCCGCCCCACCGTGGGCCAGTGGACTTCGCGGCGCAGCGCGTAGAAGCCGCCGCCGAAGAGTTTCATGGCGCTGGCGATCAAGACGTCCGAGCCGACCGCGATTGGCGCCGGGACGCGCGCAATCAGGATCAACGCCGGGGTCAGCAGCGCACCGCCTCCGGTCGACGTCGCCCCGACGAGCACGCCGACCACGAAGCCGATCAGCGCGGGAGCGATCTCGGTCAAGCCGCGATCTCCTGCTGGTGCGGAATGCCGCTCGCCGCCGTCCGGTTCACCATCACCTGTTCCATCCGTTCGCTTGGCGCAACCACAAAAAAAGCCCGGAGGGCGGTGCCCCCCGGGCCTTCAGTTCGTTGCGCGTTGCCTTCTGTCTGTTCGTCTATGCCATCGATGCATCCGAACGCGCACGACCGTCGCCCAGGGGAGCCCCGTGGGGCCCCATACAACAGCAGCAGCAACAACAGGCGCAGCCGGGGGCGATTGCTACATACATCGACGTTCCGAGCATTGTAGCCGCAATTGCCACCCGGGTGTCAAGGACGCAGCCGATCGAGATCGACGCCGGGTCGCGGGCCGTCCCCGCCAACCGTAATCAGCCGAAACGGTCTGGCCGGTTCCGGCGGCGTCCGCCGCTTGAGCGAATCTTCCAGCGTCTTGGCGATGAACGCGCTTACGCTGACGCCCTGCGCGGCTGCCTCACGACGCACCTGCAGCGCGAGCCGGTCTTCGAGGGAAATTGTCGTGCGCACTATGCAGAACATAGCATTGTCGCGAACGTCAATCGAACTCGGCGGACTCTCTTCACCAGCGAGCGGACGGCCTCCGGCAGTTCCAGGGACGCGACCGCGGCGCGCCCCTCGTCGGACATCTTGCGCCACGTCTTGTTCAGAATGTCGACCACCTTCTGCTCGTCGTGCTTCGCGGCGAAGTCCGCGAGGTAGTGGGTGAGGAAGACGTGACAGATGACGTCCTCGAGGAGTTGGACGTCGGGATCCGCCTTCAGGCGGTCCTTGCGGACGAGGGCCTGGACGCGCGCGATCGTCGGTTCGTCGTAACCGACGTCACGGAGGATCGCCGCCGCCGTGTCGGCGTGAAAGACGGCCAGATCGGTGCGCCATTGACGGTAGCCGGCGCGGCCTTCCGGGTAGCCGTCCCGCGGGACAGTCCAGCGCCGGATGTGCTGGCAGCGGGCCGCGAGCCGGACGGTCTCGGGGGCGTCGGGGGCGAATCGGTGGAGCGCCGCTGTCATGCGGTTGGCGTAGACGAGTTCCTTCGGCTCAGGAACCCCGCCCTCGACCTCAATGTTGGGGTCTTCCGCGTTGGCGGCGTCGAAGCGGAGTATCGCCTCGCGGAAGCGGGCGGCGGCGTCGGAGGGAGGCGCCATGTCGCCGAGAATACCAGTGCCGGCCTGGTGGCCGGCGCACCGGATCGTGACGCGGGTGGCGTGGCACCACACTCAGCCCAAAACGTCGCTTTATTTTGCATTTATCGCGGATTTTCCGCGATAATCGGTCTGTGAACACCCATGCCGACACGCCTCCGCCAACGAACGCACTGCTGTCCTTCTCCATTCGGAATGTACGTTCCTACTGGGAAGAGGCAACACTGTCGCTGATCGGCACCAGGCTGTCGGATTCGGAAGTTGTCAGGGGCCTGCAGGTCGCCGGCATCCGCGGGCCAGCGAATGTGCTGCCCGCGGCCGGCCTCTTCGGAGCGAACGCATCGGGAAAGTCAACGTTCCTGCGGGCGATGGCGGACATGCGCGCGGTCGTGCTGAGCTCGTTCCGTAAAGGGGATCAGGAAACCAAGCTCCCCCGCCAGCCGTTTCTCCTTCACGACCACGGCGTCGAACAGCCATCCCGGTTCGAGGTCGACCTGATTCTCCACGGAGTGCGCTGGCAGTACGGCTTTGAAATCGACGACGAGTCTGTTCGCGGCGAGTACGCCTACTACTATCCGAAAGGGCGCCAGGCGTTGGTCTTTCATAGAGAACGCGATGATCGGGCGCCGAGCTTCGGCCCCGCCTTTCGCTCGTCCGGCCGCGTGCTTGCACGCCTCGTGCGCAGGAACGCACTTCTGTTGTCAGTCGCCGGCGCCGTCGCGGATGGACCGGGCAATGCCCGTTCAAGCGTCACCACCCTGATCGGCCCGCTATTCGACTGGTTTCGCGACAATCTTCGGCTGATGGCGCCCGACAACCGGGGCGCGGGCATAGCCAAGACAGCCGAGCTCCTCCCGCATCCCAAGGCGCGCGGAGCGATTGTCCCCCTGCTGCAAGCCGCCGACCTGGGCATCAAGGACGTCGAGCGAATCGACATTGACGCGGAAGCCGCCGAAAAGTGGCAGCGAGCGCTTCGCGGTCTCGATGGACTCGAAGAAGAGCCGGCCGCTGCGCAGGATGAGCACTTCTTGCGCAGCAACCTCCTGCGTCTGAGCCACGCGGGAACCGAGGGCGCTGTTTCCGTTGATCCGGAGCACGAATCTCAAGGAACACTGGCATGGGTTAGCCTGCTCGGACCGCTGCTCGAGACAATACGTAGAGGAACCGTGCTTCTCTTGGACGAGCTCGACTCGAGCTTGCACCCCCATCTCGTGCGACGGTTCATCCGGCTCTTCCACGACCCCAAAACCAACCCGTGGTGCGCGCAACTTGTCTTCAACGCCCACGATCCGACAATCCTCGGCGACAGCGGCCAGCGCACCCTGGGCCGAGACCAGATATGGCTCACCGAGAAGAACGCCGACGGCGGAACGACGCTCTATTCGCTGGCGGAGTTTCAGCCGAAGCGAGACGAGGCGCTCGGAAGACGCTACCTTCAGGGGCGCTACGGAGCCGTTCCCGTCCTAGACCCGGCAGAGTTCCAACTGCTTGCCGACGCGGACGGTTCATGACGAAACCCTCCGGCCGGTACCCGCGTCGGCGCCACGTGAAGCGCGAAACGCGTCGCATCCTTCGCATCCTCACCGAGGGTGAGGTAACGGAGCCCCGCTATCTCACCGAGTGGGCAGCAACTTTCTCATGAGCTGGGCCTGACGAGTGGCAAGAGGATTCCCGAAACCGCGTGGATGACCCTCATCGACGACTTCGAAACGGCGAAGCACCGTGCACGGGAACTCGACGCGCGTCACGAAGGCAACGGTTCTCCGCCTCGAACGAACCCCAGCACGGACGTGTGGCGGCTGGTGGATCGACTCCGGTAGAGGACTTGATACCGCGCCCGTCCCGTGACGGTTTCGTCGTTGCACCCCTCATTTGAGGCGGGAATGTACGGAACCATCGACCAGTTCGACAGGGCCGGCCAGGGTTTCGCCCCGCAGTGACAGCGCCGCGTCGCCATGCTGCTCGTCATCGCCTGGAAGCACCAACTTGAGGAGCACCGACGCGTCGGGAGTCGCGATCACGACGGCCGCCGCTCCCGTTCCTCGCGGACCCAGCGGACCACGTCTTCCGTGGCGACCGGTTGGAGACTTGCACGCAACGAGTCCATGCGCGCGGCGGCTTGCCGGCGCGCGAAAGTGCCGGACCACTCGCGACAGCGCCATCGTCGCCGAGAATACGAGTGCCGGCCTGGAGGCCGGCGCACCAGCTTACGTGCAGGCCGGCGCACCAGCTTACGTGCAGGCCGGCGCACCAGCTTACGTGCAGGACGGCGCACCAACTAGCGCACCGGGCGGCTACTCCTCGGCGCTGATGTAACCCTGGCGCTCCAGGTGGAGGATGATGCGCTGGGCCGCTTCGTCGGGCGTGAGAGCCGTCGTGTCGATCGTCACGTCTGCGTCCTGCGGCTCCTCGTAGGGATCGGAAATCCCGGTGAACTCCTTGATGATGCCGGCCCGCGCCTTGGCGTAGAGACCCTTGCGGTCGCGCTCCTCGCACACCGCCAGCGGCGTGTCGACATGGACGAGGGCAAAGCCGCCGAGGGGTTCGATCATCCGCCGGACATCCTTGCGCACCGCGTCGTAGGGGGCGATCGGGGCGCAGACCGCAATGCCGCCGTTCTTCGTGATCTCGGAGGCGACGTAGCCGATGCGGCGGATGTTGATGTCGCGGTGCTCCTTGGAGAAGCCGAGCTCGCTCGACAGATTCTTGCGGACCAGATCGCCGTCGAGCAGCGTCACCGGCCGGCCGCCGAACTCCAGGAACTTCACCAGAAGGGCGTTCGCGATGGTCGACTTGCCGGAGCCGGAGAGGCCCGTGAAGAAGACGGTGAATCCTTGCCGGCCGCGTGGCGGGTGGCTCCGGCGCAGCTCTTCCGCGACGTCCGGAAAGGTGAACCAGCCCGGGATGTCGCGTCCCTCGGCGAGGCGTTCGCGCAACTCCGTGCCGGAGATGTTGAGCGTGCGCCGCCCTTTCTCAACCTCGTCGATCGGGAGGTAGGCGTCCGCATCCTGCACGTAGACCATCAGCTTGAACGGCACCATCGTGACGCCCAGCTCCGCCTCGTGCGCGCGGAGCAGCTCCTGCGCGTCGTAGGGGCCGTAGAACGGGTTGCCGGCGGAGTCGCTGCCCGGCCCGGCGTGGTCGCGGCCGACGATCAGGTGCGTGCAGCCGTGGTTCTTCCGGATGATGGCGTGCCAGACCGCCTCGCGCGGGCCGCCCATCCGCATCGCGAGGGGCAGCAACGAAAGCTGCGCGGTGCTTGAGGGATACCGGTGCAGCAGCGCCTGGTAGCAGCGCACGCGCGTGTAGTGGTCCACGTCGCCCGGCTTCGTCATGCCGACGACGGGATGGATAAGCAGGTCGGCGCCCACCTCTTTCGCCGCGCGCAGGGTCAGTTCCTGGTGCGCGCGGTGCATCGGATTGCGCGTCTGGAAGGCGACCACCTTGGTCCAGCCCAGCTTTGCGAACTGCGCGCGCAACTCGGCCGGCGTATGGCGGAGCTGGCGGTAGTCGTAGTGCGTCACCGGCTGCACCGCGGTGACACGGCCGCCGACGTAGCACGGATGCGTCCGATCAAGCAGGTGGGCGACGCCGGGATGCTCCGGGTTGTCGGTGCCGAAGACCGCCACCGCTTCGGCGGCGCGATCCGGTTGCCAGACATTCTCGACGTCCAGCACCGCGAGCATCACGCCTTCCGGATCGCGGAGGGCGAGTCTCGATCCGGGTGCTAGCGCGCTGGCGAGCTTCTCGGGCACGTCCAGGGTGATGGGAATCGGCCAGAGCGTCCCGTCCGCAAGGCGCATATCGGAGCAGACGCGGTCGTAGTCCGCTTGCGCCATGAAGCCGGTGAGGGGAGAAAAGCCGCCGTTCGCGAGCAACTCCAGGTCGCAGAGCTGACGCTCCGTCAGGTCGTGGGAGGGCCAGTCGCGGGATGCTTCCTTGTGAGCGGCGCCGTCGGCGTCGGAAGCGAAGAGATTGACGAGACTCCCCCCATGGGGGGCGATGAGATGATCCGTCACGATCGCGGTGCTCCTTCTATGGGGTCCGAGGTGAGAGTCGAAACCCGGAACTCTAGCATGCGAAACGAAACTGCCGATTGCCCTGCGGCGCTCCCCGGTCTATCGTTAGCAGTGTGCCGGCCTGCGGACGGCGGGTCGCCTCGCGCACGGTACGAAGAAAGATTCAGAGGGAGGATCTCATGACTGGTCGCAAACTGGTCGTTTGGGTGGCAACAGCCGGAGTCGTGTTGGGGCTGGCGCCCGTGGCGTTCGGGCAGGACACCTACACGGCGCCACGCAACGCGTTGGGACAGCCGGATCTGTCGGGCATCTGGGCCAACAACAGCGCAACTCCGCTCGAGCGTCCCGAACAGTTGGGTGACAAGGCGACGCTGACGGAAGAGGAGCTGGCCGAGTTGAACCGGCGGATCGAGGAATTCCGCGACGCCGAACAGGCGGGCGACCTGTTGGGCGACCGGCTGATTCAACAGGCCCTGGGCAATGCCGAGTTCCAGGACTTCGATGTCATCACGGGAAACTACAACGCCTTCTGGCTTGTGGAGCGCGAGCTCGACAACCGCACGTCACTCATCATCGATCCGCCGAACGGCCGCATACCGGCGATGACCGATGCCGCCCAGTCCCGCGCGGCGGAGCGACGTGAATACCGCGCGGCGCATCCGTCGGACGGCCCGGAGGACCGGTCGCTCGGTGACCGCTGCCTGCACTTCCAGGCCCCGAACATGGGCTCGGGCTACAACAGCTACTTCCAGGTGTTACAGACAGAGACCCACGTCGCGATCTTTCAGGAGATGGGTCACTTCAGCCGGCTGATCCCGATCGACGACCGGCCGCATGTCGACGAGGACCTTCGGCTGTGGGCGGGCGATGCGCGCGGCCGCTGGGAGGGCGACACGCTGGTGGTCGAGACGCGGAACTATTCACCCAAGACCGGCTTCAGCGGGTCTACGGAGAACCTCCACCTGGTGGAGCGCTTCACGCGGGTCAGCCCCAACATCCTGCGCCAGGAGATCACCCTGAACGATCCCGACACCTGGACCCAGCCGTGGACGGTCGAGCTGCTTCACGAGTCGACCATGGACCCGATCTTCGAGTACGCCTGCCACGAGGGGAACTACTCGATGCCGGGCATCCTGGGCGGCGCGCGGCTCGAGGAGCAGGAGGCCGCCGGAGGCGGCCAGTAGCCGGCCGAACCGCTCGTACGTTCTGGACGAGGCCCGCCTGGGAGCGGGCCTCGTCGCTGTACGGTCGCCTATCGGGCTCCCTGCCCGTCGAGGAACGCCCGGGACGCCGCCGCGTCAACCAGCGGCAGCACCTGCTCCGGGTCGAACCGGACAATCAGATAGGTGACGTGGTCGGGGATCTCGACGAAGTGGTGGCCGGTGCCTGGCGGAATCACCAGAATGTCTCCCTGCTTCATCGTGTTGAAGTCCGGGTTCCGAATGTCTTCGGCGTTGTTGCCGGGTCCGCTCGTCGTCGTCACGCTCCGCGAGTCGGCTGCGCGGCGGACCGGGTTCACCAGATCGGACCCGGTGCGGACGGTGCCACCGCCGCTCAGGATGTAGTAGACCTCGGTGACCAGGTCGTGTTCGCCGACCGTGCCGCGCGGATTCGACTGCCGGCCGCGGTGGACCACCGCAAGCTGGACGTTGGCGCCGCCCACATCGACGGCGCGGAACGGCACGTCGGTAGGGCCGTAGCTACGCGTGACGAAGGCGTACTCCGTCACTTCCTCCGCGGGCATGTACTCCGCCGCGCACATCGTGCACAACGGCTCCACATCCTGTGCCGAGAGGCGGCCGACGGCGAACGCGCAGGCCAGGGCGGCGAGGGCGATGATGGGGCGATGCATGGGGAGACTCCTTGGGGTCACCAGTCTAGCGCGCCGGCCTGGCGCGCCACAGGGCGGCGGCAACGCTGCCCACCAGTGAATGAAGCACGGCGGATATGGCGCTCGGGACGGCGGTGAGGGGATTGACGAAGTTCTGCTGCGCGAGTACGACGCCGAGACCCGAATTCTGCATGCCAACCTCGATGGCGGCGGTCCGGGCCGCCTGTTCCTGCCGGAGCCACAACCTGCCGGCCAGGTAGCCGAGCACGAAGCCGCTGGCGTGGAGCGAGAGGACGGCCAGGAGCAGGCGCACGCCGGCGTCGATCACCTGCTCGCGGTTGCCGGCGATCACGGAGCCGGCGATCAGGATGATGGCAAGGACGGCGACCAGTGGGGCAACTGGAAGAACCCGGTCGCACGCACGCGGGAAGCGTGCCTTGAGGAGCGCGCCGGCAACGACCGGAAGGATGACTACCTGCACGGTGTCGGTGAGCAGGCCGATGACGGGCACGTCGATCCGGTTGCCGGCGAGCAACGCGGTAAGCGCCGGGGTGGCGAGCGCGGCAAGCAGCGTCGAGGCGGTGGTCATCGTGACGGAGAGGGCGACGTCGGCCCGCGCGATGAAGGCGATGACGTTCGACGCGGTGCCGCCGGGGCAGCAACTCACCAGTATCAGGCCGACTGCGAACGGCGCGGGGAGTCCGAAGAGCCAGCCAAGTGTGAAGCCGAGGAGCGGCATGAGCGTATATTGGAGCGCGACGCCCGGGAGGACGTTCGCGCGCTGGCGTAGGATGCGGCGGAAGTCCTCGAAGCCGACGGTCATCCCCATGCTCAGCATGATGAGGCCGAGCCCGAGAGGGATCAGCGGGCCGCTGAACCAGGTGAAGAAAGCGGGGCGCCAAAGGGCAAGTGCGCTGGCGAGAATGAGCCAGAGCGGGAAGGCGTTAGTGGCGGCGGTGAGAGGACCCAACGCCGGGGATTGTAAGCGCGCGCCGCGTGCATGATGCGTGGCGGGAGGTGGACAAACGCTCATGGGGTTTCAGGCGGACCTGTTGAAGGGAAGGGCGGCGTTGGTGACGGGCGGAGGGTCCGGAATCTGCCGTGGCATGGCGCTGGCCCTGGCGGCCCACGGGTGCGACGTCGCGGTGACCGGGCGGCGGGCGGAACCGCTGGAGGCGGTGCGGGGCGAGATTGAAGGGCTCGGCGCACGCGGATGCGCGGCGGCAGGCGACGTGCGGGATCCGGCGGCGGCCGAGGCGGCGGTCGCGTCGGCGGTGGAGGCGTTCGGGCGGCTCGACATTCTGGTCAACGGCGCGGCGGGCAACTTCCTCTGCCTTGCGGAAGACTTGTCCCCGAACGGGTTCGGCGCGGTGGTCGACATCGATCTGAAGGGGACGTTTCACATGTGCCGCGCCGCGTTGCCGCACCTGAAGGCGAGCCGGGGGAGCGTCCTGAACATCAGCGCAACGCTGCACTATCTGGGAACGGCGGCGCAGTTGCACGTGTCGGCGGCGAAGGCGGGCGTGGATGCGCTGACCCGCGTGCTGGCGGTGGAGTGGGGCCCCTACGGCATCCGCGTCAACGGCATCGCGCCGGGACCGATCGCGGAGACCGAGGGCGTCAGGCGCCTGCTGGTGGGCGAGGCGAGAGCGCGGACCGTCAATACGACGCCGCTCCGGCGGCTGGGCGCCATCGATGACGTCTCGCAGGCGGCGCTGTACCTATGTTCGGACCTCGCATCGTTCGTGACGGGCGTGACGCTGGTGGTGGATGGGGGACTATGGCTGGCATCCAGCCGGATGAGCGAAGCATGGGATGCATCGCTGGCGGCGGCGGAAAGGCCATCATCGTAGTGGGGAACCGGGGAGTGACGTGATGAGTGATCTGGCGAAGCAGGAGTGCATTCCGTGCAAGGGCGGCGTGCCGCCGCTGGCAGGCGCGGAGCTGGCGGGATTTCAGGAGCGGCTGGGTGGTAACTGGAACGTTGTCGAGGAGCACCATCTGGAGAAGGTGTACAAGTTCGACGACTTCCGGCAGGCGCTCGATTTCACGGTCCGGGTGGGGGAGATGGCGGAGGAGCAGGACCATCATCCCGACATCTATCTGGCGTGGGGACGCGTGAAGATCATTATCTGGACGCACAAGATCGACGGGCTGACGGAGAGCGACTTCGTCTTTGCCGCGAAGGCCGACGCTTTGCTCTAGAACAGGTGCGCCGGCGTCCCCGCCGGCAAAAGGTCCGCCGGCGTCCCCGCCGGCAAAAGGTCCGCCGGCGTCCTCGCCGGCAGAACGGGTCCGCCGGCGTCCTCGCCGGCAGGCAGATACCGGCTCCAGAATGCCGGCCTGGAGGCCGGCGCACCGGCCGGCGGACCGGTCAATCGTCCCAGGAGACGCGATCGCCCAGCGCGATGGCGCCGTCGTCCAGAGACTCGGCGTAGGCCCCGCCGGCCCACGCCGGGCGCATCACGGCCCGCAGTCCCGGTGCGGCCTCGTCCATCCTTTCGCAAGGACGGGTCTCGCCGTTGATGCGGAATCGGCACGAGCCGATGCGCAGGATGCGGCCGCGCGTTCCCGCGAGCTCGATGCCCGAGACGAGTACGTTCGCACGGCGGATGGCAGGATCGATATGGTCCGCCATCGCCTCGCTCACCCGGTCCCATTCACCGCGCGAGATGATCGTCACCTGCCGCTTCCCGCCCTGGTCCGCATTCCCGACGAGGCCCCTGCCGGCCCGCAGTTCGGCCTGCTCCACCGGGTCCATCGGACCGCGGCGGAACCGCTTGATCCAGATCCGTTCGAGCCGTCCTCCGCGCGTTCCTTCCGAGGGGTTCGTTTCCGCCATTCTCGCTACATCATCGCCTCTGCCCGTGCAAGTCCCGTTCCCGATGGCTAGGAGCCTGCGGCTCCGATGGCCGCCCAGCCGCGCCTATCTAGGGGTCTGCACCGTTCCACGGCGCAGACCCCTAGTGTAAAATCCCCGCTCGATGAGCGCACCCGCCGCCGGTACCGGCAGTCCTTCCGCTTCCGCCCGCGAGGCGCTCGACGTCTGGGTGCGCGAGGTGATCGAGTGGCATTTCGATCCCGCAACGGGCAGCCCCTTCTGGCTGGATTGGGCCGCGCGCGCGGGCTGGGATCCGCGCGACGCCGTGCGCGGCTTCGACGACCTGACGAAGTTCGGCCATTTCGAGGACGAATGGCTCCGGGGCGGGCCGGTGCGCCGCTGGGTGCCGAAGGCGTACGCCGACCGTCCGATCTATGTCTTCGAGACTGGAGGCACGACCGGGATTCCGAAAAGCCGGATCGCGATCGATGATTTCCGGACCGACTACGAGCTCTTCTCGGAGACGCTCCCGGACGAGTGCTTCCCGAAGGGCGCCAACTGGCTGATGCTCGGGCCAAGCGGTCCGCGGCGCCTGCGCCTTGCCGTGGAGCACCTGGCGCAGTTCCGCGGCGGCATCTGTTTCTGTGTCGACCTCGACCCGCGCTGGGTGATCAAGCTGATCAGGAAGGGTTGGATGGACCACCTGAAGGCGTATCAGGCCCACGTGATCGATCAGGCCCTGACGGTGCTTTCGGCCGGCCACGACATCAAGTGCCTCTTCTCGACCCCGAAACTCATCGAGGCGCTGGCGACGCGGCTCGAAGACGAGGGTTCGAGCATCCGGGAGACGGGCATTACCGGCATCTTCGCCGGCGGAACGGAGTTCACTCCGCAGTGGAACCGTTTCGCGCACGAGGAGTTGCTCGACGGCGTCTACATGACGCCCACCTACGGCAACACCTTGATGGGACTGGCCGGCTCGCCCCCGAGCGGACCTGAGAACGGATACAAGATTACCTACTACGCGCCACAGCCGCGCGCCGTCCTGCAGGTGGTCGATCCGGACGACGCCGACCGCGTGGTCGGCTACGGCGAGACCGGCCGGGTGATGCTGACGACGTTGACGAAGGAGTTCTTCGTTCCCCGGTTCCTCGAGCGGGACGAGGGAGAGCGCGAGCCGCCCTGCGAGCAGTATCCTTGGGATGGCGTGAGCGGCGTCCGCCCGTTCAGCGCGCTGGCTTCCTCGACCACCGTCGGTGTCTACTGACCGGGTCAGGTATCATGAGGGGGCCGCCCCGGCGCGGCCCTGGCGAGCAATCAGCGATAGAGTGTGACGACGGACGAACGCCGTCTACTTCAAAGGAGCGAGACCCACAATGCGAACCGAACTGCTGAACCGGAACCTGCTGATAACCCTGGCGATCTTCGCCGTGGCCGCGGCCGGGTGCGGCGGCGGAGGCGGTGAGATGGCTCCCGAAGAGCCGATGGAGATGGAGGCCGAGGAGCCTGCCGCGGACGCCGCCCCCAGCGGACCGCCGCGCGTCTTCTTCGTCGCCCCGCTCGACGGCGAAGCGATGTCCAGCGACCACGACGTCGAAATCGAGATGGGCGCGGAGAACTATCCCATCTCGGCCATTCCGGAGGGTTTCGACCCGGAGAACGACACGCCGCGCCCCGGTATGGGCCACTTCCACGTCGGACTGAATACCGACTGCCTCCCGGTCGGCGAGGTGATCCCGGAGGGCCAGGGCTGGCAGCACTTCGGTGATGGCTCGAACGCCTACACGCTGCAGGTGGAGCCGGGGACCTACCAACTGACGGTCCAGATCGGCGACGACCTCCACGTGACCCAGGAAGGGCTCTGCGAAACGATCAGCATCGAGGTGGCGGACGGCATCTAGCCGTTCGTGGTCGTCGTAACGCCGTGATTCACTTTCCGGCGCTGCGGTGGGGCAAGCCCTACCGAAGCCTTGATATCGACAAGGTCGTTCACTTCGACACCGGCGAACCGGTGGCGGAGGTGAGCCAGGCCAACCCGGGCATCGTTGCGCGCGATCTCCGCAAGGCGGAGCGTGCGCGTGCCGCCCTCCGGGAGGTGCCGCCGGACGAGCTGGTTGCCATGGTCAAGAAGGGCGCCGAGCTCTTCTCGTCGGCCGAACTGCCGCTCGGCGACGGAACCCAGACGCCCAGCGAGTTCGTGCGGCAACAGTCGGCGACCACCGGTCTCCCCGAGCACATGTGCCGCATGAACATGGAGAAACTGCGGTACGTGCTCGACCACATCGACGACATCCTGGCGTCGCTCACGCGGCGGCTCGATCCGGGCATCCTCGCCCGCGGATTCGGCGAGGAGGATGGCGTGATGCGGAGCTATCAGGCGACGACGCCGGTGCTCGGCATGGTCCTGCCGTCGAACTCGCCCGGCGTGCACAGCCTCTGGCTGCCGATCATCCCGCTGCAGATCGGCCTCGTGCTCAAGCCGGGTCCGCAGGAGCCGTGGACCCCCTGGCGGATGACGCAGGCGTTTTTCCAGGCCGGCGTGCCGCAGGAGTCGGTCGCGCTCTATCCCGGACTGGGCGACGTCGGGGCGGCGGTATTGAACAACTGCCCGCGCAGTCTCATCTTCGGCGGAACGGCGACGGTGGAGCAGTATGCCGGCAACCCGGCCGTCCAGGTGCATGGGCCCGGTTTTTCCAAGATCCTGCTGGGCGACGACGAAGCGGACAACTGGGAAGAGCATCTCGACCTGATGGTCGACAGCGTGCTGATCAACAGCGGCCGGAGCTGCATCAACTGTTCCGGCATCTGGACGCCGCGGCACGGACGGGCGATCGCCCAGGCCCTGGCCGAGCGGCTCGGCCCCATTGCGCCGCTGCCTCCGGAAGATCCGGACGCGGCGCTCGCGGCGTTCACGGTGCCTGGGCAGGCGCCGGCGATCTCGGCCGACATCGACAACGCGCTGAAGGAGAACGGGGTCGAGGAGACGACCGCGGCCCACCATCCGGACGGACGGCTGGTACAGCGCGAGCGGTGCGACTACCTTCGCCCGACCGTGGTCTACTGCCCGTCGTCCGAAGCGGCGATGGCGAAGAAGGAATACATGTTCCCGTTCGTGACGGTCGTCGAATGCCCGCAGGCGAAGATGATCTCGTCGATCGGCCCGACGCTGGTCGCCACCGCGCTCACGTCGGATACGGCGTTCGAGGGGGATCTGCTCGACGCGCGGAACATCGATCGGTTGAATCTGGGGCCGATTCCGACCATCCGGCTGAACTGGCTGCAGCCCCACGAAGGCAACATCGTCGACTTCCTCTTCCGTCCGCGCGCGCTGCAGAAGGCGTCATAGGCGCATTACGAACGGAGGACGCGGGTGCTGGACGTCCGGAACGTTTCCAAGGCGTACCCCACCGCCCGCGGTCCGCTCCCCATCCTCACCGACGTATCGTTGTCGCTCGGGCGTGGCGACGCCGCGTCCATCGTCGGGCCGTCCGGCAGCGGGAAGAGCACGCTCCTCTACATCGTGGGCGCGCTGGAGCCGCCGTCGAGCGGACACGTGACCCTCGAGGGAACCGACCCGTTCGCCCTGAACGACATCGAGCTCTCCGCGTTCCGGAATTCAAAAGTGGGATTCGTCTTCCAGGATCACCTGCTGCTGCCGCAGTGCACGGTTCTGGAGAATGTTCTGGTTCCGACCCTGGTGGGCGAGCCGGACGCGGCAGTGGCCGGACGGGCGGAGAAGTTGCTGAGGGAGGTCGGACTGGCCGACCGGATGGATCACCGGCCGGCGGAGCTGTCGGGCGGCGAGCGGCAGCGGGTCGCCCTGGCGCGGGCCCTGATTCAGGAGCCGCCGCTCGTCCTGTGCGACGAGCCGACCGGCAATCTGGACCGTGAGTCGGCGGCGACCGTCACCGACCTGCTGCTCGAGCTGCACGAACAGCAGGACAGCGTGTTGCTGGTCGTAACGCACAACCCGGAGCTGGCGGCGCGGTGCCCGATCCGCTACCGCCTGGACAACCAGCGGCTGGCGCCTGCGGGCGGGTAGCGCCGCTAACGGAGCTTTCCATGGTGGTCCGCGCGCTCGTTCGACGCAATCTCGGCCATTACTGGCGCACCAACCTGGCCGTCGTGGGTGGCGTGGCCGTGGCCGTCGCCGTCCTTGCCGGCGCGTTGCTGGTCGGTACGTCGGTCCGCTCCAGCCTGCGCGCCCTCGCCCTCGAACGCCTCGGGGCCATCGACCGCGTCGTTACGGCGGGCCGGTTCGTCCCTGAAGAGACCGCGGGCGCGTTGCTTGCGGCCGACGGCATGGGGGCGCACTTCCCGGCGGTCGTTCCGATGATCGCCGTGGAGGGTTTCGTCACCCATCAGGCGAGCGGGCGCCGCGCATCCGGCGTGCAGGTCTACGGTGTCGACGACCGCTTCTGGACGTTTCACGGCCGCGATCCCGGCGGCTTTGCGCTCGACCGCAACGGCGCGTTCGCCAGCGGCGGCCTCGCCGGCGAGTTGGGGATCGAGATCGAGGATGCGCTGCTGGTCCGCGTCGAGAAACCCTCGGCGGTGCCGGTGAGTTCGCTCCACGGCCGCCGCGACGACGTTGGCCGGACCCTCCGGCTCGGAGTCGCGCGTGTCCTCCCGCCGTCCGATCTCGGGGAGTTCTCGTTCCGGCCTGCCCAGGGTCTGGCCCGGTCGGTCTTCGTTCCGCTGTCGCGCCTGCAGGAGGAGCTGGAGACCGAGGGCCAGGTGAACACGCTGCTCCTGGGGGGCGCTTCGGCCGCGTCGGCGGCGGCGGACGCCGGCGACGATGCCGTGCGCCAGGAGACGGCGGAGGCCGCGGTCCGGGCCACCGCGACGCTGGCCGATCTCGGCCTGCGCGTCCGCGTCCTTCCGGAGCAGGGGACGATCGCCGTCGAGTCGGACGCCGGCCTGTTGACCGACGCGACCGTCGAGACGGTGGAGGGGGTTGCCGCGGCGGGCGGCCTCGCGACGGAGCCGATCCTGTCCTACCTGGCGAACGAGCTGCGCATCGGGGGGAGAGTCACGCCGTATTCCGTCATCACGGCCCGGGATCTGGCCCGCCTCGGCGCGGCGGCCCCGGCCGGCGCGGCCGCCGGCGACCTGCCGCCGGTGATCCTCAACCAGTGGGCGGCGGACGATCTGGAAGCGGATCCCGGCGACAGCCTCACCATCGAGTACTACCTCTGGGAGGACGAGGGCGTTCTGACAACGCGCGAAGCGGAGTTGCGCGTCACCGGAATCGTGCCGCTGGAGGGTGTCGCCGCCGACCCCGACCTGACGCCCGACTACCCGGGCATCACCGAGGCGACGGACGTCATCGACTGGGATCCGCCGTTCCCGGTCGATCTCGGGCTGATCCGCCCGGTCGACGAGACGTACTGGGACGACTACCGCACGACACCCAAGGCCTTCATCCCGCTCGCCGCCGGGCAGCAGTTGTGGCAGTCGCGCTGGGGCCAGGCCACCTCGGTCCGCCTGACGCCGGCGTCCGGCGCCGGTCTCGACGCGGCCGCCGCGGCGGTGGCGGACACCCTCCGCGAGAACCTCGATCCGCTGGCCCTCGGCTTTATCGTCTACCCGGCGCGGACGCTGGCCCTCGAGGCGTCGGCCGGCGCCACCGACTTCGGCCTCTACTTCATCTACTTCAGCTTCTTTCTGGTAGTGTCGGCGCTGCTGCTTGCCAGCCTCTTCTTCCGCCTCGGGGTCGAACAGCGGATTCGCGAGCTCGGCCTGCTGCGTGCCACCGGGTGGACGCCGCGCGCCATCCGGCGCCTCTTCCTCAGCGAAGCGCTCGTCCTGTCGGTCGCGGGCAGCGCTGTCGGCGTCGCCGGCGCCATCGGCTACGCCTGGCTCATCATGCTTGGGTTCCGCACGCTCTGGATCGACGCGGTCGGAACGACGCGGCTTGCCCTCGACCCGTCGCCGGCCACGCTGGCGGCGGGGGCGGCGGGCGGGATCCTTGCCGCGCTCCTGTCGATTGCCTGGACCCTCCGCGCGCTTTCACCGGCGACGCCCCGCAGCCTGCTGACCGGCGGTGTGGCGGAGGTGACCGGCGTGCCGAAGCTCGACGAAGCGGGGGCGGGCGAGCGCCGCGCCGGGTGGATCGCTCTCGGGCTGGGTGGCGCGGGACTCGCTCTGATCGGCGCCTCGGCGCTCGGCGCGCTCGGCGACACGGCCGGTTTCTTCGGGGGCGGCATGTTGCTGCTGCTGGCGTCGCTCGCGCTCGCCTGGGCGTGGATCGGGGGGCGTCCGGACAGCCGGGCGGGCGGACGCGCGACGGTCGCGCAGGTGGGCTACCGCAACGCGGCGTACCGGCCGGGCCGTAGCGTGCTGTGTATCGCGCTGATCGCCTTTGCCGTCTTCATCATCGTCGCCGTCGACGCGTTTCGGAGAGACGGCGAGGCGGACGCGACCGACCCCGGATCCGGCACCGGGGGCTATACGCTCCTGGCCGAGTCGCTCCTGCCGATCGTCCACGATCCGTCGAGCGCGGCGGGGCAGAGCGAGCTGTTCATCGACGATCTGTTCGGCGACGGCGAAGCCCTTGCCGGCGTTTCCCTTGCCCGCTTCCGCCTCCGCCCGGGCGAGGACGCGAGCTGCCTGAATCTGTACCAGGCCAAGGACCCGCGCGTGCTGGCCCCGACCGCGGCGTTCCTGGCGGAGGGACGCTTCACCTTCGGCGCGACCGCGGCGGAAACGCCCGAGGAAGAAGCCAATCCGTGGCTGCTGCTCGACCGGACGTTCGAAGACGGCGCGATTCCCGCGATCGCCGACGCAACGTCCCTGGCCTACGCGCTGCATCTGGGGATCGGTGATGACTTCGTGCTCAACCGGGACACCGACCGGCCGGTGACGCTTCGCATCGTCGCCGCGCTGGCGGACTCCGTCTTCCAGGGCGAGTTGCTTGTTGGGGAGGCGAACTTTGAACGCGTCTTCCCGGACTACGAGGGCTACCGCGTCTTTCTGGTCGACGCTCCGCCGGATCGCATGGACGCGGTGAGCGCCGCGCTGGAGGATCGCCTCGCCGACTTCGGCTTCGACGCCGTCTCCGCGGCGGAGCGTCTGGCGTCGTTCCACCAGGTGGAGAACACCTACCTGGCGACATTCCAGACCCTCGGCGGCCTCGGCCTGATTCTCGGCACCTTCGGCCTCGGCGCGATACTGCTGCGGAACGTGCTAGAGCGGCGCCGCGAGCTGGCGCTGATGCGGGCCGTCGGCTACAACACGCGGCACCTCTCCCTCATGGTGCTCGCCGAGAACGCGTTCCTCCTGTTTCCCGGGCTGCTGGCAGGCACGGCTTGCGCCATCGTCGCCATCGCCCCGGCGTGGCTCGAGCGCGGCGGCGCCGTCCCCGTGGTCTCGCTGGCCGTGCTGTTGATCGTCGTGATCGCGGCCGGCCTCACGTCATCCGTGGCGGCAACCGTTGCCGCCGTCCGCTCGCCGCTGTTGCACGCGCTTCGCACGGAGTAGGAGTCTGATGTTCACGACGGAACAACGCGACAAGGTCACCGTGGTCCGGATGCGCCACGGCAAGGTCAACGCCTTCGATACCGAGTTCACCCGCGGACTGAGCGCGGAGCTGGCGAGGCTCGAGCAGTCGGAGGCCGCCGGGGCCGTCGTCCTGACCGGCGCCGGGTCAGTCTTCTCCGCCGGGGTCGACCTGCGTCGCCTGATGGCGGGAGGGCGCGAGTACATCCGGACGTTCCTGCCGCTCCTCGGCGATGCCTTCTTTCGGGCCTACACGTTCCCGAAGCCGCTCATCGCTGCCGTCAACGGCCACGCCATCGCCGGCGGTTGCATCCTGGCGTGCGCCTGCGACTACCGCGTGATGGCGGACGGCGGGGGCCGGGTCGGCACGCCGGAGCTTTCCGTCGGCGTCCCGTTTCCGGGCATGGCGCTGGAGATCCTGCGCCTGACGGTTCCTTCCCACCGCCTCCAGGCGGCCGTCTACGGCGGCCTCACCTGCGCGCCGGCCGAGGCGCTCGCGAACGGCTTTGTCGACGAAGTAACGCCGGCCGAGGCATGTGTCGACCGCGGCGTCGAATTCGCCGCCCGCCTTGCCGCGCTTCCGCCCGTCTCGTTCGCCCTCACCAAGCGGCTCATCCGCGGTCCGGGCCGGGAGCGCGCGGTCGCCGGCCTCCGGTCCATCGACGAGGAAGTGCTCGAAGCTTGGCTCTCGCCCCGCGTCCTCGCGGCGGTTCAGGCGTACGTCGACCGCACCCTCCGCAAGTAGGCCGTCATGGTCGGCGCGATCCGCATTCTGATCCGGCGCCTCGCCGCCTCCCCCGGGTTCACCATCGTCTCGCTCCTGACCCTGGCGGTGGGGGTCGGGGCGAACATCGCCATCTTCACCGTCGTCAACACGGTGCTCATCCGGCCGCTGCCGCTTCCCGATTCGGAACGGCTGGTCATGTTGCAGCATGCCGCGCCGGCTGTCGCGCAGCTCGACGAGCTGCCGATCTCCGACGCGCTCTACGTCTACTACGAAGCGGAGAGCCGCACCCTTGAGAGCGTCGCGATGATCCAGGGGGGAGCGGCCAGCTTCACCGGAGCGGGGAACCCGGAACGGGTGCGGGGCGCTCGCGTTACCGCGTCGTTCTTCGAGGTCGCGCGCACCCAGCCGCGCTTCGGCCGGGCCTTCACGCGGGACGACGAGCGGGGTGATGCGCGGTGGGTCGCAATCCTGAGCGACGACCTGTGGCGGCGGCGGTTCGGCGCCGATCCGGACGTGATTGGCCGCGTAGTGGACATCGACGGCGACCGGGTCGAGCTCGTAGGCGTCATGCCCCCCGGATTCGTCGTGCCGTCGCAGCCTGACGCAGAGCTGTGGCGGCCGCTCCGCTTCAACCGGGCCGCGTTGCAGTTGGGGGCGTTCAGCGCGCAGGGCATCGGGCGGATGGCGGCGGACGTCTCGCGGACGCAGGTTCAGGCGGAGCTCGAAACGCTGCTGTCGAGTCTGCCGGAGGTGTTTCCGGATCAGCAAGGCGCGGCGCAGTTCCTCGCGAACGCCGGCTTCCGGCCGCTGGTACGCCCGGCGCGCGAGTTCGTGGTGGGCGACATCGGAACGACGCTCTGGTTCCTCCTCGGGGCGGTCGGATTCCTGCTGTTGATCGCCTGCGCGAATGTCGCCAACCTCTTTCTCGTCCGCTCGGAGGCGCGCGCCGGAGAGCTGGCGGTTCGCGCCGCGTTGGGGGAGACGCGCGGGCGCCTCACGAGGTCGCTGCTGCTCGAGAGCGTCGCGCTCGGCGTCGGGGGCGGACTCCTGGCCCTGCCGCTCGCCTGGGCCGCCGTCCGCCTCGTCGTCAGCATCGGGCCCCCGAACCTGCCGCGACTGGAGGAAGTGTCGATAGACGGTGTCGTCCTCCTGTTCGGACTGGCGGTGTCGGTGGCGGCGGGCCTTCTGCTGGGGCTGCTGCCGGCGGTGCGGGCCGCGGCCGTCTCCGCCGCGGCGGCCCGGATGACGGAAGGCGCGCGCGCGGTTACCGGAGGGCGCCAGCGCCAGCTCCTGCGCCGGGGGCTGGTGGTGACGCAGATCGCCCTCGCGTTGTCCCTGCTCATCGGGTCCGGCCTCGCCGTCCGCTCGTACCAGCGGGTTGCCTCGGTCGACCCCGGATTCAATGCGGACAATCTCCTGAGCTTCGGGGTGGCGCTTCCCGAGCGCGAGTACGAAACGCCGGCGTCGCGCCTCAATTTCCATCGCGCGGTGGTCGATCGCCTCGCCGCGCTGCCGGGGGTGACGGCCGCCGCGGCGGCTTCCACGCTGCCCTTCGGAGGGACGGCAGAGGCCGGCGGCCACGGCATCGAGGGGCGGCCGACCGACGAGAACGACATCCCGAACGTTTTCCTGATGAAGCAGATTTCACCGGGTTTCTTCGGCGCCCTGGGGATCGACGTGCTCGAAGGACGCGAGTTCGAAGCCCTCGACTCCGGCCGCGACGCGCCGATCGCCATCGTCTCGCGATCGCTGGCGGAGTCGACCTGGCCCGGGGAGAGCGCCATCGGCAAGGGGATCCGGGCCGGTGGCCCGCCGAACGTCGAGGAGCGCGAAGCATGGTCACGCGTCGTCGGCGTGGTGGACGACGTGTACGAACTGGGCCTCAACGAGGATCCACCGGAGATGGCCTACTACCCGTGGATCAGCCAGATCGCCGGCCGGGAACCGGTCTCGGCGGCGATGCGCTTCGTCGTTCGCGCGCCGGAGGCGGCCACCCTCGCGGGGGCGGTTCGTGACGTAGTAGCTGCCGTCGATCCGAACCTTCCCGTGTCGGAGGTCGCGACGCTGGATACCCTGATCGCCCGGTCTCATCAGGACCGGGTATTCCTCATGGTTCTTCTGGCCGTCGCCGCCGCGCTGGCGCTGCTGCTCGGCGCGGTGGGCCTCTACGGTGTCGTCGCCTACGGGGTCGCGCAGCGGCGGCGCGAGCTCGCCATCCGGCTGGCGGTGGGTGCGGAGGCGTCCGACGTCAGCCGGCTTGTCGTCACGGAAGCAGCGTGGATGGCGACGGTGGGCGTGGTCGTCGGCATCGGCGCCGCCACCGTTCTTACGCGCCGGATGCAGGCGCTCCTGTACGAGACTAGTCCCGTCGATCCGGTCGTCTTCGTCGGCGTGTCGGCGGTCCTGATGGCCATCTGCCTCCTTGCGAGCTGGCTTCCGGCGCGGCGCGGCGCCCGGATCGACCCGATGGGCGCTCTCCGCGTCGAGTAGTTCATGGCGAAGATCGCGTCAGCGCCGCTCGCCCCGCGGAAACCCCACCGCCACGAGAAGCATGGCGACGTGCGGGAGGACGACTACTACTGGCTGCGCGAGCGGGAGAACCCGGAGGTCATCGACTATCTGACGGCGGAGAACGCCTGGACCGATGCCGCGATGGCGCACACGGCGGGCCTTCAGGACGCGTTGTTCGAAGAGATCAAGGGGCGGATCAAGCAGACCGACATGTCGGTGCCGTACCGCGATGGCGCCTACCGCTATCACGTCCGGTACGAGGATGGGCGCGAGTACGAGATCCACGGCCGGGTCCGGATCGACGCTGCGGAGGCATCGGACGCGACGGAACCGGCCGCGGGCCCGCCGCCGGGCGAGCAGCTCCTGCTCGACGTCAACCGGGTGGCCGAGGGGCACGAGTTCTGCGCGGTCAGTGCGCTGGAGGTAAGTCCGAATGATCGGCTGCTGGCCTACGCTGTCGATACGGTGGGCCGCCGCCAGTACGCCATCCGCGTGCGCGACCTCGAGACGGGCGACGACCTGCCCGACGTCATCCCGGACGTTACCGCCAACGTCGCGTGGGCGGCGGACAGCCGGACGTTGCTCTATACCCGGCACGATCCGACGACGCTGCGTCCATACCAGGTGCTGCGCCATCGCCTGGGAGACGATCCGGCCAATGACCGGCTCGTATTCGAAGAGACCGACGAGACGTTCGTGTGCGGCGTGTGGCGCAGCCGGTCGCGCCGGTACCTGCTGATCGGATCGTTCCAGACGATAACCACGGAGTACCGGCTGATCGATGCGTCGGATCCGGACGCCGAGCCGATTGTCTTTCTGGCTCGCGAGCGGGGCCACGAGTACGAGGTCGATCACTACCGCGGGCGGTTCTATGTCCGGACCAACGCCGCCGCCGTCAACTTCCGGCTGATGGAGGCGGACGAGACGCGCATGGCGCGCGAAGCGTGGCGCGAGGTGGTTCCACACCGCGACGACGTGCTTCTCGAAGGCTTCGAGCTGTTCCGCGACCACCTCGTGCTGGCCGAGCGCGGTGATGGCCTCACGCAGCTCTCGGTCCGTCCCTGGAGCGGCAGGGCGCCACATGCGATCGCCTTCGGCGAGGCGGCGTACGTGGCTTCAATCGACACGAACCGCGATCCCGAGACGACGACTCTGCGGTTTCACTTCAGCTCGATGGCGACGCCGTCGTCGATCTACGACTACGACATGGCGACGCGGGAGCGCACGCTGCTGAAGCGCGAGGAGGTGCTCGGCGATTTCGATCCGGCGCGCTACGAGACGCTCCGCGTCATGGCGACGGCGGTGGACGGCGCCCGGATCCCGATCTCGCTGGTCCGCCGGCGCGGGGCGGGCCGTGACGGGCCGGCGCCGCTGCTCCTGTATGGCTACGGCTCGTACGGCATCAGCATGGAGCCGGCGTTCCGGTCGTCCCGCCTCAGCCTGCTCGATCGCGGCATGACCTATGCCATCGCCCACGTCCGCGGCGGGCAGGAGATGGGCCGCCCCTGGTACGACGCGGGCAAGCTGATGCGGAAGAAGAACACCTTCACCGACTTCATCGCCTGCGCCGAGCATCTGCTGGCGGAAGGGCATGCGGACCCCGAGCGTCTCTACGCGATGGGAGGCAGCGCCGGCGGCCTCCTCATGGGCGCCATCATCAACCTGCGTCCGGAGCTCTTCCATGGCGTCGTCGCGCAGGTTCCGTTCGTGGATGTCGTCACGACGATGCTGGACGAGAGCATCCCGCTGACCACCGGCGAGTACGACGAGTGGGGCAACCCCAACGATCCCGACGCGTACGCCTACATCCGCTCGTACTCGCCCTACGACAGCATGGTCCCCGTCGCCTGGCCGCATCTGCTGGTGATGGCGGGGCTTCACGACTCGCAGGTGCAGTACTGGGAACCCGCCAAGTGGGTGGCCCGCCGCCGGGCCATCGCGCCCGCTGACGGGCGCCGTCTGCTTCTCCGGACCAACATGGACGCCGGTCACGGCGGCGCCTCGGGCCGCTACCGGCAATACCGCGAAATCGCGCTCCAATACGCGTTCCTGCTCGACCTCGCGGGAGCAGTGTGATTCCCTTGCCGGCAGTCGCCGACTAGCGGATCGACGTTGCAGCATATACCATGAAAAATATCATCTTCTGTGTGTATTATCATGGATATTGTGACGCGTCAGATGATTCCCCGACTTGCACGGGATGCAGTCGCACAGGCGCTCGAACGCTCGCCCGTAGTTGCCATCGTCGGCCCGCGCCAGTGCGGCAAGACCACCCTGGCCCGGCAACTGGTGGCCGCCGGCTCAGCCAACTACTTCGATCTGGAGGATCCCGTCAGCCTGGGCCGGCTGGACGAGCCGCTTACCGCGCTTCGAGATCTCTCCGGGATCGTGGTCATCGACGAAGTACAGCATCGGCCTGACCTGTTTCCCATTCTTCGCGTGCTGGCCGATCGCGAGGTCAATCCGGCACGCTTCCTCGTCCTTGGCAGCGCCGGCCCCAGTCTGCTGCGCCAGAGCGCGGAATCACTGGCCGGTCGTGTCGAGTACATCGAACTCACGGGTCTTCAGGTAGCCGAGGTCGGCGCCGTGCGGATGGATCGATTGTGGATCCGGGGAGGTTCTCCGAAATCGTTCCTGGCTGGCACGGAGGCCAACAGTCTGGCGTGGCGGAAATCGTTCCTCCGGACGTTCGTCGAGCGCGATCTTCCGCAGTTCGGCGCTCAGCTCAGTCCGCTTGTCCTGCATCGGCTGCTGGCCATGATCGCGCACTACCACGGGCAGATCGCCAACGTCGCGGAGCTGGCGGGAGCACTCAACGTGAGTCAGGGAACCGTGCGGCGCTACCTGGATCTCCTGCATGACCTTTTCCTGATTCGACAGTTGCGTCCATGGCACGAGAACCTGGGCAAGCGCCAGGTCAAGCGCCCCAAGGTCTACCTTCGCGACAGCGGCCTGTACCACCACCTGATCGGCGTCGGAACGATGTCCGCGCTGCAGCAGCATCCGCGCATTGGCGCGTCGTGGGAGGGGTTCATTCTGGAGAAGGTGATTGCCGAGGCGCTGCCGGACGAAGCCTGTTTCTGGGCAACCCACAACGGCGCCGAGCTTGACCTGCTTCTGTTGGGTCACGGCCTGCGGGTCGGGGTCGAAATCAAGCGGATCGACGCGCCGCGCCGAACCCGGTCGATGTCGGTAGCGCTGGAAGACCTCCGTCTGGATGCGCTCTTCGTGGTCTATCCGGGAGACCTGCGATACCGGATCGATGACCGGATCACTGCCGTCCCGGCTACCATGCACTTGGCGCCGTTCCAAGCGACGGGCAACGTGATCTAGGATGAAGGCATGAAGACGATGCAGCGGAAGATGGTGTGCCTCCTCGTTCTGTTGATGGCGGGCGGGGCCGTGGCGGTTCCCACCTCGGCCGAGAACTGGCCGAACTGGCGCGGTCCGACCCGGGACGGGCTGAGCTCCGAGACCGGGCTGCCGGTCGAGTGGGACACGGAACGTAACGTCGCCTGGAAGCTGGAGATGCCGGCCCGGTCGGGCTCCACGCCCGTCATCTGGAACGAACGGATCTTCCTGAACGTGGCGGTGGACGACGACAACATCGAGCTCTGGGTGCTCGACCGGGCGGATGGGACCATGCTGTGGCGGCGCCACCTGAGCGACGGGAACCGGCGGCTGCAGAAGCAGAACCTGTCCTCGCCGTCCCCGGTGACCGATGGCGAGCGGGTCTGGGTGATGACGGGCACCGGGATCCTGACGGCGTTCGACTTCGAGGGTAACGAGCTGTGGCGGCGCGACATTCAGGAATCGTACGGACGGTTCGGCCTGAACTGGGGCTATGCGTCGTCGCCGCTGTTGTACGAGGGGGCGCTCTACGTCCCCGTGCTGCACGGGATGCGCACCGACGATCCGTCGTATCTCTTGCGGATTGATGCCGCGACGGGCGAGACGACGTGGCGCGTGGAGCGCCCGACCCTGGCGCGGCGCGAGTCGCCGGACTCCTACATCACGCCGGCCGTGCTTCAGTACGACGGCGTTACCGAGATCGTCATCACCGGCGGGGACGCGGTGACCGGGCACGATCCCGACACCGGCGAGGAGCTGTGGCGCGCCGACGGACTCAACCCGCGGCGCGAAGGCAACTACCGGATCGTCGCTTCGCCCGTTGTCCACGACGGCGTCATCTACGCGCCGACCCGCATCCGGCCGATGCTCGTGCTGCGGCCGGGCGGCCGGGGCGACGTGCTCGAGACGCACGTGATCTGGCAGACCAACGACGGGCCTGACGTCCCGACGCCGGTCAGCGACGGCGAGTACCTCTATGTCGTGAACGACCGCGGCATCGTCTTCGTCAAGGACGCGAAGACCGGCGAGCCGGTCTACGGGCCGCAGCGGCTGGCCCGCGGCACCTACAGCGCGTCGCCGGTGCTGGCCGATGGGAAGATCTACATAACGAACGAGAACGGCGTCACCTCGGTCTTCCGCGATGGGCCGGAGTTCGAGCTGCTGGCCGAGAACGACTTCGACGAGTACACCCTCAGTTCGCCCGCGATCTCCGACGGGCAGATCTTCATGCGCACGACCGGCCACCTCTACGCCATCGGCGAGCGCCGATGACTCGACCGTCGCGCGCGACGTCCTGGCTGCTTGGGACCGCCGCCGCGGCGCTCTACCTGCTGCATCAGGACTATTGGTTCTGGGACAGCGCACGCCCCCTGGTGTTCGGTTTCCTGCCGATCGGCCTCTTCTATCACGCCGTCTATTCGCTGGCCGCCGCGGTGTTGATGTGGGGGCTGGTCCGCTACGCGTGGCCGGGGCATCTGGAGGTTGAGGCAGACGCCGCCGAGGACGACCGCCCGCCGGCAGGGGAGCCGCGAACGTGATCCCGGCCCTCGTCGTCATCGCCTACCTCGGCGTCGTCCTCTACATCGGCATCTTCGCGTTCCGCCGGGCGCCGGGCGGCGAGCAGGCGGAGGGTTACTTTCTCGCCAACCGTTCGCTCGGCCAGTACGTCTTCCTGCTGTCGCTCTTCGGCACCAACATGACGGCGTTCACCATCCTGGGATCGGCGGGGCACGCCTTCGCCAACGGCGTCGTCACCTACGGCCTGATGGGATCGTCGTCCGCGTTCATCATTCCGTTGACGCTCTACCTGTTCGGCACGCGCGTCTGGGCCCTCGGCAAGCGCCATGGCTTCATGACGCCGGTGCAGATGTACCGGGACCGCTGGGAGTGCGGTCACATCGGCACGGCCATCTTCGCGTTGCAGGCGGCGCTGCTCGTGCCCTACATCGTCATCGCGGTGATGGGAGGCGGGACGACGCTCAGCGCGGTGAGCGGCGGCGTCGTGCCGTACTGGTTCGGCGGGGCGATCGTCGCCGCGGTGGTGATGGGCTACGTCTTCTTCGGCGGCATGCGCGGCACGGCCTGGGTCAACACGTTCCAGACCGTCTTGTTCCTCACGTTCGGGGCGGCCGCCATCATCTTCATCGGAGTCAGCATCGGCGGTTTTCCGCAGGCGATGGAGCGGCTGCTCGACTCGCCGGAGACCGCGCCGCTCCTCTCACGGGAGCGGATCCCGCCGCGGTTCTTCTTCAGCTACATGCTGATCCCGCTCTCGTCGATCATGTTCCCGCACATCTCCATCTTCTGCCTGACGGCGCGC
Organism: uncultured Vicinamibacteraceae bacterium; assembly: GCA_964636705.1. GTDB lineage: Bacteria > Acidobacteriota > Vicinamibacteria > Vicinamibacterales > UBA8438 > VXRJ01. The sequence goes on from CAZWUJ010000004.1 coordinate 121,648, forward strand.
CGGATGGGCCAGTTCCGGAAGACCGTCATCTTCTATCCGCTCTGCATCCTGGCCATCTGGCTGCCCTGCACGTTCCTGGGGCTGGCCGCCAACGCGATGTCGGACGTGCCGGCGATCGACGGGAAGCTGGAAGCGCGCGCCGAGCTGGCGGCGGGGCGCGACTCACTGACGGCGGAAGAGACGGCGTCGCTCCAGCGCGAGGCGGCGGGCGACGACGTCATCATCCTGATGCTGGAGTACTACGCGCCGCTCTGGCTCGCCGGCCTGCTCGGCGCCGGGATCATGGCCGCGGTGATGGCGAGCGACTCGCAGATCCTGGCCCTCTCGACGATGTTCACGGAAGACGTCTTCACCTACTACGGGGGGACCTCCCGCTTCGGACCGGCCGTGCAGGTCCAGACGGGACGATTATTCGTCGTCCTGATCGCGCTGGTCGCCTATGTCATTGCCCTCAACGTATCGCCCGGCATCTTCGGTCTCGCCGTGCAGTACGCCTTCTCCGGCTTCGCGTCGATGCTGCCGCTGCTCGTGGCGGCGCTTTTCTGGCGCGGCAGCACCAAGTGGGGGGCGCTCGCGGTGGTCGTCTGGACGGCGCTGACGATGGCGGGCGTCGCCCTGCTGCAGGCGGTCGTACCCGCTCCGCCGCCGGGGGTCATCGTCCCCGTGTGGACCGTCGGCGGCGCCGAGATCATCACGCGAACGCCGGGCGGCACCGACGTCCTCGGGTTCATGCCGGTGCTGCCGATGCTGCTCGGCTCGTCGCTGCTGATGGTGGTGGTCTCGTGGCTGACGCCAAAGCCGGCGGCGACGACGCTGACCCGCTACTTCGCGGAGCGGACCCAGCCACCGCGGGCCTGACATCGCAGCCAGGAGGGGCTCGCAGGCTATGCGCACCGTCGACGCGGTCGGCCTCTGGTGCGCGATCGGCTACGCCGCTCTCGCCGTTCTGGCGCGGCAACCGGGCGAGCCGGACGTGGCCGCGTTCCTCCTCATCGCCGCCTGGACCGGGCTGCCGGTGTTCGGGCTCTACTGGCTGCTCCGCCGCCGCGGCGAGCCGGTTCCGGTAGGACACCTCTTCCTCTGGGCGATCGTCTTCCGGGTCTGCGGGCTGTTTGGCGGGCCGTTCTACGAGGACGATTTCTATCGCTACCTGTGGGACGCCTACCGCTTTGCGACGGCCGGCACGCCCTACGGCGACGCGCCGGAGACGTTCTTTGTCGATCCGGGCGTTCCGGCGCTGTTTCAACGCGTACTGGACGGGATCAACTACCCGGAGCTGCCCACCATCTACGGCCCGACGTTGCAGGTCATCTTCCTGCTCGGCTATTGGGTGCAGCCGGCCAGCGTCACGGTCCTGCAGGTCATGCTCATCGGCGTCGATCTGGCCATGCTGGCTCTGCTGCTGCGTCTGACCTCGGCACGCAACGTGCTCCTCTACGCGTGGTGTCCGCTGGTGGTCAAGGAGATCGCGTTTACCGCGCACCCGGACGGGGCCGGGGCGTGCCTGGTGCTCGCCGCCATCGTTCTCGCGCGGAACCGGAGCTGGCCGGGCGCCGCCATCCTTCTGGGGCTCGCCGCCGGGGCCAAGGCGTTCGGTCTGGTGCTCGCGCCGCTCGTGCTGGCGCGCGCGCCGGTCCGCTACTGGATCCTGTGCGGGGCGACGCTGGCCGCGCTGTACGCCCCGTTCGCCTTGCAGGGAGCGACGGACCTGGCCACGTTCCAGGTCTTCGCCCGGGAGTGGGAGTTCAACTCCGCGCTCTTCGGGTTGCTTGCGACCGTTGTCCCGCGCTTCGAGCTGCGGGTTGTTCTGGGCCTCGTCTTCGCCGTGGCGTGGGGTTGCTACTATCGCCTCTACACGCAAGGTGGCGTACATGGAATACCGCGGGGCGACTGGCTGTACGGCGCGCTGCTCGCGGTATCCCCGGTGATCAATCCATGGTACCTGCTCTGGTTGCTGCCATTCGCCGCGCTCTTCCCGAGCGTTTGGGCATGGACCGCGTCGAGCGCCGTCCTTCTCAGCTACGTCACCTACCTGAACCTGCAGGACTACGCCTTGGATCCCTACGCGCAGCCCATCTGGGTGCGTTGGCTCGAGTTCGGCCTGGTTCTCGTGGCGCTCGGCGTCGATTGGGCCCGGCGCACCAGGCTCCGACACAGCGGTGAGGCAGAACGATGATGACAAAGACAGTCCAGACAGAAGACACGGTGAAGAAGAACCGGCGCCGGCAGCTCGCCGCGGCCCTGTTTGGCGCCGGCGTGTTCGCACTCGCGTGCGGCGCGCCCGTGCCGGAAGAAATCGCGGGCTGGGACGTGAGCGACGAAACCAGCGTCGAACAACTCGACCACGGTCCGTGGCAGGCGATCCTGGACGGCTACGTCGCCACCGACGAGGCGGGCGTCAATCTCTTCGACTACGAAGGTCTGCAGGCGAACGCCGGGGACACCGCGAAGCTGAACGGGTACCTGGAATACCTCCAGGGCCTCGACCCGCGCGACTATTCCCGCGCGGAGCAGATGGCCTACTGGATCAACTTCTACAACGCGTTGACCGTCAAGGTCGTGCTCGACGAGTACCCCGTGGAGACCATCCGGGACATCCACGAGGGCGTGGTGCCCTACACCGGGCCCTGGGACGACGTGCACGCTCGCGTCACCGACGAGGATCTCACGCTCAATCACATGGAACACGGGATCCTGCGTCCCCTCTGGCGGGACGAACGGATCCACTACGCTGTCAACTGCGCCGCCTACGGCTGCCCGCATCTGATCGACACGGCGTTCACCGCCGCCAACACCGAAGAGTTGCTCGAAACCGGAGCGAAGGCGTATGTCAACAACTTCCGGGGCGTGGATGTGGTCGACGAGGATTTCATCGTCATCTCCAGCATCTACGACTGGTACGCGGAGGACTTCGGAGACACGGAGGCGTCGGTGCTGGAGCATCTGCGCAAGTACGCCGACGGGGAGCTGGCGGCGTTCCTGGAGAACTTCGAGGGGGCGCTCGAGTACGACTACGACTGGAGCCTGAACGCGCAGAACCGCTGAGGAGGTGCTGCATGGCGAGAGCACGACTCGTGCGCGCGATCGGCGGGGCGGCCGCCGCGTCGTCCCTGCTGGCCTGTGCCGGTCCGGAATCGCCGGCGTCGTCGTCGGAGTCGGTTGCGGAGGCTCTCGCTGAGGCCGCGCCGGCCGGAGGACAGGCGCTGTACTTCCCGGCCGCCGATGGGACCTGGGAGACGGTTGATCCGGCGGCGGTCGGCTGGGACGCCGAGGGGCTCGAGGCGGCCCTCACCGTCGCTGCGGAACGGGACTCGACCGGTGTGGTCATCCTCCACGGCGGGCGGATCCTGGCGGAGCGGCACTGGACGCTGGACTCCCCGTCGCGCGGACACGTGAACGGCAGCTACGGACCCAACGGCGACGGACACGCGATCGAAGACGTCGCTTCCGTGCAGAAGAGCGTGGTTGCGGTTCTCGTCGGGATGGCGCGGGAGCGAGGGCTGCTGACCCTCGACGATCCGGTCACCGATTACCTGGGGCGGTGGACCGAGGCGTCGGAAGAGCAGGAACGCGCGGTCACCATCCGCCACCTGATGGCCATGACGACCGGCCTCACGCCCGCGCTGGAGCACGACGCCGCGCCGGGCGAGAAGTGGCTCTACAACACGCCCGCCTATCACCACCTCCTCCGCATCGTCGCCGCCGCCGCCGATCTCGACCGCAACGCAGTCACGCGGGAGTGGCTGACGGGGCGCCTCGGCATGCGGGACTCGCGGTGGGAGCCGCGTCCCTGGGCGGCATCCGCCATTGGAACGGGCTTCGCGGCCACGGCCCGCGACCTGGCGCGCTTCGGCCTGTTCATCCTGGCCGGCGGGACCTGGGACGGCGAGACCGTCATCCACGCCACGGAGTACCTGTCGGAGATGCTGCGGCCGTCGCAGACGCTGAACCCGTCGTACGGCCTCCTGTGGTGGGTCAACGGCCAGAATTCTTCGCAGTCCTGGGCGATTCCGCCGGTGACGACCGCCGGCACCCTCATCGCGGCCGCGCCGGCCGACCTGGTCGCCGCGCAGGGCGCCCGCGACCGAAAGCTCTACGTCGTACCGAGTCTGGATCTGGTCGTCAGCCGCCTGGGCGACGCCGGCTCGCGCGACGGCTCATCGTTCAACGACGCTTTCTGGGAGCGCCTGGCCGAAGCCGCGCCGCAAGGCTGACGCCCGGCACGAAAACCAACGTCGCGGTCACTCGTTTCCCGAGAACTACCGGCAACCATACGCTTGTGTAGGGTATGCTTGCGCATTGGGTATGGCTCAACCCTGGGATTGGAGAGGACTTCATGAAGCGTTACTTCGTTGTAGCTGTACTTTTGGCTGCCGGTGCCGCCCTTGTCCACGGTTCGGCGGAAGCGTCCGGCTCCATCGGCACCGGCGCCGGCAAGGTGAGCCCGCGCGCAGCGTATTCGCAGGGCAAGGCGCTGACCTTCGACCTTCTGGTCTGCGATTCCTGCCCGGTCCAGAACGACGACCTCGACCGGGATCGAGCCCTGAGCCTGACCGCCAGCCTCGTGGCGGTCCATGACGGCAACACGACCGGGTCGCCCGACGACGAAGCGGTCGGGGCCGTGTGTGGCGGCGGGGCGGTGCAGGGCGAGGAGTGCAGTCTCCGGATGGAGCTTGTGCACTACTTCCTCACGCGCCGCTTCAAGCTGTAGGCCGGGCGCGTCGAGACCCAGTTGGCCAGTTAACGTTCCGAGAATCAGCACACGCCATGTCAAAGTACTTTCGCCTGTTGTTCAGCCTTCCCGCCGTGCCGGCGGTCTTCGTGTTGCCGTTCGCTGCCCCGGCGTTCGCACAGGGAACGCCGTGGCTCGCGGAACCGGGAACCGGCACGTTCAGCATCACCTACGTCAATCAGAACGCGAAGGAGTTCTTTCGCGAGACCACGAAGGTCAAGGGGCCGCTCGAGGCGACCAACGCGAACCTCGCGCAGAACACGGTGTGGTTCGGCGTCAACTACGTGGTCACGGACGCCGTGGCCATCGACGTGCAGTCGGCCTGGGCGCGGAGCTTCGTGGCCGGAGGCGTCGGCCCGTCGGGCGGCCAGGAGAGCTACAGCGGCCTGTTCGATTCCAACGTCGCGGTGACGTGGCGGATCGTCGACGAACTGATCAGTGACGCGCCGAGTGTCGCACTGCGGGTGGGGGCGATTGCCGCCGGCGCCTACGACACCGGCTACATCAATTCGATTGGTGACGGGGGCCACGGCATCGAAACCTCGCTCGTCATCGGCAGGTTCGCGGACGCGGCGGGCGTGTCGGCGGAGATAGGCTACCGGTACCGCACGGGCACGGAGGTCAACCCCCAGGCGGTGGGCGCGTCGGGGTCGAGTGAGCAGGTCGACATCCCGGCGGATGTGTTCCTCAACGTCGGGGTCTTCATCCCGGTCGGCGGCGCCGTCACCATCGGCGCCGACTACCAGATGGTCAACGCCCTCTCGGGTATCGACATCGGCGGCGCGGGCTTCTCGCCGAGCCGCTTCCCCGGGCTGGAGGAAGACCGCCACCTCGTGGCCGGGCGGCTCCTCGCCAACGTCACGGATACGGTCAGCGTCAATGCCTTCTTTGGCCAGATGGTGGCCGGCCGCAACACTGCGGCATCGCGGATCGTCGGCTTCGGCCTGGGCTTCGGCTTCGGCGGCGGCGACTTGGGATTCTAGCCCGACCACCGTCGCCTGCGGCTCCGATGGTCGCCCAGCCGGGCCTATCTGGCAGGCTGCACCGTTCCACGGCGCAGCCTGCTCGCGGCGGACGCGGCTCCAGGACGACGGGTCAGAGCACCGACTGATTGAAGCCGCCGATCCCCGCGTACGTGCACTCGCCGGCCAGGTCGTGCTCGATGCGGAGCAGGCGGTTGAACTTCGCGGTCCGTTCGCCGCGGCAGCCCGAGCCGGTCTTGATGTGTCCGCAACGGGTCGCCACCGCGAGATCGGCGATGAACGTGTCCTCGGTCTCGCCGGAGCGGTGCGACATGTAGGCGCCGTAGCCATGCTCCTGCGCAAGGCGGACGGTCTCGAGGGTCTCGGTGACGGTGCCGATCTGATTCAGCTTCACCAGGATCGCGTTGGCCACACCCTTGCCGATCGCCTCGCGCAGGATGGCCGGGTTGGTGCACAGCAGGTCGTCGCCGACCAGCTCGATGCGAGAGCCGAGGGCCCCGGTCAACTGCGCCCAGCCTTCCCAGTCGTTCTCGGCCAGCGCATCCTCGATCAGGACGATCGGATAGCGGTCGATCCAGGAACGCCACAGGTCGATCATCTCCGCCGTGCTCCGCACCGATTGATCCGACTTGAACGCGACGTAGCCGCCGTCCCGCCACATCTCGCTTGTCGCCGGGTCGAGGCAGATCGCGATGTCCGCGCCGGGACGGTAGCCGGCCGCCTCGATGGCCCGGAGAATCCACTCGATCGCCTCTTCGTTGCTTGTCAGATCGGGCGCGAATCCTCCTTCGTCGCCGATTCCGGTGGACTTGCCGTCCGCCTTGAGGAGCGCGCGGAGCGCGTGAAACGTCTCGATTCCCATCTGCAGCGCCTCGGCAAAGGTGGGCGCGTTGTGCGGCGCGATCTTGAACTCCTGGAAGTCGACGGTGTTGTCGGCGTGGCGGCCGCCGTTGATCACGTTGAGGCACGGAACCGGCAGCACGGCGCCATCGCTGTCGCTCCCTCCGTGCAACCCCTGCAGGTGCCGGTAGAGCGGCACGCCGACCGATGCCGCCTCGGCCCGCGCCGCCGCCATCGAGACGCCCAGAAGCGCGTTCGCGCCCAGGCGCGCCTTGTTGGGCGTGCCGTCGAGCTGAATCATCCGCCGGTCGAGCCCTTCCTGATCCGCGGCGTCGCAACCCGCGAGCGCGTCCGCGATCTCGCCGTTGACGTTCGCGACGGCCTGCCGCACTCCCTTGCCGCCGTAGCGCCGGCCGCCGTCGCGCAGTTCCGCCGCCTCGCGCTCGCCGGTCGAGGCGCCGGAGGGTACGCGCGCCTCCGCGACGGTTCCGTCTTCGATCAGGACTCGCGCTTCCACCGTCGGGTTGCCCCGGGAATCGATTACTTCGAGGGCGTCAATCGCGCGTATTCTCATCGTTGCCGTTCGTCCTTCCGCTTGCCCGCAGGCTTGTCCCCGGGCCGGTCCGGGAAGGCGCCGCCGCGATGCTACGCATGCTCGCGGGCAAGCGCGTCATTCAACGTTACGCCGAAGCCGGGGCCATCCGGCACGCGCAGGATACCCGACTCGAACCGCTCGGGCGGGTCCAGCAGGTCGCCGCGCCAGTCGGCTTCGTTCCACTGGTATTCCAGGATGTCGAAGTTCGACATGCCGGCACAGGCGTGGGCCGACGCCATGGTGCTGACCGGCCCGCTCGGGTTGTGCGGCGAGACGAGCACGCCGTGAAGTTCGGCCACCGTGGCGATGTTCGCGATCTCGGCGAGTCCGCCGCAGTGCTTCACATCCGGCATGATGATGTCGACGGCGCCCTCGCGGCAGAGCGGTTCGAAACCCTCGACGCCGAAGAGGAACTCGCCGCCCGCCATCGTCTGGCGGATGCCTTCCTTGATCGACTTCGTGCTCGCCAGATCGGTCGGCGGCACCGGCTCCTCGTACCACGACAGTTGCTGCGGCTCGAGGCGGCGCGCCACCTCGATGGCGAGCGGCACGTCGAAGAAGCTGTGGACGTCGATCTTCAGGTCGACCTCCGGTCCGATCGCCTCGCGCATCGCTTCGATGCAGGCGATTCCGAGCTCGGTTGCCGCCTCGACGTCGGCCTCCGGCCCGTCGAGGGGCGGAAAACCGTCGAAGGGCGCCGCCTTGATCGCGCGGAAGCCGTCGGCCGCGGCCTGGCGCGCGTTGGCGGCGAAGCCTTCCGGCGTCCGGTTCGAAGTCGCGCGGTTGATGTTGGCGTAGACGGGCAGTTCAAGGTGGAGGGTGCCGCCGCTCAGATCGTACACCGGCGCGCCGAGCGCCTTCCCGACCAGGTCCCACTGCGCCTGCTCGATCGCGCTGAACGCGGTCGCCACGACGCGGTTGCCGCCCGCCGCCGCCGCGCGGCCGTTCTGGCGGTAGCGCTCGATCTCGAACGGCGACCGGTCACGCGCCATGTCGAAGAACCGGGCCAGTTCCGGCATGTCGGTCCGGCGTCCCATCGACGCCTCGCCGAGTCCGGTCATCCCGTCGTTGGTCGTCAGCCGGACGAAGATCCAGGTCGTCCGCCCGGTGGCGCGCACGACGATCGTTTCCATCCCGGTGATGCGCAATCCGAGCTCCGCCTGGCCAAGTGGCAGGCGGACGGCCGCGGCGGCGGACCTCGCCCAAGCGGGGGCGGTCGCGGCCATGCCGGCGAGGGCCGGCAGCGCGGCGAGAAACGTTCGCCGCCGGCAGGGCGTGATCATCGAAACCTGGACGCCCCTCAGTGGCTCATCGAGTAAAGCAGGACGTTGATGCCGAGCCCGTAGCCGTCCGGGGAAAACTGTTGGAAGAACCGTGGATCGTCGGACTCCCGCTCCCACGCGTCGGCAACGTCGGTGTTGTGCGTCATCACCACCAGGAAGCGGCCGTGCTCGTCCGTGATGGCCCGGAAATGGGCGACGTCGCTGTCGCGGCCACGCTCGGAGGTGGTCCGGCCCCCGGAGCGGTACCAGAACTGGATGGAAGTGATCTGGGGGATCTTCTCGACATGCGTGAGCGCCGTGAAGACGGGGTGGTCCATCGGAACGTCGCGGATGGGGTAATGGGAAGGCGGGAGCACGCGGCTGATCTCGCTGACCCAATGCTGCCAGGCAGCGGGTCCCCAGAAGTCATCCACCCAGAGAAAGCCTCCCTTGAGCAGATAGTCGCGGAGCCCGGAGGCCTCCTCGCCGGTCAATCCGATGGTTCCGACGTCGGCCGCCATCAGGAACGGGCAATTGAACAGTGCGGGGTCCGTCAGGCGAACTACCCAATGGTTCGGCTCACCGTGCGCGTCGGTGCTGATCTCGGTGGCCGTGAGGTCCTCCAGGCGGTGCATCAGGTTGATGCCGGCGAAGGGGTAGTCGGTCGACCAACCCATGCCGAGCGCCTCGTAGCGCACCTGGTCGTACATCAGCTTGCAGAAAGTGAAGCCGCGGTCCGGCATCGACTCCGGAGGGAAGCGGGGCGGCAGGTTGCCCTCCCCCACACCCCAGCCCCACTGGGCCCATCCGACCGCGAGGAGGCCGGTAAACAGGAATGCCACGACCGACAGGACGACCCGACGCGACACGGCACCCTCAGCATACCCCAGCTTGGCGGCAGGACACCGTCAGAACCCGCTGGGAGCGTATGATCTAGGGGACCGGTTCCGCGAACCACGGAAGGAAGCGAAGAGCGATGCACAAGATGAGAATGTCGACCGGGTGGTCCAGTCTGCCGGCGGTGCTGCTGGCCGGAGTCATCATGTTGGCGGCGCCTCCGGCGCTGGCGCAGAACGACGGTGGAGACGGCGGCGCTACGGCGGCGGCCAGCGATCTGCCGGAGAGCTTCGCCGAGCCGATGCGACTGTACGATGTCTCCGTTCGCGGCCCGCTCTCGCATCCCATCTCGACCAGCAACTCCGAGGCCCAGGCGTACTTCGATCAGGGCTTCGCGCTGATGTACGCCTTCGCCAAGCAAGAAGCGACCCGCTCGTTCCGCGAGGCGTGGAAGCGCGACCCGGATTGCGCCATCTGCTACTGGGGCGAGGCGTGGTCGTGGGGCTCGTACCTGAACGGTCCGATGCGGCCGTTCGAGGCGCCGCACGCCTACGCGGCGTTGCAGGAGGCGGTAAGTCGTATCGACAACGCGAGCCCGAAGGAGAGGGCCTACATCGAGGCGCTCACGCACCGCTACGTGGAGGACTTCGACCCGGCGACGCGACGCGAGCAGGACGAGGCGTACGCCGAGGCCATGCGGCAGTTGGCCGAGCAGTTCCCGGACGATCTGGACGCGGTGACGCTCTACGGCGACGCACTGTTCCTGCTGGAGCCGCGCCGCGGCCTGCGCGACCTCAACGATCCGAACGTGCAGCGGCTGCACGGGGTGCTCGAGAGCGTTCTCGACCGGGACATTCGGCATCCCGGCGCCTGCCATCTCTACATCCATGCCACCGAGTCGACCGTCGATCCCGGCCTCGCCGCCGACTGCGCGGAGCATCTCGGGAGCGAGATCCCGGGAGCGAGTCATATCAACCACATGCCGTCGCATACCTGGAACGAGATCGGCCGCTGGGCCGACGGCGTGCGCTCGAATCTCGACGCGTGGCACTCCGACCTGAAGGCGGAGCGGAACGAGGGTATCGCGATCTATCCCAGCCACAACCTCCACATGCTGCTCTTCGCGGCGTCGATGGACGGACAGGGAGCCATCGCGACGCAGGCGGGCAAGGACTATACGAAGCTGACGGACGACTCGGTTTACGAGGTGCTGACGCTGCTCCGTTTCGGCCGGTTCGACGAAGTGCTGGAGGTGAACGAGCGCCCCGAGCAGGAGGCCTCGGGCGGACTCTGGGACTTCGCGCAGGGCTACGCCCACCTGCGCAACGGCGATACGGACTTTGCGCGCGTCTATCTCGGTCGCGTCAAGGCGCTTGCCGAGACGACCACGGCCCGCTTCCGCTTCGATGAAGCGCGGCTGCTGCTCCAGACGGTGGGAGGAATCCTGGAGGGCGAGTTGCAGCGCGCCGAGGGCGATCTCCGCGCCGCGATAGACACATTGGAGCGCGCCGCGGAGGTGGAGGATCAGCTCGAGTACTCGGAGCCGGAGCCGCTGCCGTTCGCGGCGCGCCACTGGCTGGGCGCGGCGCTGATCGAGGCGGAGCGGTACGCCGACGCCGAGCGGGTCTACCGGGAGGAACTCGACGACCATCCGCACAATGGATGGTCGCTGTTCGGCCTGCTGACGGCCCTCGAGAAGCAGGGCAAGCCGACCACCGAGGTCGAGGCGGAGTTCGAAGAGAGCTGGGCGCGCTCCGATACCTGGATCGCTGCTTCGCGGTTCTAGACCGCTACTTGATCATCGAGTAGTCGGTCGGCTCGAGCCAGAGCACGTCGACGCTCTGCACGATGCGGCCGTCGCGCTGCGACTCCTCCGCGACCTGCGCCCACTCGGGGTCTTCCCGGAACGCATCCCAGCTTGCCTGCGCCGCGTCGCGGCTGTCATGGGCCAGGATGTAGACGAGCGTGTTCTCCGAGAGCGGCGCTTCCTGCGGGGTCCAGTACGCGAGGTTGGTCATGCCGTGCTTCTCGAAGATCCGCGTCGTGTGGTCGCGGAACCGGGTGTTCAGGGCGTCGAGCCGCCCGGGATGCGCGGTATAGGTGCGCATCTCGAAGATCCGTTCTCCTTGCGCGGAGGCGACGGGTTCGAAGTCGGCGAACTGGCCGGCGGCAAAGCCGAGGCCGAACACCATCAGGCCGAGGGCGACGAGGGTTCCGGGTTTCGTCATCTTGGTAGCTCCTTCCGCGGTAAGGCGTTCATTCTAGCCCGTCCGGAGAGTCGTTGCCGGAAGCGTAGCGGTCGATCAGGCGCTGGCGGTCCGCGTCGGTCAAGCGCATGTACTGGGGCCGGTCGCTCACGAGTCCGCCCGTCTGGCACGGCCCGCACATCAGGGTCGTCGGGTTCCGGTTGTGCCGCAACCCAAGCGTATGGCCGATCTCGTGGGCCAGGATGTTCCGGGCGATGTTCGGGTTGCGGGCCATCGCCGTCGCGTCCTCTTCGATCGCCACGAAGTACCGGCCGGGATGCCGCGGCACCGGCCAGGCAAACGACATCAGGTCCTGGCGCGACAGCAGCAGCACCGCCTCGGCGTCAAGATCCGTCACCTCGGCCGGCGCGTCCGGCTGGTTCGGTATGCGGCGCAGCCGGCCCGCCCGTTGCGAGACGAAGCGCGCGTAGTTCTCGAGGGGACGCATGATGGGCGTACCGATCCGGAGCTCCTCGGTGAGGCGGAGCGGCAGCTCCAGTTCCTCCGCCACGTCGTTCCAGAACTTGATCGCGTCGAGCGCCATCGGCAGCCGGACGTCGTTCGTGTCGTAGGCGAGGATGATGACGCGGTGCACCACTTCGCCGTTCGCCGCCGGCGTTGCTTCCGCAGCGACTGCGGGCGGATTGGCCGTCCCCGTACCGAGCACGCCAAGCAGCGTGAGAACGAAGTAGTCGATGATGGTCAAATGATACTCGGAGCGGTGGGCAGGCGCGCCCTACGCCGCCGCAACGTCGTCATAGAACGGTGACGGAACGGTTGGGTAAGCGCGGTAGACGTGCGCGAAAACGGCCTCCGTGGTAGTCGTCACGTCCTCGTCGGAGTAGGCACCGGGGGGAAGGCCGGTCGCATCGCTGTAGAGGAAATCGCGGATGGCGACGTGGACGGCGCTTCGGGTCGCCTCCTTTTCACGCCACTGATCGACGCGTAGCTTCTCCGCCTTGAGCGTCCGCAGCAACTCCTTGGCGACCATCTTGATGCGCCGGAGGTCCGTCTTGTTCAAGTCCGGCTTCTTCAACAGGTCGAATACCGCGAGCGACTCTTCGTCCAGTCCTTCCCGGAGCGCGCGGCTCTCTTCCTCCTCCAGTTCCTGAACGAGCTTCAGCAATTGCTCGAATGTCCGTTCGATGGTCCCGCGGTCCTTCTCGCGGTTGTACTCCGTGACGACGTCCTCGTAGTGCTGCTGGAAGTCGGTGCGCAGCGGACTCTGGGCCAACAAGCGCCGGAGTCGCGCTTCCACCGTGTGCTTGAGCGCCTGCACGGCGGTCCGCCGGGAATGGCTGCGCTCGAACTCCCGCTTGAGCCGGTCGAAGTCGATTTCGCTGATGTCGTACGTCGGCCGTTTCTCGCCGGTCCGGTTCGCCTTGACGTCGATGGCCTTGTCCACTAACTCTAGCTGAGGCATGTGTGCGGACACCCGGCGCGAACGGCTGTGAGGCGCTGGTTATGACGTGGTGGACGCTGGCGGCCAGTTCGGTCCCGGCCGTAGCGCAAGCAGCAACGCGAGAGCCAGAGCGGCGGCGAGCCTGCTGGGCATCCGCGTGATCATCTACGCGTCACGCAGGAAGTCGATCAGCAGCCGCGCCGTTTCTTCCGGCTGCTCCTGCTGCACCCAGTGGCCGGCGCCGTCGACGAAATGCACGCCGCGCATGTCGGTGCAGGCCGACTCCTGCATCCGCTCGAGCGAGCCGGGCCGCTGGTACGCGCCCCAGTCGCTGCTCCCCGCGATGAACATCGAGGGAATGTCGATGGTGCGGCCGGCGAAGGTGCGCTGCTCGTCCGAGAAGGCCCCCGCGCGGTACCACTGCAGACCACCCTGGAAGCCGGTTCTGCCGAACTCCTCGCCGTAGACGCGCAGCTCTGGATCCGGCAGCCACGTGTTGGCCGCGATCTCGGCCGGTGTCGGCATCTCCTTCGCCACCGTCTCGGCCATCGTTTCGTCGAGGTCCATGATGTAGTAGGTCGGCATCTTCGCGACCTCGGTGGCGGTCCACCCCGCGAGACGGTACGGCCGGTTCTCCTTCCAGTCGGCGCTCTTGTGGTGGTAGTAGGCGCGAAGGAAGTCGTGCACCCCCTGCGGCGCGCGCCACATGTCGGGGTTCGCCTCGCGTGTCGTGTAGTAGCGCTGGTAGTGCTTGCGCGGGCGGGGGAGCCGCGCCATTTCCGCGTGGATATCCGGTTCGGGCGCCCCCGCCGGGCGCGGGTTGCCAGCGGTGTCGAACGGAAAGCTCGGGGTCCCGCCGAACGGCGCGCTCATCAGCGCGACGGCCTGGAAGACGTCGGGGCGGGCAACGGCGCACCAGGCCGCGACCGGCGATCCGAAGTCATGTCCGATGACGGCATCGACAGACCGGTAGCCGAGGGCCGAGACGAGCGCGAGCGCGTCGCGGACCGTATTAAGCCGGCTGTAGGACCGGAGGTCGCCGTCGTAGTCGGGATCCCAGCCGGTAGTCCGGCCGTAGCCCCTCTGGTCCGGCGCCACGACGTGGTAGCCCGCCTCGGCGAGCGGAACGAGCACGTGGCGCCAACTGTAGGCGAGCTCCGGGAATCCGTGGAGGAGGAGGAGCAGCGGCCGGCGGTCGCCGGCATCGTGTCCCGCCTCGAGCATGTGCACGTCGAGCCCGCGGACGTTCGCGACGAATCGGGAGCGGACCCCCTCCGGCAGGACGCTCGGGTCGTATGGACCGACCGGGTCGGTCTGTTCCGCCGCTTCCAGCGACTCCCGCGCGTGAGCCGGGGCAGAGGCGTGGAGCGCCGCGCCGCCCAGCAGGGCGCCCGCGCCGCGCAGAACATCGCGCCGCGTGACGCCGCCGGCCGGCGCCAACGAAGAAGTCGCAAGGCGTGCGTTTTCTGTCATGACATGTCTCCAGCAGAGAGGTGGGCGGCCCGAGTCACCGTGACAGCTCGCCGCGCTCGAGCATGGCGACGAGGGCGTCGGCGCGCGCCAGTGAGCCGTTCTGGCGCAGCAGGTCCATGCGGTCGAAACGGCTCATGCCGAGAAACTGGGCCAGGCCGTCGACCAGCGCCTCGTCGGACAGTTCGTCGGGCGTCGGCGTATCGCCCGGGTCATCGAGGGGGAGCAACTGCAACAGCAGTGGACGGTGCCCGCGCAGCGGCGCGCGATCGTCCTCGCCAAGGGGTTCCGGCATCGCCTCGACATCGGCCATCCGGTAGGGCCGGCTCCGATCCTCGGACCTGACGCGGAACTTCATCATGCCGCGCAACACGATGTTGTAGCGGCCGTCGGGCAGCTCCTCGACGTTCGCGATGACGCCCGCGGTGCCGATCTCGTAGATCGGCGGGTTGCCCTCGTACTCGTCCTCGTAGCCGGGCCGCAGCATCACCATGCCGATGATCCGGTTGCCGGCCAGAGCGTCGGCCACCATCTGCCGGTAGCGCGCCTCGAAGATATGCAGCGGCCGCGACGCGTGCGGGAACAGCATGATGTCTTCGAGGGGAAAGATGGGTATCGCCGGGGGAAGATCGGCCACGGCGGGCCCGGCCTGGGATCCCGGCCACGCGGCGAGCGGCGCAATGGGGGACGGGCAGAGGAAGCCGAACGCGATCGCAACGGCCAGCGTCGCGCGACGGATGGACCTAGCGTCCCGCATGGCTCCTATCATATGCGCCGTGGCCGAGCGCGCTGAAGTGCCGGCCTGGAGGCCGGCGGACCGTACGAACGAAGTGCCGGCCTGGAGGCCGGCGGACCGTACGAACGAAATGCCGGCCTGGAGGCCGGCGGACCGGCGGGCGGACCGGGGTCAGTCGGCCTCGCCGACGAGCCTGAGGTACGCCTCGTAGGCGAAGACGCGGTTGCGGGCCCCGGCGCTGATCTGCCGCGTGATGCCCAGATCGGTCAGCCGGTCAATCGCGCTTGCGGCGGCGGGGAAGGAGATTCCGGCCTCGGTTCGAACGATGGGGATGGAGACCACGGGGCGCCCGATCAGCACCTTGTGGACCCGCGAGGCCGATCGCATGCGGCGTCCCGCGTCCGCGATCCGGTGCCGGTCCGTCGCGAAGCGATCCGCCAACCGTCCCGCCAGCGCAACCGTGCCGTCGGCCGCCGCGCGCACGCCGTCCAGAAAATACAGCAGCCACGCTTCCCAGTCGCCGGTTCGGGTGATGGCGTTCAGCAGGTCGTAGTACTCCATCCGGCGCCGGTACAGATACGCGCTGAGCGGCAGCACCGCCTCGCGCAGCAGGTTCAGTTCGCGCAACATCAACGTGATCAGCAGGCGTCCCACCCGGCCGTTGCCGTCCAGAAACGGGTGAATCGACTCGAACTGCACGTGCGCCAGGGCGGCGCGGGCCAGGAGCGGCAGCCGGTCGTCCGCGGCATGCACGAAGCGCTCCAGCGCCGCCATGCAGTTCTCCACCTCGGTGGGCGGGGGGGGCACGTAGCGCGCGCTCAGGGGATGCGGCCCACCGATCCAGTTCTGGGCCCGCCGGAACGCACCCGGCATCTTTCTCTGGCCGCGCCGGCTGTCGAGCAGCACCGCGTGCACCTCGCGGATCAGCCGGTTCGCGATCGGATGGTCCGCCTGTAGTCGATCGAGGCCCAACTCGGTGGCCCGCACCAGGTTCACCACTTCCCGGACGTCATCGCCGGTCGTTGACGACGGACCGTCCACTTCGACCCTCAGCAGGTCCTCCAGCGGGACATCGATGCCCTCGATGCGTGACGAGCCAATCGCCTCCCGCCGCACGGACGCGTAGCGGAGAACAGCCGCATGCCGATGCGTGGCCGCGCCGATGGCGTCGAGGCGGCCGAGCGCGAGCGCCGCGGCTTCCAGGGCGCGCGGGACGCCGCCGTCCATCGCCAGCGGCGGCGCCGGCGGCAACGGATCGGGGACGAACGCGCGGACCTGCTCCCCGCCGACCTGCACGACGGCGTAGCCGCCTCGAGTAGTGCGTTCCATGGCTAAGGGATCCTTATTAATACTTGGCGACAAAAATTGCAACATGGACGGATAAAATCGCCACACATATTAAGTATAATGACACTATCACTTAACACAATATCGTCCACGTCTGGAGGATAATGAGCCCATGACTACTCTTCCACGGGCCATGGCGGCCATTGCGGCGGCGCTGGTGCTGTCCACGGCAAGCGCGGCGTCGGCGCAGACGGAATTCCACTACCAGTTCGGGCGCCTGGTGAATCCGTTCGCGTCGCCGGAAGGAACTATCGCGACTACGCACATCCTGACGCTCCAACAGGCTTCCACCTGGAAGGGCGGCGACAGTTTCTTCTTCGCCGACATCATCGAGGACGAGGGTATCGACGGATTCAACGAGAAGGAGATCTATGCGGAGTGGTACCCGACGTTGAGTCTGTCGAAGGTCTCGGGTACCACCGTGGGGGCGGGACCGATCCGCGACGTCGCGCTGATCGGCGGCATCAACATCGACGCGGACGCGAACTTCTTCAAGTTCCTGCCGGGCATCCGGCTTTCCTGGAACGTTCCCGGCTTCATCTTCCTGAACACGGACCTCACCGGGTTCTTCGACCGCAACACGGGCGTGGCGAGTGGCGGGGCGGCGAGGACCAGCCAGAGCTACATGTTCGACGTCAACTGGCTGTCCATCTTCAGCATCGGCAATCAGTCGTTCAACTTCATGGGGCACGCGGAGTACATCGGCGCGACCACCATCAGGGAGGACGTCCCGTTCAACCGCAACCTGAACGGCTGGATCCTGGCCCAGCCGCAGTTCGTCTGGGACCTGGGGAACGCCATCGGCGGCGAGCCCGCGGCAAACCAGATCTTCGTCGGGATCGAATACCAGTACTGGCGGAACAAGCTGGGAGCGGATGCCGACGAGAACACCGTGCAGTTTCTCGCGGTATGGCGGATGTAGCGCGCGTCCGGGGGTCCGGAGATTGAAGGCGGCGAACCGGGGCGTGATCCAATATAGTACCAAGGGCGCCCTTCAAGGGGCGCAGAGCGATGAGTGAAGCAGCCGTGAGTGCGGCGACGGCGCCAATCGCAGCGGCGGAGGGTTCTCCGCGCCTCAGGCTTGCCGTGCGCGGCTTCCTCGCCGCGGCGCTCCTGCTCACGATCACCATTACCGCCACCTCGACGACCCAGCTCTACAACACCGCCATCGCCCTGCGGGCGGAGGCGGAAGCGAACGCGGTCAACCTGTCGGAGCTGTTGGCGGCGAGCTTTGCCGAGATCGGGGAGATCTCCCTCGCCAACGTGGCCCGCACGCTCGATGCGACGCTGGACGGCCAGATGACGGCGCAGGCGCGCCTCGCCGCGAACATGGTGGCCGCCGCCGAGGCGGCCGGGATGTCCCCGACCGAAGTCATCGGGCTGCTCGACAGCATCGTCGGCGCGACGGTGCTCGACGAGTTCTGGATCACCGACGAGTCGGCTTACTCGTACCTGACCAACGTGCGGGACGAGGAAGGCGCGCTCGTCCCGTTCGCCTTCGACCCCGATCCGACCGTGCAGCCGCAGGCGTCGAAGTTCTACGTCCTGCTCGCCTCGCCGCTCGACGGCACCGACTTCATCACGCAGCCCGCTCAGGTGCGCGAGATCGATCAGCAGGTCTTCAAGTACGTCGGAGTGGGCGGCGTCGACAAGCCGCGGATCGTGCAGGTAGGCAACGCGCTCAACTTCGGCGAGCAGGAGATCCTGACCAACGTCTACGCCTCGCAGCGGGCCGACGTTTCTGCGGTCATCGAAGGCATCCTGGGCCAGCAGATGGTCGCCCAGGCCACCATCCTCGACCGCTTCACGTATGCCGCCGAGCTGGCGGGATGGGACCGCGGCGACGTGGAGGAGCGGTTGCGGCGCATCGTCGACACGACGGTCATCGGCGAGATCCGCGTTACCGACGCCGGGGGCGCCGTCCGGTACTCGAGCCTGCCCGCCGCGCTGGCCGAGGGTCCGCTGCCGCACGACACCGAGTTGGCCGCCCTGCGTGACGGCACGGAACGGGTCGTCGAGCATCCTGCGGCGCCGCGGGCCGCCGACGACGCCATATTCAAGTACGTCACGCTCGCCGGGCGCGACACGCCGCAGTTCGTGCAGGTCGGAATCCCCATCGAGGGAAGCGCCGGCAACCTCCTCTATTCCGTCTACCAGAGCGAGGCGGACGTGCTGGTTCGCTCGCGCAACCTGGAGGCGCTCTGGGTAGTCAACCTCGACCGCGATATCGCGGCGGCGGCCCCGCGTCCGGGAATGCCGACCGACGGCGACATCACCGACGCGCGCGCCGTCTACGGCCGGAACGCGGAAGCGGTCGTGGCGCGGGCGATGGACGAAGGCCGGGTGGTGAGCGAGGCGAGCCTGTCGCTGCTGTCGCCGGACGAGCGGGGCCTGTGGGTCGCCTCTCCGATCATCAACGCGGGGGGGATTCCGATCGGCGCCCTCGCGGTCGCCGTCAATCTGGATGAGATCGTGGAAACCGTGTTCGCCGAGGTGGTGAGCACCACGCTGATCGCCCTGGTGCTTCTGGGCGGCGCCGGCGCCGGAGCGCTCTGGGGGACGCGCTGGCTGACCCGCCCCATCGAAGTGATCGCCGACGCGGCGCGCGACGTGGAGTCGGGACGGGAGCCCGACCCGGGCGCGATGAGCCACGTGATCCAACGCCAGGACGAATTAGGGAGCCTGGCGCGTGTCTTCAACGACATGACGGTGCAGGTCTTCATGCGTGAGGAACAGCTCGAGACGCTGGTCTCCGAGCGGACGCAGGAGCTGCAGAGCAGTAACCAGCAGTTGCGACTCGCGCAGGACGCGATGGAGCAGGACCTCGAGATGGCGAAGGTCGTGCAGCACGCGCTGGTGCGGGAAGGCAACGTGGAGCTGGCCGACTTCTTCGCCTGCGCCCGCATGACGCCGGCCCAGGCGGTGGGCGGTGACCTCGTCGACATGGTCGAGCTGCCGGGCAGCCGCTTGTGTCTCATCCTCGGCGACGTCTCCGGCAAGGGGGTGGCGGCGTCCCTCTTCATGGCGGCGGCGCATTCCGCGATCAGGACGGCGTGCTCCATGCATGACGACGCCGGGGCCGTCGTCCTGGAGGCCAACGACCGGCTGTGCGCCCAGAACCCGATGGGCTTCTTCGTGACTGGCGTCGTCGCAACGGTCGACCTGAGGACCAACACCGTCGACTACGTCTGCGCCGGCCACGATTCCCCGGTCGTCGTGGGCAAGGACGGCGAGGCCCGGGTGATAGAGGCGACCGGCGGCCTCGCGATGGGCGTGATGGACGGCATGGACTACACCAGCCGCCGCATCACTCTGGAGCCGGGCGAAACGCTGTTCCTCTTCACGGATGGCCTGACCGACGCCGTGAATTTGCAGGGCGAGCTGTACGGTAAGGAACGGCTGGACCGGACGTTCGTCGAAGCGGCCGCCCTTCCTCCCGAGAACCTGATCGACCACGTGTGGCGGCAGATAGCCGACTTCTCGGCCGGCGCGCCGGTCGTCGACGACATGACCTGCCTGATCCTCAAGCGGCAGTGACTCGTGCTACGATTTCCGAATGGCTGACGCGCTGAAGGTCTCGTTGGTACCCCGCGTGACCGAACTGCATGGCCTTTCGCGCATGGTTGAAGAGTTCGGTGACGCCAACGGGTTGCCCGAACCGACCGTATTCATGATCAATCTGGCCCTCGACGAGTTGGTCACCAACTCCGTCATGCATGGGTTCAGTGGTGTTCGTGACCCTCGCATCGACATCGGCCTGCAGGTTGAGGGTGATCGCCTGTTGCTTACCGTCGAGGACAACGGAAGGCGGTTCGACCCTACGGCGGATACCAATCCGGATCTGGAGTCGGATCTCGTGAACCGCCCGATAGGCGGCCTGGGGCTGCACCTGGTCAAGAGCTTCGCGAACCGCATGCACTACGAGTACAGAGATGGCCGCAACTGCCTTGCGCTCGAGCATGACCTCGAGCGGAAGGCGGAATAGAGAGAGTTGACGGCGCCGTTGTCGAACGGGCCCATGAGGTTGCAGCAATGAACATTGAGGTGGCGGAAGAGCGGGATGACGGAGCCCTGGTGCTGTTGCCCGTGGGACGTCTGGACAGCGCGAACGCTCGTTCGTTCGAGTCCGTTGTCATGGAGCGTATCGGGGCCGGCGAACTGCGCCTCATCGTCGACTTCAGCCGGTTGACGTTCATCAGCAGCTCGGGCATGCGCGTGCTCCTGATCGCCGCCAAGAAGCTGCAGGCGTCCAGCGGCAAGCTGGTCCTGTGCGAGATGAAGGATCACATCGAAGAGGTGTTCCGGATCAGCGGTTTCGATCAGATCATCCCGATCAAGTCATCCCGCGCCGACGCCGGCCAGTCAGTCTGACGGCAACCCCGCCGGTTCACCCCTGACGCGTCGGCCGGCTAGCGAGTCGGCCGACTAGCGAGTCGGGGCTCCACCGACGTCGTAACCCACGTAGGCGGCCATCACGAGGCCGTGGAACTCCAGGTACAGCGTCCGGAGCGCCCGCAGGCGCGCTTCCCGCGCGTCGAGCTCGGGTCCCGCCGGCCAGTCGTGGGAGAGGACCGAGCTTGCCTGCGTCGCGAGTTGCCGCGCGGCCGCGGTGGGCCCGGGACCGATCGGCAGCGCCTGCAGCTCCGCGCTGGCCATGGCGAGGGCGTGGCGGAGCGATCGGGCCAGCCGCGGGTCGTTCACGAGCAGGTCGACGACCCGTGCGGGGCGCACCTCGATGCCGTGGCGCCGCCGGTAGGCGTCCATCGCCTGACAGACGCGCAGCAGGCTCGACCAGGCGTCGTCGGCCTGCACCTTCTCGCCGGCCTGCAGGCGCCAGACGTCCAGATGCGCGAGAAGGAGAGCGATCGTCAGCATCGCCCGCTCCGTATGGCGGCCCAGCTCCAGGAAGCGCCATCCCTGGTCGCGGTACATCGTCGTGGCGGCAAGCCCGTCGAGCGTGTCGATGTCGCGCAGCACCTCGGTGTAGAAGTCCTCCGGCGCCGTCTTCCAGATCTGCTCGATGCGCCGGGACTTCAGCCGGAGCCACGCCCGATTGAGCGAGCTCCAGTACTCGCCGCTGATGCAGTGGCGCATCTGCCGCGCATTCTCGCGCGCCATGGAGAACCCGTTCCAGACCGAGTCGGGGTTCGACCGCTCGAAGGTCAGATCGTCGGCCAGGGTGAAGGCGTCGGCCAGGGCGAAATCGTCGTCCGTCCCCCCGACGGCGATGCTGGCGCCGGGGGGCACGCGGCCCAGCCCGGCGTAGATCCGCCGCCACCCGAAATGGATGTCCCGGACGGGACGGTCGACCAGCGTCTGAACCTGCTCCCGCAGCAGGCGGCAGAGGTGGTTCGTTCGCTCCAGGTAGCGGCCGATCCAGTAGAGCCCTTCGGCGCTGCGTGACAGCATGCAGTCGTTCTCAGCGTGCCACGCCGGCCGGGTCCATGACCCAGACGTCCTTGCCGCCTCCCCCCTGGCTGGAGTTGACGACGATGCCGCCGCGGCGGAGCGCCACCCGGCAGAAGGCGCCGGGGACGATCCGGGTCTCCCGCCCCCGAAGGACGAACGGCCGCAGGTCGACGTGGCGCGGCTCGATCCGTCCGTCGATCAGACACGGAGCGCGAGAGAGGGCCAGGACCGGCTGCGAGATGAAGTCGGCGGGGTTCTCGCGGATCGACTTCGCGTAGTCGCTCCGTTCGGCGGGTGACGCGTGAGGGCCGACGAGCATGCCGTATCCGCCCGACTCGCCGACCCGCTTGACGATCAGCCGGTCGAGATTGTCGAGCGTGTACTCGAGATCCTCCGGCCGGCGGCACAGCTTGGTCGGAACGCTTCCGAGGATCGGTTCCTCCGACAGGTAGTAGCGGATCATGTCCGGCACGTAGGCGTAGACGCTCTTGTCGTCGGCCACCCCGGTCCCCGGCGCGTTGGCCAGGGCGACGTTGCCGAGCCGATACGCCTCCAGGAGGCCGGGCACGCCCAGCAGGGAATCGGGCCGGAAGACGTCCGGGTCGATGAAGTCGTCGTCCACCCGGCGGTAGATGACGTCGACCCGGCGCAACCCTTCGGTCGTCCGCATGAAGACCTGGCCGCCGCGCACGACGAGATCCCGGCCCTCGACGAGTTCCGCCCCGATCTCGTGGGCCAGGAACAGGTGCTCGTAGTACGCCGAGTTGTAAATGCCGGGGGTCAGCAGCGCGAGGCAGGGATCGGGTTGGCCGTCCGGGACCAGCTCCAGCAGCGTCTGGCGGAGCAGTTGGCCGTAGTGCTCGACCTCGCGGACGCGGCAGCGGCGATACAGGCGGCGGAGGTTCGACTTGACCGCCTTGCGGTTCGCGATCATGTAGGAGACGCCTGACGGCACGCGCAGGTTGTCCTCCAGCACCACGAATCCGTCGCCGGTGCGGACGATGTCGGTGCCGCAGATGGCGACCCAGGTGTCGCACGGCGGCGTGGCGCCGCGCATCTGCGGGCGGTACTGGGGACAGTCATCGACCACATCGGCCGGGATCAGGCCGTCCCGGATGATGCGGCGGCCGCCGTAGACGTCCGCGAGAAAGCGGTTCAGGGTGAGGACGCGCTGCGCGAGGCCGGTCTCGAGTTGCTGCCACTCGGCCCCCGAGAGGATTCTCGGGAGGCAGTCGATCGGGATGATCCGCTCCTCGCCCTCCGTGTCGCCGTAGACGGTGAACGTGATGCCTTCCTGCAGGAACGACCGCGACACCCGCTCCTGAACGTCGGTCAGGTCTTCGACCGAGATGCTGGCGATCTGTTGATGCAGCGCGCGGTGGTGCGCGCGGGGCGCACCACCCGGCTCGAACATCTCGTCGTAGATGCCGGCGTCGAGGTCGTAGGCTTCGAAGTCCATGGAGACCTCGCCGCGACCATATCACGCGGCCGGACGGTTCAACGCGACGACGGCCCCGAACAGGGCGACGCCGGCCACGTCGAAGATCGGCACGGCGACGCCGGCGAACGTCGCCGCCGGCCCCGGCGCGAGCAGGAGCGCGGCCGCGGCGAACACCGCGAAACGGAGCGCGAGGCCGAGCGGGGCGCGCAGTTGGCCGGCGATACCCGCCGCGAAGCAGCCGACGCCGAGCGTGGCGATGGCGACCGGCATCAGCATCTCCAGCCAGCCGGCTGCCTCGCCGGCAGGGGTCAGCATCAGCAGTTCCGGCCGGTAGACGAACATGTAGGGAAGGGTGAAGCCGACCAGCGCGAAGCGGAATGCCGCGAATGCGGTCGGCATGATGCGGGTGTCGGCGATCGACGACGCGGCGTAGGCGGCCAGGGCGACCGGCGGGGTCACCATCGACATCATTCCGAAATAGAAGATGAACAGGTGGGCGGCGAGCGGAATCACGCCGAGGTCGCCCAGCACCGGGCCGATCAGGGTCGCCATGAGCAGGTAGCAGACGGCTGACGGCAGTCCCATGCCGAGGATGATGGAAGAGATCATGATCAGCACGAGGGCCAGGAAGAGGCTCTGCTCGGCGAGCGGGATGATGGTCGCGGGCAGGCGGGTGCCGACGCCGGTCAGTGTGACGACGCCGATGATGATGCCGACGCAGGCCGAGGCGGCCACGAGCGGCACGACGCCGCGCGCCGCGTTCGCGAGGCCGGTCAGCGTGCTGCGCACGTCGAGGCGGGTCGCCGCCTTGACGCTGCTGACCACGACGATGACGGCGAGCGAGAGGGTGACGGCGCGGAACGCGGTGTAGCCGAGGAGCAGGAAGAGCACGAGGCTTGCCAGCGCGCAACCGAAGACGACGCCGGCCGCCTGGGATATCGCCGCTTCGCCCCCGGCGCGGTTCTCCGCCTCGCTGCCGCCCGGCGCCGGCCGTCCCGGGCCGCCGCCCGCCGCGCTCGACATCCGCTTGGCGTGGAGGTGCACGATGAGCAGCAGCGACAGGTAGTACAGGAGGGCGGGTATGAGCGCGGCCCGAATGATCTCCAGGTAGGTCACCGGCGGTTCGACGATCTCCAGCATCATGTAGGCGCCGGCCCCCATGACGGGCGGCATGAGCGCCCCGCCCGAGCTCGCCGCCGCCTGCACGCCGGCTGCCGTGGTCGGCTGGAATCCGGCGCTCCGCATCATCGGGATGGTGAACGTGCCGGTGGTTGCGGTGTTGGCGACGGCGCTGCCCGAGAGCGAGCCCATCAGTCCGCTGCTCAGGACCGCGACCTTCGCCGGGCCGCCCGAGCTGCGGCCGAAGACCCGCTCCGCGAAATCGACGATGAAGCGCGTGGCGCCGGTCGCCTCGAGGAACGCGCCGAAGATCACGAACAGGAACACGTACGTGAACATCACGCTCAGCGCCACTCCGAAGACGCCCTGGCTGTGCAGGAACGTCTGCGCGACGATGCGCTCCAGGGAGTAGCCGCGATGGGGAAACAGCCAGTCGGGGAACGTCGAGCCGAACAGCGCGTAGAGAATGAACGCCCCCGCGAGCAGGGGCAGCGCCAGGCCCAGGGCGCGGCGGGCCGCTTCGATCACCAGCAGCAGGCCGACGAGACCCACCGCGGTGTCCAGCGCGGTCTCGAAACCGGCGCGGTTGCCGAGCGCCTGCCCGTCGATCCACCACGCTTCGAAGAGCGGATCGGTCTGCACGACGATGTAGCCGCAGCAGCCGACGGCGAGCACGGCGAGCGCGACGTCGCTGGCCCGCGCCGCCGGATGCTGCTTCAGGCTCGCGTGGATCGGGACCTGCAGAAAGCAGAGGGCGAGGCCGGCCAGCGCGAACAGGGCCAGCCGGCTCTGCGGCGCGAGCAGCGGATAGTTGACCTCGACGAGCGTGAAGGCGCACAGAAAGATGCCCAGGATGCTGCTCGCCAGGAGGCGAGAGTCGCGGGGAGCCTGGGGTCGAGGCACTGCGCGGCCTACTGCGGCCAGATCCCGTTTTCCTGGTAGAAACGAATCGCGCCGGGATGGAATTCCGTTCCGGTGTCGCGAACGACGTTGTTCGGGTTGATGGCGCGTCCCGCCGCGTGCTTCTCGACGACCAGCTCGCGGTTGTCGTAGAGCAGCTTCGTCACGTTGTAGACGAGCTCGTCGGAGGCGTCGGCGGACGTGATGAAGTGCATGGACCCGACGTCGAGCCCTTCGAACGCCTCTGTCTGGCCGCGGTAGGTTTCCGGCGGAATCGTGGCGGGATTGAAGAAGAGGTAGTCGTCGACGAGGCGTTGCTTCTCGTCGTCGCCGAACGGAATGAACGTGATGTCCATCGACGCCGCAGCCTGGGTGATGGACGCGGTCGGCACCGCTCCGCCCAGGAACGATGCGTCAGCGGAGCCGTCCGTCAGCATGTCGACCGCCGCCTGCTGCGTCGCGTTGAGGGGCGAGAAGTCATCGTAGGTGACGCCGTGCGCCCCGAGCAGCGGCCGCACGAAGTACTCGAACCCGGCGCCGGCCGGGCCCACCGTCACGCGCCGCCCCCGCAGATCGTCGAGGGTGGAAATACCGGAGGATGCCTGGGTGACGAAGAGCGCCACGTTCGGGGCGAGCGTCATGACCGACCGGACCGGATACGCACGGTCCCAGCCTTCGCTGCCCCGGACCGCGAAGTAGGTGATGGCGGCGTTGGAGAGGGCGAAGTCGAGCTCGCCGCTCGCCAGCCGGCGGATGTTCTCCTGCGACCCGCTCGTCGCCTCGGCGGTGACGTTGTAGCCGAACGACGCCCCGGTCTCGTTCACGACCTCCGCGAGGGCGCTGCCGACCACGAAGAACGCCCCGCCGGCCGGGGCCGAGCCGAGGCTGAGGAACTGCCGGGACGGCGCGGCCGCGTCGCCGGCGCCGCCTTCGCCGGCGCCTCCGCCGCCGCACGCGGCGAGCGGGACCAGCAGGGCAAGGATCGCTAGGGCAATGGGAAATGATCGGCGCACGGACACCAGCCTCCTCCTGAAAGCGTTGGATCGGCTCATGCTACTACGTCTTCGCGCGCCAGCGGTGCGCCGGCGACCACGCCGGCACGGTGCGCCGGCGACCACGCCGGCATGGTGCGCCGGCGACCACGCCGGCATGGTGCGCCGGCGACCACGCCGGCATCGGCTGTTCCCTTGCCGGCCTGGAGGCCGGCGGACCCGTGTTCCCTTGCCGGCCTGGAGGCCGGCGGACCCCTATTCCGGACCGAAGATCGAGAGCAGGTGGCCGTCGGGATCGCGGAAGTTGGCCGCCCACTGGGTTCCCGTCACGTTGACGGGTTCCCGCAGAAACTCCACGCCGTTCGCGCGGAGGGCGTCGTAGGCCTGCCGGACGTGATCGACCGCGAATACCACCTCGGTGGGACCCGGGTGTTCCGAGAGCGAAGCGTGCGGTTCGCTCAGGCAGACGGTCACCGCGCCGGTGTCGAGAAACAGAAAGCCGGGCGCCTCCCGCTCCACGGTGAGGCCGAGGGCTCCGCAGTAGAACGCGCGCGACGCTTCGATGTCGGTTACGCCCAGCATGACGTGGGCCAGTCCGTTGATGCTCATACCTGGATCTCACTCCCAACGACGACAAGGCGGCGCGCCTTCATGTCGAAACGCGGGAGCGAACCGGCCGGCGCCGCGGCGACCGGAATCGCGAGACCGAGCGCGTCGCGCAGGCGTTCGGCGGCAAGCGCGATCACCTGCCTCTCGTCGCCTCCCCGCGCCACCTCCACTTCCACCCCGATCGCGTGGAGGGATCCGTTCGGCCGCAGCGTGCAACGGTATTCCAGAACCGCATCGAGACTCCGCAGCACCGCCTCGATCGCGGAGGGATAGATGTTGACGCCGCGGACGCACACCATGTCGTCGGTCCGCGCAACGATGCCCCCGTCGAGCCGCGCGAAGGTCCGGCCGCAGGCGCACTTCCCGGTGGCCCGGACCACCAGGTCGCGCGTGCGGTACCGGATGACCGGACTGGCGATGCGGCCCAGGTTGGTCAGCACCAGCTCTCCCTGCTGCCCGTCGGGGATCGGCGCGCCGGTCTCCGGGTCGATCACTTCGGCGATGAACTCCTTCTCGTTGACGTGGAGCGATCCGGGCGACTCGATGCATTCGAAGCTGACCGGGCCCACTTCCGTCATGCCGTGATGGTCGATGACCCGCGCCGCCCAGCCGTGTTCGATCCGCTGCCGCGTCGCCGGAATGCTTCCCCCCGGCTCGCCCGCGACGATGATCGTCCGGACCGAATTCCCCGCCAGCGATGGACTGTCGTCCGCCTGCCGCGCCACGTCGAGCAGGCGCAGGGCGTAGGTCGGCGTGCAGCAGAGAACCGATGGCCGCAGGGTCTGGATCAGTCCAATCCGCTGCACGCTGGTCATTCCACCCGCCGGGATGGCGTGCGCGCCCATCTGGACGGCCGCGTCGAAGCCGGTCCAGAAGCCGAGAAACGGACCGAAAGAAAAGGGGAAGAGGATGCGGTCGCGCCCCGTGACGCCGGCGGCCCGATAGACCGCCTTCCAGCAGTTGAGCATCCATTGCCAGCTTGCTGTCGTGTCGATCCAGCGCAGCGGTGCGCCCGTCGTCGACGACGTCTGGTTGTAGCGCACGTAGCGCCCCATCGGGTCGGTCAGCGCCGTGCCCCACGGGGGGTTCGACGCCTGGTCGGCGACCAGTTCCTCCTTGGTCGTGAACGGCAGCGCGGTCAGTCCGCCCTGGTGCGGCAGGGTCTCCGGGTTGATCCCGGCGGCGGAGAACTTCCGGTCGTAGAACGCGTTGCGGCCACGAATCCGTCGGAGCAGGGAGTGAAGCCGGGCCTCCTGATCCCGGGCGATGTCGTCGCGCGACCGGCGCTCGTCGGGAGGCGCGGCGGTGGGCGGTGCGTCCTTTCCGGCCTTCGTCACCCGTCCACCCCGGTCGCCGCCACTCCGAGCCGCTCGCTGATCTCGGCGGGAAGGGGGGTCGACCGGAGGGGCTTCCCCGGATCCTTCGTCACGCACGCGATGGTGAGCGATCCGGTCGCCATCGTTTCCTCGTCCTTGACGATTTCGGCGGCGTACCGGATGGAACGCGCTCTCAGTTCCACGATCCGGATGTGCACGTCGAATTCGTCCTCGAAGCGGAGCGGGCGGCGGAAGTCGAACGTGGCGGCGACGCGAGGAAAACCGACCTCGGCATCCCACGGGGCGATGCTCATGCCGGCGGCGCGCCAGAGGGCGTGCTCCGCTTCTTCCATGTAGCGGAAAAAGCAGGAGAAGTGAACGATCCCGGCGGCGTCCGTCTCGTGCCACTGCACGCGCCGCCGGAGGCGATGCTCCCTCGTCACCTCTCTGCTTCGTGTTGACAAGGTGCCGATTGTAGCCCGCGCGACGTGCGCGCGGAGAATTCCTGCAGGGCGTCGAACAGCGGTCCGAGGTCGGCGAAAACGTTGCCGACGAGCGCATCGACGAGGCGGGGATGCAGGTCGGGGTGGGCGCGGATGAAGTCGCGGAAGCTGAACGCCTGGTTGTAGAACGACAGCACCAGTTGCCGGAACTGATCGAGCGCCCACCGCATGTCGCGTTCGTACCCGGCGAACGTCTCGGCCGTCACCCCGGCTGGCGTGTCCAGGCCGGCGTGGATGGCGTCGGCCGCCATCTCCCCGCTCTTCAGGGCGAGGAAGACGCCGGTGGAGAAGACCGGATCGAGAAAGGAGAACGCGTCGCCGGCAAGGCAGAAACCGTCGCCGCCGATCCGGTCGGCCCGATAGCTGAACTCGCCGGTGACGCGGACCGGCTCGACGCGTGTGCCCGATTGCAGGTGGTCGTCGATCCAGCGGCACGCGGCCGCCTCGCGCGCGAAGATCGCTTCCGGGTCGCGCGTCTCGCGGTACAGGTAGTCGGCCTCTGCGACGACGCCGACGCTGACGACGTCGTCCGGCAGCGGGATGTACCAGAACCACCCCTTCTCCGGAATGTAGGCGACCGTCGTGGCTCCTTCGTCGAGGCCCGGATCCCGCTTGGCGCCGCGGTAGTAGCTGAAGATGGCGATCTTGGCGAGGTCGGGATCGCGCCGCTTCCAGCCCAGCTTCGAGGCCACGAAGGTGTCGCGCCCGGAGGCGTCGATGACGGCCCGGGCCCGAATCGGTTCGCTCGCGCCGTTCCCGGACACCACGCGGACGCCGCTCGCGCGCGATCCGTCCATCAGCAGCTCGCGCGCCGTCACGCCCTGGCGGACGTCGACTCCCTTGGCGCGCGCGTTGTCGAGGAGCATGCGGTCGAAGTCGCTTCGCAACACCTGCCAGGTGGTGGCGCACGGGTGCTTGATGGTCTCGAAGAAGTAGAACGGCTGGGACACCTGACCACTCGTCGAGACGAACTGCACGCTGTACTTCTTCGGGCAGGCGGCCTTCTCGAACCAATCGAGCACGCCGAGCCGGTCGAAGGTGAACCACGTGTACGGCATGAGCGACTCGCCGATGTGATAGCGCGGGAAGGCCTCGCGCTCCAGGAGGGTCACGCTGCGGCCATGCTGCGCCAGCACCGTGGCCGCCGTCGCGCCGGCCGGACCGCCGCCGATCACGACGACGTCGGTGTCGCGGGTGTCCGCCATCAGCGGATCACCTGCGGCAGGACTTCTACGATGTCGCCGACGTCTTGCCCGTCCCGGACGATCTCGGTCCGCCGGCCGTACAACGTGTGCGGCTGGCGCATCCAGAAGACGCCCATCATCTCGGGGTTCGGCGTGATGGCCAGGAACGCCTTCGGGACGCTCCGGTAGTCGACGTGCCCGTCCCGCAGGATCCGGCCAAGCGGAATCTCGTTCTGGAGGATCTTCTTGCGCAGGTCTGCGCTGAACGCGTCGAGGTCAATCCGGATCGCCCCCATCTCGACCGGTTGCCCGGCCTCCTCCTGAACCAGCAGGACGCGGCGGAAATACGAACCGCCCCGCGTGAAGACGCCGAGCGGCCGGAGCACGATCCGGCCGCCGAAGTGGCGCTCCAGGGTGACCGTCATGTCGTTCTCGTGGACGAGCAGCGACCGGTAGGGCAGCGGGATCTCGTCCGGCGCCACCGCGCGCGCACCCGGCGGATCGATACCGGCGCGCCTGTAGACGGCATCGAGCGGGTATAGCAGTCGGAGCGGTGCCATCGGAGGGGCGGAAACGATCAGGTGTAGCGGATGTCGGTGTGCGCCGGCAGGAAGAAGCGGGGGAGCAGGCTGTCGACGCGCAGCAGGCCGTCACGGGACAGCCGGACCCGCTCGGCGGACGATTCCGTCAGGTAGCCGTCCGCCTGGAGCGATGCGAGCGGCGCCGTGAACCGGTCCTGGATGTCCACGCCGTACTTCTCGTGGAAGTAGCCGGGGCGGATCGATCCGAGCTTCAGTTGCAGGACGAGCTCGCGGATCAGGCGCTCCTCGTCGGTGGGCCGGTAGGCTCGGTTCAGCGGCAGCCGGCCCTGGTCGATCGCGGCGACGTACGGGCCCCAGGAATCGAGGTTCTGCATGTGGACGCCGTTCACGTGGCCGAACGACGCAACTCCGAGGCCCACCAGATCGGCGCCCTGCCACAGCCGGTCGCGGTAGACGAACGTCGTCCGGCCCGGGTCCTTGACCGCGGTGTAGGCGCTGCCGACCGTGTAGCCGGCCCCTTCCAGCGCCGCGAAGGCCTCGTCGACCCAGCGCCGCTTGGTCGCCCAGTCGGCCACGGCTTCCGCGAACTGCCCGCCGCCGTGCAGCCGGTCGCTGCTGATCGTCGTGTTGAAGGGCAGCTCCATCTGGTAGATGGTGACGCTGTCGGGATCGAGGGCCAGGGTCCGTTCCACCGCATCCTGCCACTTCGCCTCGGTCTCGCCCAGCATCCCGGCGATCAGGTCGATATTGATCTGCGGGAACCCGATGGACCGGGCGAAGTCGTAGGCGCGGAAGATCTCCGGCGAACGGTGCGCGCGGCCGTTGAGCTCCAGGATCGTGTCGTCGAAGTGCTCGACGCCGAGGCTGAGGCGGGTAACGCCGAGGCTGCGGATCGCGGAGAGCTTCGGTTCGGTCAGGGTTCCCGGTTCGCACTCGAACGTGATCTCGCGGGCGTCGGACCAGGGCGTGACGGCGGACAGCCGCTCGACCAGGCCGGTGAGCTGCCGGACCGACAGGAACGACGGCGTCCCGCCGCCGAAGTAGATGAAGTCGAGCGGGCGCCCGGCAGTCGCGGCCTGTTCCGCGTAGAGCTCCCACTCGCGGGCGAGGACGTCGAGGTACGCCTGCACCTCGCTTGCGTTCTTGTTGGTGTAGACCCGGAAGTAGCAGAAGTGGCACCGCTTCCGGCAGAACGGGATGTGGAGATACAGGCCGAGGGGCACGTCCGCGGGCGCTGAAGCGAGCGCGGGGAGCGCCGCCTCGGCCACCGCGCCGTCGGTCCAGACGGAAAACGGCGGATAGTTGGCGACGAAGTAGCTGCCAACCTCGGTTTCGGCTGCGGTGCTCATCGACTCTTCACTATAGCGTCAGGCGCGGCCGGTCGCGGGCTCCTCGCCGCATCACCCGAAGCAGTAGAGGACGCCATCCTGGGATCCGATGACGACCTTGCCGTCGGCAATGGCGGGCGAGGCGGAGAGCGGCGCGCCGGTGTCGAACTCCCACAGCTTCTCGCCGGTGGCGAGATCGAGGACGTAGAAACGGCCGTCGCCGGAGCCGATGTAGACCCGGCCGTCCGCCGCGGCGGGAGACGAGTCGACCCTCGCCCGTGTCATGAAGGTCCACCGCCCTTCGCCCGTCGCCTCGTCTATTCCATGCACCATCCGGTCGCGGCCGCCGATCACGACGGTGCCGTCCACGTTGAGGGCCGAGGAGTAGAACGGAAAGTGCCGTTGCGGATGCTCGTAGCGCCAGAGGATCTCGTGCGTTTCCAGATCGAGGCCGATCACTTCGTTGTCGAACGTCCCGAAGTAGGCGCGGCCGTCGCGGACGGCCGACGACGCGGCGGTATAGGCGCCGGCCGGCAGGCTGACCACTTCGACGCCGTCCGAGATCCGAACGCCGTGGTAGACCTCGTCGCAGCCCCCGAAGTACGCGATGCCGTCGATCACGGCGGGCGTGGCATGGACGTAGTTCTGGGTCTCCACCTGCCAGGCGAGCTCGCCGGTCGCCGCGTCGAGGCCGTAGAGATAGCCGTCGTACGAGCCGATCAGCACGCGGTCGCCGACGAGGACCGGCGACGACTTGATCTCCCCCTGCGTCGGGTAGGTCCAGAGCGGATCGCCGGTGGCGGCGTCGACGGCGTGCAGGACGCCGGCCAGGTCGCCGACGAAGACGCGCCCGTCGCCCACGGCCGGTGACGATTCGCCGATCCCCATCTGCTCGCTGGCCCGGTAGCGCCAGCGCACGTCGCCCGTGGCGAGGTCCAGCGCGATCAGCTCGCCGGTGTAGGCGCCGACGTAGACCGTGCCGCCGGCAATGGCGGCCGACGAGTCGATCGACTCGCCCGCTTCGAACGTCCAGAGCAGTTCCAGATCGTCCGGCACGGTGGCGCCCGAAACGCCGGTCAGGCTGGGATCGCCGCGAAACTGCGCCCAGGTGTCGGCCGGCGCCGCCGTCTGCGCGACGGCCGGCCCGCCGCCGGCGACGGCGGCGCAAAGGACGATGATCAGAGAGCGCTTCAGTACGCGCATCGGTACACCTCCAGCGCTTCGCGCGCGCCGAACGGCCGCGGGTTGAAGGTCCCGGTCCACTGCCGGCCGGCGGCTTCGGCCAGTTCCGCCAGGTCCGC
Organism: uncultured Vicinamibacteraceae bacterium; assembly: GCA_964636705.1. Taxonomy (GTDB): domain Bacteria; phylum Acidobacteriota; class Vicinamibacteria; order Vicinamibacterales; family UBA8438; genus VXRJ01. Next base: position 154,742 of record CAZWUJ010000004.1, read on the forward strand.
TTCCGTAACCCCGGCCGTCCGCAGGTCGGGTGGGAAACCTCCCGTTCTCCCTATTTCGACGAGTCGGGCGGCCAGATCGTTGCCCGCGCCGTTGCTGCTGGCGGACGCGTCGCGCAGCCCGCCGTACAGATCGCCGTTCGCCGCCGCGTTCCAGCGCACGACGTGCGGCAGCAGGATGGCGAGCGCGACGCCATGCGTGAGGCCGTAGCGCGCCGTCAGGGGGTTCGCGCAGGCATGCGCCGCCCCGAGCATCGACTGCTCGATGGCGACGCCGGCGTAGAACGCGCCGAGCTGCATCGCGCTCCGCGCCGCGAGGTCGTCGGGAGACGTCAGCACCTGCTCGTAGTTCCCTTCCAGCAACCGGAACGCTTCCCGCGAAAAGAGCTCGGAGACCGCGGTCCGGCGCGTGGTCACGGCGGTCTCGGTGGCGTGCGCGATGGCGTCGAAGCCCGCCGCCGCGGTCACCGCGGCGGGCTGCGACAGCGTCAGCTCGGGATCGAGGATCGCGGCTGTGAAGAAGAGCTTCGGGTCGCCGCACGCCATCTTCATGTGCGTGTCGGCGTCGGCGATGACCGCGTAGCTCTGCGCCTCCGACCCGGTGCCCGCGGTGGTCGGCACGGCAATCATCGGCAGCAGCGGCCGGCTTGCCTTGCCGTACCCCTTGTAGTCGATCATCGCGCCGCCGTTCGTCAGCAGCAGGTTGATGCCCTTCGCGCAGTCGAGCGAGCTGCCGCCGCCCAGGCCGATGACCGAGTCCGGACCGCATTCCCGCGCGAACCGGACGCCGCGGGCCACCATCGCGGTGTCGGGGTTCACGTCGAAGTCGTCGAACACCGTCACGTCGATGTCCGCCGCGCGCAGCAGCGCGAGCGCCCGGTCGACGTGGCCCGCTTCTTCCAGTCCGTGGTCCGACACCAGCAGCGGCCGGGCAAACCCCAGCTCGCGCGCCACTTCGCCCAGGCGGGCGATCGACCCCGCGCCGAAGAACAGGCGGGTCGGCAACCGGAACTCGAAGGGTGTCATGGTCCATTCCGGCCGCCCGGCGGCGGCCAACACACGATCATAGCGTGGCGTGGTCGAGGTGACGTTGGTGAGCGGTCCGCACCACCAACATTCATGGCCATGAAATCTGTGCGGGGTGCCGGTGATCGCTTTGCTAGCGGTCCGGTTCGTGTGTGCGCGCGCGTTGCCTGTCGGTTACGGCGGGCAGAACCACTCCGGTCTCCCATACCTTCTGGCGGCCTGCGCCGGTTCGGCAGGCGTCGTGAAGTGCTTCGCGGATGCGGCGCGCACCGAAGGAAGTCGCACGGAGGTGGTGACCGATAGAACGTCCGGCTACTCCATCGCCGCCAGTAGTAGGCACAGGAGCAACCCGGCAACAGGTCCATCCAGTATCGGATTCCGACGAGTGTCCGCCCGACCGGCGGCTGTTGTGGTGATAGACGACTGCAGTCCGACCCTCGGCGAGTGCTACCGCCTCGGCGAGCGGTATGCGTTTGGCGTCTACCTTACGTTCCGGTCTGAAGCGATCGTCCAGCACTAGACCGTTGTCGGGATCCGCGAAGACGACATCGCAGCCGGACAGTCGATCCTGAACTGCTTCAAACCAGCGGCGTTGCCACCGCCGGCGATGACGCCACGGTACACCCGGCACGATCAGAGGCTCGTCTGCAAAGGCCGCGTCACCAAGCACACCGGATCTCTGGACGGCTTGGATCGACCTGTCACCGTCGCTCACGAGTTTCTTGAGGGTGTCGAACAGTACTGGGTCGAGGTGATGCCATCGCCGATGCTGCGCCAGGTACTCCGTATGGCGGCCATCGCCGGCTGGGCCAGCATCGGGATGCAGGTACCACGCGACTCTGCATGCTTGGATTCTGTACCGGTTGGCGTTCAACCGTGGTGGAGCCAGGACCGCAACGCGGCCGAGGCCGCCCACACTTTCGCGGACTGCAGGGCCGATCGGATCGGGGGCGAGCCCTCAACGCTTTGCCTGCCTCATGAATGGCCACCCCGCCACGACCCACATGAACGACTGCACATCGATCAGGTCTCGGGCTCCGAGAGGGTGGAGCCGCTCCAGAAGTCGATTGCTGAGGATCAGCAGCCGGTTGTAGGTGTCCCACTTCGGGCGCGCGGAATACGCCAGATCGAACGTGAAGGCTTCAGCGATCCGCTGAGTCTGCATAGGCTTGAGAGGAACATGTGGCGTTCAGGCTTTGCCAGGAACGGCAGAATCGTCACGACTGGCCAGGTCAGCACCCGCGCCCTTCCAGGGTCCGCCGGAAGACTCCCCGTGGCCTCGACAAGTCCAGAGAACGCCGGCTCATCGCCCTCGTCCACAAGCCTCAGAACTGCTGAGCCGAACGTTTGTGCGGCCCGCTGGGTCTCTACCGAAAGCCTCGTTCAAAGCGATGAGCTCCTGAGGCGCCAACAGGTTCGTGAGGACCTATCAGCGCTCTGAGGGTGTCGGCGAGAGCTTCTGGTGGCCCCTCCGCGACGATGCGCCGCCCATGGGGACTCAGCAGTTCCTCTGTGACCCGACGGTGAGCTTCCCACTTGTAGTTCCCCATGCCGGACCATCGGAGGAATGTGGTCCAGCGCCGTGTCCGACTGGATCTCGGCTACTGTCAACGCCGCCACGCGCCGATTCAACTGCTTGACGGCTTCCTCACACCGGCCCTGCGCCGGGCTCTGGCGTCACGCGACCAGCACTGCCGCTTCCCGGGCTGCGAGGCGCAATGATGCGATGCTCACCATGTGGAGCACTGGGCGGATGGGGGCGCGACAAAGCTCGACAACCTTGTGTTGCTCTGCCCGGCGCCATCACCGTGCGGTGCACGAGGAGGGCTTCGGCCTCACCCTGGACGCCGACGGCCAGCCGCGGTTCACGCAGCCGGGGGGTGATCCCCTGCCGATGGTGCCCGCGCCTCCCGCCTGGACGGGTGATCCGCTTGCGCCGACGGACACAAAGCTCGCCGAGGATGGCATCGAGATCGACCCCAACACGTCAATCCCCAACTGGGCAGGCGAGCACCTTGACCTGCCCTATGTGATCGATGTCGCGTGGCGTCCTGGCGGGGGCTCGACCGAACCGGGAACCGCACTGCCGTGACGATCTACGGCCGGTGGCGTCGACCAGCCACCGGACGCCTTCCTCCAGGGATGCGTTGACGGCGGCGAGGTTGGCACGGTCGAGGGAGCCGGTCAGTTACGTTTAGTCGTTCCGCCTTGCCCGAGCCATCGGGCGATCTGTCAGGTCGAGAGCCGTCTGATCTCGGTACTTCAACCCCCCAGCCCCTTCCGTGCATTCGCTCCAGCGTGCGGTGGAATCCCCGGCCATGCATGTAGCCAGCGCCATCGCCGGTGAGCAGCACGATAACGCCCGGGTTACCGTTGTGATCCAGGCCGTCTTCGAGCATACGCAACTGAAGCCACTGATCGGGCACCCCCTGTTCACCCTGGTCGCGTGCGCCACGGTCAAACAGATTAACTTCGACGCCTCGGTTCTCCATCCGGTTCCAGAGCTGCTGCATTTCCGGAGGAATGGACGCGGCGGCAGCCGCCCGAGTCACGGGGCGGTCGGCGTGGGCTAGGCGAAGCAGGTTGTCGAAATGTACGCCTACAAGGTAGCGGGCTCCGGGCGTGCCCTCATGCTCTTCGGCGAGCCTTTGCGCCTCGTGGTAGATGTTGGAGTTGTCCCAGTAGACGAAGACCATGGAGTTCTCTCTTGTCCAGAGGTGCGCCGTTCCCCATTGTCGGCCCGAGGGAAGAGCCTGCGCAACTCCAGTGGTTAGCGGCAGGCATTCTTGCCGATTGCCGCCGCCGAGGCGAGGGCGGCGAGGGTGAACACCTTCGGGTAGAGCGCCTCGCGGTACCAGAGGCGGGCAAAGTAGAGGCCGATGGGCGTCGCCGGGGTGCGGCGTCCATGGTCGGTGGCGTCGATCAGCCACCGGATGCCCGTGGCGATGGATTCGTCGACGGCGGCGAGGCTGGCAGGGTCGAGGGAGCCGGCCCGTGGGCGCTGGCGCCAAGTGGACAGCGCACCGAGGGCGACGGCGGTTTCCTCGATGGAAGGGGGAACGTTCGGCGCTCCGCCCCAGCCGCCGTCGGGGTGGCGGGCCGCGGCGAGCCATTCCGCGGCACGGGTCTCGGCGGCCGGGATGGTACGGCCGTCCGCCAGAGCGGCGAGACCTTCGAGAACGCGCCCGGTGCCGTAGACCGGATTCTCTTCGTCCGGCGCACGCTGGTTGCCGAACCAGAGCGGCACCCACGAGCCGTCCTGCCGCTGCGCCCGTTCCAGGTACCGAACCGCGCGGTCCAGGGCACGGTCGCAGTTGGCGGCAAGCGGCTGGGGTAGCGCGGGTTGCCAGGCGGTCCAGGCGCGCAACGCGTGCGCGGTCAGATCGGGACTGCTCCGGTCGAACGGCAGCGCGCCCCAGCCACGACAGAAGGTGGGCATGCCGCCGTCAGAGTTCTGCAGGTCGATCAGCCAGCCAACGCCGGCCGAGGCGGTGTCGAGACACTCGGCGTCGAGGGTGGAGGGATCGCCCCGGTTGGTGAGGGCGTGGAGCGCGAGCAGGGCGCCAGGTGTGTCGTCGGCGTCCGGAACGCCGCCCGGCAGGTCGGTCCACGCCCAGCCGCCCGGCGCGGCAGCGGTGTAGACGTGATAGGCGCGGTGGTGTTGATCGAGCAGCCAGCGGCGGATCACCACCGGATCGGAGGCGTCAAGCCGGTCGCGCCAACCGGGGCGGCGCGCCAGCGCATTGACGGCCAGCGTCGTCACCCACGTCGCAAGGTTGGTGTCGATCGGCCAGCTCCCGTCCGCCCGCGCCGAGCGCTTGAGGAAGGCGATCCCGGGCGCGACGACGGGGTGCGACGTTTCGCCCGCCGCCACCAGGCTCATGACCACGAAGCTGGTAAGCGGCGTCGCTTCCAGAAAGCCGCCGCTGGCGGGCTGCAGCAGAGCGAGGCGATCCAGGGCCGGCGTCCTGACGATGCGGCGCACGAGGCGCGCGGCCGGGTTGCGGGTCGGCCGCTGCCGGTGCCGCACGAGGCCGATTGCGATGAGGGCCGGCAGGGCGTAGCTCACTACCGGCAGGCGCAGCCAGCGATACAGGGCGGCGGGCACCGCGGCCAGCTCGAACGGCAGTTGCGGCACGCGCCGCCAGCCATCGCGCGGGGAGTCGTCGTCCAGAAGGCCGGCCAGGGCGAGGACGGTCAGGATCGGGACGGAGAACGTGCGGTCCTTCCCGTACCGCACCTCGATCGTCCGGGCGAGCGCCTCCGGTTCCAGGCTGCCCGCGGCCCGCGTCATCCAGGCCCGGACCCGTTCCAGCGCCTGCTCGGCGCCCCCGCGGCCCTCTCCGGCAATCGTCAATGCCGCCCAGCACAGCGCCGTGGTGCTGACGTTGGCGGGACTGTCGGTCGTATCGCCCCAGCCGCCCTCGTCAAGTTGTGTCCGGATCAGCCAGTCGACGCCGGCCGTGGCGAGGGGCGGGGGCGCCGCCCGCCCGCCGGCGCGCGCCTCGAGCGTCAGCGCGATCACGGCGGTTGCGGTCGAGAGCGCCGACGACGACAGCTCACCCACCCAGTGGCCGTAGGGGTTCCGCTCCGCCAGCAGCGTATCGGTCAGCCGGTCGAGCGTCTCTTCGAGCGCGCCGGCCAGCTTGTCGTCGAACGCCATTCAGAGACTCAGATGCCCCAGGGCGAGGAGCGCATACCAGGTGTATTCGCAGTCCTGCACGTCGTCGCCCCAACTGCCGTAGAAGCCGCCGGAGTTGGTCCAGAGGCTGTCGATGAAGTCCAGGCAGGGTTCCTTGATCGGCTCCAGGGGCACGTGCGCGCCTACGAGCGCGTGGATCGCGGTCGCGGTGGAGAGCAGGTCCGGGGCGGGCACCGCCGGTCCCGCGCAGAAGCCCCCGTCCGCCGCGTGCCGCGCGAGCAGCCAGTCCGCCGCGTCCCGCGCAGGAGGACGCGAGAAGCGCCGCAGCAGGGTCAGGGCCGCCGCCGTGGGTGGCGTCAGGCCGGCCGGCGCGGCAGGGTGATTGGCGTAGCCGCCGTCCTCCGCGCGCAGACCTTCCAGGCAGGCGACAACCCCGCCGGGATCCGGAACCGCAGCGCCCAGGTCCTCGTAAGCGCCGGCGGCGAGGAAGCAACCGTAGGCCGAGCCGTGTTCCGCGTCCGGCGTCTGGCTGTAGCCGCCGTCCGGCGTGCGGTGTGCTTCGATCCGCGCGCGCAACGCGTCGGCCGGCGCCTCGCTTACGGCGCCGATGTCGGCCCAGCACCGGGCGAGGCAGGCGGCATGCACGAAGTCCAGCGCGCCGGGATCGTCGTGCCGCGCCAGGAACGGCCGCACCCGCTCCGCCGGCACGTCGCGCTGGAGCGCGATCAGTCCCTCGAGGCCGAAGACGGTGTAGTAGAGGTCGCTGGCGCCGTCGCGATCCTGAAAGCCGCCGTCGGGATTCAGCCGGGAGGAGAAGAAGTTCGCGGTCAGGTCGGCCGCGTCACCGAGCAGCTTCGGCGACACTCTGGCCACCTGCAGCATTTCGAGCCTCAAACTCACTGCACCAGCCTTGAATCTCGACGCTGAAGATCTTGCCGATGACCCGGCGCAGCAACCCCTTGAGGCTGGGGTTGGTCAGACCGGGCAGCGAGCGGATCGCCTCTTCCTTGTAGCCTTCCATCATCCGGCGGCTCCGCTCGACCGAATCGAACTGGTCGAGCAGGGCGCGCAGGCGTTCCGGCGATGCGCTGCCGTTCACGCGCTCGCGGCGCCAGGCCCGCGCCAGGATCGGCCGCAGCTCCGGCTCCGTCTTCGCCTGCTCGTAGCCGACCGCGAGCGGCAGCGATGGACGCAGCGCCGCGATGTCGTCCGGCGCGTCGGCGGAAGGCGCGAAGTCGTCCAGGTCGTCCCGGATCTGGTAGGCGATGCCGAGCGCGTCGCTGTACTTGCGAAGGGTCTCGAACACTTCCGGCTCGGCCTTCGCCGCCGCCGCCCCCAGCTCGAGCGCGACGCCGAAAGCCGGGGCGGTCTTCTGCCGGAAGATCTCCAGCACCTGCCGCGAGCCGAGCGGCTTCGGGCTGCGCGCCCACAACAGCTCTTCGCCCTGGCCGAGGCAGAGGGTGCGGTGGCCGCGCGCCGCGATGGCCGTCATGGCGGCGCGCACGTCCGGCGGGAAGCCGCACTCGGCGAGCAGGCGGTAGCCCTCGCCGATCAGGAGGTCGCCCACGTTGATGGCGGCCGGCACGCCGTGCGTCGCATGCAGCGTCGGCTCGCCGTAACGGAGCGCGTCGCCGTCCTCGATGTCGTCGTGGATCAGCGACGCCTTGTGGAAGCACTCGACCGCTAGGGCGACCTGGCGGAGCGCGTCGGGCACCGGCGCGTGCGGATCGTCCTGCAGCGCCTGGTGGACGCAGACGGTCAGGAACGGCCGCCACCGCTTGCCGGCGCGCGTCAGCTCGGCGCGGGCGAGGGTCTCCGTCCCGCTGGCGGCCGGACCGCCGAACAGCGTATCGAGCGTCGACGGCTCGAACCAGCTCTCGACATCCTTCCGCAGCGCGTCGAGATCGAGCCGGCGCGTCCGGTCGTCGCTCGTCGTATGGATGAAGTCCCAGACCCATTCGACGTCGACCGCGGTGTCCTTGCAGTCGTCCTGCAGCAGCGGAATCGCGACCCCCGGAATCGCCGCCGACTCCATGTAGGGGAACGCCCGCTCGAGGACCGAGATGCAACTGACGCCGACGATAGCCTCGATCTTGCCGGTCTGGATGAGCGCCATGACGAGGGCCGATCCCTCCGCCACCAGAACGGCGTAGCCGAGGCGCTCGGCTTCTTCCTGCAGATCCTGGATGGAGCACAGGCCGCACTGCTTGCAGAGGAGGCCGAACTCGTCGAACGGGGCTGGGCAGCGGTCCTCGACCCGCAGGCACTTCGGAAGCAACAGCAGCCGCCGGTCGTAGGGAACCGTCGAAAGCTGCTCGCGCCACACCTCGTTGCTCAGGACGATGCCGACGTAGTCGACGTACTTCGAGTCGATCCCGTGCCGCGCGATGAGCGCTTCGGCCCGCTGGCGCAACTCGTCGAGCACCAGCGGCGGCGTCAGCTCGTTCCGCGTCTCCGCCACGTAGTCCTGCACCTGCCGGAGGATCAGCTCGCGCTCGCCCCGCGTCTGCGGGATGGTCTCCTGCGGCGGACGGTCCGGCATCTCCGGCACGGCGCGCGGCAGCGAGACGAGCGGCAACGGCGCGGTCGGCGTGGCGGTTTCCATGGGGTCTGCGGGTGGCGCGGTCAGCTATAGGCCCCGAATCCGAAGAACCAGTGCTTCTTCGCGAAGCTGTAGGCCCAGTGCTCCTCCGGGATCTCCTGACCCGGGAGGTGCTGGCTGCCGCGGCCGGTCAGGGCGGACAATTCCGCCGCCGCCGTCTGCCGTTGGGTGGTGTCGCGCGCCCCGTGGCGGTCGACCAGCTCGCGCACCAGGTCGGGCCGCTCCAGCACGATGCAGCCGCGCGTCGTGGCGGCCGCCGTCTCACGAAAGTCCTTCAGGAAGGCGGACTGCGTCATCGTCTCGAACAAGCTGGGGCGATCATAGACCGATTCGGTCGCGAACTGGATGATCGGGCACGGCTCGATGTCGCCATACGGGCTGATGTGGTGGCTGACGCCGGTCGCCATCGGGCAGAGCGCCTGCCCCTCGTCGTCCCAGTAGGCGTCGACGATGGCGATCGGGAGCCGGGCCCGCATCTCCACGATGAACCGCCGGACGCGGAGCACTTCCTCCGGGTCGAGGGCCAGTTCCACCGATGGCTTCGGCCCGGTCACCCGGTAGGTGTGGAACCAGGCGTAGTGGACGCCCATGTCGATCAGGCGGCGCAGCCACGCCTCCTGCACGAGGTCGTCGAGGTTCGTCTTGCAGACGCTGGTCGCGACGCCGGTGATCAGCCGGTTGCGCGTGCAGGCTTCGAGGCCGGCGAGCGACTTGTCGAGGACGCCGGCGCGCCCGCGCCGCTCGTCGCTCACCACCGAGGTCCCCTCGATGCTCACCAGCGGCGTGACGTTGCCGAGGCGGCGCAGCTCGGCCGCCCGCGCGTCGTCGATCAGATGGCCGTTGGTGAAGAGCTGGAAGTAGCAGTCCGGATGGGCGGCGAAGAGATCGAACAGCTCGGGGTGCATCAGCGGCTCGCCCCCGAGGATGCCGAAGTAGCTGTTGCCGTGCGCCTTCGCGTCGCCGACGATCCGGTTCAGCTCGTCCAGCTCGATCTTGCGGCTCGGCGCCTCGACGTCGACCCAGCATCCCTGGCACCGCAACTGGCAGCCGGAGATGACCGAGATGAAGAGGAACGGCGGGAAGTGCTCGCCGCGCTTCAGCCGCTGCTTGTAGCGCTGGACGGAGCGGACGCCCTTGACGCCCATGTTCCAGACGAGCTTGCGCAGCGCCCGGGGATCGGGCTCGGTCAGCATCCGGCGGGCGAGGGCGAGCATCATGGGATCAGGACTCCTGGCCGGCCCCCGCCGTTTCGCCACCGGCCTGGCCGGCGGCCAGGTTGGCTTCCACTGCTTCTTCGGCGCGGCGCTTCGCGGCCTCGGCCTTCGCCTGGATCTCGTCGAGCGAGGGCAGGCTGGAAAGCACCTCGGCCGGAATGTCGAGGTTCGCCTGCAGCTTGACGAGGCACTTCTGCCGTTCCTTCAGCGCGCGCTCCTCGTCCCGTTCCTTCGAGAAGCGGGACTTCGCCTTCGCGCTCCGGTCGCGCAGGGCGGCGTAGATGTCGCCGCCGAGGAGGGCGGAGATGTCCACCTTCATCGCCTCGCGCCGCACGTCGTCGGTGTTGACCTCGCCGCCATGGATCGGGCCGTGGCGGTACTTCGGGAAGAGGATCGCCACCTCCGGGCAGACGCGCGAGCAGGCGGGGCAGTCGGTCTTGCAGTTGTCGTGATTCTGGACCTGGATCTGCCCCTGCTTGGAGACGCCGTAGACGTCGAAGAGGCAGAAGCTGAGGCACTGCATGCAGTTGGTGCAGCGGTCGAAGTCGATGACCGGGAACCACGGCTTCCAGTTGCCGGGCTCGCGGGCGTCGCACTCGGCGCGGATCGCCTCGACCTGGGCGAGCACGGCGTCGGGCGTGTGGTCCCCGATGTCCCGGAACCAGACGCGGCCGCCGCCGTCCGTGCCCAGCGAGTCGGCCGGCTTCTCGTCGCTGAAACGCCCGAGGACGGCGAGCGCGTTGCCGTCGTCGGCGCGCGCGGCGGCCCCCTCCGTGACGCGCGTCACGCGGTAGCCGCGATCGAGCAGCGCGCCCATGAGGGTGAAGCGGCGGCCGGCGTCGATCGGCTCGGCGCCGCGCCCTTCGTAGAGGGCGACCTGCAGGACGGGCAGCGCGAGCGCGCCGGCGCCGCTCATTCCTTCTCCTCCGTCGCGGGCTGGGAGTCGCCGTTCAGCATGGCGGCCGCCACTTCCTCCGCCGTCTGCTCGCGCATGTTCAGGATCGTGACCTGTTCCTTGTCGAGGGGAGAGCCGGCGTCGTTGAACAGCCAGCGGACCGCGCGAGGATAGCACGCGGCGATCTTCACCGGCCCTGCGCCCGCGATCTCCTTGAGGCGCGGATCGCGCCGCGCCGACATCTCGCACAGGTCGGGCGCCGCGTCGAAATCGACGCCGGAGGCGGCCAGCGCTTCCAGGACGCCGTCCTTTACCTTCAGCGGCACGACGCGGGCGTAGGCGCAGCGGCAGTAGACCAGGGCCGGCCCGGCGCCGGTGCCTCCGCCTGCCTGCGCCGGGGCCGTGTCGGCCTGGGCCGGGGGATCGGTCCGCTCGGGGTTGCTCATTCCGGTTTCCTGCCCTCGGGCGATCAGGCGGTGGCCGTCGCCATGCGGTACGTCGGCTCCGGCTTGGCGGGGCGGAAGTGTTCGATGTGATCGATTGCCGCGCGGCGTCCGCCGCCCTCGGCTTCCCATCCGCGGAGCGCGGCCAGCGCCGCGTCGTGGAGCAGTTCCGGGTCCGCTTCGGCCCGGAGGTTCAGGATCAGCTCGCCCGCGTCGATCGGCGCCTTCAGCGTGTGCGCCATCTCCGCCCCGCGGTCGCCCGCCACCAGGTTCAGCACGGCGATGTCGGAGGGCAGCTCCTCCGCCGTCAGGGTCATCTTCAGGTGGGCGATCTCGTCGGCGCCGACCGTGGCCGCGATCCGGCCGGCCAGCTCCCGCAGCAGGGCGTTGCCGTCGAACGGCGCGCCCGCCGTCACCCGCACCGTCGCGTTAAGCCAGCCGAGCAGCGCTTCGCCCTCCGCGTAGGTCTCGTAGTCGACGTCGGGGGAGGCGTCCAGGCCGAGCGCGCCGCCCGTCACCCGGTCGAACCAGCCGGAGACGCCGTCGCCTTCGCGCGCGGACATCGCGATCACCTCCGCCCGGGGATACCGCTCGGCGAGGGCCTCGCGCAGGCGCGCCAGGCGCCCGGCGTCCACGAGGTCGGTCTTGTTGACGACGATCACGTCCGCCTCGGCCAGTTGCCGGTCGTAGACGTAGCGCACCTTCTCGGAGAACGACCGGCCCGGCTCCAGATCCAGAATGCGGAGCGCGCGAACCGGATCCACCAGGACGCTGAGCGGGGCGATCGCGAACGCATCGCCGTACATCCGGCGCAACGGGTAGCTCACGGCCGCGCGCAGGTCGGTGCAACTGCCGACCGGCTCGGCAATGAACACGTCGGGCCGCGCGTCGGCGGTCAGCTTGTCGGCCGCCTCCATCAGCGTGTTGAAGCGGCAACAGAAGCAGCCGCCGGTAATTTCCTCGACCGGGAAGCCCTCGGCCCGGGCCAGCGCCGTGTCCACCAGTCCGACGCTCTGGTCGTTCGTGATGAGTCCCGCCCGCTGGCCGGCGTCGGTGAGGTGGCGGGCGAGGCGCAGGATGGCGGTCGTCTTGCCGGCGCCCAGGAAGCCCCCCACCATGATGTAGCGGGCAGGGCGATCCGCGGCGCGCGCCTCAGGCATCCGGATCCCCTTCGCCCCGGGCCGCCAGCATCCGGTCGATGGTGGCGTCGAGGACGGAGACATAGCCTTCCACGTCCAGGCTGTCCGGGTCGGCGGCGCCGTCGACGGCATACAGCCAGCCGTCCGCGTAAGGCGCCGTTTCGACCAGCGTGATGTCCATGTCCAGCGCCCCGTTCGCTCCGGCGAAGCGTCCCTCCGCCACGGCGTAGAGGTCGGAGATTGCCTTGAATCCCTCGATGGTGCCGATGGGCTGGCCGACCCTGACCGGGTCGCCCGCCGCCAGGGCAAAGTTGCATTCTACTAGGTCGCCCAGCATCCGCGTCGCGAACGTGGTGAGGCCGATCCGCCACGGGTCCTCGTCACGCTCGCGGTGCAGCCAGTAATGCGCCCGCGTGTAGCGGTAGTGCTTCGGGAGGCGGGTCGCGAAGCGGGAGCGCTTGTAACGGATCACCTCGCCGGCGGGACGGCGCGGCGTCATGACGGCCTGCCCGTGGCGACCCGCTCGGCGCGCGGCTCGCTGCCCCGGGTGATGCCCTCGCCGGTGCGCCGGTCTCCGGGCCGGCAGGCCCTCACCATCGCTCCCAGGTCGGGCTCCTCCGTCAGGTGGCACCATGACAGCCGGACGGCCCCGGTCTCCGCCGGCCCCTCGACGCCCATCGCGGCCAGCACGTGGCTGCACGTGTAGGACTGCGACGTGCAGGCGGCGCCGTCCGAGATGGCCGCGAACGGCGCCCACGCCTCGATCAGCGTTTCCTTGTCCCGGTCCGGGATCCAGAGGTTCAGGATGGTCGGGATCCGGCGTTCCGGGTCGCCGTTCACGCGCGGCGCGAGGGGCGCGAGTCCCTCGAGCAGGCGCCGTTCGAACGCCGCGGCGGCGTCGCGTCGCGCCGCATGCTCGTCGAGCGCGAGTTCCGCAGCGCGGCCGAACGCAGCGATCAGCGCCACCGGAAGCGTGCCCGGCCGCAGCCCCATCTCCTGCCCGCCGCCGTGCAGGAGGGGCGTGAGCGGCAGCTTCGCGGACCCGCGCCGGCGGGCGATCAACGCGCCGACCCCCTTCGGCCCGCAGATCTTGTGCGCGCTGATGCTGATGAGGTCGATCCGTTTCGACCGCAGCGGCTCGATCGCCTTGCCGAATCCCTGCGCCGCGTCGACGTGCAGGAACGCCTCCGATCCGGCGTCCGTCAGGTGCTCTGCTATCGCGTCAACCGGCTGCACGACGCCCGTCTCGTTGTTGACCTGCATCACGGAGACGAGCAGCGTGTCGGGGCGCACCGCGTCGGCGACCCGGCCGGCATCGACCCAGCCGCCCGGCTCCGGCTTGACCAGCGTCAGCTCGAACCCGCGCTCGGCGAGGGCGCGCAGCGGCTCCAGCACGGCATGATGCTCGATCCGTGTGCTGACCAGGTGCCTCCTTCCGTGCGCCCGTCCGTGCGCCTCCAGCCCCAGGATCGCGAGGTTGTTCGCCTCGGTGGCGCCGCTCGTGAACACCACCTCGTTCCGTCCCGCGTCCACGACGCGCGCGACGTGCGCCCGGGCCCGTTCGACCGCCTGCCGGGCGAGCTGCCCGAAGGCGTGCGTCCGGCTGCCCGCGTTGCCGAACTCCACCTCGGAGAATCGCCGCAGTTCCGCCGCCACCCGGGGGTCCAGCGGGCAGGTGGCGGCGCAGTCCAGATAGACTGCCCCCGTCCGTTCCGTCGCGGCAGAATCAGTCACCGTTGGTTGCCCGGATTGTACCGCCAGCCCCCATGGAGCTCACCGACCTGGGCGTGGTGCCACCCGCGACGGGCCTGCGCGAGGAACGGGACGCGCTCGCTAGCCTCGAGCGCGCCGCATGTGGCGCCGTCCCCACCGGCGGCGCGCCCCAAGACCATCGGGGAGGGGAACGGCTACTCGTCTGGGAGTCCGATCGCCCCGCCGTGGTCCTCCCGCGCAACGGTTCCGCGGAGGCCTGGGCGAACCTGGACGCCTGTGCGGCCCGCAAACTCCCGGTCCTGCGCCGCGACTCCGGTGGGGGAGCGGTCGTCCTCGGTCCGGGCTGCCTCTGCGTCGCCCTGATCCTCTCTCTCGACGCGCGCCCAGCCCTCACCGACGTCACCGCCAGCTACGCAGCGCTGCTGGGCGCCATCGCGGACACCCTCTCCCTCCCGCACGTTTCCGTACGTTGCACGGACCTCGCCCTCGGCGACCGCAAGTTCGCCGGCCACGCCCAGCGCCGGCTGCGCCGCACGCTTCTCCACCACGGGACCATCCTCTATCGCTTCGATCTCGGTCTGATCGACGCGCTTCTCCCGGAACCGCCGCGGCGCCCAGCCTGGCGGGGTTCGCGCCTGCACCGCGAGTTCCTCACCAACCTCCCGTTCGCGCGCGCCGACCTGGTGGCCCGCCTGCGACAGTTGCCGGCGGTCGTCGCGGCGTAACTTAGACGCCGCCACCGATGGCCGCCCGCCCGGACCGGGCGGCGACGGTCCGGAGTATGTCGGCGCGCTCGCGGGCATCGAGAGACAGGAATGCCTCAGCCATGGAGCCCTTCCCGGGTGGCGGCGAACGCCTTGGTCATCCACGCCGGCATGTCTGCCGAGGACAGCCTCTGGAATTCCGCCGGCCCGAGGGCGGCTTTGATCGTGGCGACCGTCTCCGGGGTCACATTGTCTTTGCCGAGATACCAGAGGGCGGAGAGCGCGGCGCCTGCCGCCTCGCCAGCGAATTGCAGCCGGCGGCGGTTCGAAGTGTGGACCATCCTGACGGTGATGTTCGTGATCCGGATGGTGCGGCTCGATGCGTTGGTATGGAACACGGGCGCGGTCGGCACCTGAGTGCTGAGCTTGAACCGGCGCGCGGCTTCCGCGCCGTGGATCTGGACCTTTTCGCCATTGTGCCGTGCGATGGCCTCGACCACCTCGAGAACGTCGGGGAGTACGGCTCCCACGAAGCGACTGGTCCTGGGGCGCACGAAGACGCCGCGGGCAAGACGCTGGATTTCGCCCCGTCCGGCGAGACGCGAAAGCGTCCGGTCGACGGTGGTGCGCGAGCCGTGCTTCAGAAAGCGCTCGCTTGTGAAGGGCTTTCCCTTCGGCAGCTTGCGGATGCCGGCTCGAACGGCTCGTGCGGTGGACATGGCATGATGTTCCTATGTCCGAAATAATAGCGGTATTACGGACAACTATCAAGAGGTCGAGGCTATCCGGTTAAGCTACCGCGCCATGAACACTCGATGCAGTTTCAACTACCTGTCACGCGGCGTCCTCGTGGCCGCCGCATGCGCCGCGCTGGTCGGGATGCCGGCTGCCGCAGACGCGCAGGACGATCGGCGAGGCTTCTACGTGGGCCTGCAGCTTGGCGTCGTGAACCCGTCCGCCGTCGGCTCCTCGCTCAGCGGTGTCAACCACCCGACGCGCTGCGATGTCCTGCTCTATCCGAGTTCGGTGACTCCACCGGTCGACGACGCGGCGTGCATCGAGACCATGCCGGCGGTGATGCTGACCAACGAGTTCGATCACGGCCGCGGCCTCGCCGCCGGCTTTGCGGCGGGGTACGCTGCGGCGCCGGTGCGGATCGAGATGGAGTACCTCCACCGGTACGTGGGTGATTCCACCTCGCCCGTTGGCGGCACCGCCAATCCCGCACTCTCGGGAAAGACCACGGAGTGGAGCGCCGACGAGCCGCCGTCCGAGTGGACTGGCGATTACGCGGCGCACGAGATGTTCGCCAACGCGTATTACGACTTCCGCAACGGGTCGACTGGACGCCGTACGTCGGCGCCGGCGTCGGCTGGGCCGTGACGGGACTGAGCTACTACGTGCAGTTCGTTCGCAAGCCGGAGGCGGAGTACCTGGAGGTCGAATTCGAGCAGGACTGGCCGGTTGCCGCCAAGCGCGCTGCAGCCGGTACCGCCAGCATCCTGGATACGCGGGCCGAGACGACGGTCTTCGGCTACCAGTTACTGGCCGGTGTCGACTACGCGCTGAGCCGGCAGACATCGATCGGACTGACCGTGCGTCAGGCCCGATTCGACGACGTGCAACACGATACGACCTGGAACCTGGTCCGCAGCCACGCGCCGGTGCAGGCCGACGGGGTCACTCCGTTCGACGCCGCCATCGAGTTCGGCGGGATCGGGTACCAGGTGGTGACGGTCAGTCTGAAGCACCAGTTCTGACGTTCGCCCCTGTCTTGCGCGGAACCCGCCAACCGATTGTGGCGCTTCGCAATAACCATGTCGAAAACTCCGCATTATGAGCGGATAATGCGTCATGGTTCATGACCGGCGCTCCGGCCTGTCCAGCTATGTCAGCGGGTTGCTCTCTGCGGAGTCTGTCTCCCCTCGGCACCTGGCGGTTGAGGGCTGCCGAGCGGGTCCCGTGGTGTCGGCGTGCGCCAGGCCCGATTCGACGACGTGCAACGACACGACCTGGAATCTCATCCGCAGCCACGCGCCGGTGCAGGCCGACGGCGTCACTCCGTTCGACGCCGCCATCGAGTTCGGTGGGATCGGGTACCAGGCTGTAACCGTCAGCCTGAAGCACCGCTTCTGACGTTCTCTTACCTACGGCTACGCCTCATCCTCGCGTCAGAGTTGGCGTAGACCCGTTGCGTGTCGCCCACGCCGCGGTGCTCGACCGTTCCGCTGGATTTGGCGATTTCGTAGAGCCGGACTCCATGGACCCTTGGCGTGCTGTTGCCCAGTCGAACGTGCCGCGGACTGTCGACATGGAGAACGGTCCGATCGCGCCCCACGACTTCCAGATCGGCCACGCTCTTGGCGGGGCGCCATGAGCAACTTCATTGAGCGGTCCGAACGCGCGAATAGCAAACCCGAATGTCCCCGAGGCGACGCTTGACCGCAATCCGGGGGCCGAGTACGCTTCGGCCCCGATAGACGCTGGCACCACCACGGCCTCCCTCGACGGCCTCGGGCCGCCGGCTAACCGTCAACGCGAAACTAGGAGTGCACCCCTGGCCAGTTGGACCGATACGCTGTTCGAACAGCACCTCACCAAGACGCTCACCGAGAAGCTGCCCGGTCAAGGTCCCGAGTACGTGTCCTTGTATGTCTCCGCGCGAACCCGCCTCCTGGACCACGTGCTCGAGGACATCCGCGGCGCTGAACCGCAGCTGACCGATCACGGCCCCCGGCATGTCCGTCATGTTCTCGAGAACGCCTTCAAATTGCTACAACTAAATCTAGACTACTTCGACCCGCTAGAGTACTACATCTTGGGCCTAAGCATCCTGTTTCACGATGCGGGGAACCTCCATGGGCGTGAAGACCACAACAAACGCATTGGACAGTTCTACGACGACGTCCGCTCTGGATCCGAATTCGCGCACGAGAAAGCGCTCGTCGTACGTATTGCTCGATCACACACGGGTAGAGCGAGGAATGGCAGTGGCAACACACTTGGCGATGTGCCAAAACTACTACATTATCGCGGCGAACCGATTCGCGCACGCGAGCTCGCCGCGATCGTTCGCTTTGCTGATGAGCTCGCAGAAGGCGAACAGCGCACGTCGCAATACATGAAGAAGCATGACCTATACGAGCCGGGCAGCGTCCCCTACCACGATTACTCGGCGTCGACCGCGATTACTATTGATGGAGGAAACGACCGGATAGCGGTGACCTATCAATTCGACGTTTTGACCGACAATGGTATTGAGAAAGAGCTCGCCAAGCTTAAGAAATCTCTCCAGTTCGCACTCAAGCGACTCGCGAAACTCGACGTCGAACGCAGGTACGCCCGCTACCATTGCGCCGCGCCGCTTCTTCCATTCCAGAAAATCTCAGTATGCCTAGACATCCAGATTGACGGAGAGTTCGTGGAACCCTTCTTGGAGGCGAATATTTCGGACGAGGTGGATCCGGACCACTCTGGCGAATTGCTATCCGCAAGGAATGCCGAGTGGGAACCCGACACCATCGTGGAGCGAATCAGGCAACTAGCGGGAGAGAGAGTGCAATGACCAAACCCGCCACCAACCCGTTTCAATTTGGGGCCGCGAACGACTTCTCGCCCGAAAAGGTTTTGGAGTACTACATCGAAGATTTCAACTACTCCCGATTCCTTCACTCAACACGCAACGTGTTCATCCGCGGCGAGCGTGGTTCAGGCAAGACCATGACATTGTTGTACCACGCTCTTGCGACTCAACGCTGCAAGGCGGAACGCGACGGAGTCAAATGCTCTCTAGAGCAGGTGGGCATCTACATTCCCTGCAATACGCCGCTCATGCACCGAACGGAACATGAGTTGCTGAACGCCTTTCGGGCGCGAGTGTTGTCGGAGCATTTTCTCGTGCTTGGGATTTCCCATTGGTTGGCGAAGACGCTGGATGACAATATGGAACTCTTTGGCTCCATAGATGCAGTCAATGTCTGCGAGGAATTTGAGGACGTAGTCGGAAGACAGTTGCCGTCCGGCGACTCGTTCCTGAAGCGAGTTCTCGCTTTTGTGAGGCGGGAGGTCCGCGATACACAGGAAAGGATCAACAGGGCGGATTCCGACACGTTTTATTCAGAGGCTTTGTCGTTTGGAACATTCCTAATGCCGCTGTTCGAAATGCTTCATGGGATTGGGAGTTTATCGAACACACATTTTCTGCTGATGATTGACGACGCGCATGACCTAAACAAGCATCAAGTCCAGGTGTTGAATTCATGGATCGCGTATCGGGAACATGCACTCTTCAGTTTTAAAGTTGCGACGATAAAGGTCGACCGACCACCACTGATTACCGTTAACGGTGGCTCTATTCTCGAGGGTCACGACTTCACCGTTGTCGACATGGAAAAGCCGGTCCAGAATGAGCAATCAGATTTTGGCCGTCTGGCAAAACAGATAGTGGCGCGGCGGTTGGAGCGAATTGGCTGTAGTCGGTCGCCGGAGGAGTTCTTTCCTCTGCATCCGTCGGTGGAGAAAGGCCTCGCAGAGGCGAAGGAGGTTGCACGTGTTGAGGCGCTCAGCAAGTACCCGGACGGAAAGACCACCCAAATTACGGACTACGTGTACAAATATCATCGCGCCATCTACTTTCGGCGGACCCACAAGGCGAATCGGCCGGTGTATTCGGGGTTCAAGACCCTCGTCTATCTTTCGACTGGAGTTGTGCGTAACCTTCTAGAGCCCTGCTACTGGATGTATGACAAGGCGGTGTCGGAGGGGGGTGGTGGCGCCAGGATGGCGTCGACGATTACGAGTATTGATCCGCGCGTACAGAACGAAGTAATCATGGAGCAAAGTGCGAAGACCTGGGAACGGCTCACGCATGGGCTGGACAAGGTGGTTGTAGGGTGTAGCGATAGGGACGCGGCGGCGCTCGGGCGCCTGTTCGAGCAGCTAGCCCAGTTGTTTCGCGCCCGCCTGTATGGAACGGGATCTGAACCATGTGCAACGTCGTTCTCGATATCGGGACGGGAAAGGGAACCGAATATTGCGGAACTGGACCGTATTCTCGACATTGCGAGGAAGGCGACGTTGCTATATTCCAGGGAGGGTTCGGGGAAGGACTACGGGTCTCGCGTCCACTACTACGTACCTAATCGAATGCTGTGGCCAGTGCGCGGACTCGACCCGCAGGGCCAACACGCGCGGGTGCAGCTCCCGGCGACGCGTCTCTTGGCTGCGGCGCAAGGAGAGGCGGAGCTGAGATCGCTGTCTGACGATGAAGACACGCCTCAAGGGGGCCTATTCGATGAACAGTGAGGGACGGACGGTGGATGTCATCGTGGCCGTGGCGAGTTGGGAGCCAAGGTTTGCACTTGGGATGGAGCGAACGCTGGCCGCCTGTGCGACACGGCGGGTCTTACTCTATTTTGTGCGCGAGTACGGCACCCGCACGACGGCCGCGAGGGAGAAATTGCAAAGCGTAATGGAGAACTACCCGGACGTTGAGTGTGATGAACACGAGATCGAGTTTGGGTCGCCGAGTGCGATGTGGCGCCTCTTGGAGGAGGACCTCGGACCGAGACAAATGGCGGGGCGACGGGTGTTGGTAGACCTCACGACGATGCCGCGTGAGGTGATTTGGGCCGCTCTGTTTTGGTTGGAGGCGGCGGGAGCGGCAGTGAAGTACGTGTACAACCGGCCGTGCACCTACGCGGAGGATTGGTTGGCACGGGACCCGGAGAACCCTCGCTTGGTGTACAAGCTGGCAGGCGCGCTCGAGGTGGGCCGGCCCACGGCGTTGCTGGCGGTGACAGGGTTCGATGAGAATCGGTGCCGGCAGGCGATTGAGTTCTACGAGCCGTCGCGGGTGCTGCTGGCAACGCAACGGGGGAATCAATTCGGCAACGACGTTCGTAATATCGGTCGGGAGTTCAATCAAAGCAACGTGCGGATCGAGCGCGTCGAAGTAGATTCGTATTGCGCGGACCATGGATATGGTGCATTGAGGGGGCATGTGGAGGAACTCACGCAGACCCACAATGTTGTGTTGTGTTCATTTGGTCCGAAGCCCTCAGCGATCGCGTTGTTCAGGTTGCAACGGGAGTTTCCGCAAGCGGCGCTGGCGTACATCGGTTGTAAGGAGTACAACACGGAGTACTCAGTGGGACTAGGGGAAGCGATTGACGGGATGATGCCCAGACGACATGGCACGGAGTAGCTAAACGCGAAGAAGATGGTTGCTGTGGAATTGTGTGCAGGCGCGGGTGGGCTGACTCGCGGGTTCGTGGCGGCGGGTATCGAGGTTGCCATCGCGGTAGAGAGGGATCGGTACGCGGCGGCTACGTATCGACGGAATTTTCCGACCGTAGACATGATACAGGAGGACATTGTTGCGGTGTCAGGGGAGACAATTCTTCGGAAGCTGGGGCTACGGAAGGGCGAATTGGATGTCTTGGTTGCCGGTCTCCCGTGCCGGGGCTTCTCGGAATCAAATAGACGTACAAGAAGCGCGAGTAATCCCGGGAACCTGTTGTACCGGCAGGTGCTGAGGCTGTTGGGGGACATTAAGCCGAGGTGGTTTGTAATCGAGAATGTGGCGGGGATTGCGACGCTGGAGTCCGGGCGTTTTCTCGCGGACGTGAAGGGTGAGTTTGAAGCGGAAGGATACCGGATCGATAAGGGAATTTTGAATGCGGGTGAGTTCGGCGTTCCACAGTGTCGAAGACGCGCGTTTCTCGTGGGTACGTGTACACATCGTGAGTTTCGGTTTCCTGACGGCAAGGCGAGCGGGCAGCCGACCGTACGGGACGCCATCGGGGATTTACCGGCGGTTGATAATGGCGCGAGTGTCGGGGATCTGCGGTATCGGGTCAGTTGGGCTGTTGCGAGCGAGTACGCGCGGGAGTTGAGACCGAAGGACCTGGAGATGGTGAGCGGAAACGAGGTTAGCCGGAACTGTGAGCGTGTCCTAGAGAGATATAGGTTTATTGGAATGGGCGAGAATTGGCGGGCTATTCCTGTGCGGTTGATGGAAAATTACAAGAACCGAAGCTTGTGTCACACCGGCATCTATTACCGCCTGTGTTGGGATCAACAGGCAAAGGTCATCGGTAATTTCAGGAAAAATATGTTGATTCATCCATCTCAGGATCGTGGCTTGTCCATCCGGGAGGCGGCTCGGTTGCAGTCGTTCGATGATAGCCACGAGTTCCTAGGACCACTGAATCATAGGCAGCAGCAAGTGGGCGATGCCGTACCGCCGCGGTTGGCGCAGGTCGTCGGGGAGGCGATTAGGGCCGGGGAGGAAGAGGCCGTTTCAGGGGTTAATGGACGGTCTTCGAGGAGAGCTTCCCTTGCGGTGGATGGTTGTCAGCCGCCGACAAACGCGGAAGCCCGAACGAAACCCGCCTGATCGATATCGAGGGACTGATCTGTTTGTTCCGAACCGGCGGTCCGGAGCGTATAACGCCGGAGCGTCCAGTTGACTGCAACCAGACGACAGGGGTTTGTCGAAACACTGGCTCGTCGCAATCAGGCGTTCTACGGCACGCCCGATGGCCGCGACATGCTGCGCGTGTTCGAGTTGACCTTTGAACACCCTTGGATCTACGTCTTCGAGCTTGTACAGAATGCGTTGGATGCCGGAGCCCGATCCATCGCGTTCCGATGCTCGGATGATGGAGACCGTTTGGTCTTTCAGCACGATGGACAGAGTGCCATCGAAGAGCCGGAGGTCGAGGGACTCTCGAAGCTCTTTCGTTCCACGAAGGGTGCCGCCACCGTGGGCTTCATGGGCATCGGATTCAAGAGTGTCTTCGGGCGCTTCCGGGATGCGCGGGTTTCCGGATGGGGTTGGACGTTCCGGTACGAAATGCACGAGACGAAGGGCCGTAGGTACGGCGACGTCCAGACGGATCCTCTGGGTGCGGTCCTCCCGATCTGGGATGAACGTATTCCTGCACCTGATCCGGACTTCACAACGCGGTTCGAGTTTAGCAACCGACTCGACCAAGGCGCGGATCTTCGATTGGACGTGGATCGCCTCCTTCCCGATGATCCCACGCTCCTGGCGGTTCTCGCGGCGTCGAATCTGAAACGTGTCGATGTTGACGGATGTGTTTGGAAGCTGAGCGTTGACGATGTGCAGAAAGATGGCAGCTGCACGGCGAGCGCCAGCTGTGACGACGACGTCTGGCGGTGGCAGCTCTTCCCGGTTCGGTTTCAGCCTTCACCGCCAGCGATCGCGCGTTTGCTGGAACATCGGCGGATCAGGCCCGATGTACTCCCGGAACAAGAACGCGAAGCGGTGTATGCCGCGGCGGCCCGACCGCGGCGCGTGCTGGGCGTGCTCCCATTGGACGACCAGGGGCTGCCGAATCCGCCGTTGAGGGGCCAAGTCTACGCAACGCTGCCGACCGAGATCACGCTTTCGTTCGGCCTCCACATCAATGCTGACTGGTTGTTGAACATCTCGCGCACTGGATTGCGGGGATTAGACGATGATGCGTATTTCGGACCATGTGGATCACTGATTTCGGACGAAGTGGATCGGGCATTT
>CAZWUJ010000005.1:0-145678 GCA_964636705.1 uncultured Vicinamibacteraceae bacterium
CGCGTCGAGATGGTTCGTCGGCTCGTCCAGCAGCAGGAGGTCGGGCGACTGCAGGAGCAGCCGGCAGAGGGCGACGCGGCGCCGTTCGCCTCCCGAAAGAGTGGCCACGTCGGCGTGTCCGGGAGGCAGACGGAGCGATTCCATCGCCATCCGGATGCGCGAATCGAGGTCCCACGCGCCCATGGCGTCGATCTTCGTCTGTAGCTCGCCCTGCTCCTCGAGGGCGTCCTCCATTTCGAGCGATCCCGGTCCGCTTTGCGCCACGTCGGCGGTGATCTGGTCGTAGCGGCGGAGCAGGGCCCGCAGGTCTGCCACCCCCTCGTTGACGTTGCCGGCGACGTCCTTGGCGGGATCGAGCTGCGGTTCCTGCGCCAGGTATCCGACCGACACGCCGGCCGCGGGGAACGCCTCGCCGTCGAACTCGGTGATCTCGCCCGCCATGATCCGGAGCAGCGTGCTCTTGCCGGCGCCGTTCGAGCCGAGCACGCCGATCTTCGCTCCCGGCAGGAACGATAGCCAGATGTCCTTGAGCACGACGCGGTCCGGGGGGTACCGCTTGCCGAGCCCCTTCATCGTGTAGACGTACTGTGGCGCCATAGGCGGGGATTGTATGCCGTGCCAGCGTTGCCGGTGTCCTTGGTGCGCCGGCGTCCACGCCGGCACGGACAGCCGCCGTTACTCCAGGGCGAGCGTGAAGTCGGCTTCCGCCGTTCCCCCCGCCGTCACCTGGATCGCGCGGGTCATTCCGGCCGCGCGCTCGTGCCAGACGGTGAGGGTGTAGTCCCCCGGCGGCACACCGGTCAACTCGTAGCGTCCGTCGGCGCCGGTGACCGTGCCGAGATCGTCGGAAACGTAGACCCAGCCGCGCATCCAGCCGTGTGAGTCGCACTCGATGCGAACCGGGCCGGGCCGGCGCATCGGTCGCTGGACCTCCATGCCGGGGATCGGGATCGCGATGTTGAACAGCGTCCGCTGCCGGTCGTCGTAGGCATGCGTCGTGTGGAGCGTGTCGTCCTCGCTCCGCACCGTCACGACCGTCCGGGTCGGCACGACCTGCACGCGCGGCACGAAGTAGCAGCCGGCGTTATTGATATCCGGATCCACGGGCGTGGCATCACCCCACGGGGCGCCGGTCACGATGACGACGGCGTTGGCGAGGCCGCCCGAGTCGTCGACGACCACCGCGCGATCCTCGACTTCGTTGCCGCAGACCGCCTGGTCCGCGGTCACCTCCAACGTACGCGGCTCTACGGTCCCGTCGAGGGCGATGCGGCCGCTGATGGCGCCGCCTGCCTGCTCGGCCCCGCCTGCCGCGGACGCTCCGGACACTGCGGCGGCCACTGCCCCCACTGCGCAGATGACAAGCAACAACCTGCTGGCGAGCGTCGGTAGCTTCATTACCGTTGATCCTATACGGTGGGCCGAGCGGAGGGGACCCGATGCGCACGATCCGAATGCTGGCAGCCGGCCTTACGCTTGCGGCGGCGGCGACGGCCATGGCGACGGAGCAGGGGCAGGCGGACGGGACGCTGGACATCTACGTGATCGACGTCGAGGGGGGCGAGGCCACGCTCTTCGTCGGCCCCACGGGGGAATCCCTGCTGGTCGACACCGGCTGGCCCGGCTTCGACGGGCGGGATGCCGATCGGATCGTGGCGGCGGCGCGCGACGCCAGCGTGACCGAGCTCGACTACGTGATCGTGACCCACTTCCACACCGACCACATGGGCGGCTCCGTGCAACTCGCGGAACGGATCCCGGTGCGGACCTGGCTGGATCACGGCACGACGGTGGACGAGGGAGAACGGCCGCTCGCGGCGTTCGGGATCTACACGGACCTGCGGAGCACCGGCGAGCATCGCGTGGTGACGCCGGGTGACACCGTGGAGATGGAGGGTCTCGACGTCACCATCATCGCGTCGCACGGCGAGGTTCTGGCGGACCCGCTGCCCGGCGCCGGCGCGCCCAACCCGTGGTGCGGCGATTTCGTCTTTCACGGCGAGGACATCACGAGCCGCTACGGCGACGCCGAGGATGCGCATTCCATCAGTGCGTACATCCGCTTCGGCGAGTCCGCATGCGTCAGCGTAGGGGGCAGATCTGCCGTGCGAGACACACCTGTGACTGGCGTGAAAGAGACGCCGGCACTCGCTGCGCGTGAGAATGCGAGCGCCGCAGTTGCGGGGCCGTCGGAGGCGATTTCGCGTGCATCGAGAAAGCAACGCGGATAGCCCTTCACGTTGTCTGCAAGTCCGTTGAACGCCGTCTTGAGGTGTTCGAGCGGCGTCCTGTCGGGCCTTCGCTCAACGATCTCAAGCAGGGGAGTGATGCGGGGACGAAGGACTGGCGAGATTCGGCCGAGTGCTGCCTTTTCCCCTCGCTTCAGCTTGAGGGTTGGAACGTACTGGCCCGGGCCGAATGTCAAGAAATCCTCCGCGGTCGAGGATCCCACAGAACGAATGGGTGGATCTCTTCGACGAGGCTCTCGTAGTAAGACAGCAGTTACCCAGTTTGCAAAAGGCGTCAGTATCAATGAGCAGCTTCATGGCGTACCGAATCGCCGTGAAGGCACGAGAATAGACAGCGATCCGTTTCCGCTGCTGTTGAGACATCGACGTGGCGATCGAAGAGTTGGTGCAATTGCTTTCGTGCACCGGTGTGGCGGTACAGCGCCTTGACCGCCATCGTGGCAGTCGCGTAGTCGCCAGTCTGTCGTGCCCAGGCAGAGATCAGGAAACTCGCATCGGCACCCGTCTGCCGTTCAGTTGTGACAGCGTCCTTCGCCAGTTTCTTGAAGTCTGTCGACCGTGATGGTGCATTCCGTTGTTCGGCGAGGCTACCGACTAGTACGCAGGTCGCATAGTGGTCGGCCCGGCGTTCGATTTCGTCGTCGTCAGCGATTTCGTCTTCTTCGTCGACAACGGGCTGCTCAGCGGCGCAGTCGCCAGCGGCGATGTGGCCAGCTTCGTGCGCCACGACAAACGCAACGCGACCGGGTTCATCATGGTTGTGGCCCGACAGAATCACGGGTCGGTTGGCAACGATACAGGCCATGCCCTGGAAGCTGGGGGTCGGGAGCAAAGCGACCGGAACGACGGGGATCCCGCGTTGCCACAGGTTCCCCACGATGTCGCTCAACTGGAGCGCTCTTTCGTTCGCCACGATCTCAGCACGCCACTTGAGGCCGTCCCGTGGCGGGAGGTGAGGTCGAGGCACGGACTCGCGCAGATTGCGCACCGTGGCGGACGCAATGCGGATAGCCGCGTGCATTGCCGGACTAAGCCTACGTGGGTCCGTTCCACGAACCCTTCGGAGCTGGGCGCCGGAGTACCGCGGCGGTTTCAGAGGGTTTCTGCCGCGCGAGACTGTGTCGATCGGCTGACCGAGGAAGCGGGCAATGCGAATCTCGATGTCTTGCACTAGGCGGGGATCATCGGCGCACCGTTCGTCCCACCAGTCCGGCAGGATCGCGCGTTGGACGAAATCCGTGGAGAATCCAGCCCTTGATAGCTGGCGCATCAAGGCCCTAAAGGGCCGTCGGATGGCTCGGCTAGTAGACGTTGTCGCCGCCTCCGCTCTCTGGGCCGAAGGAGCTTGAGCTCCCAACGGGTACTGGAAACCGCCTCCAATCAGCGGCTAGGCATCGATTGTGGCCGCGTCGATTGCGACTGCTCTATGGTCCAGAACTTGCCTACAGCGGCCAGTCCTGCAGAATCCGCTCGGTCTCCTCGACGTGACTGCTCTCGTCGCGGATGAAGTCCTCTAGCTGCACGACGAGGCCCTTGTCGCCATAGGACTCTGCGTCCTTGGCGCGCTGCACGTAGGACTCGGTGGCGCGCTTCTCGGCCGCGACCACTTCCTCCAGCATGGCGCGGTCGCCGTTCGGGAGCGGCACGGGCCGCGGCGTGGTCGTGGGAGTGCCCCCGAGGGCGGCGATCTTGTTCGCGAGGTACTGCGCGTGCGCCTGTTCGTCCGCCACTTCGGCGAGGAAGAACTGCGAGAGCTGCGGACGGTAGGGGCCGGTCGCGCGCGCCGCGTAGATGATGTATTGAATGATGGCGCCCAGTTCGTCCGCCAGGTCGTGGTTCAGTCTCTCAATCAGTTCTTCCTTGGTCACGCTCTGTCTCTGCCTCCGTGGTTGCGGGCGCCGGCCACCGCACGGCGGCCGGCGCCCGTCGGTTTCGGTCGGGAATCAGTCGACGATCGCCTGGTAGACCAGCGTCCGCAGCTTCGTCTGATCGTCCAGACCCATGGCCGGGATGATCTGGGTCAGGTAGACCACGACCATCTCCTCCTTGGGGTCGGCCCAGTAGGTGGAGTGGTAGGCGCCGCCCCAGGCGAACTCGCCTACCGAGCCGGGCAACCCGCTTGCTGCCGGGTCCTTCACGATGGAGAAGCCGAGACCGAAGCCCTGGCCCGGCCGGAACGGAATATCGCCGAGGTGGTCGGAGGTCATCGATTCGACCGTAGTCCGCGAGAGGATCCGCGTACCGTTCAGCTCGCCGCCGTTCAGCATCATCTGCATGAACGTCGCGTAGTCGGTCGCCGTCGAGAGTCCCCCCGCTCCGCCGGAATACGCCTGGCCCATTCCCTTCGCGTAGTGTCCCTGACTCTGCATCGTGCCCTCGTCCGATGCGCGCACGAAGCTTCTGCCACGGTCGACGGACGAGTACACCGTCGCCAGCCGGTCGAGCTTGTCCGGAGGCAGGAAGAAGTGCGTGTCGTTCATGCCGAGCGGGTCGAACAGTCGCTCCTTCAGGTACTCGCCGAGCGTCTGGCCGCTGATCTCCTCGATCATGGCGCCCAGGATGTCGGTGTTGTAGCCGTAGATCCACCGCTCGCCGGGATGGGCGTCCAGCGGCAGCTCGGCGAGCCGCGCCATCGTGTCGCCGACCGGTTCGTCGCGATGGGCGAAGTACCAGCCGGTGATCCCCGCCTCTTCCCACTCGTCGGCGGCAATGCCGCGGTTCCCGATCAGGCCCATGCCGTAGCTGATGCCCGCGGTGTGGGTAAGGAGGTCGCGTATGGTGATCGGCCGACTCGCGGCCACGACGTCATAGCCGCCGCGGCCGTTCGGCTGGGCCACCTTCGTGTTGGCGAACGCCGGGAGATACCTGCCGACCGGGTCGGTGATCAGCAGCTTCCCCTCTTCCTGCAGCATCATCACGCCGACGCTCGTCAGCGCCTTGGTCTGCGACGCGATCCGGAAGATGTCGTCTACCGCCATTGCGTCCTGCGCCTCGACGTCGCGCTGTCCGACCGCCTCGAGGTAGGCAACCTTGCCGCGCCGCACGACGATGGCCACGGCTCCGGCGAGACGGCCGTCGTCGACGTACCCCTGGAGGGCCGCGGTCAGGCGATCGAGCCGCTCCGACGACATGCCGACTTCTTCCGGAGCGACCTTCTCCAGTCCCTGCGCAACCAGCGCCTGGGGGACGAACAACAGCGCGAACGCAACAACGAACGCCGTCAGGCGCATGCGTGAGTTCATGACAGTCACCTCAGGTTCCCTTCACTTCAGCGGGTTCGAACGAGGTGCAGCGCGACGGCCGCACCGAACAGCACCAGCCCCATGATATCCGTCATCGTGGTTGCATAAAAGAGAAGCAGTCCGCCGGCGACGGCGAGCACCCGCTCCGGCATCGTCGTCGCGCGGCGAAGCCAGCCGCCGAGGCCCATCGCGAGCGCACTGACCCCGACCGCCGCCGTCCCGACGGTCCGGATTATGTCGGCGGCGGGAGCCTGCAGCAGGACGCCGGCGCCTTCCGGGCTGACGGTGAACGCGAACGGCACGAGGAACGCCGGCAGGGTGTACTTCCACGTGAGCATCATCGTCTGGAACGGGTTTCCGCCGGTAATCGCTGCCGCCGCGAAGGGCGACAGCGCGGTTGGCGGCGACACCTCCGACAGCACCGCGTAGTAGAAGATGAACATGTGCGCCGCGAAATCGGGCACGCCTACCAGCGTCAGGGCGGGCGCGATCATCACCGCCGCGATGATGTAGGACGCGGTGACCGGCACCGCCAGCCCCAGCATCCAGACCGCGACCGCGGCGTAGACGACGGTCAGAAAGACGTTGCCGCCGGCGAGATCGACGATGATGCCGGAGATCTTCAGTCCGAGCCCGGTCAGGGTGACGACGCCCACGATGATCCCGGCCGTCGCCGTCGTCGCCGCGACCGGCAGCACGCCCCGCCCCCCCGCCTCGAGTGCGGCCACGAGGCGGCGAGGCACGAGCGCATTCTCCCGCCGGAGAAAGCTCAGCGCGATGGCGAGGAGCGTCGACAGAAACACCGCGCGGAACGGGGTCATGCCGCTTATCAGCAGGGCCACGATGGACATGAGGGGCAGGAACTGGTAGCCGAAGCGGCGGGTCAGCTCGCCGACCGACGGGAGGTCGATGTCGACCGCATGGGTCCCCAGCCGGCGGGCGTCGGCCTCGATCATCAGCACGATCGAGAAGTAGTAGAGGATGGCCGGGACGATCGCCATCACGATCACCTGCAGATACGTGATCTGCAGGAACTCGGCGATCAGGAAGGCCGCCGCCCCCATCGTGGGCGGCGCCATGATCGCGCCGATGCCGCTCGCCGACAGGATCCCGCCGCCGATCTCGGCCGAGAAGCCGGCGCGCCGGAGCAGCGGCCATGCGACGGCGCCCAGGGTGACGGTGGTGGCGACGCCGCTGCCGGAGACGGTTCCCAGCAGGAAGCCGGAGAGCGTCACGGTGCGGCCCGGCCCGGCGCCGCTGTGCGACCGGCCGAACGCCGACATCGTCCACTGGATGAAGAACTGTCCGGCCCCGGAGTGGGCGAGGACCGCCCCGAAGATCGTGAAGAGAATGATGAACGTCGACGTGACGTTCAGGGGGACGCCGAAGATTCCCTCCAGCGTCATGTAGAGGGTGCCCACGAGACGGGCGGTGTCGTAGCCCCGGTGCGCGAAGAGTTCGAGCCCGACCAGCTCCAGGTACGGACCGTAGTAGCCGTACAGGAGGAACGCCACCGCGGTGACGGGCAGGATCGGGCCGACGGTCCGGCGCGTCGCTTCGAGCACGAGCACCGTGGTCACCGCGCCGAGCAGCAGGTCGACGGTCGACGGTGTCGCCGCGCGGTAGACGAACTGATCGAAGTCGACGATCGGCCAGGCGAGCGCGATCAGCGCGACGGCGCCCAGCATCCAGTCGAGCCCGGTGACGCGGGCCCGCCACCGGGCGTGCATCGGAAAGACGAGGAACGTCAGGATGAGCGTGATCAGCAGAAAGCTGACGCGGTAGATCTGGGGCTGGACGATCCCGACCACCCAGTAGAGGGCATAGAGCGAGAGTCCCGCCGCGAGCGTCGTCGCGATGCGGCCGGTCGTCCCGCTCAGCGTGCGGGTCGGAACGTCCGGCTCGGTGTCGTCGAGCGGCGCGGCGGCCGGTGTCTCCGGTGCGGTCAGTTTGATCCCCCGTCCGTCCAGGCGCCCTGTTCGCGATAGTAGCGGATGGCGCCGTCATGGAACGGGATGGGGGAGCCGACGGTAGCGTTGTCGAGCGTGAGGACCGCCGCCATCGGATGAACCGCAGCCAGCTCGTCGTGATGGTCGAAAAGCACGCGCGTCAGGTCGTAGGCGAGCTGCTCGTCGATGTCGGAACGCACGACCAGCACGTTCGAGACCGCCACGACGGTCACGGTTTCCTCCATGCCGGGGTAGATGGAGGGCGGAATGGGGGAGTCGTGGTACACGAGCGATCCGTACGCCGCCTGAAGCGTTTCCAGCGTCTCGCCGTTCGGCACCACCTTGATGGTCCGTCCCGGCGTCGATGCGAGGTCGAGAATGGCGCCGGTCGGCAAACCTCCACTGAAGAAGAACGCGTCGATCTTGTCGTCCTTGATCGCATCGACCGATGCCACGGCGCTCAGGCTCTGCCTCGTGATGTCGACATCGGGGTCCACGCCGGAGGCTTCGAGAATCCGGAACGCGCTGATCTCGGTGCCGCTTCCGGGCGCGCCGGTCGACACGATGCGTCCCTTGAGGTCGGCGACCGTCTCGATGCCGGTGCTCGTCACCGAAATGAGGTGGTTGTAGTTGTCGTAGAGCACCGCGAGCGCGCGCATCGGGACGGCGCCGAAGTCGGCGAACGCGCCGCGCTGGTTCGCCGCGTCGTCGAGCGAGTCGGCCAGCGCGAACGCGATGTCGGCCGACCGGTTCCCGATGAACTTCAGGTTGTCGACCGTACCCGCGGTCACCTCCGCGGTCGCTTCGACGCCGTCGATGTTGTCGCTGATGACCTTCGCGATCCCGCCGCCGTAGGGGTAGTAGACCCCGCCGGTTCCGCCGGTGGCGATCGACAGCCGCACCGTAAGTCCCGAGGAACCCCCACTGCCCGGCCCACCGCAGGCCGCCGCTCCTAGCGCAATCGCCACCGCCGCCGCCAGCGCCGCGCGCCGCCACACGCCGCAGGGCCGCCTCGAGGGTTCTGCCGTCATTCCGTCACTCCCGTCGGATGCTTTCCGCCGCGCCGTGCATTATGCCCCATCGCGTGGCCCGTCGCGCCAACGCGCCATGGCTTCGCTCCGGTATTCTGAGGGCATGCGTTTCTGTGGGGAGCCGAATTGGGAAGGAGTCACGTCTGGCCGGATCCGCGGGCTGGCGCGCCGGGCTGCGGCGGCGGCCGTGGCGGCGGCGCTGGCCGTGGCCGGGGTCGCGGGACAGTCGGCGCCGGCGCGGAGCCGGACCGGGATGGTGGTCGCGTCGGATCGGATCGCGGCGGAGGTGGGGCGGGACGTCCTGCGCGACGGCGGATCCGCGGTGGACGCGGCGGTCGCGACCGCCTTCGCGCTGGCCGTTACCTATCCCATTGCGGGCAACATCGGCGGCGGCGGATTCCTCATCCACCGGGCGGCTGACGGCGAAGCCCTGGCCTACGACTTCCGGGAAACCGCGCCGGCGGCGGCCTCGCCGGAGATGTTCCTCACCGGCGGCGACTACGACTCGGAACGCCACCACGACAGCCACGTGGCGGTCGGCGTGCCCGGATCGGTGGCGGGCCTGCACCGCGTCTGGACGGATCACGGACGCTTGCCGTGGCATCGTCTGGTGGAGCCGGCAGTCGTGCTGGCGCGCGACGGGTTCGAGTTGACGGTGGACCGAGCGGCGTCGTTCGCGGGCGTGCTGCCGCGGATGGCGCGCTACCCGGCGTCGGTCGCCGTCTTCTCGAACAACGGGACGCCGTACGTGGCGGGGGAGCGCTTCCGCCAGCCCGAGCTCGCGGCGACCCTGGCTCGGATTGCCGAGAACGGGCCGGACGGCTTCTATCGGGGACGGACGGCCGAGTTGATTGCGCAGGAGATGGCCGCGAACGGCGGCTTGATCACCGAGGCGGACCTTGCCGCGTACGAGGCGAAGGTGCGGCCGCCGATCCGGGGCACGTACCGCGGCTACGAGGTGCTCTCCATGCCGCCGCCCAGCTCGGGTGGCGTGACGCTCGTGCAGATGCTGAACGTCCTGGAGGGATACGACCTCGCCGCGGCCGGGCATGGCTCCGCCCTGAACGCGCACCGGATGATCGAGGCGATGCGGCGCGGCTTCGCGGACCGCGCGCGCCACCTGGGCGATCCCGACTTCAACCCGGTGATGCCGGTGAACGAGCTGATCTCGAAGCCGTACGCGAGCCGGCTGCGAGCGACGATCGATCCCGCGCGGGCGTCGGCGTCCGGGCCGGAACGTTTCGAGTGGCCCCCGGCCGGCAACGAAACGACGCACCTGTCGGTCGTCGACGCCGAACGGAACGCGGTATCGCTCACCACGACCATCGAGCAGAGCTACGGTTCGAAGATCGTCGTGCCGGGCGCGGGATTCCTCCTGAACAACGAGATGGGCGACTTCAACGCGGCGCCGGGATTGACGACGGCGGAGGGATTGATCGGCACGGAGCCGAATCTCGCGGCGCCGGGCAAGCGGATGCTGTCGAGCATGACACCGACGATCGTCGCTCGCGACGGCCGGGTCGCGCTGGTGACTGGCAGCCCGGGGGGGCGGACGATCATCAACACGGTGCTGCACACCATCGTGAACGTGATCGATTTCGGCATGAACGTTCAGGAGGCAATCGACGCGCCGCGATTCCATCACCAATGGCTGCCCGACGTCGTGCGCTACGAGCGGCGCGGGTTGTCGCCGGATACGGTGGCGTTGCTGGAGTCCCGCGGCCACCGGATGCAGGCGATTCGCGCACAGGGCGCGGCGCATGCCATAGCCTTCGATGCGGAAGAGGACCTGCTGGAGGGGGCGGCGGACCGGCGTCGGGCGGATGCCGCCGCAGCGGGCTACTGACCGCCGCGCCGGCCCGCTGTGCGCCGGCCTCCAGGCCGGCTGATCTAACCGCTAACGACCGCCGCCGTAAATCCGCTGGTAGTTCGCGTAGTTGGCGACCACTTCCTTCACGAAGTTGCGCGTCTCCGTGTAGGGGATGCCATCGATGAAGAAATCGCGGCGCATTCCGCGCGCGGCACTCCACCAGTCGCCGGCGTGATCCCCGCCCGCGTTGTAGGAAACCATCACCGGCAGGTGTTCGCCGCCGAAGAGCGCCAGCAGGTCGGCGTTCAGACGGGCCGCGATCGCGATGTTGACGCGAGGATCGGCGAGCAGCGCCTCGTCCACGCCCGACGGAGACACGACCTCGCCGACACCCGCCCGTTCGGCGAGCGCTTCCGCGGTGCGCGGCATCACCTGCATCAGACCGACCGCGCCGACCGCCGAACGCGCCTCCGGATCGAAGCGCGACTCGCGCCGCATCAGTGAAACCAGGAGCACCGGATCGGCGCCGTGCGCCTCCGCCGCATCGACGACGGTCGGCCAGAAGGGCCGCGGGTAGGCGATCGTCCAGAAGTCGTCCGGCAGCCCGGTCGCCGCCTGCTGGAAGAACGCGCCGAACGAAGCGAACAGGACGCGGGCAGCGCTCGCATGGTCGCCGGCCGCGGACGAGGCGCGCGCGGCGAGGAGCGCAAGGCCCCGGTCGCCGCGCTGGCGGTCCCGCAACCGGCGCAGGTGCCACGCTGCGTCGCCGATGAGGCCGGCTCGCGCCAGCGTCATCGCGGCGCGGTACTCCGCGCGGGTCTGGGCACCGCCGCTGACTGAGAGGCGGGGAAAGGCGATCCGTTCCAACCGCGGGGTCGCGTCCCCGCCCCCGCCGGCATCGAGTTCGGCGAGGCGGTCTCGCGCCGCCATGCCGTAGTAGTGGTAGGGATACCGGTTCGCCAAGGGCCGAAAACGGCCCGCGGCGGCGGCGGCATCCCCGTCTTGTTCGTGCGCCACGCCCAGCCAGTACTGCGCCGCCAGGGCAAGGTCACCGCCCGGGCCGCGATCGATCAGCGCGTGCAGGTTCGTGAAGGCGCGTTCGTAGTCGCCGATACGGACCGCCGCAACGGCGGCGCGCCAGAGCATCGCCCGCGCGTCGTCAGGCGTCGGCGCCACCTGGAAGAGGCCCGGGTAGAGATCCAGTCCGCCCGGCGCGTCACCCCGCGCGACGAGCACCGCAGCCAGCAGGGTTGCGGCGTCCCGGCGTTGGTCCTCGTCCGACCCCGGGACGCGGCCCTCCCAAAGCGCGAGGCCGAGACGGCGAGCGCGATCGAGATCCCGCATCCGAATCGCGAGGCGGAAATCGATCAGACGGATCGCAGGCGTGCGCGCGCTGGAGGGAAAGCGTTCGTAGAACGCGGCACAGGCCTCGACCGCCACCTGATTGTCGCGCTGGGCGTACAGCGTCGCGATCCGTTCGGACGCGACGCGTTCCTGGGTCGGCTCCGCGGGGTACGCCGCGGCCCAGGTGTCGAGCGCGGCGAGGGCCGGCGGGAAGCGCGAGGCGTTCCGGAGGCGCTGAACGATCAGCGCGTACTCGCTCTCGGCGAACGGCCGCAGCGTCTCGCCGCGAACCCGGGCCAGCCGGACCGACTCGCGCGCCGCCGTCTCGTACGCGTCGGCGGTGCGGAAGCGCAGTTGCGTCAGGCGCAGCGTTTCGAGCGCCGCCCCAAGGTCACCTTCGGCTTCCTGCGCGGCGGCGAGCCCGAGACGCGCCGTATCGGCCTCCGCGCTCCGGCCGGCGCCCGCCAGCACCCGGCGGTAGAGCGCTGCCGCTCGGCCCGGCGCGTTGGCGTCGAGATGCGCGGCCGCGACCTGCAACACGAGGTCGCGGTGGCGCACGGCGTCGGTGTTGACCAGCTCATTGAGGTACGGTGTCGCCTCGTCCGGCGCTCCGCGCCGGGTGAGACTCGTGACGATGGCGCGCCTTGCGAAAGTCCGCAGGTACACGGCCCGGTCGATCACGGAACGCCACGACGCCTCCGCCTCGGTGTGACGGCCCGCCTGCCCCTGGAGCGTCGCGCGCAGGACGATCGCTTCCAGGGGGGCTTCCTCGCCGTCGAGCGTTCGGTTGAGAGCCGCAAGCGCGTCGTCGGGGTTCCCGGAGCGCATCGCGGCGACCGCGGCCGGCCAGTCCGGAGCCGGCAACTGAAGCGCGGCATTCGGGTCGGGTTGCTGCCCGAACAGGGACGATCGCTCGCCGCCGGCGGCGAGAAGCAATAGCGCGGCGACGAGGACGGGCGCGGCGGGTGAACGGAACAGGTGCGCAACCATCGTCCGGCTCCGGTGAGCGTACACGATTGAAGTGCGGGGAACGGGTGTGTCCGGACGGTCGGGCCGGCAGTCTGCGCCGTGGAACGGTGCAGGCTGCTGGATTGGCCTGGTTGGGCGGCCATCGGAGCCGCAGGCGACGATGGTCGGGCTAGAATGCGAAGCGGTGGCGTACCAGTACCGTCCATTGGTGATGGAGAAGCTCGCGGCGCACGGAATCCGGCCGACCCCGGAGACTCGTCCCGCGCTGGTGCACGAGTTCGTGAGCGATCTGTACCGCTACGAGCTGCGTCGTCTCCGCGGCCGCCAGGTGCGGGGCGAGATCCCGAAGGCGGAGTACGTCCACCACGTCATCGCGCTACGCAAGCAGTACCTGCTCGTATCCCTGCCGCTACAGCACTGGATAGCGGACGGAGCGGTTGGCGGCTGACCGGCCGGACGGCGCTACGGGCGGCGCCAGTTGCTCAGGAGGTTCGAGATGCCAATGGCGCGCGGGCGCCACTCCTTCGGCGTCATCACCTCGATCATCTCGTCGTGGCTCGGGCCGCCGTACGCGGCGGGCGCCGTGTCGAGGACGATGAAGTTCTGCAGGAATTCGATCGTGGGCGCGCGACCGTAGACGTTGATGCGGTAGCTGAGCCGGAGCGACGTGTGGTTCTCGTCCACCTCCGGCAGCGAGGCCATCCGGTTCTTGATCCGGTCGACCGAAACGGGGAGTTCGAGGACCTCGACCGCCGTCGGCTCGGTGGCGGCATCCGAATCCTGCCCCCAAGCCGTGACCGGCGCGGCCATCCCGGCGATCAGCACAACGAGCGGAACGATCAACCGGCGCATCTGCATTCGATTTGCCCGCGTTCGTACACGCTACGCGGGCGGCGGGGTTCTGTCAAGCTGCCGGTAAGATGACGGCATGGTCCTCGCGGGCTTCCTGGGTGTTCTGGTTGCCTTGCTCGTGGCTCTGTTGGGCGTCTTCGCCTGGCGGCTGCACGGCGCGCGGGCGGCCGAGGTGACGGCGCGGGGACGCATGGCGGCGCTCCTTGCCAACGACGCGTCGGGTCTTGCCGTCTGGGACGCTGGCGGACGCCTGATTGCCTGCAACGAGCGGTTCCGCGAGTTCTACCCGTCGGTCACGCTGAAGCGGGGACTCGAGTACGAGGATCTGATCCGCTACACCGCGACGCGGGCCGTCCTGCTGGTTCCGGAGCCGGAGATGGACGCCTGGATCGAGGCACACCTCGGCCATCTGGGTGCGACGACGACGGAAACCCATCGCACGCCCGATGCGCGGCGGATCGAGGTCCGGACCCGCCCCACGGATCAGGGCGAGACGATCCTCATCTTCACGGACGTGACGGTGGCGCATGCCGCGATGGAAGCAGGGAAGAACGCCGGGGAGACGGCGACTCCGGCGACCGCGTCCCGCGCGGCGGACCTGAAGATGCTGCGGCAGTCCCTCGCGATCGGCCGCGACGCGGTGTCGTTCCATACCGCGTTGCGCGACCTGCTGGGGGTCGTCGCCGAGTGGGGCGGCTGGGACGCCGGCACGGCTTATCTGGCCGCCGCCGAAGGGGACGAGCCGCTCATTTCGACCGGTGTCTGGCATGTCGGCAACGAAACGGCGCTCTCCGCCACCGCGCGCGGCGCGATCGACGCCTGCTGCGGCGATATCGAAGATCACGTCCTCCATCGCGCCACCGCCTCTGCGGAGGCGACGTGGGTCGCGGCCATCTCCGTCGATCCCCGCTTCTCCGACGCGCGGCGGGTTGCGCTGCGCGATCTCCGTTCGATGTGCGCGGTACCGGTGCGGGTGGAGCGACAGGTCGTTGCGGTGGTGGAAGTGTTCGCGCGCGATGCCGTCCCGCCCGACTCGGAACGGCAGCGCCTGCTCGCCGACGCGGTCGATCAGTTGGGACGCGTCTTCGAACGGGAACGCGCCGCGCTCGCGGCCAGCGCCGCGGCTGGCAACTGATTGATCACGGCGGCGGCGCCGACGGCGATCGGCGCCGCGCCATTCACCCTCACGTCGGCGAAACGCGCGCTCGGCGCGATCCACCGCCGGTAGCCGGGCCAGACCGTGGCGCGCCATTGACGCCGGACGGATGCCTCGTCGCGGCCGCGCTCGCCCGTGTCCCGCGCGATGCGGCGGGCCAGCGCCGTCGCTTCGTCTATGTCGATGAAGACGCGCGTGCCCACCATCGCCCGGATGGCCGGCCAGTGGAGGGCGAGGAGGCCCTCGAGGAAGATCACCGGCGCCGGCGGAACGGCGACGGTTCTCCCCGTGCGGCGGTGGGTCGTGAAGTCGTAGATGGGGCGTTCGACCGGACGGCCGTCACGCAACAGGCCGAGATGCCGGCCAAGCAGTTCGACGTCGATCGCTTCCGGCGCGTCGTAGTCGGCGGCGGCGCGCCGCGCCGGATCACGCTCGGGATGATCGCGGTAGTAGGCGTCGATCGGGATGATGCCGGCGGGTGTGGATCCCAGCGCGCCAGCCAGATGGTGCGCCAGGGTCGTCTTGCCGGCGCCGGACGCGCCCGCGATCGCGACGAGGTGCGGCCGTCTCATCCGGGGCGTCAGTATAGGATCGTCGCCGTGACCGGACCCATGCAGGACGCCGCCACGACCAGTCATAGGCACGCACCGTCCACCGCCGAGGGCCCGCCCGATCTGCGCGAACACGGCGCGCCGGTCCGGGGCGAGCCGCAGACAT
Source organism: uncultured Vicinamibacteraceae bacterium (assembly GCA_964636705.1). Taxonomy (GTDB): domain Bacteria; phylum Acidobacteriota; class Vicinamibacteria; order Vicinamibacterales; family UBA8438; genus VXRJ01. The sequence goes on from CAZWUJ010000005.1 coordinate 15,320, forward strand.
CGAAGCGACGCCTGTTCGTGCAGTTGCACGTGCTGACCGGCTGCCTCGACTCCGCACCGGTCGTCGGCGCGGTGCGCCGGAGCGGCCTCGATGCCGTGGTCTACGCCGACGTGAACGATCCTCGCGGCGTCGGCGTGCTGCTCATGAGCGAGGATCCCGCCTGCTTCGCCGAGGCGGGGCGCGCCCTACTGATCAGCGAGCCGTTCCGCGACCTCGCTCCGCGCCCCGGCCTGACGATGATCGGCCGTACCTATTCGTCCGGCCGAGAGGCGGATCTCGAGGATTTTCTGCTGCGCAAGGTGCCTCGCAACGTGCTGGATCCGGCGCATCCGTGGGCGGTGTGGTACCCGCTCCGGCGGATCGGCGCGTTCAACCAGCTCCCGCGCGCCGAGCAGGGAAGGATCCTGATGGAGCACGGGATGCTCGGCCGCCGGTACGGCGAGGCGGGTTACGCGGTGGATGTCCGGCTGGAGTGCCACGGACTGGATCAGGACGACAACGAATTCGTCATCGGCCTCATCGGGCCGGAGCTCCATCCCCTCTCGCGCCTCGTCAAGGACATGCGATCCACCCGCCAGACCTCCGAGTTCATCCAGCAGATGGGCCCGTTCTTCGTCGGCCGGACGCTGTACCAGTCGCCCTTGCCGGCCTGCTAGAATCAGGCCGATGGTGATCGAGCGGCCGCCGGCGGACGAGGCGCTCGACCGCTTGCCGTTGCCCGACACCAACCCGCGCGGCCTGCTGCGCCACTTCGGCCCCGGGTTGATCCTGATGATGACGGGCATCGGCACGTCGCATCTGGTGACGGCTCCGGCGGCGGGAGGACGCTTCGGGTACGCCCTGCTGTGGTGCATCCCGGTCGCCTACATCTTCAAGTACTACGGCTTCGAGATGGCGTTCCGGTTCACGAACGCCACCGGCCGCAGCATGCTCGACGCCTACACCACCGCCCCGGGGAAATGGCCGGTCTGGTACGTCCTGATTACGACGATCATTCAGTGCGCGCTGGGGCAGGCGGGGCGCCTCGCCGCCGCCGCCGCGGTCCTTTTCTACGTCTTTTCGGAGTATCTCGGGCTCGGTCTGCCCAGTTGGACGTACGGCCTCGGACTCGGCGTCCTTTCGGTCGGGATCATCCTGTACGGGCGCTACGGCGCGGTGGAGTTGGCGACCAAGGTGCTCGCCGGGTTGCTGTTCGTCTCGACCATCGGCGTTTACCTGTTCGAGCCGGCGCCGATCTCGGCGATGGGCCGCTTCTTCGTTGTCGAGACCCCCGCCGGATCGTGGCTGCTCATCGCCGCGTTCCTGGGCTTGCTGCCGACCGGCATGGACGTGTCGCTGCAGGCGTCGGAGTGGGGGAAGGCGAAGCGGGCCGGGATGGGGCGCATTCGCGAGCAGCTCGAGCGCACCGGTCTGGCGCAACGCTTCGATCCGTTCGGATCGACGAAGGAAGACCTCTCGGTCGACGTGTCGCGGCTGCCCGAGCAGGCGCAGGAGTATTGCCGGCGCTGGTTCCGCATCGGTCTGTGGGACTTCACCTTGGGACACATCGTCTCGTTTGTCCTCGCGGTGATCTTCCTGCTGCTCGCGGCCGTCTGGCTCTACCCGAGCGAAGTCGCCGGGAACGCGGTGATCGGGGAGATTGCGCGCATCTTCACGGACAGCATCGGCCCCGGCATGATGCTCATCTTCCTGTTGGGCGCGTTCGCGGCGACGTTCTCGACCGCGTTCAACTACTTCGATGGCTGGCCGCGCGTCGTCGCCGCCTGTTGCCGCAACCTGTTCCGCCCGACCGCGGCGCTTCCCGGCATCGCAGCCGATCAGCTCACCGACGACCACCGGCGGTCGCTGGTTTCCGAATACAACATCTATCGCCTGACGATGTTCTATTCGCTGATTGCCGCGGTGCTGATCATCGCCGGGCTCCCGCGGCCGGTCTATCTCGTCCTGGTATCGTCGGCGCTCGCCTTCTTCATCGCGCCGGTCATCTTCTTCCTGAACGTCTACTACTGCGTCACGGTGATTCCGAAGGACGACGCCGCGTTCTATCCCTCGGCGCCGGTACGCGCCTTCGCCTGGTTCAGCCTGATCGTCTTCACGGGGTTGACGGCACTGGCCATCATGGACCGCGTCTTCGGCATGACGCTGTTCGGGGGGTGACAATGCGTGTTGTAGCGCTCATCGTGCTGGTGGCACTGCTGGCCGCGCCGGTGGCGGCGCAGCAGGGCGACGGCGTGAGTCTGATTCAGTCGATCTCGCATCGGGCCCGCGCCCTGCATCCGGGCGAGGTGGTTGTGCTGAACGTCCGGATCGACGGGCCGACGGCGTCCCTGGCAGCCACCGCTTTCGGGAAGGAGCTGCGCTTCTTCCCGGCGGGGCCGGCGAACGTCTCGTCGGCGCTCGTCGGCATCGATCTGACGGTGGATCCGGGAGCGTATCCAGTCGTCGTGCGCACGGAGGGCCGGGACGGGGTGGTCGACGAAAGGACCTACACGCTTGATGTGGAGCCGAAGCAGTTCGCCACGCGCGAACTCACCGTCAACCCGAACTTCGTGAATCCGCCGGCCGAGGTGATCGACAGGATTCAGCGCGAGGCGGCGCGACTCAACGCCATCTTTCCCGTAGCGAGTCCCGACCGCCTCTGGAGCGGCGGGTTCCTCCGGCCCGTGCCGGGCGAAGCGACCAGCGCGTTCGGGCGCCGCAGCGTCTTCAACGGCCAGCCGCGCAGCCCCCACAGCGGGGCCGACTTCCGCGCGGCGGAAGGGACGCCGATACGCGCGCCGAACAACGGCGTCGTCGTGCTCGCGGCCGACACCTACTTCTCCGGCAACGTCGTCATCCTCGACCATGGTTGGGGCCTCTATTCCTACTTCGCCCACCTTTCGGCAATCGACGTGGCTGAAGGGGACAGTGTCAGCCAGGCGGACGTGGTCGGGAAGGTGGGGGCTACCGGGCGCGTTACCGGACCGCACCTGCACTGGACGGTGCGCCTGAACAATGCGCGCGTCGACCCGGTCGCCCTGATGGAGCTCTTTCCGGCCGACGGCGCGCCCTGACGCGCTCTCGGCGGAAGCCTGCCCGGCCCCTGAACTGGCGCGTTCCTGCGCTCCCGCCCGGTCAGAAGCGGAAACGCACTCCGGCCCCGAGTTTGGGCCCGCCCAGCGCGAATGGGACCGGTGTCAGGTCGTCTGCCAAGGCGGTGATGCTGGCCCTCGAATAGCGGACGGCGCCGCCCAGCCCCATCCGGTCGTTCATGAACCACGTGAGGCCGAAACCGATGTTGTAACCGGCCTTCTCGGCGGTCGCGGTCGTGCGGTCGAACCCCGACAGCGACACGCGGTCGCGGTAGGGTTCGACATCGTCGGTGTGTATGCGCGTGACGATATCCTGCCGTGCGAGGAAGATGGTCGGGCCGGCAAACACCCGGAGCAACAGCCGGTCGGTGAGCGGGCGCCAGAGTTGGCCCTGAAAGTGGAGACCCATCTCCTGTCGCTTCAGGCCGCGGAGCGGTGTGGCCAGCTCCCGCGGAAAGGCGTAGATGTTGGGATGCGGTATGCGGGCGTCCAGCGTCACCGCCATCGGTTTGTCGACCATGGAGAACTCGACGCCGACCCCGACATACATGCCCAGGGGGCGCCAGCCGAGCCGCCACCCCAGGTTCGCGTTCCAGGCGACGGCTCGCACCGTGTCGTACTGTGTCTTGAAGTCGCCCAGCTCGTCGTGCAGCTCGACAGGGTGTGCTGTCTGGAACTCCACACCGAGCAGCTTCTGGCCGAAGTCCAAGGCGATTATCCGTGTTGCGGCGGCTGGCGCGGCGGCTCGCGGTTGGGCGGTGGCCGGCGCACTCTCACCGGCCGGCGCGGGGACGCCGACCGAAACCTGCGCGCGCGCCGGCGCCGGGCTCGCGACCAGGGTGGCGACCAGCAGTCCGGGGACGGCGATGCGTCTGGTGACCGTCACTGCGGCAGGTACAGGCCCGCCCCGGGACCGACGGGCAGGCCCAGGAGCATCCAGGCGACCAGCATGATCGACCAGCAGATGAGGAAGACCACGGTGTAGGGAAGCATCGTCGCCACTACCGTGCCAATGCCCGAAGTCTTGTCGTAGCGTTCGAAGAAGGCGACGATCAGCGCGAAATAGGACATCATCGGGGCGATCACGTTCGATGTGCTGTCGCCGATGCGGTACGCGGTCTGGGTCAGCTCGGGCGAGTAGCCGAGCAGCATGAACATCGGGACGAAGACCGGAGCCATTACGGCCCACTTCGCCGACGCGCTCCCCATCAGCAGGTTGAGCGCGGAGGACAGCAGCACGAAGGCGAGCATCAGGGGGACGCCGCCCAGGCCGGAGGCGCGGAGCGTCTCGGCCCCCTTCACCGCCACGATCAGTCCGAGGTTCGTCCAGTTGAAGTACGCGACGAACTGCGCGGCGAAGAAGACGAGCACCAGGTAGGTGCCCAGGGTGCCGATCGTCTTGCCCATGCCGTTCATCACGTCCGTGTCGTTCTTGAACTTGCGCGCACCGACTCCGTAGGCAATCCCGATCCACGTGCCCCCCAGAAAAATGAAGGCCACGATGCCCGACAGGAACGGCGAGCGGAGCAGGCTCCCGGTTTCGGGATTGCGGAGGAAGCCGTCGGCCGGCCAGGTCCCCCAGAGGAGGAGCGCGCCGAACAGGGCCGAAGCGATGGCGGCATAGCGGAGACCGCGCTTCTCGTCGTCCGACAGCCGGTCGATCGCGGTCGACTGCTCAGTCCCCTTGTAGGCTCCGAGACGCGGAATGACGATGGACTCCGTCACCCACGTGCCGGCGGCCGAGACGACGAACGTCGAAACGACCATGAAGAAGTAGTTGGCGGCCGGATTGACGGTGTAGCCCGGTTGCACGATCTGCGCCGCTTCCTCGGACAGGCCCGCGAGCAGCGGGTCGATCGTGCCGAGCAGCAGGTTGGCGCTGTAGCCCCCCGAAACGCCGGCGAACGCGGCGGCGAGCCCGGCGATCGGGTGACGTCCCGCCCCGAGGAAGATGATCCCGCCGAGCGGCACCAGCAGGACGTAGCCGATCTCGCTCGCGGTGTTCGACAGGACGCCGGAGAAGACGATGACGAAGGTGAGCAGCCGCTTCGGCGCGGACAGCACGAGCAGGCGGAGCACTGCGGCGATCAGGCCGCTGGCCTCCATCACGCCGATGCCGAGCATGGAGACCAGCACCGTGCCAAGCGGCGCGAAGCTGGTGAAATTGGTCACCATGTCCACCAGGATCCGGTGGAGCCCGGCGACCGTCAGCAGGCTGACCGGCGTTATGGTCTCGCCCGTTCCCGGGTGGACGGCCTCTATCCCCATTCGTACCGCGATGGCCGACATGAGGATGACGAGGCCGGCGAGAATGGCGAACAGCGTGGCCGGATGGGGCAGGGCGTTCCCGCCCTTTTCCACGGCGGTGAGAAAGAGCGACGTCCAGTCGTTCAGGAACGAGAAGCGTGAACGTTTGGCCATGTTGCTGGCGCCGGCGCCGTGCGGCGGGCAGCGCCCGCCCGCCGTCCGGGGCGCCGTCCGCCGCATGCGATCCTACGGCAATCGGAGCCCTTGCGTCGTCGAGACTGATAACATGGGCAGTTACTTCTCAGGCGGGGTCAAAACCATGACAACTCCTCGGGGCGACGTTCGGCGTTCGGCGGCAGCCCTCGCGCTGGCCGCGTGGTGGCTTGCCGCGCCGGCGGCGGCGCAACAGTCGGTAGACAACGGCGGTGGATCGGAAGTCGTGGAGACACGCGAGATGACCGCCACCGGCGTGCCGTTGGCGCGGGCCTTCCGCGTCGAGGCGGCGCCCGAGGTCGATGGAGACGTCCTGAACGATCCGGCGTACGAGGATGCGCGGATCGCCACCGGCTTCGTGCAGAGCCGGCCGTTCGAGGGACAGCCCGCCTCCGAGCGGACTGAGGTGCGCATCGTCTACACGGCCGACACGCTCTATTTCGGCGTCGTCTGCTACACGGACGATCCGTCGACCATCATCACCGCCGACAGCCGGCGCGACTCCGACCTGCAGGAGACCGACAGCTTCCAGGTCATCCTCGACACCTACCACGACGGCCTCAACGGGTTCATCTTCGGGACGAATCCCGCCGGGGTCGAGTACGACGGCCAGGTGACGAACGAAGGCCAGGGGAGCGGACGGTTCGGGGGCGGCGGCTCCGGGCGTCCGAGCAACAGCCGGCAGCAACGCGGATCCGGCGGCGGCTTCAACCTGAACTGGGACGGCGTCTGGCAGGTCGCGGCCAGCGTGACGGACGTCGGCTGGACCGCGGAGATCGCGATTCCGTTCCGGACCCTGCGCTATCCCGCGGCGGAAGTCCAGACGTGGGGGATGAACTTCCAGCGCAACATCCGGAGCCGGAACGAGCAGGTCTACTGGGCGCCCCTGCCGCGCCAGTTCAACCTGAACCGCCTCTCCCTCGCCGGCGAGCTCGAGGGGCTCAGCGTCCCGGGGCAGCGCAACCTGCAGCTCGTGCCGTACTTCCTCGGCGACACGGCGCGCGCGGCGAGCGGCACTGCTTCGAACGACGCTCAGTTCGGCGCCGATCTGAAGTACAGCATCAACCCGAGCCTGACTCTCGACGCAACCTACAACACCGACTTCGCTCAGGTCGAGGTGGACGACGAGCAGATCAACCTCGACCGCTTCGCGCTGTTCTTTCCGGAGAAGCGTCCCTTCTTCCTGGAGAACGCCGGTCTGTTCTCGGTGGGACAGTCGGGGGCGGTCGATGTCTTCTTCAGCCGGCGCATCGGCATTGGGCAGGATCGCTCGCAGATTCCCATCATCGGCGGGGGACGCCTCTCCGGCAAGGTGGGCAACAACACCAACATCGGCTTCCTCAACATGCAGACGGCGGAGGTCGCCAACCCGCTGGACGAAACCACCGGAACGCCGCTGCAGAACTTCACCGTCGCCCGCATCCGTCAGGACCTGGCCAACCGCTCGAACGTCGGCGTGATGTTCGTCAACCGGCAGGCGAGCGGCAGGTATGCGGGGGAGCAGGACTACAACCGGACAACGGCGTTCGACGGACGCTGGGGCATCGGCGAAGGAGGGACGCTTACCGGATACTTCGCCCAGACCCATACCCCGACCGAAACCGGCGTCCCGACCGACAATACGCATGCCTTCGGGCTGAGCGCGCAGCACCAGACGGAAGTTTCCCGTCTCGCCCTCGGCTACACGGAAGTCGCGCCGAACTTCAATCCGGAAGTGGGGTTCCTGGCGCGCCGGAGCTATCGCCGGATGAACGGCAGCGTCTTCATGACGTTCCGCCCCGACAACCTGATGGGACTCCACGAGTGGCGGCCGCACGTCAATCACTTCACGATGTTCGACTTCGACACGGGCCGGCACGTATCCCAGTTCACCCACATCGACCAGCACTTCGAATGGAGGAACGGCTACGAGGTGCACACCGGCATGAACGTCACGCGGGAGGGAGTCTTCGCGCCGTTCCTGATTCATGACAGCCCGGACAATCCGGTCTGGGTCATGCCCGGGAAGTACGACCACGGCGAGGCGCAGCTCGCCGGCAACACGAACCTCGGCGCGCCCGTGAGCCTGAACGTCAACAGCTTCATCGGCGGCCTGTTCGGGGGGAAACGGATCACGGTGTCGCCGTCCGTCACGGCCCGCGCCGGCGAGACGTTCAACGCGATGTTCGCGTGGAGCTACAACGACCTGCGGCTGCCGGGCGGCAGCTTCACGACGAACCTCGTGAGGCTGCGCGCTTCGTATTCGTTCACCACCCGGATGTTCCTGCAGGCGCTGGTGCAGTACAACGACAGCGCGGACATCTGGTCGTCCAACCTCCGCTTCGGTCTGCTGCGGGATGCGAACAGCGGGCTTTTCATCGTCTACAACGACATCAACTACCTCGGCAGCATCGTCTACCGGGAGCGCTACGATCAGGCGTTGCAGAATACCGGGCGCACGTTGACGATCAAGTACAGCCACCTGTTCAACGTGCTTCGCTGACCGCCATGCGCCTCGACGGAGTGTTCCCGCCCATTCCGACGCCGTTCGACGGCGGCGGTGGCGTGGACACCCGGGCGATGGCGTCGAACGTGGCGCGCTGGATGGCGACGCGCATCCGCGGCGTCGTCGTTCTCGGTTCGAACGGGGAGGCCCCGCTCCTCGACGAGGCGGAGTCGGATGCCGCCATCGCGGCGGCGCGCGAACACGTTCCGCCCGACCGGCTCTGCATCGCCGGGACGGGACGTGAGTCCACGACAGCAGCGATCGATGCGGCGAGGCGCGCAGCGGATCTCGGCGCAGACGCGGTGCTGGTTCGGACACCCTCGTATTTCAAGCCACTGCTCACCCCAGAGGCGTTTGTCGCCCACTACACGGCGGTGGCGGACGCGTCGCCGGCGCCAGTCGTGCTCTACAACTTCACCGCGCTTACCGGCGTAACCCTTGCCGTCGACGTGGTCGCGCGCCTCGCGGAGCATCCCAACATCATCGGCATGAAGGAATCCGGGAGCGACCTGACCTACGTGTCGGCGCTGATCGACGCCACGCCCGATGACTTCGCGGTGTTGGCGGGTTCGGCGCCGGTCTTCTGTCCCGCCCTGTTGATGGGTGCGGCCGGCGGGGTCTTGGCGGTAGCGTCGGTGGCGACGGATCTCTGCACCGACCTGTACGATGCCGTTCGCGCCGGCCGGCTCGACGAGGCGCGTGCGCTGCAGCGCCGGCTGACGCCGATCGCCCGGCTCGTCACCTCGGTGCATGGGGTTCCGGGGCTGAAGGCGGCGGCGGCGCTGCTCGGATTCACGGTGGGCGATCCGCGGCCGCCGCTTCGTCCTGCCGGCCCCGCGGCGGTCGAGCAGCTTCGCGCCGCTCTCGAGTCGTTCCGAGCGCCCGTCGCATAGGAGCCTCCGTTGAGATCGACCATGTGCCCGAGCGCCGGTGCGTCCACGCGGTCAGGCGCCGGTGTCCGGTCCGTCTGCCTGCTTCTGCTCGCGGCCGTAACGCAGGGAGCATGCGCGACGAATCCGGTGAGCGGAAGCCGCGAGCTGGTCTTCATGAGCGAGCGGCAGGAGATCGAGGCAGGCCGCGAGGCGGACGCCATCATCCGGACCGAGATGGGGGTCTACGACGACCCGGCGCTGCAGCAGTACGTCGAGGAGGTGGCCTACGCGCTGGCCGGCGTATCGCACCGGCCGGAACTCCCCTGGACATTCACCGTCGTCGATTCGCCGGTCGTGAACGCGTTCGCCCTGCCGGGGGGCTTCATCTACCTGACCCGCGGACTGATGGCCTACCTGAACGACGAGGCCGAGCTGGCGGGGGTGCTCGGCCATGAGATCGGCCACGTGACCGCCCGTCACTCCGTGCAGGCTTACAGCCGTGCCGCCGGTGCGCAGGTGGGCCTGATCCTGGGGCAGATCTTCGTGCCGGGGATGCGTCCCCGCTACGGCCAGCCGAACGTGGCCGACGCCGCCTCGCAGGGTCTGGGCCTGCTGTTCCTCAGGTTCAGCCGGGATGACGAACGGCAGGCGGACCGGCTCGGCGCCGAGTACGCCGCGGCTTCGGGCTGGCATCCCCGTGGTGTCGCGGACATGCTGACGACACTCGGGCGCATCGCCGACACGACAGACCGGCGCGGGACGCCGAACTGGCTCGCGACCCACCCGGAACCACTGGACCGCGTCGCCGGGGTGGCCGGCACGGTGGACGGCCTCCTCGCGGACACGCCCGATCCGGGCGCGTTGCGCGTCGCGCGCGACGACTACCTGCGGCGCATAGACGGGCTGATCTTCGGCGACAACCCGGAGCAGGGGATTGTCCGGGGCAGCGAGTTCCTTCACCCGGAGATGCGTTTCGCGCTCACCTTCCCGCCGGGCTGGGAGGTGCAGAACAGTCCGGAGATGGTAGTGGCCCGCGAGCCGGGCCAGGACCGCTACATGCTGCTGCAACTGGCGGAGGATACTGGCCGCGGCCTGGCGCAAATCGCGGACTCGGAGATGGAGGCGGCCGGATTTCGCCAGGCGCAAGGGGGGACGACCGACATCAACGGCCTCGACGCCTATCTGGGCACCTGGACGCAGAACGTGCGCGGGATGGGTGAGACGGTGGCGCGTGTCGCCTGCATCCGGTCAGGGGGACTGATCTACCTGTTCGGCGCCTTCGTGCCCCTGGAGGCCTTCGACCGGGTGGAGCGCGAGGTCCACGCAAGCCTGCGATCGTTCCGGGAGTTGACGGAGGGCGAAGCGGATGCAATCCGGCCGAATCGGATCGCCGTTCATACCGTGCGCGATGGAGAGACCTGGCAGAGCATCGCGCAGCAGGCGGGCGGAGAGATAGTGACGGCACGGACACTGGCGGTCATGAACGGGTTTCCGCCGAACGAACAGCCATTGGCAGGGGACGTGATCAAGATCGTGACAGCCGGCTGACCTGAGACGAACGCTCGCTCCTGATGTCGGGTCAGCCGGCGGCGACGTACCGGCGGACGCCGAGAAAACGCTGCCGCCAGTAGCGCGCGTCGAGTTCATCCACGCGGACGTGGCTTCCCCGGGTCGGAGCGTGGACGAACTGGCCTTCGCCGATCGCCAGGCCGACGTGCGAGGGTCCTGGGGCGATAGTCGTGAAGAAGACCAGATCACCGGGTTGCAGACGGTCCGGATTGACGGGACGTCCATCGCGGTACTGCTCCGCGGCGGTCCGGGGCAGTCTGACGCCATGCTGGGCGAAGACGTACTGGGTGAAGCCGCTGCAGTCGAAGCCGCCCGGCGCTACTCCTCCGGTCAGGTAGGGCGCGCCTTGCAGCGCAAGTGCGGTGCGGACTATGCGGCCGGCGCTCCCCGGGTGCGCCTCGGCTCCGGGGTCCGCCGCGTCAGGCGCCGGCGTCCAACTGGGTGGCATGCCCGGCCGGGGGAACGGCGCCGGCCGGGGGCCGCTCGAGGCGCAGGCCGTTCCCAGTAGAACCAGGCAGACTACCGCCGCGCCGCGACCTGTGCGCATCGCTGGAGACTATCGGACGCACTATCCGGAGACTGCAGGCGGCGGCTCCTTGCCGGCAGCTAACTTACGTGCATGCAATGCGTTACACGTACGCAAGGTTGACACCGCAGCGGCCGGTCGGTCAGAATAAGCGGTTAAATACCTGCACCAGCCGGCCAGTGCTGCAGGTGAATGTTGTCGGGACGGGCTGAACGGGCGGACGAGGCAGACGGTGGAACAGACGCTGCTGTTGAACGCGACGTACGAACCGCTTAAGGTCGTCGACTGGCGGAAGGCGATCACCATGCTCTGCCAGGGCAAGGTGGAAGTGGTTTCCGAGTACGACCGCGAGATCCGCTCGGTTTCCGTCACTTTCAAGCTCCCGTCGGTGATCCGCCTGCTGCGCTACATCACGATGAAGCGGCGCCTCGACGAGGTGCCGTTCTCGCGGGTGAACATCTACGCGCGAGACGACCACACCTGCCAGTATTGCGGCAGGGAGTTCCCGGTCGGAGACCTGACCTTCGATCACGTGGTGCCGGTCTCCCAGGGAGGCCGCAAGAGCTGGGAGAACATCGTTACCTCCTGCATCCGGTGCAACCGGAGGAAGGGTGGGCGTACGCCCGCCGAGGCGGGTATGCATGTGATTCGCACGCCCGAGCGGCCGACCCGATCGCCCACCGTCAGGCTCACGTTCGGCCTCCGGAACGCGCCGGAGAGTTGGCGCGACTACCTCTATTGGAACGTCGAGCTGGACGAGACCTGACGCTCGCTGCCGTCGCGCCCGTCCGGCCGCGGGCATCCGGTATAGTGTCGGCGTGGGCCACAGGTCAATCGTCAGCCTTGTCTCGGCGGCGGCATTGTCGGCGGCCGCGGTGGCGGCCGGCCAGACCACCAACGATCCGTTCCGCGAACCGATTCCGGCGGACGACGCGGTAATCACGGTCGGCGTCGTCGAGTTCGCCACGCTGCCGTTCGTCGACGGCGAGGCCCCGCGAATGATGCGGCTGGTGAATGAGCCGGGGACGGGGCGGCTGTTCGTGAACGACATGCGCGGCCTCGTCTACACCGTCAGCTACGACGGCGGGACGGTGACCGAGTATCTCGATCTGACCGACCCCCGGTGGGGCCTCGACATCGAGGCGTCCCGCCGGGAGCGGGGCTTCCAGAGCTTCGCGCTGCACCCGCAGTTCGGAATGTCCGGCACGCCGGGCTACGGCAAGCTCTACGCCTACACGGACACGAGCAATACGGCGCCGCCAGCGGACTTCGTGCCCAACGGGGGCTCCGACGCCCAGGACACCATCCTGCTGGAGTGGGCGGCAGCGGATCCCGCGGGCGCGGTCTACGACGGCGGTCCGCCCCGCGAGTTGCTGCGCATGGAGCAGCCATTCCGCAACCACAATGGCGGACAGCTCGGCTTCAATCCCCTCGCTGAACCCGGCGGACCCGACTACGGACTCCTGTACATCGGCTCGGCGGACGGCGGCAGTGGCGGCGACCCGCTCGACGTCTCGCAGAATCTCGGGTCCATCCTGGGCAAGATCCTGCGCATCGACCCGTTGGGGACGAACAGCGCCAACGGGCAGTACGGCATACCCGACGACAATCCGTTCGCGAACGACGGCGACTCCGCCACGCTCGGCGAGATCTATGCCTATGGCGTGCGCAATCCACAGAGGTTTGCCTGGGACGAGCGGAACGGCAACCTGTTCATGGCGGACATCGGCCAGAACATCGTCGAAGAGATCAGTCTGGTGCCGCGGGGCGGTAACCTCGGCTGGAGCGACTGGGAGGGAAGCTTCCGGTTCATCAGCCGCCAGGAAGTCAGCCTCGTCGACCCGCGCGGCGAGGCCGGGCTTTCGTACCCGGTAGTGGAGTACGGCCAGCTCGATCCGCTTTTCCAGCCCAGCTCCATGGCTACCGGACTCGTCGTCTACCGGGACGACGCCGTGCCACAGCTTAGGGACCTGGTGCTCTTCGGAGACGGACCGAGCGGCGAGGTCTTCTACTTTTCCGCCGACGATCTCCCCGAGGGGGGGCAGGACGCGATGCGCCGTGTTCTCTTCCGCGACGGGGGCGGGACCAGGACGTTGCTGCAGTTGGTCCAGGAGAGGAACGTCAACCAGGGCCGGTCGCCCGCCACTCGGGCCGACGTACGCATCGATGCAGGGCCCGACGGACAGATTTTCTTGCTGAACAAGCACGACGGCGTCATCCGCCGGCTCGTACCGTAGCGGCAAGGCATGCCCGAACCGCACATCGCGGCCCTCCGGCCGCCGCGCGCGGTCGCCGGCGCGCGCGTCGTGATCGAGGGAGAACACCTGCTCCAGGGCGGATCCGGCGGATTGCCGCCGGAAATCCACTTCGGCGATCAGCCGGCGCGTCCTGTTCTCCTGTCCGATCGCTCGGTCACGGTGTTAGTTCCCTCTGGACTGCGAGGCGGGCGCACTCCTGTGGGGATGCGCAACGGCGGCGGTCCGGGCGGTGCGGCGTTCGTCGACATTGGTCGCGTGGCGGCGACCGGACTGCACCAGGTGGATAGTCCGGTGATCGCATCCGACGGCACCCTGTTCGTCACCTATAGCGGCGCACGCGGCGAGCGTTCTCCCGTGTCGATCTTCCGGATCCGGGCGGACGGCTACCGTGAGCCTTTCGTCACCGGCATCGTCAACGCGACGTCGCTGGCGCTGGCGCCGGACGGGCGCCTGTATGTCTCGAGCCGCTCGGAGGGGGCCATCTACCGGGTGGCCGACGACGGATCGTACGACCTCGTGGTGAAGGACCTGGGAATCGCCTGCGGACTCGCCTTCAGCCCCGACGGCACGCTGTACGTGGGCGATCGGTCCGGCACGATCTTCCGGATTGGGAGCGCCGGCCGGGCGACGCCGTTCGCCCAGTTGCCGGCGAGCATCGCGGCGTTCCACCTTGCGTGGGGCCCGGATGACGGGCTGTACGTTACCGGCCCGACGCTCGCGACGCGGGACGGCGTCTACCGAATCGACCGGACCGGCGCGGTGGATCAGGTGGCATCCGGTTTCGGGAGGCCTCAGGGACTCAACTTCCACCCCGATGGCGCGCTGCATGTGGTGGAGGCGCTGGCGGGCGCGAGCGGGCTCTACCGCCTGTCGAGGGACGGAAGCCGCGCGCTCGTGCTGTCGGCGCCGAACCTGGTGGGTGTGGCGTTCGACAAGGCCGGCGCACCGGTGGCGGCGACGGCGGATACCGCGTACGCGTGGTAGCATGGACCGTTTGGGTACTCGGCGATGGGGGCTGACCGTGTCATGTCGCGGGAGCCGCACGACTGGATCGATGTCCGCGGTGCGCGCGTCCACAACCTGAAGAACATCGATGTCCGACTCCCCCGGGACCGGCTCGTTGTCGTAACCGGGCTGTCGGGGTCCGGCAAGTCGTCGCTCGCATTCGACACCATCTACGCGGAGGGCCAGCGGCGCTACGTCGAGTCGCTGTCCGCCTATGCCCGGCAGTTCCTCGAGCAGGTGGAGAAGCCGGACGTCGATCAGATCGACGGGCTCTCGCCCGCGATCTCCATCGAACAGCGGACCACCGGGTCGAATCCGCGCTCGACGGTCGGCACGGTCACCGAGATATACGACTTTCTGCGCCTGCTCTTCGCCAACATCGGCGTTCCGCACTGTCCGTCGTGCGGCCGGGCGATCACGTCACAGTCGGTGGAGCGGATGGTGGAGACGATCCTCTCGGATCCACCCGAGGAACGGGTGAACGTCCTTGCGCCCATTGTCCGGGGGCGCAAGGGGGCGTTCCGGAAGGAACTCGCCGCACTCCGCGCGCGCGGGTTGACGCGGGTCAGGGTGGACGGCGAGGTGCGCCCCCTGGAAGGAGACTTCTCGCTGGACCGGCGGCGGAACCACACGATCGAGGTCGTGGTCGATCGTCTGGTAATGCGCGAGGGGGTGAAGCGGCGGCTTACCCAGGCAATCGAATTCGCGCTGTCGCTGGCGGACGATGTCGTGATCATCAACACGCTGGGTGGTGGCGACCGGCTGTTCTCGCGCCGTCTGGCCTGTCCCGCCTGCGGCATCAACATGCCGGAAATGAGCCCGCGCGCGTTCTCCTTCAACTCGCCGCACGGCGCCTGCCGCGAGTGCCAGGGACTGGGCATGACCGAGGACTTCGATCCGGGCCGGATCGTGCCCGATCCTTCGGTCTCGCTCGCCGACGGGGCCATTCAGCCCTGGGCAGCGGGCGACCGGGAATCGATTCAGAAGGCGCTGTTCCGCCTTTCCGAACACTACGGAATCGATCTTTCGCGGCCGTTCGGCAAGTTACCGCGGCGGCACCGGGACCTGCTGCTGTTCGGGCAAAGGGAGGCGGGCGGGCCATCGGGCGGAAGGCAGCGCGGCGGACGCGGGCGCGGGCTGCGGGCCGACCCGTTCGGCCGCGACTTCGAAGGCATCGTACCGAACCTCCGCCGCCGCTACGCCGCCGCCACCTGGACACAGCAGGAGGCGCTGCAGGCGTACCGCGCCCGGCGATCCTGTCAGGCTTGCGGAGGAGAGCGCCTGCGTCCCGAGAGCCGAGCCGTACGGGTGAAGGGCCGCACGCTGTCCGACTACGTCAATCTGCCCATCAGCGGCGCGCTCGCCGCGTTCGATGCGCTGGAGCTGACCGAACGCGAAACGCGCGTCGCCAACCGCGTGCTGCGCGAGATACGGGATCGGATGCGCTTTCTCCGCGACGTTGGCGTCGGCTACCTGACGCTGGCGCGGGGCGCGGCGACGTTGTCGGGGGGTGAAGCGCAACGGATCCGTCTCGCCACACAGATCGGGGCGAGACTGACCGGTGTCCTCTACGTGCTCGACGAACCGTCGATCGGATTGCACCAGCATGACAACCAGCTCCTCCTCGCCACCCTGGGCCAGTTGCGCGACCTGGGCAACACGGTGGTTGTGGTGGAGCACGACGAAGAGACGATCCGCGCCGCCGACTATGTTGTGGATCTTGGCGTCGGCGCCGGGGAACATGGCGGCCATGTCATCTTCCAGGGCCCCCCGGCCGCCCTCGAGGCGGGACGCACCGAGTCCCTCACCGGGATGTACCTCCGCGGCGCACGTTCCATCGGCGTTCCCTCCCGCCGCCGCGAGCCCCGCGGAGGCGTCATTACGATCCGTGGCGCCCGGGCGAACAACCTGAAGGACATCGATGTCGAGGTCCCGCTCGGTGTGCTGACGGCGGTGACGGGAGTAAGCGGATCGGGCAAGTCGACCCTGGTCAACGACATTCTTTACCGCACTCTCGCGCGGACGCTCTACCGGGCGGCGGCGGATCCGGGGGCGCACGGCGCCATCGAGGGCATGGAACACATAGACAAGGTCATCCAGATCGATCAATCGCCGATCGGGCGGACTCCCAGGTCGAATCCAGCTACCTATACAGGACTATTCACTTTCATCCGAGAGATCTATGCGATGTTGCCGGAAGCCCGCGCCCGCGGATATCGACCGGGTCGCTTCTCCTTCAACGTGAAGGGAGGGAGATGCGAGGCCTGCCAGGGGGATGGCGTCATCGCCATCGAAATGCACTTCCTGCCGGACGTCTATGTCACCTGCGAGCAGTGCCGCGGGCGACGGTACAACCGCGAGACGCTCGAGATTGCCTATCGTGGGGTCTCCATCGCCGAGATGCTGGCGATGACGGTTGATCAGGCCGCGCAGCTCCTGGAGAACGTTCCGTCGATCGCGGCGAAGCTTCGGACTTTGCAGGATGTCGGCCTCGGCTACCTCACTCTCGGTCAGTCCGCGACGACGCTGAGTGGTGGAGAGGCCCAACGGGTGAAGCTGGCGAAGGAACTGTCGCGCCGGAGCACCGGCCGGACGCTCTACATTCTCGACGAGCCGACGACCGGACTGCACCTCGAGGATACGAAACGTCTGCTCGACGTCCTCAGCCTGCTGGTGGAACAGGGGAATACCGTGGTGGTGATAGAGCACCACCTCGACGTGATCAAGGCGGCGGACTACATCGTCGACCTCGGACCGGGTGGCGGCGCGGATGGCGGCCGGGTAGTTGCGACCGGAACGCCGGAGGCGGTGGCGGCGCACGCGGGATCGCTCACGGGCGCTTGCCTGCGTCCCGCGCTGGTGCACTGATCGAGGCATGTCAGGGAGCGCCGGGTGCAGATGGGGGTAATCATGGGAAGCCGACAGAAAAAACGAGCACGGCAAGGTGGCTGCGAGACCCTGGAATATGGTATAAACACTTCCCAATTGGGGGGGAACGGCAGCGTCGCAACGGCCGCTGCCCGTTTGGCACGAGCCATAAACAGGAGTAGCGACGCTTGCCAGACCGCTTGGGTCCGCGGTGGGAAACGGCCGGCAGGAATGACGCCCCAACGAACACTTAGCCGGTCGGTTTCGTGCTCCGGCATCGGGTTGCACTCTGGGCGGAAGGTCACCCTCCGCATCAAGCCCGCTCCTGCTGATCACGGCATTCGCTTCCGGCGGCTCGATCTCAACGGTCTTGAGGTGCCAGCGGAGGCGGATCGGATTTCCGGTCTCTCCTACGCCACGGCACTCGCGCAGGATGCGGCATCGGTCGGCACGGTAGAACATCTGCTCGCCGCCTTCGTCGGCATGGGCGTCGACAACGCTGCGGTCGAGTTGAATGCCGCCGAGGTGCCGATCATGGATGGCAGCGCGGCGTCGTTCGTCTACCTCATTCACGAGGCGGGCGTCAGGACGTTGAGCGCGGCGCGGCGGTTCCTGAAGGTGGCGCGGCCGATTGTCCTCTCGAAGGGCGACAAGCGCATCGCCGTCTATCCGTCCGACCATTTCAAGGTGACCTACAGCATCAGCTTCGATCATCCGCTGCTACGGCACCAGTCGCGGACGCAGCAGATCACCGAAGACTCGTTCGCCGAGGAGATCGCGCCGGCGCGCACGTTCGGCTTCCTGAAAGAGGTCGAACAGATGCGCCAGAAGGGGCTCGCGCTCGGCGGCTCGCTCGACAACGCGATAGTGCTGGGGGAGACCGGCGTGTTGAACAACACGCTCCGGTTCGAGGACGAGTTCGTCCGGCACAAGATTCTGGATGTCATCGGGGATCTGGCGCTGGTCGGCCATCCGATCATCGGCCACGTCGTGGCCCACCGGGCAGGTCATGCTCTGCACGCTGGCTTCGCGCAGAGGATCCTGCAGGAATCGGAGGCTTGGCATCTGGTCGACGCGCCGCTCGCGCCGGCGCCAGACGAGTCGGTGGTGCCGGAGACGGTTGCCGGCACGCAGGCGGTCAAGAGCTGACGCGTCCGACGCTGCCCCTTCGGTTCAGTCCGATCCCTCTTCCACCGGCAGCTTGCGCAGGTAGGCGCCGAGCTTCTCGTTCTCGTACGTGACGGAGTTGAGAAAGAGGCTCTCGACGAGGTACGTGCGCCACTCATCCGTGCTCATCTGATCGAGCAATGTGCTGATTTCCTGCATCACATCCTCGAAGCTGTAGTCGAGGCCGCGGCGGGAGTGCAACTCGCGGTAGAGCGCTTCGAGAACCGCCAGCAGGTCGCCGTCCAGCGCTATCTCGGTTCCGGAACTGGTCTTGATCGTCCGCATCGTCACTCCCCAAAGCTGTCGACCGCGGTCGACTCGTCCGGATGCAGCTCGATGAACCGGTGGGCGCCGGTCATCGTCAGCATCGTCTCTACACGTTGCTGCACGCCGGCCAGCTTGATGGCGCCTTCCACCCTGTCCGCCTGCCGGTACAGATCCATCAGGCAGCCGATCGTCGCGCTGTCGACATAGACCACCTGAGATAGGTCGATGACCACCTGCCGGTCACCGCCGGAGAGCAGGCCGGCGACCGCTTCGGCAAAGCCGGACAGCGCCTGGTAGGTCATCTTCGGTTCGCCGACGCGAACCACCACGGCCGCGCCGACTCTGTCAGTCGTCAGCTTCATGAGCCTTCTCCCTGCCGGGATGCGCCGCCTGGCACAGCCGCCGTGTTGCCCCGCTGGCGTTCCAGGCGGACCACCTGCCGCGCGAGCTCACGGCGTCCCCGGTTGATGCGTGACTTGACCGTCCCGTCCGGCAACTTCAGGCGGGCGGCGATCTCCTGGTACGACAGTTCCTGTATGTCCCGTAGCGTTACCGCCGTCCGAAGCGTCTCCGGCAGCGCACTGAGCGCGTCGCGCAGCAGTGCCCGCCGGTCGAAACGCTCGAGCCGTCCATGAGGGTCGAGACCGGTCGAAACGGGCGACAGTTCGCCGGCATCCACCCGGTGATCGACGGTCTCGCGCTCGCGCCGGACGCGCCGGTAGTGGTCGATGCAAAGGTTCCGGCTGATGCTGACGATCCAGGTGCTGAAATTGGCGCGGCGGTCGAAAGTGGCCAGCGCCTTGAAGACCTTCAGGAATATCTCCTGAGTCAGGTCCTCGGCCTCGTCATGGCGTCCGACGAACTGGTACGCCACGTGGAATACCCGCTTGCGGTAGCGTTCCACGATCAAGGCCCACGCCTCCTGATCCCCTTCGAGGCAGGCGGCGATCAGTGCGTCGGTCTCTTCGGCGACCGGGGGCGTCAGCGCGTCGGACACGGGCGGCAAGTGTACAATTCCTCGCGGCCGCGGGAGATCGTCCCTCGCGAGCCGCGCAAGGCGCTCCCGCACATCCATGGACGGATTCGACTTTTCCCCCGACCGTCCAGCCACCTGCGACGGCGTCGACCTTGCCGCGGTGGCGGACGCCGAAGGCACGCCGCTCTACATTTACAGCGCAGCCGAAGTCGTCCGGCGTTATCGGGCGCTCGACGCCGCGCTGGGCGACTACCCGCACCGGATTCACTTCGCGATGAAAGCGAACTCGACGCTGGGCTTGATTCGCCTTCTGCACGCGGCGGGCAGCGCGTTCGACGCCAGCTCGGGCGGTGAGATCGCCGTGGCGTTGCGGGCCGGCGCGCCGGCGGATGCGATTGTCTTCACCGGTGTCGGCAAGACGGAGGCGGAACTCGCGGAGGCGGTTCGCCTCGGTATAGGCGCCATCAACGCCGAGTCTGCCGGCGAGCTGGACCGGATCGGGCAACTTGCCGCGGCGCGAGGTGTGAGAGCGCGCGTCGCGCTGCGGATCAATCCGGATATCGCGGCGGATACCCACCCGGGGATCGCAACGGGCGGCCGAGCCCACAAGTTCGGCGTGCCGATTGGCGGCGCCCGCGAGGTCGCCCGCGCGGCGGCGGCGCGGGACGGCCTGGAGCTGGTCGGCATCCACGCGCATGTCGGATCGCAGATCACCGAGCTCGACGCCCTGGGCCGAACCGCAGTGGCGGTCGCGCGGTTCGCCCGGCAGTTGCAGGACGATGGCGTCCGACTCGTCCACCTCGACCTCGGCGGCGGATTGGGGATTGCGTACGACGGAGAGGCGCCGCCGTCCGTCGAGGCCTACGCGCGCTTGCTGATCGAGATCGTGCGGCCCACCGGACTGACGCTGCTTGTCGAGCCTGGCCGCTGGCTCGTCGGACCGGCCGGCGCCCTCGTCGCCACCGTGGTGGACGTCAAGCCGCAGGCAGACGGCCGCTACTTCGTCGTGCTGGACGCCGGCATGAGCGAACTGTTGCGGCCCGCCCTCTACGGCGCCGTGCACCAGTTGCACCCGCTGCAGCCGCGCGACGATGCGCCTGTCACGTGCGACGTCGTCGGGCCGGTCTGCGAGACGACGGACGTGATCCGGCTCGGCCGGCGCATGCCGCTGCCGCGGGTGGGCGATCGGATCCTGGTGCGGGACGCCGGCGCCTACGGTTCGGCGATGGCGTCGAACTACAATCGCCACCCGCTGCCGGCCGAGGCGCTCATAGCGGACGGGACCTGGAAGCTGATTCGCCGCCGTCAGTCCGTCGACGAAATGCTCGCGTCGGAGCCTTGACGACGCCGGGAACGGAGCGCAACAACGATGCTGGTAGCCATCGAGGGTCTGGACCAGAGCGGGAAAGAGACACAGGCGCGCGAGTTGCGCGACCGGCTGCGGGCGGCCGGCTACCGATCGCGGGTCGTCGCGTTCCCCGACTACGGCACGTCGATCGGGGAGGAGATCGCCCGTGCGCTGCAGGGCGAGCGCGAGTACGGCCCGGAGACGATGCAGTTGCTGTACGTCGCCAACCGCTTCGAGCGCAAAGCCGACATCGACCGGTGGCAGGCGGGGGGACTCATCGTCGTGTTCGATCGCTACGTCGCCTCCGCCATCGCCTACGGCGAAGCGCATGGCCTCGACCCGGCATGGCTCGAGAACCTGCAGATCTACCTGCCGCAACCGGACCTGACGTTCTTCCTCGACATCGCGCCCGAGACCGCGATGGCCCGCAAGACAGTCGGACGTGACCGCTACGAGCGCGACCTCGCCCTGCTCGCGCGCGTCCGGGCCAGCTACCAGCGCCTCGCCGCCCAGCCCGGCTGGATCCGGATCGACGGCGAACGGCCGCCCGGCGCGATTGCCATCGACCTGGCCTCAGCCCTTGAGCCGCGCCTGCCGGCCCTGCCGTAGTCCGTCAGGGGCGGTTTGCAATGCGGGCCCGCACAGGCGATTGTGGGTAGTGGTCAAGTTTGAACTTGACCACTACCCGATTGTGCGCTATGCTCGTGCGGCGCACCTGGGCCTGTCTGACCTGCAGACCTGGTCGCTGCCTCCGCCTTGCCGTGTCCGTGAAGTTGGCTCGGTAACAACACGTGGAGGGACAAGGTCCCTTCGATGGAGGTCCGTATGGGGCAACGAGCGACTGGTTGGCGGCGTTGCCTTTCGATGGCGGTTCTTGTCGCCGCACTGGGCGTTGCGGCGGCCGCGCAGGGGCCGGCAGCAAATTCACCGGCGCGTTCGTCCGACACCTCCGGCTACCGGACTGCCTGGGGCGATCCCGATCTGCAGGGCGTCTGGACCAGTCAGACCTTGACGCCGCTCGAACGCCGGTCGGAGTTCGAAGGCCGGGAATCGCTGGGCCCGGAGGAAGCGGCGGCCTACGAGGAAGAACAGCGGGTCGCGAGGAATCAGGACCGCCGGGACGGTGGTGCGGAAGCCGACGTAGCGCGCGCCTACAACGATTTCTGGTGGGATCGTGGCAAGGCGCTGGTTGGCGACGGGCGCACTTCGCTGATCATCGATCCGCCGGACGGCCGGATCCCCTACACCCCGGAGATGCGGGCGCGCGATGCCGACCAGCGCGTCTACCGGACCCAGGGTCCGTTCAACGCGTTCGTGGATGTCGATACGGGCGAGCGGTGCTTCACCGACGGCCTTCCCATCGTACCGGGCGCCTACAACAACAACTTTCACATTCTCCAGACTCCCGGCTACGTCGCCATCCTGCACGAGATGTTCCGCGACCGTCGCATCGTTCCGCTGGACCGGCGGCCCCATGCGCCGGTGCGCCAGTGGCTGGGCGATGCGCGCGGGCACTGGGAAGGCGATACGCTGGTCGTCGAGACGACTCGGTTCGTGGACGGAACGGCCTGGCGCTGGGCCAGCGCCTGGCGCATGCCGACCGAGACCATGCGCATCGTCGAGCGGTTCACCCGCGTGTCGGCCGACACCATCGAGTACGAGTTCACGCTGGACGACCCGAGCAAGTTCACCCGCGGGTGGACCGCTTCAGTGCCGCTCACCACCGACTACGCGAGCCGCGGGGTGACCGGCGGAACGCTGTACGAGTACGCCTGCCACGAGGGGAATTACAGCCTCGTCAACGTCCTGACCGGCGCCAGGACGGCGGAACAGTAGCTTCATTCGGCGATTCACTGAGCGGCCGGGTCAATGGATTCCGGCGGTCGGGAGGGGATCAACGTGATGGGCAAGTCGTTCTACCGCGTCGCGGCGATTCTGATTCTGGGGGCCGCGGTCCTGGCCCTGTACTCGGTGGCGGCGCGGCCGATCGCCGGCCAGTCGCCCGCGTCCCAGGTGGCGCGCACGACGGACGGGCGGCCCGACCTCAGCGGGATCTGGCAGGCGAACAACACGGCCAACTGGGACCTTCAGACCCACCTCGCGCGGCCTATGGTGGCGCAGCCCGGCGTGTATGCCGATGTTCCGGTGCTGGCGGCTCCGGTCGTGGCCCTCGGCACGGCGGGCTGGGTTCCGCCCGGCATGGGGGTGGTCGTCGGCGACGAGATCCCGTACCAGCCCTGGGCGGCGGA
This sequence comes from uncultured Vicinamibacteraceae bacterium, assembly GCA_964636705.1. GTDB lineage: Bacteria > Acidobacteriota > Vicinamibacteria > Vicinamibacterales > UBA8438 > VXRJ01. The sequence goes on from CAZWUJ010000005.1 coordinate 38,441, forward strand.
ACGCCAGCGGGAAAACGCGGAGAACTGGCTCGACCGGGATCCGGAGCTGAAGTGCTTCATGCCGGGGGTGCCCCGGGGGATGTACATGCCGTATCCCTTCGAAGTGATACAGAGCAATGACCGGATCATGATGCTGTTCGAGTTTGCCGGGGCGCAGCGTTTCATTCATCTGGAGGACGTGGAGCCGTATCCCGGCGAGGCGTACATGGGGCACTCGGTCGGTCGCTGGGAAGGGGACACGCTGGTTGTCGATGTGAACAGCTTTACGCCGAACACCTGGTTCGACCGATCTGGCAACTTCCACAGCGACGCGCTGCAGGTGGTGGAACGTTACACGCCGATCAGCCGCGACGCGATTCAGTACGAGGCGACGATTGAGGATCCGAACGTCTTCACGCGTCCGTGGACGATCAGCATGCCGATCTACCGCCGGCTGGACGCGAATATGCGGCTGCTCGAATTCCGTTGCTCCGAGTTCGTGGAGGAGACGATGTTCGGGCACCTACGAAGGGAACAACTGGTGAGGCGCTGGGAAGGCGAGACGATGGTCGTCGATATCACGCGGCGGATCCCGGAGGACGAGGAGGCGCTCTACCGGCGGCACTGGTCGGGCAATCCGCCTCGGTGATCGGGGTTCAGTGGTTGGAGTCACGGCGGTTTCGCCCGTGACGGATTGGTGCACGATGGGAGGGATGCTGCAAATGCGAGAGTGGCTTCGAGTGAGCGGCCTGGCCGCCGGCGTAGGGATCGTGTTGCTGGCGGCGGTGACGCCCGCGCCGGCGCACCATGCATTCTCGGCCGAGTTCGATGCGAACCAGCCGGTCCAGTTGGAAGGGACGGTCACGCGGATGGAGTGGATCAATCCGCACACGTGGATTCACATCGAGGTGGCGCAGCCCGATGGGAGCGTCGAAGAGTGGGCGATTGAGTGCGGCACACCGAACGTCCTGTTCCGGCGAGGGTTGACGAAACAGTCGATGCTGCCGGGAACGGTGCTCGTCGTCGATGGTTACCGGTCCAAGGACGGATCGCGGCGTGCGAACGGCCGGGATGTCACCTTTACCGATGGCACGACGGCGTTCGTCGGGTCGTCGGGGACCGGAGCACCCTATGAAGCGCCGGGCGGCAGGAGGTAGCCATGCGAGATGAGCAGTTGGCGTGGACAGCCGCAGCGGCCCTGGCGATTGTCATCGTGGCGCCGGCGCCGGCTTCCGTCGCGTCACAGGAACCCGCGGACACATCGCACCGCACGCCGTGGGGCGAGCCGGACCTGCAGGGCATCTGGAACAACCCGGTGGTGGTGCCCTTGGAGCGCGCCGAGGAGTTCGGTACGCGCGGAGAACTGACGGCGGAAGAGATCGCCGAAATCGAGCAGGAGCTGCTCGAGATCTCCCAGGGGACGGGGCGCGACAGCCGTGAGGACGCCGGCACCGAGGTAGACGTGGCCCGGGCCTACAACGAGCATTGGTTCGGCGACCCGTCGCTGACCCGCGGGACCCGGACGTCGATGGTCATGGATCCGCCCGACGGCCGGATTCCTCCCTATACGCCGGAAGCCGAGGCCCGTATCGCCGAGAAACTCGAGTATCGTCAGGCGCTGCTGCAGGGCACGGTCAACGGGCGGCCCGGGCCTCCGTCTCCCCGCCGGGCGGAGCCGTCGCCCGACTACAACCTGGATCGGCTCAATCGATCCGACGGGCCGGAAGACCGAAGCGGCATGGAGCGCTGCTTCGGGTTCAGCCTGCCGATCCTGCTCCAGTCCGGCACGTTCGGTGGAGTGATGCGAGTCGTGCAGTCGCCCGGTCGGGTCGGCATCTACTACGACATCGGCCAGGGACAGGGATTCAGCCGCAGCGTCCCCATCACGACCCGGCCACCGCTGCCCGACCACATCCGCCTGCGCCATGGGGATGCGCGGGGGCGCTGGGAAGGCGACACGCTCGTCGTCGAGGTGACGAACTTCACGAAGAAGACCGATTACCGGGGATCGCGCGAGAATCTGCAACTCATTGAGCGATACCGCCGGCTCGACGAGAACACGCTGCAGGTGGAGATCACGGTGGAGGATCCGACGACATGGACCCGGCCGTGGACGGCGGTCCAGGAACTGTCGTTGAACAGCGACCAGGCGAATCAGGTCTATGAAGGCGGGTGTCACGAGGGCAACTACGGCATGATCGGGATGCTCGCAAACACCCGCGCCGCGGAGAAGGCGTTCGCCGAAGGCCGCGGTCCGGATCCGGCCACCCAGGACAACGCCACCGGAGGAGGAGGTAGGCGATTCAGAACCCGTTGAAGTGTGCGATGGAGTGTGTTGCATGTCGTCGTTCGACTTGACCCGAAAGGGAGGAGGGCTTGTGATGGCATTGTTTCGTAGCTCGGTCGTCGTTGTGCTACTGCTCGCCGCTCTCGCCTTGCCCGGAGCGGCGTACGCCCAGCAGGCCAGCGGAATCGCCGGTCTGGTGGAAGACAACCTCGGGGGCGTCCTGCCCGGCGTGACCGTCGAAGTCGCGAGTCCCGCACTGATTGAGGGCACGCGCACTGCCTTCACCGACGGAGAGGGCCGCTACACGGTCACCAACCTGCCTCCCGGCACCTACGACGTGACGTTCAGCCTGCCCGGTTTTTCGACCGTCGTGCAGGAAGGAATCGAGTTGGCGTCGGGCTTCACCGCCACCATCGACGCCGCCATGCAGGTCGGCGGTCTGGAAGAGACGGTTACGGTCACCGGGGTGAGCCCGCTCGTCGACGTCCAGAATGTCCGCCAGCAGACGCGGGTCACCAACGAGTTGAGAGCCGCCCTGCCCAGCGGTGGACAGGGGCTCATGGCGGTGACGAAGCTGGTTCCCGGCATGACGAGCGCCCTCGATCAGGGCGGCGGCGGCGCGCTCGGCATCTACGGGTCGAACCAGTCGACGTCGAGCACCTACCACGGGAAGGGCAGCACCACCGACTCGTACGATGGGATGCAGGTGAACAACCTGTCCGGAATCGGGTCCGTGAGCTACGTCATGAATCCGGCGACGGTCAGCGAGACCGCGATCCAGACGGGCGGCATCTCGGCCGAAAACATGTCGGGTTTCGCCATCAACATGATTCCGAAGGAGGGGGGCAACGAATTCTCGGGCTCCTTCGACGGGACATACACCGGCGAGAACTTCCAGAACAGCAACGTGGAGAAGATCCGCGACCGCGGGATTCAGGGTGACGGGCAGAAGAACCTTCACGGCTACGATGCCAACTTCACCCTGGGCGGACCGATACGGGAGGACCGGGTGTGGTTCTTTGCGGCCATGCGGCTCATGGGGACCAAGAACCAGGTGCCGGACCGGTTCTTCAACGCCACGCAGGGGACGCCCATCTACACGCCCGATTTCTCCAAGCCGCACTTCAACAAGGACTGGCTGCGGAGCGGCGCCGTCCGGATCACCGCTCAGGTGTCGGAGCAGAACAAGGTGAACCTGTTCGGCGACACCCAGTACTTCCAGACGCGGGGATGGCAGGACAACGCCGCGCCGGAGGCCCAGATCTGCTGGGACATGTGGCCGCAGGGCGTGTACCAGGGGACCTGGACATGGACCGCGACGAGCCGAATTCTGGTCGAGGCAGGCGCGGGGCTGACCAAGGGCCCCTTCCCGTGTAACCGGGAGCAGCGGACCGAGCTGTTCGGGTTCACGGTGGCGCCCGACGATGTCTCGATCCAGGAAGCCACGACCGGCTACCGGTACAACGCGGCCTCCAACTATCTGATCAGGAACGACAACGACCGCTACATGCAGCGGGCGTCGGTGTCATATGTCACCGGGTCCCACAACTTCAAGGCGGGATTCACGCTGCAGGAGCACATCAACAACCGGGACACGGAGCGCAATCTCGACCAGAACTGGCGCTTCCGCAGGGGCCTGCCGGAGCGGATCACCCTCTATACGGGAACGACCTTCGAGAAGAACCGCACCAACGCCGATCTCGGCATCTACGCGCAGGATCAGTGGGTGATTGACAGGCTCACCCTGAATCTCGGTATCCGGTTCGACTACTTCAACGGAGGCGTGAGAGCCCAGACCCAGCCTGGCGGGCTGTTTGCCCCGTCTCGAAGCTCGGCTGAGGTCCTCAACAAGCCGAACTGGACCGACATCAATCCGCGGATCGGCGCGTCGTACGACCTGTTCGGCGACGGCCGGACCGCCCTGAAGGGGTCGTTTGGTCGCTATGTCGGCAAGGAGGCGGTCTCGGTCGCGCGGGCGTTCAACCCGGTGTTCACCGAGGTGCTGTCGACCAATCGCAGTTGGCGGGACGCCAACGGAAACTACCATCCGGACTGCGACCTGACGGACTTCGCGGCGAACGGCGAGTGCGGGGCGATCAGCAACGAGCTCTTCGGAAGGGCCAGGCCCGATGCGCTGGAGGCCAACGCTAACCTGACCGAGGGCTTCGGCAACCGGGACTACTACTGGGATACGGCGCTGGAACTCCAGCACGAGCTGGCGCCGGGAATGTCGCTCCTGGTCGGGTACTATCGGAACTGGAGCGACCATTTCCGCGGACTGCCCCGCGGGGACTTCAGGACGGTCTACCTTCTGGACAATACGTCAATCACCGCGGACGACTTCGAGCACTACTGCATTACGGCGCCTGTCGATTCCCGTCTGCCGGACGGCGGAGGCTACGAGGTCTGCGGCCTCTACGACATCACGCCGGAGAAGTTCGGGGTGGGACGCGAGATCGCCGTCCGTCCGGGCGATTTCGGAAACCAGAGCCGCATCTCCGATTTCATCACCACCAGCCTCAATACGCGGTTTGACAACGGGGTGGAGTTGGGCGGCAGCCTCGACTTCGGGCAGACGATCGAAGACCGTTGCCTCGTAATCGACTCTCCGCAGCAACTCCTCCACTGCCGGACCGACCGCGGCTGGGGCGAGCAGCTCCAGGTCAAGCTTCACGGGGTCCTGCCGCTGCCGGGCGACTTCGTGCTCAGCGGCACGTTCCAGAACCTGCCGGGCGCGCCCTGGATGGCGAACTACACGGCGCGTTCCGCGGAGATCGCTCCTTCGCTGGGGCGTCCGCTCGCCGGGGGAACGCGGTCCGCCAGCGTCCCGCTGATCGAGCCGTTCACGCTGTTCGAACCCCGGCGCACCCTGTTCGACCTGCGGGTCAGCAAGGTGTTCCCGGATGTCAACGGCGTCCGGCTGCAACTGAATCTCGACGTCTACAACGTGCTGAACGACGCCTCGATTCTCAGCGTCAACGGCAGCTACGGCGGCAACTGGCTGCGACCTAGCAGCCGCGGGATCGCCGCGCCGAGGTTGATCCAGATGGGCGGGCGGCTGACCTTCTAGCTCTGGTACCCGCGTAGTGTCATCGAGCTGATGACAGGAGGGGCCGGCCTTCGTCGGGGGCCGGCCCCTCACGGAAGGTCTTCCGCGCGCCACGGCGTGCGGCACGGCTGACGGGCGAGGTAGCGCTGGAGGTTCTCGGCCATCCGGCCGGCCAGGTCGGGACGGCCGGCCTGCCTCGCGCCTTGCATGGCGTCGCGTTGCCATGTGACCGCCTCGTCGAAGCGACCCAGTTCGGCGAGGGTCATCGCCATCGTTTCGCCGAGATCCAGGCGGCGCTGGCTTTCGGGTAGCGCCTGCAGGATCGCCAGCGCCCGTTCGCCGTCGCGCACGCGGGGATCGGGCGCCGCCGCGAGGACCCGGGCCAGCGCGTGGGCGAACTCCGGCTGGTCCGGATACACCTCGAGGGCTTCGCCCAGCAGGTCGCGGGCCTCCCGGTAGCGCTGGAGGGAGACCATCGCCATGGCGTAGCCTGCCGCTGCTTCCGGGACGGCCGGGTCTGTTTTCAGGATGTAGGCAAAGTGCGCCAGTGATTCTTCCGGTCGACGGTTCCGTCGCAGGAGGGTGGCCAACCGGAAGCGCGCCTGCAGGTGGTCCGGCTGCAGCCTGACGGCGGTGGCGAAGCGCTCGATCGCCTCCTGGGTGCGGCCGCTCGCCTCGAGGAGCGTTCCGAGCCCGAACTGCGCCTCCGTGTGGTCTGGCGACACCCGCACAAGCCGTTCGAACTGGGCGAGCGCGCCGGGTCCGTCCCCCATGCCCGCCAGGGTGGTGGCCAGCCTGTACCGCAGCGAGGCGCTCTCGGGAGCCAGCTCGAGGCCCCGCCGGAAGTGCTGGATGGCGGTCTGCGCGTTGCCCGCTTCGAGAGCGCGGCTGCCCTCGATCTCAAAGTTGATGGCGCTCTGCAACGAGGCGCGGAGCGCATCCATGAGCGGATCGGCGGGACGAATGTCGAAACCCCCGCGCTGGGCAAGATGGCGCTCGGCCATCTCGGCTTCACCCAGTCCCCGATAGGCGAGCCCGAGCGGATAGTGGAGGCTTGCCGCGCCCGGCTCGAGGGCCAGCGCTCGCTCGAGATGTTCCACGGCCTCGCTGAAGTCCTCGCTGGCGAGGGCGGCGCGGCCCAGGCCGGACAGGGCCGCGAGTGAGTTCGCCCTCAGCGACAGCGCGTTTGCGAACCGCCGTGCGGCGGCTTCCGGCTGGCCGTCGGCCAACTGGACCTCGCCAAGCCAGACGAGGGTTGCCACGTCATCGGGCTGCAGCTCCAGAGCCCGCTCGAAGGCGGAGACCGATCTCACGAACTGGCCGATGGCCCGGTAAAGGTGGCCCAGGTAATAGGGCCATCGCCGGTCGCTGGGCGCGAGCGTCTGTGCATTCAGGTAGTACGGCTCGGCCGCGTCGAAGTTCTCGGCCGCCGAGAGTGAGGTCCCCAACGCGCCGAATCGCTCGGCCACGTCGCCCGCAGCGAAAGCCGGATCCGCCAGCGCCCGCGCCAGCTCGTCGTGCTGCGCGCGAACCTGCCCCTGGACCGATTCCTCGAGCCGGGAGAGGTCCGGGAGCGAGACCGGCAGGAGCGCCGCCCGGTCGACCGCCGTGGCCGTCATCCCGGATCCGGTATTGTCGCCCGGAGCGCACCCCTGAGCGAGGACAACCAGCCCGGCCACGGCGATGACGGCCGCCCGGTGCGCTCGGCTCACTGGCCGCTTCCTTCCGTGAGCGTCGTCCATCGATCGATCGGCACGTCCGTCCATTCTTCGATCCGCCCATCCGGCCAGAGCACGCGAACCGTTGCCGGCCCCGCCGAGTCGTCCAGCCCCACGAGCACTCTCGGGTCGTTGGCGGAAGCGTAGCTCCCATCCGAGCGCGCCCGCCGCCAGAGGGCCGGCTCGCCCTCCCGGCTCACCATGACTCTCGCGCCGAGCATGTCGCGGGGCCGAGCCCCCGGTCCCGACAGCTTCAGGCCCAGCCAGTGGCGGGTGTTGCCGACGTCGTTCACGAACACTGTAACCGGTCCGTTCGTGCTGGTCACCACCACGTCCGTGTCGCCGTCGTTGTCCAGATCGCCGAAGGCCGCTCCCCGGCCGACGGCAGGCGTGGCGAAGAGTTCCCCGGCGCGGCTGCTCACATCCTCGAAGCGCCCATTGCCGAGATTGCGAAACAGTTGCGGCGTCTGGTCATACGGAAACGGCTCGTCGACCCCCCGCGTGACGTGCCGCGTGACGGTTCCGTTGACCACGAACAGGTCGAGCCACCGGTCGCCGTCGAAGTCAAGCCAGGCGGCGCCGAATCCCGTGTATTCGACGCTGGGCGCGCCCAGTCCGGATGCCGCCGTGCGGTCTGTGAAGAAGGCGGATCCGTCATTGACATGGAGCGTGTTCGTCTCGGCGGTCAGATGGGTAGTGAACAGGTCCTCGTCGCCATCGTTGTCGAAATCGCCGGCATCGACACCCATGCTGGCTTCGGCGTCGCCATCCGCATTGACCGCCGCGCCCGACACGAGGGCGCGGTCGAGGAACGTGCCGTCCTGCTGGTTCAGCCACAACCGGTTGTCTTCATCGTCGTTGGCGACATAGATGTCGATCCATCCGTCCCCGTCGAAGTCGGCGGTCACGACGCCCAGGGCCGGCGCGGGAGACGACTGCGCGAACGCCGTGGCGGTGGCGTCGGTGAAGGTGCCGTCCCCCCGATTGCGGTACAGGCGGTCCGGCTGGCCTCCATAGGTGCTGGGGGGGCAGTAGTCGCGCCCACCCGTGACGCTGATGCAGCGCACGTCGGCGGTGATGTCGTAGTCGGCATAGTTGCCGACAAAGAGATCCAGCCAGCCATCGCGATCGTAGTCGAGGAACGCGGCCGACACGCCGAATCCGCCGTCGTCCGTTGCGCTCGCGGCCGACACGTCTGTAAAGGTGCCGTCGCAGTTGTTCCTGAACAGTTGGTTCGGTCCCAGGTTGGTGACATAGAGATCGACGCAGCCATCGTTCGTAAAGTCTCCCGCGGCGGCGCCGAGGCCGTACCCGTCAGCCTCGATGCGGCTCATCTCCGTGACGTCGGTAAACCGCAAGGGGGCCGGCCGATCGGTGGCGGCGGCAGTGTCGTTCCGGTAGAGGCGTCCGCGAAGGCCGGCGCGCCCCGGCCGCTCGGGTGGATCGCCCGGGACAGGTCCCAGCATCCGACCCTGCGGAAAGAAGAGATCCAGGTAGCCGTCACCGTCGTAATCGATCAATGCCACGCCCGGCCCCATGATCTCGGGGAAGTAGAACTCGCCCGACATGCCGTTGACATGCACGAAGTCAACTCCGGCCGTCGCCGCTTCGGTGAACCACGCGCGGGACGCATCCCGCGCGGAGACGGCGTTGGGGGTGGCCGGGCCGCCGGCCGTGGGTTCGCCGCCGGATTCAGGGCCTGCCGGCTCCGGCGCGCAACCGGCGAGTTGCAGGCAGGCCAGGAGGAGAATCGTTCGCGCCGGCTTCATGTCGACCACCGCACAGCGGCGGCCGGCTCACAATACAACAACGCCTCCTGCTGGGTATACGATTGCGGCGTAGTGGATCGCCACAGGAGAGATGCCATGAACGAACGACTGCTCATCACGCTGGCGACTGTCGTCATGGTCGGGTTGTCTGCCCCCATGCCGGCGGTGGCCCAGGACGCCCCCGCGCCGCTCCGCACCCCCGATGGCCACCCGGACCTGCAAGGCATCTGGGACTACCGCACCATCACGCCGCTGGAACGTCCCGAGGAGTTCGACGGCAGGACTGTCCTCACCGAGGAGGAGGCGGCCACGTTCGAAAGGGAAGAGTACCGCCGGCAGAATCGGGACCTCATCGACCCGGTGACGGGCGGCGCGAACTATCCGCCGGAATCACAGGGTGGAGTAGTTCCCTACAACGAGTTCTGGTACGACCGGGGTACCCGCGTCGTGGAGTCGCGCCGCACGTCCCTCATCATCGATCCTCCGGAGGGAAGGATCCCGTACGTTCCGGGCGCGCGGCCGGCGCGACGCCGCGGGGCCGGCGGTGGGCGTGGATTCGATTCCTGGACCGACCGCAGCCTCTGGGAGCGCTGCCTGACGCGGGAGCTCCCGCGGTTGTCGGGCGCCTACAACAACAATCTCCAGATCTTCCAGTCGGCCGACTACGTCGTCATCCTCAACGAGATGATCCACGAGGCGCGAATCATCCCGTTCGACGGCTCGCCGCATCTGCCCCCGACTATCCGGCAGTGGCAGGGTGACTCGAGGGGGCGCTGGGAAGGCGACACGCTCGTCGTGGAAACGACCAACTTTACCGACCAGACCAACTTCCGGGGTTCGCGAGCCGGTTTGCACCTCGTGGAGCGCTTCACTCGAGCCGACGACGACACGCTCCTGTACGAGTTCACCGTCGAGGATCCTTCCGTATGGACGCAACCGTGGACCGGGGCGTTCGACATGGCGAGGCTGGAGGGTCAGATGTACGAATATGCGTGCCACGAACACAACCGTGGCATGGAAGGCCTGCTCGCCGGCGCGCGCGTGCAGGAGCGGGAGGCCGAGGCTGGCGCGCGCTGAAGGGAGGACTACGCCATGAACCGTTCAGTCGTTCGCTTGTCGATCGTCCTGTGCCTGGCCGCCGCATGGGCTGCAGGATGCGCCGCCGTGGGCCAGGTCCCGTCCGGTGATGGAGAAGGCGCGACGCCGGCCGATCCGCAACCCGTCGGCACCTTTGATGCCGCGCCGTTGCTGGGCGAGCTCACGAGCACCGTGGTCTATGACGAGATCTGGGAACGGCCCCAGTTGTCAAAACGGGATCGAAGCCTGGTGACGATCGCCGCCCTGCAGGCCCTGTACCGCGACCAGCTCCGCGGGCACATCAACCGCGGCCTGGAGAACGGCCTCACTCCGGAGGAGATTCAGGAGGTGATCGTCCACGTGTCGTTCTATACCGGATGGCCAACCGGCGTGACGGCGTCCCGGATGGCGGGTGAGGTGTTTCGCGACCGGGGCCTGCCGCCGAACCCGTCGGTTCCGACGTGGGTTGAATCCCCGGTGCTGCAGGAGTACGACACGGGCGCCTACGCCGCGGTGCCCCGGCTGGGGGAATTGAGAAACAGCCTTCTCTACGGCGACATCTGGGAACGGTCGCAACTCTCCAAACGGGACCGCAGCATGGTCACGGTGGCTGCGTTGCAGGCGCGGTACCAAACGAATCAACTACGGGGCCACATTGCCCGGGCGCTCGATGAGAACGGTGTGACTCCCGAGGAGCTCTCCGAGATCATCCTGCACCTGACGTTCTATGCAGGCTGGCCGGCGGCGGTCAACGCCGGTGGGCTGGCCGCCGAGGCATTCGAGGAACGGGGCATACCGCTCGGCTAACAGTCTGCGCCAGGCGACGAGGGTCGGGCGTTGCCGGCCGCTTCGCGTTGGGAGTAGTCTACCGTTTGGTAGTTTGACCCCGGTCGGGGCAAGGAGGCGCCAAATGCGCGTGCGGGAGTACGTCGGTCTGGCGGGCGCAGTCTTCGTGGTTTTCGCGGGGTTGTCGCTGGTGACCGGGGTTGTCCTCGAAGGACAGACGGCGGCCGGCGCCCAGGCCGGGCCATCGCCGCGCACGCCCTGGGGTGAGCCGGATCTTCAGGGGATTTGGACCGAAGAGTTCGATATTCCGCTCGAGCGGGCGGAACGCTACGGGAACCGCGAGTTCCTGACCGACGAGGAGTATGCCGAGCTCGACCGGCGCCGCGCCGCGGCTCTCAACGGCCAGCGGCAAGAGGATGGCGATCGCCGGAACGAGCGGGGGAGCGAGCGGGACGTCGCGGGAGCGTACAGCGATGCATTCCTCTCGTTCAAGCATATGGGCCGGCGCACCTCGCTCATCGTCGACCCGCCGAACGGTCGCATTCCGCCGCTGACCGAGGCGGCTCAGGCGCGCGCCGCGGCCGACCGCGCGTTTCGCCTCGAGCTGCTCCGGTCGACCGATACCTGCCGGAATCAGCTCCGGCAATGCGCCGGGGGCGCATATGACCCGACCCCTTCGCCCCGGCGGTCGGAGCTGCCGCCCCGGTACAACACGTCCCGGATGAATCGACACGATCATCCGGAAGACGGGGCATTCGGGGATCGGTGCATCGCCGGGTCGATTCCCGAGTTCGGTACAGCGTTCGGCGGCAGCTTTCGGCGCATCGTGCAGACGCGGGGCGGCATCTCCATTTTCTACGACGTCGGTCAGGGCCAGGGGTTTCAGCGGAACATCGTCATGAACGGCAGCCCGCATCTGCCCGACCACATTCGTCAGTGGTGGGGCGACTCGCGCGGGCACTGGGAGGGGGACACCCTCGTCGTCGACGTCACCAACTTCAGTCCGAAGCAGGATTTCAGAGGATCTCGCGAGAACCTGCATCTGGTCGAACGCTGGACCCGAACCGGCCCCGACACGCTGGAGTACGAAGTGACGATCGAGGACCCGACGGTCTGGGTCCGCCCCTGGACGGTGCGGCAGGAGTTCGGGAAGCAGAGCGACGAACAGAATCGCATCTACTACGAGCCCCGGTGCCACGAGGGCAACTACGGATTTCCGTCGCTGCTCCGCTCCGCGCGCATCGCGGAACAGCGGTACGCGGAAGGAACCGGGCCGCACCCGGCGACGTACGACAACGCCTCGGGGTCGGGGATCAATCGATTCGCGGGCGTCCCTTAGCCCGACCATCGTTGCCTGCGGCTCCGCTGGCCGCCCAGCCACGCCTATCCAGCAGTCTGCACCGTTCCGCGGCGCGGCCGGCGCCTCCCCGGGAATCTCGAGCGTTCGTTGTATCGTACGGGCTGGAACGTCCGCCGTGATACAGGCATCGAGTCTCCGCAAGACGTTCGGCGACCGCGTGCTGTTCGACCGCGTGACCTGGCAGGTGCAGCCGGGCCAGCGCGTCGGCCTCTGCGGCCCGAACGGCTCGGGCAAGACGACGCTGCTCCGCATGCTGGCCGGCGAGGTCGAACCGGACGCCGGGCAGATCGTGCGCCCGTCGGGCCTGACCGTCGGCTACCTGCCGCAGGACGGGCTGACGCACGCGGGACGGACCCTCCGCGAGGAGGCGACGCTGGCCTTTGCGCCACTGCTGGAACGCCAGGCCGAAATGCAGCGCCTGGAGGTGCAGCTCGCGGACTCCGGGACCACCGCCGAGGCGCACGACGCGCTGCTGGCCCGTTACGCCGAGGCGCAGGAAGCGTTCACGCACGGCGACGGTTACGGCATCGAGGCCAAGGTGGACGCCGTGCTGCGCGGCCTCGGCTTCGCGCCCGACCACTTCGATCGCCCTGCCGAGCACTTTTCGGGCGGCTGGCAGATGCGCATCGCGCTCGCCAAGCTGCTGCTCGCCCGGCCGCAACTGCTGCTGCTCGACGAGCCGACAAACCACCTCGATCTGGAAGCGCGCAATTGGCTCGAAGAGTTTCTGGTCGAGTATCCGCACCCGGTCGTCCTCGTGTCGCACGACCGCTACTTCCTCGATACGGTCGTCACCGCCATCGCGGATATCCACCTTCGCACCCTCGACACCTATCCCGGAACCTACAGCGCCTACCTGACCGAACGCGACGTGCGGGTCGCCCGGCTCCGGGCCGCGAAACAGCAGCAGGACGAGGAAGTTGCCCGGATGAAGCTCTTCATCGACCGCTTCCGCTACAAGGCGTCGAAGGCGAAGCAGGTGCAGAGCCGCATCAAGATGCTGGAGAAGATCACGCCGATCGAGGTGCCGCCCGAGCGGAAGAAGGTGCACTTTTCGTTTCCCGCCAGCGAGCGGAGCGGCCGCACCGTGATCGAGCTGAGCGATGCGGCAAAGGCCTATGGCGACATCCGCGTCTTCCACGGCGTCAACCTCCACATCGAGCGGGGGGATCGCTTGGCCCTGGTGGGGCCGAACGGCGCCGGCAAGTCGACGCTGATACGGATGCTCTCGGGAGCCGAAGCGCCCGATAGCGGGGAGCGGACCGTCGGCTACCGGGTCCATACGCAGTACTTCGCGCAAGACGAGGCGGCACGGCTCGACCCGGCGCTGACGGTCCACGAGACGCTCGCCGCCGGCTCGCCGGTCGACATGGTGCCGGCCATCCGGAACATCCTGGGCGGCTTCCTCTTCACGGAGGACGATGTCTACAAGCGGGTAGGCGTGCTGTCGGGCGGCGAGCGGACCCGGCTGGCGGTGGCGCGGATGCTGCTGCGGCCGTCGAATACGCTGATCCTCGACGAGCCCACGAACCACCTGGACATCGATTCCACCGATGTCCTGCTCGACGCGCTCGCCGCGTTCGGCGGCACGCTGGTTTTCGTTTCGCACGACCGCTACTTCGTCGACCGGCTGGCGACGAAAGTGCTCGACATCGGCGCCGGCGACGCGGTGCTCTATCCCGGCTCGTACGAGGAATTCCGGTGGAGCCGTATACAGGACGCGGCGGCGACGGCGTCGCCGCCGCCCGCGACGCCTCCAGTGCCCGCCGCCCCTCAGGAGACCCGGCCTGCCAGTGCCGCCGAGCACAAACGGCGGCAAGTGGCAGCGCGGCGCGAGGAACGCCGCATGCAGGCGCTCCGGAAACGGATCGCGGAGCTGGAACGGCGCATCGCGGAGCGCGAAGCGGAGGTCCGCCAGTTGGAGGCGAAGATGGCGGCGCCGGATCTCTACTCCGATTCGGCGGCGGCGACCGAGATGGTCAAACGCCACCAGACCCTGATGTGGGAGGTGGGCGACCTGATGAACCAGTGGGAGGCGCTCGAGGAAGAGGCGGCCGATCGGGAGCGGGCGGCGGTCATGCCCGCGGGTGGTGCTTCCGGTACACGTCGGTGATCTGGGCCGCGCTGACGTGCGTGTAGCGTTGCGTGGTGCTGATGCTGCTGTGGCCGAGTAGCTCCTGAATCGACCGAAGGTCGGCCCCGGCGTCGAGCAGATGCGTCGCGAAGGAATGCCGCAGCGCGTGCGGTGAGATGCCGAGGCGCGTCGCTGCCTGCGCCGCGTACTTCCTCACGAGGCGATCGATGCTGCGCACGGAGAGGCGTCCCCCGTGCTTGTTGACGAACAGGGGATCCTCCGGCGTGTGGTGGGCGCGCCGCCGCCGTTGCGGTCGCACCGTTCGGGGCGCCGCCGAGTCCATCAGGCGCCGGCGGTCCGGCAGCCACGCCCGGATCGACGTCGCAGCCGGCCGCGTGCACGGCACGATCCGCTCCTTGCCGCCCTTGCCCAGCGCGCGCACCATGCGGCTGCTCAGGTTGACGTCCTCGAGATCGAGCGACGCCAGTTCGCTGATCCGCAGCCCCGACGCGTAGAACAGCTCCAGGATGGCGCGGTCGCGCCGCCCGAGTGGCGTCGTGCCGTCCGGCGCGGTGAGCAGCGCGTCCATCTCATCGCGGGAAAGATGGGCCGGAATCCGCCGCTCGACGTTTGGCGAGTCGACCAGTGCGCCGGCGTTCCGGTCGACCGCGCCCTCACGACGGAGGTAGCGCGTGAACGATCGGATCGCCGCAAGGCGGCGCGCGGAAGTGGCGCGCGCCAGTCCCTTCTCGTACAGCGAAGCAAGGAACGCGCGGATCAGCCGGTGGTCGATATCCGCGGGCGTGGGATCGCGTCCCAGGCGTGCGGCAACGAAAAGCGCAAACTGCTCCAGATCGCCTTGGTACGCCCGGAGCGTATTACGGGAGACGTTCCGGTTCAGCTCGAGAAATTCGAGGAACGCGTCACGGTGCGGCTGCAGCGGCTGCGGCATGCTCCCCCGATCTATCGGTCGATGTGTCCCCCCGGATCCAGGCGTCCAGATCGGCAAGCGCGCGGCGCGCCTGCGCCTGCCGGCGCACCCGCCGTCCGCCGGACGCCGCGAGCGGCGGAATGAGTCCGAACGCGATGTTGGTGGGTTGGTAGCTGCGGGGATCGGCATGCGAGACGTAGTAGGCGAGCGCGCCGAGCGCGGTGGTGCGTGGCAGGGCGCGCGGGGTGTCGCCGAGCGCCAGGGCCGCGGCGTTCCGCCCCGCGATCAGGCCGGAGGCGGCAGACTCGACGTAGCCCTCGACGCCCGACACCTGCCCCGCGATGAAGAGATCGGGCCGGGCGCGCGTCTGCCAGGTGGGCAGCAGGACCGCCGGTGCGTTGATGTAGGTGTTGCGGTGCAGCATGCCGAAACGGACGAACTCCGCCTGCTCGAGTCCCGGGATCAGCCGCAGTACGCGCTTCTGTTCCCCCCACTTCAACTGCGTCTGGAAGCCGACGAGGCTGAAGTGATCCGCCGCCAGATCGTCCTGGCGGAGCTGCACCACGGCCCAGGGCCGCCGGCCGGTCCGGGGATCCGTCAAGCCAACAGGCTTCATCGGTCCGAAGCGAAGCGTGTCAAGGCCGCGATGCGCCATCACCTCGATCGGGAGGCAGCCCTCGAAGAACGGAGTCCGATCGAAGACGTGCAGTTCCGCCCGCTCCGCCGTGGTCAGCGCTTCGTGGAAGCGGACGTACTCGGCTTCGGTCATCGGGCAGTTCAGGTAGTCGCCTTCGTGCGGATCGGCGCCGCATGCCGGTCCGTCCGGCGCCGTCGCGGGGGCCCGGCGCCCGCGCCGGGATGCGCGGAACACCCTGGATGGGTCGATGGTCGACGCTTCGACGATCGGACTTATGGCGTCGAAGAAGTAGAGCTGCTCGCGGCCGACGAACGCCGTGAGATCGGCCGCGAGCGACTCCGAGGTGAGCGGCCCGGTCGCGACAATCACGGGAGAGCCCGATGCGGCCGGCAGTCGCGGCACCTCGCCGCGATGTACCGTGATGCGCGGCTCACGCTCGATGGCGCCCGTGATCCCCTGGGCGAACCGCTCGCGATCAACCGCGAGGGCGCCGCCAGCGGGAACCCGCGACGCGTCCGCCACCCGCATTACCAGCGAGTCCAGCCGGCGCATCTCCTCCTTGAGGAGTCCGACCGCGTTCTCGAGTGCAGCCCCGCGAAAGGAATTGCTGCAGACGAGTTCTGCCAGGCGGTCGGTTCGGTGGACCGGCGTCGTACGCACCGGGCGCATCTCGTGCAGCGTTACCGGGACGCCCCGGGCCGCTGCCTGCCACGCCGCTTCGCTGCCGGCCAGGCCGCCACCGATGATGCGGATCATCCTGCCTGCGTCGCTCGCGTCCCTGACGACTGTCGGGCGGCGACGGATGGTTCCCGCCGCGCCTCGGGATCGACCCATTGGCCGTTCCGGTAGACGCGGCGCCAGCCCGTCGCCTTTCCGTCCTGCTCCGACATCAGGTACTGCTCGCGTGTCTTGCGTGAATAGCGAATCACCGCGGGCCGGCCGTCCGGATCGGTCTCCGGCCCCCGGATCAGGTAGTGGTGCTTCGGATCCAGCTCGTCCGCATGGGCCTTCAGTTCCGCGACGGCCGGAGCGCGTGTCTCGCGATGCCTCGGGAACTGGCTCGCCGCGAGGAAGATCCCGGAGGCGCCGTCACGCAGGACGTAGTGATCGTCCAGCGTCCGGCAGCGGAGCTCCGGCATGGGAATCGGATCGACCTTCGGTGGCGCCGGTTCGCCGTTCTTGAGGAGCTTCCGCGTGTTGCGGCAGTCCGCGTTCGTGCAACCGAAGAACTTGCCGAAGCGTCCCGACCGGAGTTCCATGTCGGCGGCGCATCTGTCGCAGGGGATCT
The DNA here is from genome assembly GCA_964636705.1 of uncultured Vicinamibacteraceae bacterium. Lineage (GTDB taxonomy): Bacteria > Acidobacteriota > Vicinamibacteria > Vicinamibacterales > UBA8438 > VXRJ01. Next base: position 55,396 of record CAZWUJ010000005.1, read on the forward strand.
TTCGCGCCTTCGGAAGGAACGCTGCGAACGATCCCTCCTCGACCTCGTACCCCTCGCAATACGGGTTCTTGCCGCAGACGTGAAGCTTGCGGGCGGTATCGATGACGTACGAGTCCATGTGCGTAGCGCAATTCGGGCAGCGGTGCTTGGCGCGGAGCAGCCGGCTTTCCGCCTCGTCGTCGCGATCGGAGTCGGCCGCTTCGTCCGCCGGCACGAGGTTCAGGGTCTGCGTACACCGCTCCTTCGGCGGCAGTGCGTAGCCCGAACAACCGAGGAACACGCCGGTGCTGGCCGAGCGGATCTGCATCTTCCGGGTGCACGCCGGGCAATCGATGCGGGTCATCGTCGGCGTGTTCGGCCGCATGCCCTCGGGCCGCGCCGCATCTTCGAGCCTCCGGCGGAAGCCGGCGTAGAACGCGTCGAGCACCTGCAGCCAGTCGCGATTGCCGGAGGCAATCTGATCGAGCGTTTCCTCCATGCCGGCAGTGAACGAGTAGTCGAGCAGGTCCGAGAAGTTCTCGACCAGCCGGTCGGTTACCAGCTCGCCGATCTTCTCCGCGTGGAAGCGGCGCTTCTTCAGCGTGACGTAGCCGCGGTCCTGAATCGTCGAGATGATGGACGCGTAGGTGGAGGGCCGTCCGATGCCGCGCTTCTCCAGTTCCTTGACCAGCGTCGCCTCGCTGTAGCGGGAGGGCGGCTTGGTGAAGTGCTGCGCCGGTGTCAGCTTTGCGCAGGCAAGCGTTTCGCCCTCTTGATACGCGGGCACCTCCGTGTCGTCCCCTTTTCGGGAGATGGGCGGCAGCATGCGGGTAAACCCGTCGAACTCCAGAACGCGTCCGCGCACGCGCAACTCGTAGGCGCCCGCCTCGACCGTCACCGTCGTGCCGCGGTACCGGGCCGGCGTCATCTGGCAGGCGAGGAACTGGCGGCGGATCAGATCGTAGAGGCGGCGCGCGTCGGCGTCGGCGATCGGGAGAGCCGCCGGATCGGATGTCGCATCGGTCGGGCGGATCGCCTCGTGGGCTTCCTGGGCTCCCGCCTTGCTGCGATGAACGTTTGGCTTTCCGGGCAGGTAGCCCGGACCGAAGCGCTCACCGATGTAGGCGCGGGCCGCGGCCACCGCGTCAGCCGAGAGATTCGTGGCATCGGTCCGCATGTAGGTAATGTGGCCCGCCTCGTAGAGGCGCTGCGCGAGCGTCATCGTCTTGCGGACGCCGAAACCGAGGCGGGACGACGCCGCTTGCTGCAAGGTCGAGGTGATGAACGGCGCCGGCGGCCTCGTGGTCGCCGGCTTGTTCTCCACTCGCGCGACCCGGAACGCCGCCCCGGCAAGGGCCGTGATTGCCTCCCGGGCCTCTGCCTGATTGCGGGCGCGGAACGGCGCGCCGGCCTCCTTCGCCACCTGGAAGCGGCAGCGTTCCTTCTCGTCCGCCCGCAGCAGGTCGGCGAAGACCTCCCAGTACTCCTCCGGCTCGAACGCCCGGATCTCCCGCTCGCGCTCCACTACCAGGCGGACCGCCACGGACTGCACGCGCCCGGCGGAAAGCCCGCGCGCCACCTTGGCCCACAGGAGCGGTGACACCTCGAAACCGACGACGCGGTCGAGGAATCGGCGCGCCTGCTGAGCGTTCACCCGGTTCTGGTTGATTTCGCCGGGCCTGGCGAACGCGTCCTGAATCGCCTTGCGGGTGATCTCGTTGAAGACGACGCGGTGGAAGCGCTTGGGGTCGCCGCCGATCAGTTCGCGGAGGTGCCAGGCGATCGCCTCGCCCTCACGATCGAGGTCGGTGGCGAGGTACACGTCGTCCGCCGCCGCCGCGATCTTCTTCAGGTCGCGGACCACCTTCTCCTTGCCCGGAACCACCTCGTAGGTGGCGTTCCACCCATGGTCCGGATCGACACCCATCCGGCGAACGAGCCTGCGGCGCTGCTGCTTCGCAAGCTGGGCGGCAGTCTGCTTCTTCTTCCGTGGCGGCGGCTTGCCGCCATTGGCCTCCGTGTTCTGCACACGTCCCTTCCCGCCGACCGGCAGGTCGCGGACATGTCCCACGCTCGACTTCACGAGATAGTCGCGCCCCAGATACCGGTTGATGGTCCTGGCCTTCGCCGGGGACTCCACGATCACCAACGATCTCGCCATACTCCTCCTGGCCGGCCGCAGCGGGTCGCCCTGAGCCACCGCGGACCGGCGTTACGTTAGCATCCCGTCGGGCGCCCGGACGAACCGGCCGCCGGCGACCCGCAAGACGCGCCCCTCGATCTCGAGGTCAGTCAGTCTCCGGAGCAGCGCGATACTCTCCATCCCGCTGTCCTCCACCAGATCGTCCACGGTGTACGGCTCACCAGGATCCATCTGGCGCAACACGGGGTCTGCCGTCGTCCAGCGCGACCGTTCCTCCATCGGCTCGGTTGCCGGCGTCTGATCCGGAGCGGCCGGCAGGAGCCCCGCCTCTCCAAGAATATCGTCCGCCGTCTCGACGATTTTCGCGCCGTCCCGGATCAGAGCATGTGCGCCGCGGCTCCGGCCGCTCAGCACGTTGCCCGGCACCGCCATCACGTCACGTCCCTGTTCTGCCGCGTGGCGCGCCGTGATGAGCGAGCCGCTTTGCATTGTCGCTTCCACTATGACGACCGCGCGGGACATGCCGCTTATCAACCGGTTCCGCGCCGGAAAGTGGTGCTGAAGCGGTGGTGTGCGGGACGGGAATTCGCTGACCACCGCTCCTCCGGCTTCGCCGGCGATCCGCTCGGCGAGCGCCGTATTCTCCGCGGGGTAGGGCACGTCGATGCCGGACCCGAGCACCGCGACGGTCGATCCCGGGCCGGTGATCGCACCGCAGTGGGCTGCCGCATCGACGCCGCGAGCCAGACCGCTCACCACCGCGACGTCATGCCGGCTGAGGCCGCCCGCCAACTGTTCCGCCATCGCAACCGCGTAGTGAGAGGCCCGGCGCGATCCGACGATAGCGACCGCCGGCCGATCCAGAACCGCGGGGTCACCCCGCAACCAGAGTAGCGCCGGCGCATCCTCGATGCCGGCGAGGTGTTTCGGAAAGGCCGGATCGTACCACGCGATCGGCATGTGGCCGGCCGCCGCGGCCTGCTCCAGAAGGGACGTTGCCTGTTCGCGGCAGGCATCACGGTCCGCGGCCAGCTTCCCCGGCCGCTCGCGCAGCAGTTCATCGAGATTCTCCAGATCGCTGCCGCGGCGCTGGTCGTCCGCCGCATGGGCCGAACGTTCTGCCGTGACGCGTTCGTGAAGCTTGCGGCGCAGCCGGGTGCGCGTCAGGAAGAGCGACAGTACGATGGCGTCGATCAACGCTTCGTCATTTGCCATGCTGATTCGAGGGTGCAAGATCCTTGCCAGGACGACGACGCCTGATCCCTGCTCGCGGCCACGTCAGGGCTCATCGCGCCCGTTGCACTTGCAACCGGCTGCGGTGGGTCGCTATATTCGATCAGGCGCTTCGTTCGGAGGTTGACTACGGGTGAGAACCGACGTTCCGGGAGCGATGCGGGCCTTCCTTACTTGCGCGCTGTTGCTGGTGCTTGCTTCCGTTGCCCTTGCGGACGAACGGGAGGACGCCGCCGCGCAGGTGGAGTTCGGCATCGCGGTTGCTCAGGCGGGTCTCTGGCAGGAGGCGGAATACCGCTGGAAGCGGGCAACCGACATCGACCCGACCTATGCCGCCGCGTGGAACAACCTCGGGATTGCCTACGAGCAGAAGGGAATGTTCGACGAGGCGCTCGATGCCTACGAAACGGCGCTCGATCTCGAGCCGGACAACATCAACATCCAGCAGAACTACGATCTGTTCAGGGAAATCCATGACCGCATACTTGAAGGCGACCGGTAGCGCGCTCGTGCTGCTCACCGTAACGGCCTGCACCAGCTACTACGAGGTTCCCATCGAGACGCCGCTCCAGCCGAAGCTGGATGTCGCACGTTTCCAGAGGATCCTGGTGGCTGGCTTCGTTGCGGGTGGCAGCGAGGATGTGGACGCCAACCTGGAAACGGCGCGGCTGCTCCGGAGTCAGTTGCGCTCGGAATCGCGCCTCGAGGTCATCGACGCCGAGGTGCTCGACCTGCTTGCCGTAGCCGAGATGGAGGGCGGCGCGTCGAGCCGCGACGCCAACGGCAATGGAGACGGCAACGGCGACGGCGACAGCGACGGCAACGGGAATGGCGCCGCGCATCTCCCGCTGGACGACGAGGAGCGGGCCGAACTCAGCGAAGAGGATCTCGAGTCGTACGATCACATCTTCGCCAACGTCAGCTACTGGCGGCAGCTCGGGGAGGAGCACCAGAACCCGCTCATCGTGACTGGCAGTGTCCACTTCACGCCCCACCAGCGTTCCGGCATGGTGACGCGCGAGCGGGAGATCTACGACGAGTTCGGGCGGCGCCGCGTCGTGCCGGTCCGGACCTATCGCGACCGGGCCGGCTTCGTGCTGAGCCCGACATTCATCTTCATCGACGGCAACACCGGCATCACGCTCTATACCGAGCGGCACCGTGAAGAGGTGCTGTACGACAGTACGCAGAACACGCCGGCTCTCTCGTCGTACTTCGAGCTGATGGACCGCCTGCTCCCATCCTTCCTCGGCGCTCTGGCCGATCAGAGCATCCGGGGCACGCGGATCATGCTCAGGTAGGCGGCTTTACAGGCTGCTTCGCCGAGGGATATGATTTCCGTTTGCCGACGTTGAAGTCGGCCCGGACAAGTAACCATGTTCGCAATTATCGAGAGCGGCGGGCGGCAGTTGCGGGTCGAGGAAGGGGCGGTCGTGACCGTCGACCATCTCGCATGCGACGTGGGCGAAACGGTCACTTTTGACCGTGTTCTCCTTCTCGACGGCAACGGAACGACGGCCGCGGGAACGCCTTTCATTGAGCGGGCGAGAGTGACGGGAGTCGTCGACAGCCAGACGCGCGGGCCGAAAGTCCGGGTATTCCGGAAGCGCCGGCGCAAGGCATGGCGCCGGACCCTGGGCCACCGGACGGCCCAGACACGTGTCCGGATCACCCGCATCGAGGGTGCGTAGCCAGTCCGACGGCGAAGGGTTCCGAGACGGCGGCAAGATAAGTCATATGGCGCACAAGAAGGGGCAGGGCAGTTCACGGAACGGCCGCGACAGCCAGGCGCAGAGACTCGGCGTCAAGCGATTCGACGGTAACGTCGTGTCCGGCGGCGCGATCCTCGTCCGACAGCGCGGACGGCGCTTCCGGCCGGGACTCAACGTCGGTCTGGGCAAGGACGACACGCTGTTCGCCATGGTCGGGGGCAGGGTCCGCTTCGAGGATCACGGTTCCCGCGGACGCTTCATCAGCGTCCTCCCACTTGACGCCTCGTGACGACCGGACGCCGCCGCCGGCCGGCCGGGTACCGTCCTTTGACCGCCTGATCCCTTCCGCATGTTCGTCGACGAAGTCGACATCCGCGTAGCAGCCGGCGATGGCGGCAGCGGCTGCCTCAGCTTCCGTCGCGAGAAGTTCGTCCCGCGCGGCGGGCCGGACGGCGGCGATGGCGGACGGGGCGGTTCGGTCTGGCTCCGGGCGTGCAACCACCTCAACACGCTGGTGTCACTCAAGTTCAATCCGCTCTGTCAGGCCGGCCGTGGAGCGCATGGCGAAGGAGCCAACCGCACCGGCCGGTCCGGCAACGACCTCTATGTGGATGTCCCGCCGGGAACGGTCGTCCATGCCGTCGGCGAGGATGGCGAGACCCGGGAGCCGCTTGCTGACCTGATCGACGACGATGTGCCATGGCGCGCGGCGGCGGGCGGCCGAGGCGGGCGGGGCAACCGCCGCTTCGTCAGCTCCACGAACCGCGCGCCGCGCCGGGTCGAACCGGGCCAGCCGGGCGAGCAACGGACGCTCCGACTTCGTCTCTCGCTCCTCGCCGATGTCGGCCTGGTAGGCTTTCCCAACGCCGGGAAATCCACGCTGATTTCGCGCGTGTCGGCGGCCCGCCCCAAGGTGGCGGAATATCCGTTCACAACGCTGACACCCCACCTCGGCGTGGTGAGCCTGGAGGGCGACCGGAGCTTCGTCCTCGCGGATGTACCGGGCCTGATTGCCGGCGCCCATCAGGGGCACGGCCTGGGACATCGTTTTCTGCGACATCTGGAGCGGACCCGCGTGCTCGTCCACCTGGTAGACGTCTCTTCCGGCAGCGGCCGAGAGCCGGTGGACGACTTCGAGACGATCCGCAACGAGTTGGAGCACTTTCCGGCCGCCGAGGCGGCGACCGCGCCCGGAGGCGCGGCGGACGGCGCGGGAGCCGGTGTTTCGCCGGATCTCGCCCGGAAACCGCAACTGGCCGTCGCGACGAAGATGGATGCGCTGGACGACGGGGAACGCCTCGCCCGCCTGCGCGGCCACCTCCTGGCGCGATCGATTCCCTTGTACCCGATCTCCGCCGTGACCGGCGACGGTGTGCCGGCGTTGCTCGAGGCGATGTGGTCGGCCATCCATACGGTCGCGGAGGACGCGTGATTGGCGTGACGCGTCTCGGGATCCTGGGAGGCACGTTCGATCCCGTGCACTACGGTCACGTCGACGCGGCGCTGGCCGCGCAGGAGGCGCTCGGGCTGGACGAGGTGCGGCTGATGCCGGCCGGGGCGCCACCGCACAAGACCCCCTTCGAGCTGGCCGGCGGAGATCACCGGCTGGCGATGGTGGCGCTTGCCGTCGGAGGGCACGAAGGACTGTGCGCAAGCGACTTCGAGCTGCTCGCACCCGGCCCGTCGTACACCGCGGTTACGCTGCGGCGGCTCGCCGATGAGCAGGGATACGAACCCTCCGGGTTGTTCTTCATACTCGGCAGCGACGCCTTCGCCGACATCGAACAGTGGTACGACTATCCCGCCTTGCTCGACCGGGGTCACTTCGTCGTCGTCTCCCGCCCTGATACCGCAGGTCGGCCGCTCCGCGAACGGATGCCGGGGCTTGCGGACCGCATGCGCCCCGGCCGTCCCTGCCCGGAAGGCGCGCCCGCCATCTGGCTGGTTGATGCCGACACGCGGAACGTTTCGTCATCCGAGATCCGCCAGCGTATCGCCCGGCGCGAACCGCTCGATCACCTGCTTCCGCGCGCGGTCGCTGACTACATCTCTCGGCGCCAACTGTACGGCGCACGGCAGAACGGCACGGTTCCTGCATGACGACCGGGTTGTCCCGATTGCCGGACCCGGTTCGCGCAGCGGTCGCGGCGATGGTCGACAAGAAGGCCCTCGACATTGTCCTGCTCGACCTGCGGGAGTCGGGCGCCTTCACCGACTTCTTCGTCCTCGGCTCGGGGCGGACAACGCGGCAGGTCCAGGCGATCGCCGACGCCGTGAACGAACGGCTACGAGCGATCGGCGCGCGACCCAATCATGTGGAAGGCTACGAGCATGCGGAGTGGGTGTTGATCGATGGCTTCGATCTCCTCGTCCACATCTTCACCGTCGAGACGCGGGACGTCTACGGTCTCGAGCGGCTCTGGGGCAACGCCGGCCGGATCGCCGTTTCCGAGACCGGCCTCGACAGTTCCAGCGCCGACGCTTGAACCGGCCTGCGGCAACCCCCGTTTGCACCCGAGCGGCGCTCTCTCCGGACCGCGCCGCGCCATCGACGCGCTTCTGACCGTCGCCTGGGCGCCGCGCTGCATATGCTGCGAGACGCCGCTCGACTCGCCCACGCGCGGTCTCGTCTGCGACTGCTGCCTGCAGCGGATCCCGCGCCTTCTGCCGCCAATTTGCGGCCGTTGCGGCTTGCCGGCAGGCCCGCCGCTCGAGATAGACACGGAGCGCGACGGCACCGGGCTCTGCGGCGCCTGCCGGCGGGACGGCGGACCGCCCATACCCCGCCGCGCTGCCGGCCTGCACGAGGGGCCGCTCCGCGCGATGATCCACGCGCTCAAGTACGGCGGCCGCCGCTCGCTCGCGCGCCCTCTTGCCGCGATGCTGCGGGAGGCGGCGGACGACTGGCTGCGCCAGGCCGACGCCGTCGTTCCCGTGCCGCTGCACCCGCTCCGGCGCTGGCGCCGCGGCTTCAACCAGGCGGAGGACATCGCCCGTCGTCTCGGCCGCCCCGTCATCCGGCCGATCCGAAGGACCCGCCACACCCGTCCGCAGATGGAACTTCCGCGCAGCGTCCGCCTCCGTGCGGTTCGCGGCGCGTTCAGGTGCGTGCGCCACCGTGCCGTCGGCGCAGCCTCGGCGGTCCGGGGGCGGAAACTCCTGCTGGTCGACGATGTGATTACGACGGGCGCAACCGTCGAGGCGTGCGCGGCGCTGCTGCGGGAGGCAGGCGCCGCTGGCGTGCGCGTGCTCGGCGTGGCGTTGGCCCCGCAACCCGGCGTCCACCAGCGCCCCGGCGGCATGCGAGGGTCTGGAGAGTAGCGACGGGCGCGGCTGCTAATATGTCGCGGCGGGCGCCGGCTCCCGGACGCCTCCGGACACCACAACGATGGCCAAGAAAGAACCGCTACACGACTACGAGATCACGCTCGATGAATTCCGCTTTCCGCTTCGCCTGCCGGGTCGCCAGGCGAATTTCCGACGGATCGCCGAGCTTCGCTATCAGAACAAGCGCGGCGATTTCGACACCGAGACAGCGGTGCTGCCGGGGCTCGACACGTTCTGGGAGTGCCAGCCCGGCGCCCACGCAAAGCGGAACTTCGTCCGGAAGGAACGGCCCGCCACCGCGCGTCGGGGCAAGCGGAAGGGCTCGACGGGGTACTACCTGCCCGAGGTGGATGTCGAGCGCATCGACGACTGGGACCGTCTGGTGCTCCGGATCCGGGCCATGCAACTCAACCGGCTGAAGGTGACGGTTCTCGACGTCAACCGGCGCAACTGGTGGGATGCGTTGGCCGAGGCGGCGGCGCGCTTCGCGGGCGGCGTGATTGACCGGGCGGCGCGCCGCGCGAAGGCGGAGACGCGCGACGTGCCCTTCGCCGGCGGCCCGGCGGGCGATGCGTTCGGCGCCCTCGCGGACGACGTGCAGGCAGCCATCACGCGGCGCCTCGCGGGTGGATCGGATACGAAGGTCCTCTTTGCGGCGTCCGCGCCGGCGAGCGACTACGGCCGCGTGGTCGTCGGCGACGAAGCGGACGCTGGCTACCGCCTCGCCTTCCGCATCGCCGATCCCGGGTGATGCAGACCTTTTCGCCGACACGGACGTCCAACGAATAGGAAGAGGAGATGCGGGCAGCCGCCACGGCGACCAGCGACACGCGGCTGGAAGGAGTCGACCCGTTCCCCGGGGACGTGCTCGCCGGCCGGAATGAGGTGACTGACGAGGAACTCGTTGCCCAGGCGCGCGAGGGCAACCGCCACGCCTTCGGGCAGTTGGTGCGCCGCTGGCAGCAGAAGATGTTCGCCCTGGCCTTCCGGGAAGTGCAGGACGAGACCGAGGCGCGTGAGATTGTCCAGGAAGCGTTCGTCAGCGCCTGGCAGTCGATAGGCAGGTTTCGGCAGGACTCGAAGTTCTCCACCTGGATGTACCGCATCACCCTCAACCGGTGCCGCGACTGGTTCCGGTCGCGGACGCGCACGCAGACGGTCAGCCTGGATCGAGGCGGCTCGGCTGTGGAACAGGCGGTGCGGACCGCGGAAGAGAGGGCGAGTCTCGCGGCCGAGCCGGCCGAGGAGGCCATGGTCCGCCGGTTCCAACTCGAGACAGTGCAACGGGCGATGCGGAGCTTGCCCGAGGCGCAGCGGCGCGCCATCATCCTGAAGGAGTTCCAGGGTCTTACGCTTCAGGAGATCGCCGACTTGACCGAGGAACCACTGAGCACCATCAAGACACGCGTGTACCAGGGGCTTCGGACCTTGCGGGGACTTCTGGCCGACTCGGTGTGCACGGTGGCCGGCGGCCCCGAACAGCCGTACCCCCGCCTGGTGCCGCGACGTGGAGGAGAGTCCGATGTCTGATTGTCCGGACAACAGCGCACTGATCACGTATCTCTACGAAGAGGACGCGGCCGGTGACCGCGAGCGCGTGGGGTCGCATGTTGCCGCGTGCCGAGCCTGTTCGGAGGAGCTGGCGTCAATGCGTTCGGTCCAGGGCACGCTGTCTGTCTGGACGGCGCCGGTAGCGGATCGCGCATTCGATCGGTGGCGGGACGCGCCGTCCGCGGCTTCCACGACGGCGCCGGACCCGCGTCCGAGCGCAGCGTTCTGGTCCGGCTGGTCGCTGTCGCCTGCCTGGAGCCTGGGCGTCGCAGCGGCGGCATGCCTCGCGGTGGGCGTCACGGCAGCGGCCATCGCCGGATTCGAGGTGCGCTACGGTGACTTCGCCGTCAGCATAGGGAGGCCCGCGTCTCCCGAGGAGACCGTGGCGGCGTTCGGGGGACGAGACACGGACATCGTGCTGTCGCGGCCCGGTGACGCCTTCGGATCGGGCCTGGAGTTTGCGCTTGTCGGCGGCGATCCCCTCCCGCGCGGGGACACGGCGGCGATGCTGGAGCGGCTGACCATCTTCACCCCCGAATCATCGACGGCGTTGCTGGAGGAGATCCGACGTCGCATGGCCGAACGCGAGCTGGCATCCGAACCGGCGTGGCCCGACATTGTCCAGCGGCTCCGGAGCGCCCAGGAGCGCAACCCGGAGCGGGTTCGGGAGGACTTCGCCGACTTCGTCGTCCGTGTCGCGGCGCCGCCCGGCGACGTGCGGCCCGCTGGCCCCGGCAGGTAGGAGCTTCGCCAATGCGCGCGATCTACAATCGGACGATGCGAAACCAATCAGCCTGGCTTGCCGCGCTGGTGCTGGCGCCCCTCGTCGCGGTGACCGGGTGCGGCTCGAGGCCCGACCTGATGATGGCGCTGAGCGTGACAAACGTCACGACCGGATGGCTCGATGTCGGCCTGGACGAGCTGGGGCGCAACAAGCTCGTGCCCGCCATCGAGTTCAACATCGAGAACGTCTCGGAAGACCACCTCGGGATGCTGCAACTCAACGGCGTCTTTCGCCGCTGCCTGGTGCTCTACCAGGGTCAGGCGCCGCCCGAGGATCCCGTGTCGCCCGCAGACTCGCAGGCCGGCACCTGCCTTGCCGAGGATCAGGAATGGGGCGGCGCGCCGCTGATCCGGGCCGTCGGCACCGAGGGACTCTCGTCCGGCGGCGCGCTCGGGCCGTTCACGATGGAGTCACGCCTCGGTTATACGGGGGAGCAGTCCCTCCCCGAGATGCTCCAGCACCGCGACTTCGTTGACGTGAAGGTGGAGCTGTACATCAAGCACCGCGCCGAACAATGGGTGAAGGTGCGCGAGTTCCCGATCGACCGGCAGTTGCTGACCCAGTAGCAGATCGGCTGCCTGCGTGAACTCCGCGCCGTCGCTCGTCCGCCGCCTCGGCCCGCTCGACGGCGCATCGATCATCGTCTCGAACGTGATCGGCAGCGGCATCTTCCTGGTCCCCGCGCTGGTCGCAATCTGGGTGCCCAGCGTCTGGCCGATGCTGGGCGCGTGGCTTGCCGGGGGGCTGCTCGCCTTCGCCGGCGCGATGGCCTATGCCGAACTGGCGGCCCGGCTCCCGAGGGCGGGCGGCGAGTACGTCTATCTTCGGGAGGCGTTCGGTCCCGTTGCGGGATTCCTTTCCGGCTGGACTTCGTTCGTCGCGGGATTCTCCGGAGCGATCGCGGCCGGGGCGGTCGGCCTCGCGACCTACCTCGGGCGCCTGATGCCGGCTGCGGCCGACGCGACGCCCTTCGCGACGCTCCCCCTCGGAATCGTCACCCTCAGCCTCTCCCGCCGGACCCTCGTGGCGCTTGGGGCGATTGCGGTTCTCACCGTCGTCCACATTGCCGGCCTCGGCCCGGGACGGGTCGTGCAGAACGTGCTTGCCGTCGCCAAGGTGGGCTTTCTGGTGCTGCTGGTCGCGCTCGGCTTCGCGATCGGCAACGGATCGGGCGCCAACTTCGGAGCTCCAGGCGGTGACGCGGTGACGCCGGCGCTCTGGCTGCTTGCCCTCATTCCGATAATGTTCAGCTACTCGGGCTGGAACGCCGCGGCGTATGTCGCCGAGGAAATCCGCGAACCGGAGCGGAATGCGCCGATCGCCATGGCGATCGGGACATCGGCCGTGGTCGGCATCTACCTGCTGCTCAACCTCCTGTACGTCTACGCCATGCCGGTGACGGAGATGGGGGAGCTTGCTTCGGCCGACGCGAGGGTGATCGACGCGGCCGGCGCGCGGCTGTTCGGGGACGGGTTTGCCGCGCTGCTCGCGGCCGCCTCCGTGGTGATGATTGCGGCCAGCCTCAGCGCGATGGTGCTGGCCGGGCCGCGCGTCTATTTCGCGATGGCGCGGGACGGTCAGTTCTTCGACGCGGCGGCGCGTGTGCATCCCCGATTGCGAACCCCGACCGCCGCAATCCTCGCCCAGAGCGCGTGGAGCTCACTGCTGGTGCTTGCCGGCACGTTCGATCAGTTGCTCCTGTATACCGGTTTCGCGGTCGTGATGTTCTCCGGGGCGGGTGTCGCGGCCCTCTTCGTACTACGTCGGCGCGATGGCGCAGCCGCGCGACGCGTAACCCTGCTCGGCTGGGCCGCGCCAGCCGTATTCGTCGCGGCGAGTGCGGCGATGCTGGTGAACGCGGTGTGGCGCGAACCGGCGGCGTCCGGCGCCGGCGTGCTGTTGATCGCGGCGGGCCTCCCGCTCTTCTTCATCTTTCGCCGGCGCGCTGCGGGAAAGGACCGCTTCGCATGATGACGATCGGACCGGAGGCGGAGCGTTTCCACGGCACCACCGTGCTGGCGATCCGCCGCAGCGGCCAGACCGTGATGGCGAGTGACGGGCAGGTGACGCTGGGCGCCACCGTGGTGAAGCAGTCCGCCAGGAAGATCCGCCGCCTCTACAGCGACCGGGTCCTGGCCGGCTTCGCCGGCTCCGCCGCCGACTCGTTCGCGCTGTTCTCCCGTTTCGACGCGAAACTCGAAGAGCATCGCGGCAATCTGGAGCGGGCGGTGGTGGAGCTCGCCAAGGAGTGGCGCACGGACCGCGCGCTACGCCGGCTCGACGCGATGCTGGTGGTTGCCGACGCGCATACGACGCTCCTGCTCTCGGGCAACGGGGACCTCATCGAACCCGACGACGGCATTGTGGCGATCGGATCGGGTGGCGCTTTCGCGATGGCGGCGGCCAAGGCGCTGGCTCGGCGGAGCGAGCTCGACGCACGCGCGATCGCGGAGACGGCGATGCAGATCGCGGCGGAGATTTGCATTTATACAAATGGCAGTGTCACCATCGAGACACTGTAGCCGTGCCGATCTACCTGCCTGAGACTACCGCTTCCAGCACTGATGCGATGACCCCGCGCGAGATCGTCGCGGAGCTGGATCGGTATGTCATCGGACAGCATCAGGCCAAGCGCGCCGTGGCGATCGCGCTGCGCAACCGAATGCGACGCCAGAAGCTGCCGCCGGAACTGGCGAGTGAGGTGGCGCCGAAGAACATCCTCATGATCGGCCCGACGGGTGTCGGCAAGACCGAGGTGGCCCGGCGCCTGGCGCGCCTTGCGCAGTCGCCCTTCATCAAGGTGGAGGCGTCGAAGTTCACCGAGGTGGGCTACGTCGGGCGCGATGTCGAGTCGATGGTGCGCGACCTGGTCGAGCTGGCGGTCGGCATGGTGCGCGAGGAGCGGCTGGTCGAGGTGAGGGCCAAGGCGCGCGCCAATGCCGAAGAACGTCTGCTCGACCTGCTGATGCCGTCGCGGCCCGGTCCGACCCCGATCGTGCCGCCGGTGCGTGGAGTTGATCCGGCGGGCGAGGCGGCGCCGCCGGTGGAGTCGGCCCGCCGGACTCGTGAGAAGCTGCGGGAGCAGCTCCGCGAGGGACGGCTCGACGAACGGACGGTCGAGCTCGAGACGCGCGAGGCGTCGTTTCCTTCGCTCCAGGTGATTGGCGGAACGTCGTTCGAAGAGATCGACGTCACGATGAAGGAGATGATGCCGGGTCTTTTCGGGCGCAACCGGCCGCGAAAGATGCGCGTCCCGGATGCGATCGATCACCTTGCCCGCGAGGAGGAACAGAAGCTGATCGACATGGATAGCGTCGGCCGGACCGCGATCGAGCGGGTCGAGCAGGCGGGGATCATCTTTGTCGACGAGATCGACAAGATCGCGGGCCGGGAGCGGGCGCACGGCCCCGACGTGAGCCGGGAGGGCGTGCAGCGCGACATCCTGCCGATCGTCGAGGGGACGACCGTCAAGACGAAGCACGGCATGTGCCGGACGGATCACATCCTCTTCATCGCCTCTGGCGCCTTTCACCTGTCCAAGCCGTCGGATCTGATCCCCGAGTTGCAGGGGCGCTTCCCGATTCGAGTGGAGCTCGATTCCCTCGGGACGGACGACTTCGTCCGGATCCTGACCGAGCCGCAGGGAGCCCTCGTCACCCAGTACCGCGCGCTGCTCGCCACGGAAGGGGTTGATCTGGTGTTCGACGCGGGCGCGATCCGCCGGATCGCGGAGTTGGCCAGCCGTGTGAACGAACAGAGCGAGAATATCGGGGCGCGCCGCCTCCACACGGTGATGGAGAAGCTGCTCGACGACATCTCTTTCGACGCGCCCGACATGGCGGAGAGACAGGTCTTGATCGACGCCGCTTATGTCGAGCGCATGCTGGCCGGCATCGTGGAGAACGAGGACTTGTCGCGTTACATCCTTTGACCGTCCATGCGATCCGTTGTTCTGCCGTGACTCGCGGTTGTCGCGCCGTGCGGCGGGTCGGGCTGCTTGCCGCGACGCTGCTCGCGGTGGCGGTGCTTGCCGTCGCTTGCGGTTCCCGCGGTGCGCCGCGCGCGCCGCTCCGGATTGTCCCCGCCACGGTCGATCCGTTTGTCGCAGCGCGCCTCGGCGATCGGGTCTACCTGGAGTTCGCGGCGCCGGACCAGGACTCCGAAGGCATGATTCCGGGCGACATCGTCCGGATCGAGGTGTATGCGGTAACGACCCGGCCCGAGGCGCGACAGCCGCCCCCACCCGTGGACGAAGACTGGTTCGAAGTGGCGACACTGGTAGCGACCCTCGACGTGGCGCCCCCGGGCCCCGCGCCGCCGCCGGAAGCCGCCGGAGAAAGAGAGGGCGCGGGTTTGCGAGACCGGGTCGTAGCCCAGGGCGACGACGTCACCGTGGTCGAGCGGTTGACCCCGGACGCGCTGGAGCCGGTGATCATAGGCGGCCAGGACGAGGAGGACGAGGGCGGCGACGAGGAAGAGGACGCGGCCGCCCGCCCCGCCCCGCGGCCGCTGGTTTCGCCGCCGGCCAAACCGCTCCCAATCCGCTCGTACGTCGCGGTGGCGATATCGTCACGCGAGCGGATGAGTGATCCGTCACCGGTCGCCAGCGTGCCCCTGGTGGAGCCTCCGCTTCCGCCCGCCGGCCTCCTCGCCGTCACGTATTCCGAAGAAGCGATCGAGGTGGCCTGGACCGAGCCGCCGACGTTCCGCCGCCGCGTGCAGCCGATTGAGGCGGAGCCGCCGTTGTTGCAATCGAGGGCCGTCATTCCGTGGCCACGCGGATCCGCATACGTCGTCTACGATCACGCGGTCTGGGATCCGGACCTTTCGCGTACCGAGCCGCTCGCGGAGCCCACGGAGGAGCCGGCGTTTACCGACGACGACGTGGTATTCGGGGAGACCCGGTGCTACGCGGTTCGTGTAGTGGACTACGTCGAAACGACGCCGGTTGAGGGTCCGGCGTCGCTTGCCACCTGCGTCCAGTTGAAGGACACGTTTCCGCCCGCTGCGCCGTCCGGGCTGATCGCCCTGGCGGACGGGAATGGCATCAGCCTGGTCTGGGATCCGAATCGCGAGGAGGATCTTGCCGGGTACGTCGTCTTGCGCGGAAGCGCGCCAGATGCGACACTCCAACGGCTCACGCCCGCGCCCGTCGCGGCGACAGCGTACCAGGACACCCGGGTGGCTCCGGGAGAGCGCTACGTTTATCGGGTGCAGGCGCTTGACCGCGCTATTCCCCCGAACGTCAGCCCGCTGTCGGAAGCGGTGGTGGAGACTGCGCGCTAGCGTGCCCGGCAGAAGCGCCGGAACAGAAGGGCAAATGGATCGTATCTACCGCGTGGGGCAGGATGGGAAGAGCCTCTGGGCGCTGGAGCGTGACGGTGTCTGGACGACGCTGGACGGTGACCCGTTCGGTCACTACCGTCCCGGGAAGGGGCTGGACCCGAACCGCATGCGGCTTCTGCCGCCGGTAGAGCCGACGAAGATCGTCGCGGTTGGATTGAACTATCGCGACCACGCAAGGGAGATGGGAAAGGCGTTGCCGGACGAACCGCTCCTTTTCCTGAAGCCGCCCTCGGCGATCATCGGTCCGGACGCGGCGATCGTCCTGCCACCCGGTCATGGACGGGTGGACTACGAGGCCGAGGTGGGGATCGTGATTCGGCGGGAGGCGCGCAACGTACGTGCCGCGGAGGCCGCCGGCTACGTCCTGGGCCTTACCTGCTTGAACGACGTGACCGACCGCGACATTCAGCGGAAGGACGTGCAGTACACGCGCGCCAAGGGGTTCGACACGTTCGCGCCGGTCGGTCCCGCCATCGCGGTAGGCCTCGACGGATCGGCGCTGGCGATAGGATCGGCGGTAAACGGCGAGTCCAGGCAGGCGTCCAACACCAGCGAGATGATTTTTCCGCTCGATCGCCTGGTCGAGTTCGTCACCCGGGTGATGACGCTGCACCCGGGCGACGTCATTGCGACCGGCACGCCCCCGGGCGTCGGTCCTCTGGCCGTAGGCGACCGGGTCGTCGTCAGCGTGGAGGGGGTTGGCGAACTCGCGAACGATGTGGTGGCGGGGGGTAACGAATGAAGATCTTCGTCGATAGCGCGAACACCGAGACAATCGACGCGCTCGTGCCGCTCGGCATCATTGATGGCGTTACTACCAACCCGTCGCTGCTCGCGAAGGAGCCGGGCGATCCGCGCGACACGCTCCGTCACATCTGCCGGTCCGTCGGCGGGCCCGTCAGCGCCGAGGTGGTGGCGACCGACGCGGACGGGATGGTGCGCGAGGGGCGCGGGCTGGCGGCCCTCGACGAGCACATCGTCGTCAAGGTACCGTTCGGGCGCGAGGGCGTGCGCGCCTGCGCCGCCCTGACCGGCGAGGGCATCCGCGTGAACGTGACGCTCTGCTTTTCGCCGGCGCAGGCGTTGCTGGCCGCCAAGGTGGGCGCGGCATTCGTCAGCCCATTCGTGGGGCGGCTCGACGACATTGCGACCGACGGCATGGGGCTGATCGGCCAGATCGTCGAGATCTTCGAGAACTACGACTTCGGTACGGAGCTGCTGGTGGCGAGCATCCGCGGCCCGGGGCACGTCGTCGAGGCGGCGCGGATGGGGGCCGACATTTGTACCTGCCCGCCCAAGGTGATCGACAGCCTCTTCAACCATCCGCTCACCGATATCGGGCTGGCGAAATTCCTGGCCGACTGGGAAAAGGCACAGGCGCTCCGGGCGTGATGGACAGGCACGCCACGCTCGCCGACTACGAACGCCGCGCCGAAGACGGTGGCGGCGCCAACCGCCGCCAGCGGCAGGAGGCAGCGGGCAAGCTGACCGCTCGCCAGCGGATCGATCTCTTCTTCGACCCCGGCACCTTCGTTGAGGCCGACAAGCTCGTGACGCACCGCTGCCGCGACTTCGGCATGGCGGAGCAACTGATCCCGGGGGACGGCGTGGTCGCCGGCCACGGCAGAGTCGATGGCCGTCCCGTCTACGCGTTCGCGCAGGACTTCACGGTCTTCGGCGGCTCGCTGTCGGAAACCAACGCCGCCAAGATCGTCAAGATCATGGACCTCGCGATGCGCAACGGCGCGCCGGTCGTCGGTTTGAACGACTCAGGCGGCGCCCGTATCCAGGAAGGGGTCGCGTCACTCGGCGGCTACGCCGACATCTTCCTCCGCAACACGCTGGCCTCGGGTGTCATCCCGCAGCTCTCCGCGATCATGGGTCCGTGCGCGGGCGGCGCGGTCTATTCCCCCGCGATTACCGACTTCACGGTAATGGTGGATCAGACCAGCTACATGTTCGTTACCGGCCCTGAGGTCATCCGGACGGTTACCCACGAAGAGGTGACGAAGGAAGAACTGGGCGGGGCGATGACGCACAATGTCCGGAGCGGCGCGGCGCACTTCGCGGTGCCGACGGATCATGACTGCCTCGCGTTGTTACGGCGACTGCTTGGGTATCTGCCTAGCAACAATCTGGACGATCCGCCGCGGGTGGCGAGCGACGACCCGGTCGACCGCGAGGCGCCCGCCCTGGATGCGCTGATCCCCGAGTCGCCGAACCAGCCGTACGACATGCTGGACCTGATCCGGGCGGTCGCCGACGACGGCGGGTTCCTGGAGGTCCATGAGCACTTTGCCCGCAACATCGTGGTCGGTTTCGCCCGCTTCGGCGGCCGTTCGGTTGGGGTTGTGGCCAGCCAGCCGGCACATCTCGCCGGCGCGCTGGATATCGACGCGTCCACAAAGGGGGCGCGTTTCGTCCGATTCTGCGACGCCTTCAACCTTCCCCTGATTACGTTCGAGGATGTCCCCGGCTTCCTCCCCGGCACCGTGCAGGAGTTCGGAGGGATCATCAAGCACGGGGCGAAGCTGCTCTACGCGTTCGCGGAGGCGACGGTGCCGAAGGTAACCGTCGTAACGCGCAAGGCGTACGGCGGCGCGTACTGCGTCATGGCCAGCAAGCACATCCGGACGGACGTCAACCTCGCCTGGCCGTCGGCCGAGATTGCGGTGATGGGTCCCGAAGGGGCGGTCAACATCCTCTACAAGCGCGAACTCGACTCCGCCTCCGACCCCGACGCGCTCCACGCCGAGCGCGTCGAGGAGTTCCGCGAAAAGTTCGCCAACCCCTTCGTTGCGGCGGGCCGCGGCTACATCGACGAGGTGATCGTGCCGCGCCGGACACGCGGAAGGATCATCGCCGCCCTCAAGAGCCTGGACGGCAAGCGCGATCGCAATCCGCCCAAGAAGCACGGCAACATCCCGCTGTGAGTCCCGTGTGAACCGGGCTGGGGCGGGGCTGGTGCTACACTCGATCCGTGAAGGTTCTCGTCGCGAATCGCGGGGAGATCGCAGTCCGGATCATGCGCGCCTGCCGCGAGATGGGGCTGCCGACAGTGGCGGTCTGGTCCGACTGCGACCGCCTGGCGCCCCACGTGCGGTACGCCGACGAAGCGGTCGGTCTGGAAGCGGACGCGCCGGGCGAGAGCTATCTCCGGATCGACAAGATCCTCGACGCGGCGGCCCGGACCGGCGCCGACGCCATCCATCCGGGATATGGCTTCCTCGCCGAGAACGCCGCGTTTGCGCGCGCCGTCCACGAAGCCGGACTCACCTTCGTCGGGCCGCGCGCCGACGTAATCGACCTGATGGGAGGCAAGACGGCGGCCCGCGCGGCGGCGGCGCACGCCGGCGTGCCGATCGTCCCCGGCAGCGATGGCCCGCTGCCGCACGATGCGGCGCCCGATGAACTGCAGGCGACGGGCGACGCGGTCGGGTATCCGCTCTTCGTCAAGGCCGTCGCCGGCGGCGGCGGCAAGGGGATGCGGCTCGTGCACGGGCCGGACAGGCTGCTGCGCGCCATTCAGCGCGCGCGCTCGGAAGCGGCCTCCGCGTTCGGCGACGGCTCCGTCTATCTGGAGCGGTGCATCGAGCGTGGCCGCCATATCGAAGTGCAACTGCTTGCCGACGCCCATGGCACCGTCGTGCCGTTCGTCGAGCGGGAATGTTCGATTCAGCGGCGGCACCAGAAGGTGATCGAGGAATCGCCCTCGCCCGTCGTGAGCGCCGAGACGCGCCGAGCGCTGGCCGAGGCCGCAGCCAGCCTCGCGCGGGAGGTGGGCTACACGAACGCCGGCACGATCGAGATGCTCTATGAGGACGACGGCTCGTTCTACTTCCTGGAGATGAACACGCGCCTGCAGGTGGAGCATCCGGTGACCGAGATGGTGACCGGAACCGATCTGGTCCGCTGGCAGCTGCGGATCGCGCGGGGAGAACGGCTCGACATCGACCGCGAACGGGCGCTGACGCCGGATGGGCATGCCATCGAATGCCGGGTGTACGCGGAGGATCCGAACGCCGGCTTCATGCCGCGTCCCGGGTTGCTGACGGCGCACCGTCCTCCGGCAGGACCGGGCATCCGGGTTGACGCCGGCGTCGCGGCGGGCTTCGAAGTGCCGGTGCACTACGACTCGATGGTGGCGAAGCTGATAGCGCACGCGTCGAATCGAGAGACTGCCATCGCACGGATGGATCGTGCGCTGTCGGAGTACGAGATCGCGGGCGTGCCGACGACGATCCCGCTATTTCGCTGGCTGCTGGCGCATGACGACGTGGTGTCGGGACGATTCGACACGGCCTTTCTCGACCGCGTGCTGGCGGAACGGAACGGCGAGCCGTTCGTCGATCCGCCGGCCGATGCTGAGGAAACCGCGATCATGGCCGCGGCACTCTCGGTTGCGCTCCACGGTTCGGCGGCGGCGTCGGATGGCGGGGCAGACCCGGGCGCGGCGGCGTCCGGCGGCAGTCGGTGGAACCAGGCGGCACGCCTGGAGGCTTTGCGATAGCGATGCGGATCGAGGTCGAAGTGAACGGCACG
This sequence comes from uncultured Vicinamibacteraceae bacterium, assembly GCA_964636705.1. GTDB lineage: Bacteria > Acidobacteriota > Vicinamibacteria > Vicinamibacterales > UBA8438 > VXRJ01. The sequence goes on from CAZWUJ010000005.1 coordinate 76,013, forward strand.
ACGCACGACGTTGTAGTCGAGCCGTCGTCCCTGCCGGGGCGCTACGTCGTCGCCTGGGGTGGCGTTTCGCGCGAGGTGGATGCGCGGGTGGTGGAGCGGAACCGCCATGGGGTGCTGCTATCGTTCGTGCGGACCGACAGTGGCGCCGCGGCCAGCCGCCTCGTGCGCTGCGCGCCGACGGACCGCCCTGCCGTGAGCGCGATCCAGTTCGGCGGCGTAGAGATGGAAGCGGCGATCAACGGAAGCCGGGCGCGCGTCGCCGCCGGCGTCGCCGCCGCCGCATCGGGTGTCGCGCGGCTGACCGCGCCGATGGCAGGCAAGGTGGTACGCGTGCTGGTGGCGCCGGGAGATTCGGTAGAGGCGCGCCAGCCGCTGGTGGTGGTCGAAGCGATGAAGATGGAGAACGAGCTGACCGCTCCCCGTGCCGGCACGGTCGCCGAGGTCGAAGTGCGCGAGGGAATGTCGGTAGAGTCGGGACGCCTGCTGGCGACCATCGAGTGAATGGCGAGTCATGGCGGATGATGTGAAGCGCCCGGACGACGGCGCGGATGCGCCCGCGGCCGCCGACGCGAGCGAAACCGGGCGCCCCGGTTCTTGGGGGGTGCTCCGTCGCTGGCGTTCCCTCGGAGGCCGCGTGCGCCGTCGGAGCGAATGGGCGGTGGTCGCCGTGGTTGCCCTGATCGCGGGCGGCCTCGTCTCGGTCGTCACCGTCGATCTCGGCCCCAGCCTGCGCGCCCAGGCGGAGCGACAGTTCGCCGGCGCGCTCGACCGGCCGGTGACGATAGGCCGCCTCAGCACCTACGTCCTGCCCGGACGCTTCCTCATCGAAGACCTCGTGATCGGCGGTCAGAACCCCGGGAACCGGGACTTCTTCACGGCGGACCGCCTCGTCATCACGACGCGGTGGCTGCCGCTGCTGCGGGGTGAGATTCTCGTCGACGCGGTCGATCTGCAGGGATGGCGGATGCTGGTCGAGGGCTTCGAGGGGGGGCGGCACACGTTTCCCGCGCTCGTGGCGCGGAGCGATGCCGACGAGGCCTCGGCGCCGGATGCCGCGGCGCCGGGGACGGAGCCGGACGCGGAAGAGGAATCCGCGCGCCGGATAGTCACTACCGTGCAGTATCTTCGAGCCCACGACGGTGCGTTCATCTACGAGGATCATGGCGCGCCCTGGAGCATCGTCGCCCCCAACATCGACCTGACGGTAGCGAAGACGACCGGCTACGGCGGCCGGGCGACGTTCAACGGCGGCACCCTCGTGATCGGCGACTACGAGCCGATGACGATCGCCATGCACGCCGATTATCGGCTCGACGGCGGCCTGGTCGAGCTGATCCGGGCCGACTTCTCCGCCGACGGGTTCGAAGCGCGCGTCGATGGCCGGGTCGACATGCTGAACTGGCCCGAGCAGCTCTACCACGTCCGCGACTCGGCGATCGATCTGCCGGTCATGAAGGAGATCTTCTTCGCACGCGATAACTTCACGGTGACCGGCGAGGCGTCATTCACCGGCGACTGGCACATCTTCGACGGCGGACGCGAGCTGACGGGAACGTTCACGGCGCCGGATCCGACGCTGATCGACCTGGGGTTCCCGGCCCTTGACGGTGATTTGATCTGGACGAGAGACCGCTTCGAGATCACGCGGGCGCGCTCTTCTTTCTACGGAGGGGAGCTCGATTTCACCTATTCGATGAAGCCGCTCGGCGCGCCGGAACCCGGTGCGGCCACGTTCCTGCCACGCGTCACCGGGACGAGCCTGGAGCCGTTGCTGGAGGCGTTGGACGTACGGGGCGTTCGCCCGCTGGGGCGGCTCGGCGGCGAAGCGCGTCTCGAATGGCCGCTCGGCGCCATCGCGGATTGGCACGGCGAGGCGATGGTCCGGATCGAGCCGCCCGAGAGTATCGCGTTGCAGCCGGTCGGGGTCCGGCCGACGTCGCAGCGGACCGGGTGGACGTACGCGGCGCAGGGATTCGATCCGGACGGCGAACCGTGGCGCTTCCCGATGGGCGGCGAGGCGAGCTTCACCTTCGACCCCGACACCGGCGTGAACGTGGAGCCGGGCTGGATCGCAACGCCGCTCACCGCTATCAGGTTCGACGCCGCACGGATAGATGAGCCCGAGAATACCCGCCTGCCGTTCGATGTCGTGAGCGCCGACTGGCAGGAGAGCGACCGGCTGCTGGCGGGGATGCTCACCGCCTTCGGGCGGCCAACCGGGGAGTTGGAGCTGGCCGGCTACGGTTCGATGAACGGCGTCCTGCTGGGCGACATCGGCTCGCCGCGCGTCGAGGCCCGCTTCGATGGCGACGGGATCCATGCCTGGAACGTCGACTGGGGTCACGGCGAGGGGGATTTCGTTCTGGAGGACAACATCCTGGACGTGACGGCGGGTCGCTTCGATGACGGCGCCGCGGTACTGGCGATGGACGGCGGGTTCGCGATCGGGCCGCCGCCCCCCGGCCGCGAGGAGCTGGATGCCCGCATCGAGGTGGACGGGCTCCCCACCGAACGGGTGCGGGCCGCTTTCGAACTCGAAGGCTACGCGATTGACGCCCCGGCCTATGGCCAGCTCCGGCTATACGGCCCGTATCGCGAGCCGTTCGGCTTCGGCACGCTCCGCCTGGGCGAGGGATCGGCGTACGGCGAGGCGTTCGACGACGCGGAGGCGGATCTTCGCTTCGACGGTACCGGCGTCTGGCTCGACGGGCTGACCGTGCGCCAGGGTGACGGCGACGTAACGGGTGCGATGTACGTCCGGTGGGACGCCACGTACTCGGTGAATGCCGATGCGCGAAACGTCGATCTCGCGACCTCGAACTTCATGGGCAGCTTCGGCCTGCCGGTCGCCGGCCGGCTCGACGCGGCGATATCGGGTGCCGGCGCGTTCGACGATCCGCGCTACTCGCTGCGCGGCACGATGAGCGATGTGGCCATCGACGGCGCGCCTCTCGGTCAGGTATCCGGACGGATCGGCGTCGAGGCGAGCGCGATGGCGGTGGAACTCGAGGCGGCGTCGAGCGATGTCGCGGTTTCCGGCGCAGGACGGATCGGACTGGAGGGAGCGGCGTCCGAACTGCGGTTCAACGTCACCAACACCCGTCTCGATCCGTTCGTTCGCGCCCGCTATCCGGATCTGATGACGGGGGCGGCGTTGCTCGCCAGCGGAACCGTCCGCGTGGAGGGGCGCCTCGACGACATGGAGCAGCTCGACGTCCAGGTTGCGGTCGACGAAATGGCCCTCCGCCTGTTCGACTACACGGTGCGGAACGAAGGCCCGGTGCAGTTGTCGCTCGCCGACAATGCGGTCCGGGTCGACCGGATGCGTCTCGGCGGCGAAGGGACCGAACTGCAAGTCACCGGGTCGCTGTCGCTGGCCGACGAGCAGGTGGCGCTCGGGATCGAGGGTGATGCCAGCCTTGGCATCCTGCAGGGTTTCTCGTCCGACGTCCGGAGCCGAGGCGCGATGAGTCTCTCCGCCCAGGTGACGGGATCGTTCGATCAGCCGGTCGTTACCGGCGAGGCGCGTATCGCCGATGGCAGGCTGCGCCACTTCGCGCTGCCGCATTCCCTCGACGCCATGAACGGTCGCGTCGTGCTGGAGCCCGGGGGCATCCGCTTCGACGAGTTGACGGCGGAACTCGGGGGAGGGCCGATCACTTTCGGCGGGCGCATCGGTCTGGACGGCTACAGTGTCGGCGATCTGGACGTCACCGCGTCGGGACGCAACATCGCTCTGCGGTATCCCGAGGGAATTCGTTCGGAGGTGGACGGCGACCTGACCCTGGTCGGTACGTTCGATGCGCCGATGCTGCGCGGCTCGGTAACCGTGCAAGACGCGATCTGGCTCGACCTGTTTCAGGCGGACGGCGGCTTCTTCGAGGCGCCTGCCGCCACGGCGCTCGGACCCGAGGCGGGCACGGAGACGCTGCCACTCCGCTTCGACCTGCGCATCCAGGCGCCGTCGAGCCTGCGGTTTTCCGACAACCGGGCGCAGATTGTCGCCAGCGCCGATCTCACCCTGACCGGCACCTACGACCGGCCGTCGATTCTCGGAAACGCCGCGATCGAGCGGGGCCAGATCTATTTCGAGGGCAACCGTTACCGGATCACGCGCGGCATCATCGGGTTCGCGAACCCGGTCGAAGTGGAGCCTGTCTTCGACATCGAAGCGGAGACCGACATCAGGGTGCCGGGGCAGACGTACCGGGTGACGCTGGGGCTGAACGGCACGTTCGACCGCCTCTCCCAGCCGACCCTCGAATCGGATCCGCCGCTGCAGCAGTTCGAGATCATCGGCCTGCTCCTCGGTGACCGGCGCGACCCCCAGCAGGCCGAGATCCGGACGCTCCGCGCGCCGGAGGCTTCCCAGCAGGAGCGGCTGCTGCAGGCGGCGGGGGCCGGTCTGCTCAACAATCCACTCTCGGCCGGCGTCGGCGGCGTGGTCGAGCGCTCACTGGGAATCGACAACTTCGAGATTACGCCGGCCCTCGACGACCCGGCGGCCCTGCAATCGACACAGCTCGTGCCGACTGCCCGCGTCCGGATCGGCAAGCGGATCTCCGACCGCGCGTACCTCACCTTATCGCGTGCCGTAAGCGGCACGAATCAGGATCTGATCGTCATGCTCGAGTACGATGCCAGTGATCGGCTCTCCTGGGTGCTGTCGCAGAACGAGGATCGGACATACGCGCTCGACTTCCGCGTACGGCATGCCTTCTGATGCGGATCCGACGGATCCTGGCGTTCGCACTGGCCGTCAGCACGGCGGCCGTCGCTCTTCCTGACACGGCGGCGGCGCAGGACGACGTCGGCGACCTTATCGGCCAGATGGTGGTCGATGTCCGCTATGTGAGCGATGGCCGCGAACTTACGGATCCCGTGCTCCGCGACCTCAGCGAGACCCGGGTCGGCCAACCGCTCTCGATGCGGGAGGTGCGCGAGACGCTGACGCACCTTTTCAGCCTGGGGCGCTATGCCGGCGCCGAGGTGGGCGCGAGCGCGCTCGAGGGTGGCGTTGCCCTCCTGTACGAGTTGCGGCCGGTCGAGATCATCGAGCGCATCACGTTCGCCGGGTCGCGGGTGCTGGCCGACGACGAGATCCGCCGCGCCGTGACCCGCATCCACGGCGAGACATTCACGAGCAACCGGACGGCGGCGGTAGTCGAGACGGCTCGCGCCCACTACGCGGGGCGCGGCTACCTTGCCCCGCGGATCGCCGCGGAACTGCTGGGGCGCGGCGACCGCCGGACGCTGCGGCTGACGATCGACGCGGGACCCCGGGCGCAAGTCCGCCGCTGGTCGATCACCGGGCCCCTTGCCTTCCACGACACGGTCCGCAGGCGACTCGGCCTCGTGAGCGGAGCACCCTATGACGGGGAAGCCCTTGACGCCGAACTGGCGGACTACGAGGCGGACCTCCGCGCCGAGGGCTACTACGAGGCGAGGCTGTCCCACGATGTCGAGCCGCTCGGCGAGTCAGAGGTGAACGTGCTGCTGTTCGTCCGGCGCGGCCCGCGGATAGTCGTCACGTTCACGGGCGACGAGACACCCGGCGCCGACATGGAGGATCTGGTTCCGTTCGCACGGGAGGCGAGCGCGGACGAGGACCTCGTGGAGGACGCCGAGCAGCGGATTGCGGCGCACCTCCGCGCCCTCGGCTATCGCGATGCGGAGGTGTCGAACACCATCAGCGGCAACGCCGAGGCCCTTTCCGTCACGTTCGACGTCGTGCGCGGTCCCCTGTATCGCGTGGGCCAGGTGACCGTCCGGGGCAACCTGGCGATGCCGACCGCCGAGATTCGCGCGATCCTCGACCTTTCCGAAGGCGATCCGCTCGTCGTGAGGGATCTGGACGCCCGCTTGGCGGAGATCGAAGAACGCTATGCGCGGCTCGGCTACGCGACGGTTCGCGCGGTTCGGGAGGACCGGCCGGCAACGGAAGCAGCCGGGAACGGCGACGGCGCAGGCAACGGTTCGGGGGGCGGGGACGCGGCGCTCGCCGGAACGGCCACGCAGTCGGTCGGGATCACCATCGTGGAGGGGGTGCGGACCGTGGTCGGATCGGTCGCGTTCGACGGCGCCCAGTCGCTGTCACCCGCGTCGCTTGGCTCGGCAATCGGCGCAACCGCGGGCGGTCCCTACTACGCGCCCCAGGTGAACGCCGACCGCGACGCGTTGCTGACCCGCTACCTGAACGAGGGCTTCGATCGGGTCCGAATCACCGTGGACGCCAACTTCAGCGACGACCTGACGGGGGTCGATCTCACCTACCGGATCGCCGAGGGTCAGCAGGTGCTGGTCGACCATGTGCTGATCGTCGGCAACCGGCAGGTCGATGCCGAGACCATTCGCCGCGAGGTGACGTTGGCCCCGGGCGATCCGCTCGGTCTCGATGACGTCGCCGAGACGCGCCGGCGGCTCAATGCGCTGGGGATGTTCCGCCGCCTCGACATCCGCGAGTTCAGCCATGGCCGCGCCGACCGGCGTGACGTGATCATCGAGGTGGATGAGGCGCCGGGAACACGCATCGGGTACGGCGGCGGCTTCGAACTGTCGCAGCGGCTCCGTCGTGCGGCGCGCGGCACGGGCATCTCCGCGGTGGAGCGGATCGAGTTGGCCCCACGCGGGTCGTTCGAGATCGGACGCCGCAACCTTTGGGGCAGGAACCGTTCGATCGACCTCTTTTCCCGCGTCAGCGTCCGCCGGAAGAACGAACCGGTGATCTTCGCGCCGGGGGAGTCGACCCGGACCCTGGGCTTCAACGAGTACCGCGTGCTCGCGACGTATCGCGAGCCCCGGGCGATCGGTCTCGCGTGGGACGTGGTGATGTCGGGCTACGTCGAGCAGGCGGTCCGGCCCGGGTTCGACCTGTTCACGCGCGGGGTCACGGCGCAGTTGACCCGATCAGTGGATGTTTCGGTGAGCACGACGGTGGGCTACCGGCTCGGCAACAACGACACGTCGAACCGCGCACTCAATCGGGAGGACTCGGATATCGTCGACCGGCTCTTTCCGAATGTCCGCTTGTCGTCGTTCACGGCGAGTCAGGTGCGCGACACGCGGGACGATCCGGTGGATCCCCGGCGCGGTACGTTCGTCAGCCTCGAAACCGAGCTGGCGGCGCGCGCGATCGGGTCGGAAGTGGGCTTTTCGAAGAGTTTTGCGTCCGGTTCGTGGTACCGGCAACTGCCCGGTGCGTCTCGCGTGGTGGTGGCCGCGGGCGCGAGGATTGGCGTCGCCTGGGGCTTTCCCCGCAATATCGTGGGGACCGGCGCGCAGGATGATTCGGACGCGACCCGTCGCGCCCTGGCGCTCCCAATCAGCGAGCGATTCTTCGCGGGCGGCAACACGACGGTTCGCGGCTTCGCGCTGGATCGTCTGGGTAGTCCCAGGACCGAACCAGGGGGCACCATAGATCAGGAGGGTTTCCCGCAGGGCGGCAACGCGATGCTGATCTTCAATTCCGAGCTTCGCCTTCGCGTTACGCGCACGGTCGGCCTGGTGACCTTCCTCGACACCGGGAACGTCTATGATCGGGTAGAACATCTGAGTCTGCGGCGGTTGCGATCCGGCGCCGGGTTCGGCGTGCGGTACCACTCGCCGGTCGGCCCGCTCGGCTTCGACATCGGGTTCAAGCTGGGCGGACGGTACCCGTTCGGTGACGATCACAATTCGGAACCGGAGCAGCGCTGGGCGCTGCACTTCAGTTTCGGACAGGCATTCTGATCCGTCCACGCGCCGTCTCGCTTGCCGCAGCCCTGGAGTAGTCGCGACTCGGCTCGGCTCGCGAACCCTCGGCGCTCTCGCCTTGGCGCTCTGTCTGTCGGCGTGCTCCGTCGTCGCGGGGCAGAGCCTCGACCGTGTCCTTGCGGTGGTGTCGGGACAGGTGATCCTGGCGTCCGATGTCCGTGCATTCCTTGAACTGGGGCTCTTCACTATCGACACGTCGGATCAGGCGGCACGGGAGTCGGCGGCACTCAATCTGTTGATCGAGCGGCGCCTGGCTCTCGACGAGGTGGAACGCTCAGGTTCCGTCGCGCTTCCCGCCGCGCGTGTCGAGCAGGAAATGGCGGCGGTCCGCGCGCGCTTCACCGACGAGGCGGCGTTCACGCGCCTGCTTGCCGAGGTGGGCCTCAACCTGGACGATCTGCGGCAGATACACAGTGACGACGCCCGGCTCGAGGCCTATCTGATCGACCGGTTCGGCCCATCGACGCATTTCGCCGAGCCGCGGCCCGCGCCGGTCGCCGATTGGTTGGCCAGCCTCGCGCGGCGCGCGGAGATCGCGCGGTTCGATCAATAGCGAAAGGGGTTGAGCGCCGCCGGCCGCCGAGTCAAGTGGCGGCGACCGCGATCGCGATCTGCAGCAGGTTGAAGCCGGCGTGACTCACCATGCTGGCCACGGTGCTGCGGCGGCGAAGATAGATCGCGCCCCACGCGGCGCCCAGAAGTCCGGTGACGATGGCGGTGTCCCAGCCCTGCAACGCGTGACCCAGGCCGAACGCGGTGCTGAAGATCACGAGGCCGAGCCAGCCGCCTCCCAGGTGCTGCTCGAAACGCCGGAGGATGAATGCCCGCTGCAGTTCCTCACGCAGGCCGCCCGCGACCACGGCGACCAGGGCGAAAACGATCACCTGCGCCGGCGTGCCGATCATGCTGGCGAACGGGTTGTCGGGGACATTGCGAAGGGACGGAGCGACCGCGGCGATCAGCAGGATCCCGCCGGTTGCGGCGATCAGGATGAACGGAGTGAGCGCAAGGCCGATCGCCACCTCGCGCCGGACTGGCCGTCGCCCCAGCACGAGCCCCCGGACTGTCTCGCCCTGCCGGTGCAGCAGGTGGACGACAAGCAGCACAATCACCGCGGCGTCTGCGAACGAGAGGACGACGACGTAGGTGAAGGACGGATCGCCATTCGGCTCGGGCGTGGCGAGGCCGACGGTGGCCAGCAGCGCGGCGATCGCAAGCTGGGTCGGGAAACCGAAGCAGAGCACCACCTCGAGGAGCGAGCGAAGCACGTGGCGCCGCCGGTCGGCGCGGGAGGCGGGCGGGAGTCCGAGCGCCACCGGGGGGACGGCCCACACGTACTGCGCCACGCAGGGACTCTAGCAGCCTCTGCCGCACCGTTGACGGCCAAGCCGCTTGACGGATCCCGAGATGTGGTATATGTTGCGTTCCAGACGCTCGCAACTACCAAATATTGTGTTTTTGAGTTCCATCCACTTGATACCTATCGCCTTCGCTAGAGATTGTCTCCCCGAGTGCCGACTGTCTACGGAAACGTCGGTTCCTCCCACAGCGCCCCGCCGCTAACGCCGCTAACGTTTATTGGCTCGGTCCAAGCGCCTGTACTATCGAATCGTGGCAAGGGCGTTTGCCGGAGCGTTCTGACGGAGGAGGTTTTCGTGTCGAGAGCAGCCATGCAGGAGTCGGAGGCGGCGCTGTCCGGGATGGCGGCCCCGGAGGCTTCAGGACTTGAGTTTCCGCGCGTCTTCAGCCGCGCGGAGGTTGATCCGTTCGACGAGATCGAGTGGGAGCTCCGCTCGGCCGTGATCGCCAACGAGAAGGGCGAAAGGGTCTTCGAGCAGCACGACGTCGAGATCCCCAGGTTCTGGTCGCAGCAGGCGACCAACATCGTGGTCTCGAAGTACTTCCGCGGCCAGATGCGCTCGCCCGAGCGCGAGCGGAGCGTCCGCCAATTGATCGGCCGGGTCGTCGACACCATCACCGGGTGGGCGGAAGCGCAGCACTACTTCGCCACGCCGGAGGATCTGAACGCGTTCAGCGGTGACCTGAAATACCTCCTCCTGCACCAGAAGGCTGCGTTCAACAGCCCCGTCTGGTTCAACTGCGGCTTCGAGAAGCAGCCGCAGTGCTCCGCCTGCTTCATCAACTCGGTCGACGACACGATGGACTCGATCCTCACCCTCGCCCGGACCGAGGGAATGCTGTTCAAGTTCGGCTCCGGCACCGGGACCAACCTCTCGCCTATCCGGTCGTCGCGCGAGCTGCTGGCCGGTGGCGGCACTGCGTCCGGCCCGGTCTCGTTCATGAAGGGCTACGACGCGTTCGCCGGGGTCATCAAGTCCGGCGGCAAGACGCGGCGCGCCGCGAAGATGGTCATCCTGAACGCCGACCATCCGGACATCGTCGACTTCATCAACTGCAAGGTGGACGAGGAACGCAAGGCCTGGGCGCTGATCGACGCGGGTTACGACGGGTCGTTCACGGGCACGGCGTACAGCTCGGTCTTTTTCCAGAACTCGAACAACAGCATCCGCGTGCCGGACCAGTTCATGCGCGCCGTCGTGGATGACGGCGAATGGCAGACGCGCGCCGTCAGCGGCGACCACCGGGTGATGGACGCCTACCGGGCCCGCGATCTGATGCACCTCGTGGCCGAGGGAACGCACGTCTGCGGCGATCCGGGAATGCAGTTCGATACGACGATCAACGACTGGCACACCTGTCCCAACACCGCCCGGATCAATGCGTCGAATCCCTGTTCCGAGTACATGTTTCTGGACGATTCGGCCTGCAACCTGGCGTCGTTGAACCTGATGCGGTTCGTCCGCGAGGACGGGTCGGGCGAGTTTGACGTCGACGCGTTCCGAGCCGCGGTCCGGACGCTGATCACCGCCATGGAAGTGATTGTCGGCAACGCCAGCTACCCGACCGAGGCGATCGGCAAGAACTCCGACGCGTATCGGCCTCTCGGCCTCGGCTACGCCAACCTCGGGGCGCTGCTGATGTCGCGCGGCGTGCCCTACGACAGCGATGAAGGGCGCGACTACGCCGCCGCGATCACGGCGTTGATGACCGGTGAGGCATACGCGCAGTCAGCCCGGATCGCGCGCGACTGCGGCGGGCCGTTCAGTGGTTATCCGAAGAACGAGCAACCGTTCCTTCGCGTCATGCGCAAGCACCGCGATGCGCTCAGGGACGTTGATGCCGGACATGTGCCGGACGACCTGTACGGTTTGGCGGCGGAGGCGTGGCACGATGCCGTGTCGCTGGGCGAGTCGCACGGCTACCGGAATGCCCAGGCGACGGTGCTCGCACCCACCGGCACTATCGGCTTCATGATGGACTGCGACACGACCGGCGTGGAGCCTGACATTGCCCTCGTCAAGTACAAGAAGCTGGTCGACGGCGGCATGATGAAGATCGTCAACCAGACGGTCCCGACCGCGCTCGCGCGGCTCGGGTATGACGACGAACAGGTGAAGGCTATCGTCGAGCATATCGACGACAACGACACGATCGAAGGCGCGTCGCACCTGCGGCAGGAAGATCTGCCGGTCTTCGACTGTGCCTTCAAGCCGGCCAACGGCGATCGCTTCATCCACTACATGGGTCACATCCGGATGATCGGCGCGGCGCAGCCGTTCATATCGGGCGCCATTTCCAAGACGATCAACGTCCCGACCGACGCGACCATCCAGGACATCGAGCAGGCCTACATCGACGCGTGGCGGCTGGGGACCAAGGCGGTCTCGATCTACCGCGACGGGAGCAAGCGGACGCAGCCGCTCAATACCGCGCAAGCGGCGGCGGAGGCTGCGGTCGACGCGTTGCCCGGCCAGCCGGTCCGCCGCCGGCTACCGGACGTGCGCCAGGCGATCACGCACAAGTTCGACATCGCGGGCCACGAGGGCTACATAACGGTGGGTCTGTTCGAGGATGGCTCGCCGGGCGAGATCTTCCTTGTGATGGCGAAGGAGGGCTCGACCATCTCCGGTTTCGCCGACGCCTTCGCGCAGGCAATCTCCTACGCGCTGCAGTACGGCGTGCCGCTCCAGGTGCTGGTGGACAAGTTCAGCCACGTCCGGTTCGAGCCGGCCGGCCTGACGAAGAATCCGGACGTCCGGATTGCGAAGTCGATTGTCGACTACATCTTCCGCTGGATGGCATCGAAGTTCCTCTCGGTTGAGGCGCAGGAGGCGGCCGGCGTAAACGTTGCGCCGGCCGAGGAACAGGACGGTGAGCAGCTCTCGTTGACCGACGCCCCACCGGTCAACGGCAGCGGCGTGGCTCCCGTCGCCCCGGTCGCCAAGGCGCCGTCGACGGCGACCAACTTTGCGATCCAGAACGATCAGGACGCCCCGCCATGCGCCACGTGCGGCGCCATCATGATCCGGAACGGCGCCTGCTACAAGTGCATCAACTGCGGCGCCACCAGCGGCTGCGCGTAGAACCTACTGCTCTTCGGGCAGCTTCCCGCCCGGAATCGGCTCCCAGCCGTACCAGGCGAGCGCGATCAGGAGGATGGAGAACCCGGCCCGGGCGGCCTGCGTCCAGTGGAGCAACTGATCGTAGTAGTGGCCGTCGTTGTGCAGGCTGATCGACTGCAGGCCCAGAAGGCCGGCGATAGCCAGGGCCAGCCCGCCCGGCAGGGAGATGCGCACGAATACGGCCGCGAGAGCCAGCGTGATGCCGGAGAGAATGCCCCACGCGTTGGCCCACCACTCGAGGATGCCGATGAAGAGGAGGTCGGCGATGCCCGCGACAACGGCATAGATCGCGTAGAAGAACATCCCGGCGGCGGCGGCGCGGAGCATGAAAGCATGTTGTATCATGCCGGGCCGCCGTCGTGCCGGCCTGGACGCCGGCCCACGGCAAGGGCGTACCGGCATCATGGATCTGCACCTTAATGGTCGCGTAGCGCTGATCACCGGCTCGAGCCGGGGGCTTGGCTTCGCTTCGGCCCGCGCGCTCGCTGCGGAGGGAGCGCGGGTCGCGATCTGCGCGCGGGGCGCGGAGCGGCTGGCCGTGGCGGCGGGGGAGTTGCGCGGGGTCGCGGGGGCAGTTCCGGGCGGCGCGGACCGCGTCCTGGCGGTCGAGGCGGATCTGGCGACCGACGCAGGTATTGCGGCGGTTGTCGACCGGACCGTCGAGGCCTTCGGCGGGCTCGACATTCTGGTGAACAATGTGGGCCGCGCCGGAGGCGGCGGAATCACCGAGGCGACCGACGACGAGTGGCGCTCGGCCCTTGACCAGACGCTCTGGCCGGCCATCCGCGCGTCGCGCCGGGCGGTGCCGCACCTGCGCGCCCGTGGCGGCGGCGTCATCATCGTGATCGGGTCAATCTGGGGTCGCGAGTCGGGTGGCCGGATGACCTACAACGCGGTCAAGGCGGCCGAGATCAGTCTGGCGAAGTCGATGGCGCAGGAGCTGGCGCCGGAGGGGATCCGGGTGGTGAGCGTCTGTCCGGGCTCTATCTCCTTTCCGGGTGGGTCGTGGCATCGCCGGCAGCAGGAAGACCCCAAAGGTATGGCGGCTTTCGTGCGGGCGCAGCTTCCGTTCGGCCGGTTCGGACGGGCGGAGGAGGTCGGGGACGTCGTGGCGTTTCTGGCGTCGGACCGCGCGAGTTGGGTGAGCGGAGCCGCCGTTACCGTCGATGGCTGCCAGTCGCGCTCGCTGATCTGACGATTCAGCGCCGTGCGCGCTGCTGCTTGAGGCGGCTCGCGACCGTCACCTCGCCGAACCGCTTCCGGAAGCGGTCGACGCGACCCTCGGTGTCGACCAGCTTCTGCTTGCCAGTGAAGAAGGGGTGGCAGGAGGAGCAGATTTCCAGGTGGAGTTCCTTCTTGGTCGAACGGGTCTTCCAGGTGGCGCCGCAGGCGCACCGTACGTTGACCTCATGGTATGCCGGGTGAATCTCTGCCCTCACGTTCCCGTCCTCCACCAACCGCGCAAACGGACATTATAGCAGCCGCTCAGGGGGCGATCATCCGGCCGATGGCGTCGAGGGCCGAGCCCACTCCTTCACCCGTCCGTCCGGAGACGGGAACGACGTCGACTTCCATCGCGGCCGCATGGGCGCGCCGGGCGGTCGCCTGGGCGCTTCGCGACATCCGATCGATTTTGGTCATGACGACGGCGACCGGGGCGTCGAGACCCCGCAGCCAGGCGAGCGCGTCGAGGTCGTTGTCCAGGCCGGCATGGCGCGCGTCCACGATGAGAAAGGCGCCGGCGAGCCATGGGGTGGCGGGACGTTCCTCCGCGTCGTCCCGCGCCGCGAGCTGCCCGAAGAAGGAGCGCGTCAGTTCATCGAACTGGCGCCTGGCGTTCCCGCCTCCACGGGCGTAACCGTAGCCGGGGAGGTCGGCCAGAGTCACGCGTTGCGGCTTGCGTGCCGATCTTGCGACACGAAGCGCGTAGAGGTTGGCAAGGCGGGTGGTTCCCGGCTTCTGGCCTGTCCGGGCGATGCGACGGCCCGCCAATGCATTGATCAGACTCGACTTGCCGACGTTGGAGCGGCCGACGAGGGTGATCGTGGCTCCGCCGTCGGCGGGAAGGCGTCCGCCGACCGGCACGCTGGTGACGAAGTCGGCGTCGAGGATCTTCACGGGGCGGTCCCCCGGGGCGAGGAGCTTGCGCCGTAGAAGTTCCGCGCCAGCGGAACTTCCAACGCGCCCGCAAGGGCGCGCGAGCCCCGCCCGCCCTGATCAGTGGGTGGTCTGATCCTTCGCGACGTCCGGCTCCACCTTTTCGGCCTCGAGAACCGGCAGTTTCGGGCCGGGGTGTTCGGTGAGAGCCAGCTTCAGGACTTCGTCCATGGTGTCGACCAGGTGGAGGTCGATCGCGTCGAGCACCGACTTGGGGATCTCGGACAGGTCCTTCTCGTTGTCCTTGGGCAGGATGATCGTCTTGAGGTTCGCCCGGTGCGCGGCAAGCACTTTCTCCTTGACGCCGCCGATCGGCAGCACCTTGCCGCGGAGCGTGATCTCGCCGGTCATCGCAACGTCGCGCCGAGTCGGGATGCGGGTGAGTGTCGACACGAGCGCGGTCGTGATCGTGATCCCGGCCGACGGGCCATCCTTCGGGATGGCGCCCTCCGGAACGTGGACGTGGACGTCCGTCTTCTTGTTGAACTCCTTCGGAATCCCCAGCTCCTCCGCCTTCGACCGGACGTAGCTCATCGCCGCCTGGGCCGACTCCTGCATGACGTCACCCAGTTTCCCGGTGAGCGTCAACTGGCCACGGCCCGGCATCAGAGTGGACTCCGTCAACAGCAGGTCGCCGCCTGCTTCGGTCCAGGCGAGGCCGGTCGCCGTGCCGATCTCGTTCCGCTCGCCGGCATCGGTCGGCCGGTACTTGGGCACACCGAGATACTCCACGATCGACGTGGCGTTCACTTCGGTGCTGAACGAATCCCCCTTGTCGACCACCTGACGCGCGATCTTTCGGCAGACCGACGCGATCTCGCGCTCCAGATTGCGAACCCCCGCCTCGCGCGTGTAGCGGCGGATGATCGTCTCGTAGGCATCCGTGTGGAACGTGGCGTTTTCGGAGGTCAGGCCGGTCGCCTTGAGCGTCTTCGGCAGAAGGAACCGCTTTGCGATCTCGATCTTCTCGAGTTCGGTATAGCCCGACAGCTCGAGCACCTCCATCCGGTCGCGCAGCGCCTGGGGAACCGTATGCAGGACGTTCGCCGTGCAGACGAACATGACGTGCGACAGGTCGTACTCGACATCAAGGTAGTGATCGAGGAACGTGTTGTTCTGCTCCGGGTCGAGCACCTCGAGGAGGGCCGCCGACGGATCCCCGCGGAAGTCCATCGACATCTTGTCGACTTCGTCGAGGAGGAAAACCGGGTTCATCGTCCCGGCCTTCTTCATCATCTGGATGATCTGGCCGGGGAAGGCGCCGATGTAGGTCCGCCGGTGTCCCCGCACCTCTGCCTCGTCGCGCACGCCGCCGAGCGACAGCCGCACGAACCTGCGGCGCGTTGCCCGGGCGATGGACTTGGCGAGCGACGTCTTGCCCACCCCCGGTGGCCCGGTGAGGGTCAGGATGGTTCCCTTCGGTTTCTTGACCAGCGAGCGGACGGCCAGGAACTCCAGTATTCGATCCTTGATCCTATCCAGCCCGTAGTGATCCTCGTTGAGGATCTGCTCGGCGCGCTTCAGGTTACGGCTCTCGCGCGTCTTCTTGTGCCAGGGGACGGCAATCAGCCAGTCGAGGTAGTTGCGCGAGACGGTTGCTTCGGCCGACATCGGCGGCATCGCCTCGAGCCGCTTCAACTCCTGCAGCGCCTTTTCCTCGACGTCCTTGGGCATCCGCGCCTGCTGGATCTTCTTCCGGAGGTCGTCCACCTCGTTGCCGCGTTCCTCCTTGCGACCCAGTTCCTTCTGGATCGCCTTCATCTTCTCGTTGAGGTAGTACTCCTTCTGCGCCTTCTCCATCTGCTTCTTCACGCGCGACTGCACGCGGCGGTCGACCTGGAGTTTCTCGACCTCGCCGTCAAGGACGCTGCCGATTCGCGTGAGGCGCTCGAGTGGAGAAACGATCTCGAGCAGGTTCTGCTTCTCGTTGACGCCGATCGCGAGGTGGCCGGCGATCGTATCGGCAAGCTTGCTCGGGTCGTCGACCCGAACCGCGTTGATCATCGTCTCGTACTGCGGGTTGTTCGATAGCTTTACGTACTGTTCGAACTGCGAGCTCACCTTCGCCATCGCCTCGTCGAGGTCGTCGGCGGCGTCGCGCGACGCCGCGAGTACCTTGACGACAACGCGAAAAAAGCCCTTGTCGTCCTTCCACTCGATTGCCCGGGCGCGATCGACTCCCTCCACCAGCACCTTCACGTTGCCGTCTGGAAGGCGCAGGCTTTGCACGATATTGGCGACGCACCCCATGGTGTAGACGTCCTGGGGCTTGGGGTCGTCGTTTGCCGCGTCGCGTTGCGCGGCAAGGAAGATCCGTTTGTCCGTCGCGAGCGCGTACTCCAGCGCGCGGGTAGACGAGGGCCGTCCCACGACGAACGGGATCATCATGTGGGGGAAGACCACCACATCGCGCAACGGTACGATCGGCAGGGTTTCGTAGGATTCCATAAGCGTGTGACGTCTCGGCCGCCTATCCGGCCTTCTCGATGAGCGTGAGCGACGGATCCTGGGCCAGCACCGCCTCGCGGGTGATGACGCACTCCGAAACCTTCTTGTTGCCCGGCAGCGTGAACATGATGTCGAGCATCAGGTCCTCGATAATCATGCGGAGACCGCGCGCCCCGATCTTTCGGCTGAGCGCCTGCTCGGCTATAGCCTCGATGGCGTCGTCGGTAAACCGCAGCTTCACATTCTCGTACTCGAACAACTTCTGGTACTGCCGCGTGATGGCGTTGCGCGGCTCGGTCAGGATCTGAATCAGGGCCGCCTTGTCCAGTTCGTGCAATGTGCCCTGCACGGGCAGCCGGCCGACGAATTCGGGGATCAGGCCGAACTTGATGAGATCCTCGGGTTCGACCTGCTGCAGCAGCGTGCCGATGTCGGCCTGCCGGGCCGAACGGATCTCGGCCCGGAAACCCAGCGTCTTCCGGCCCAACCGGCGCTGTATCTGCTTGTCGAGGCCGACGAACGCGCCTCCGCAGATAAACAGGACATTGGTCGTATCGACGTGGTAGAACTCCTGGTGCGGATGCTTCCGGCCTCCCTGGGGCGGCACATTCGCGACCGTCCCCTCAAGGATCTTGAGCAACGCCTGCTGCACGCCCTCCCCGGAGACGTCCCGCGTGATGGAGGGGTTCTCGTCCTTCTTGCAGATCTTGTCGATCTCGTCGATGTAGATGATCCCCTGCTGCGCCTTCTCGATGTCGCCGCCGGCCGCCTGCAGCAGCTTGAGAATGATGTTCTCGACGTCTTCGCCGACGTAGCCAGCCTCGGTGAGCGTTGTTGCGTCGACGATGGTGAAGGGGACTGACAGCAGGCGGGCGAGCGTCTGCGCGAGCAGCGTCTTGCCGGTTCCGGTCGGCCCGATCAACAGGATGTTCGACTTCGTCAGCTCCGGATCGTTGCGGCTCCGGGACTGCTTCTGGATCTCCACCCGCTTGTAGTGGTTGTAGACCGCCACCGCGAGCTTCTTCTTCGTCACCTCCTGGCCGATGACGTATTGATCGAGGAACTTCTTGATCTCGCTCGGAACCGGCAGTCCGGAGCGGAGCCCGCCCTTCCGATCGAACCGCGCGTCATCCGCAATGATGTCGTTGCAGACGTCGACGCACTCGTCGCAAATGAAGACCGTCGGACCTGCGATCAGCTTGCGGACGTCGTTCTGATCCTTGTTGCAGAACGAACAGCGGAGGGTTTCTTTTTCGGACTGTTTGGCCATCAGCGTGCGCGCCAGCCAGTCCCGCGCCTCAGGCGCGCTGGCGGATCACGTCGTCAATAATACCGTATTCACGGCCCTGTTCCGCGTTCATGATGTAGTCGCGCTCGGTATCCTCGGCAATCCGATCCAGCCGCTGGCCGGTATGCGACGAAAGAATCTCGTTCAGACCCTGCCGCATTCGGAGGATCTCCTTGGCGTGGATATCGATGTCGGTGGCCTGCCCGCTCAGCCCGGTCATCAGTGGCTGGTGGATGACGATGCGGGAGTTCGGCAGCGAGAAGCGTTTCTTCGACGTGCCCGCCGCCAGCAGCACCGCCGCCATCGACGCCGCCTGTCCGATGCAGGTGGTCTGCACGTCCGGCTTGATGAACTGCATCGTGTCGTAGATGGCCAGACCGGCCGAGATGGAGCCGCCGGGGCTGTTGATGTACAGCATGATGTCCCGATCCGGATCCTCCGCCTCGAGAAAGAGCATCTGCGCGATGATCAGGTTCGCCAGGCTGTCATCTATGGGCGAACCGATGAAGATGATGCTGTCCTTCAGCAGGCGCGAGTAGATGTCGTAGGCCCGCTCCCCGCGGTTGGTCTGTTCGACCACCATGGGGATGAGCTGCGCATGCGGATCAGGCATGGATGATCGTAGCACGCGCCATCAGGAGGTCGATCGCCTTCTCGCGGCGCAGCCCGGACCGCAGGCGCGCCGCGCCCCCCTGCTGTTCGAGCAGTGCCCGGGCAGCGGCGGGGGTCTTTCCCGCAAGCTTCGCCTGCCGCTCGATCTCGCGAGTGACGTCGTCGTCGTCCGCTTCGATCGACTCGCGCCGGGCGATCTCGTCGAGGACCAGCGTGCTCCGCACCGCATCCGTGGCTGAGGGACGCTGTTGTTCCCGGAATCCTCGCCAGTCGACCGGCGCGTTGCGCGGATCGACTCCCTCTGCCGCTAGACGTTGGGCCACCTGTTCCATCCGGCGGTCCAGCTCGCGCTCGACCAGCGCCGTCGGGACGTCGACGGTGACTCGCCCGGCGAGCTGACGCAGCAGGTCGCCGCGCACCTCCTGGCGTGCCTCCTGCTCGGCGGCCGCCTTCAGATCTGCTTCGACGCGGCTGCGGAGCGCGGCCAGATCGGCGAAATCGCCGACGCCTTGCGCGAAGGCGTCGTCGACATCCGGCAGCGCGAGCCGGTTGAGCGCAGTTACCTTGATGTCGTATGCCACTTCGCGTCCGGCGAGCCGCCGGACCGGGTCGTTCCGAGTGTGCGTGACAGCGAACGCGCGCGTGTCGCCGATGGTCAGGCCGATCAGCTCCGCGTCGAAACCGGGCGGATTGGTCTCGCTACCGATCTCGATCCGGACGCCGTCGAGATGCTCCGCTCCCTTGCCGGCTGCGGGATCGGTCAACCTGCGGTCGAGGTCCATCGTGACGACATCGCCTTGCGCGGCCGCGCGGCCCTCGACCGGCTCGAGGCGGCCAGCGCTCCGCCGCAGCCGCTCGACGGCCCGATCTATGGCGTCATTCCCGATGTCGACCGGCGGTTGACGAAGCGTGAACGCGGTGTAGTCGCCCGGGTCTATCGACGGCACTGTCTCGAAGATCGCGGTGAAGGTGAGGGGCTTGCCTTCATCTATCTCCACGTTGCGGATCTCCGGGGTGGCGACCGGGTGGATCTCCTCGCTGCCGATTGCCTCGTCGACCGCGGCACGGACGAGATCCTCGGCCACCTCGCGGAGAATCTGATCGCGGAACCGGGTGCGGATGACCTTGGCTGGCGCCTTCCCGGGGCGGAACCCCTGCAGCTTCGCGGTGCGCCGGTACCGGTTCGACAGCCGGTCGATCGCCTTGTCGACCCGATCCGCCGGGATCTCGACGGTCATCTCCTTCCGGCAGGCGCCGAGGTCGGTCACTTCACTTCTCATGGTTCAACTACAGCTTCAGCGAGCCCAGGGTGTTGCGGGAGGGCAGGTGGTGCGAAAGGGGGGACTTGAACCCCCATAGCCTTGCGGCTACCGGATCCTAAGTCCGGCGCGTCTGCCAGTTCCGCCACTTTCGCATCGGGTAGCCGGTTCCAGCCTAGCACGTCTGCTACGATCGGGGCATGAGCGCGGCGCCGCCGGCCGGCGAACCGAAAGTCGACCGGCGGGAGCCGTTCGCCGGCCACGAGAAGGCGTTCGTCGACCGACAGTGGGCGGTCGAGGCGTATTGCGACAACCGGGTCCGGACGCGAGCGCTCTTCGACCTGCTTACTCCTGACGCCTACTACGCGCAGCCGATTCCCCTGCGGCATCCGCTGGTCTTCTATGACGGCCACATCCCCGCTTTCGCGGTCAACGCGCTTCTGAAGCGAGGCCTGGGGCATCCCGGCATTGACAACGATCTCGAAACGCTCTTCGCGCGCGGCATCGACCCCGCCGACCGTTCGGCCGCGGCGCGGTCGGCCCGCGACGTCTGGCCGCCGCGCGAGACCGTGCGGGGTTACGGAGAGAAGGCGGACGCAGCGATTCTCTCCGCGCTGGCCTCCGGGCCGATCGAAGGCGAGGCGAACGGTGTCGTGCGGCGCGGCCAGGGCGTCTTTACCGTCCTGGAGCACGAGGCGATGCACCAGGAGACGCTGCTCTACATGTGGCATTGGCTTGACGCGTCGCAGAAGCGTTGTCCCTCCGGTTACGCGCCAACCGGGGTCGACGCCCCCGCGCCGCCGCCGGAAGCAATGGTGACGGTGCCGGTCGGCCGGACGACGCTGGGCGCGCGGATCGAAGAGGTCCGGTTCGGATGGGACAACGAATTTCCCGCGCAACGGGTCGAAGTTCCCGCATTCGCGATCGACGTTCACGACGTCACGAACGCCCGCTTCCTCGAGTTCGTCGAGGCGGGAGGCTACCAGACGCAATACCTGTGGTCGGAGGCAGCCTGGGCGCGGCAGCGCGCGTCCGGACGGACCCAGCCGCGGTTCTGGGAACACGATGGTGGCGAGTGGTACTGGCACGGAATGTTCCACCGCGTGCCTCTCCCTCCCGCCTGGCCGGTCTGGGTGACTCACGACGAAGCGTCGGCGTATGCCCGCTGGAGGGGCCTTCGGCTGCCGACCGAGGCGGAGTATCACCGCGCCGCCTACGGGACGCCGGAGGGAATCGAACGGGCGCACCCGTGGGGAGAGGCGCCGCCCGGCGCCACGCATGGCAACTTCGGCTTCCGGCAGTGGGATCCCGTTCCGATCGGCACTCACCCCGCGGGGGCGAGCGCCTGGGGCATCCACGACCTGGTGGGCAACGGCTGGGAGTGGACGTCGACGGCTTTCGCCGGCTTTCCCGGTTTCGAGGCGATGGCGTCCTACCCGGAGTACTCCGCTGACTTTTTCGACGGGGATCACTTCGTCGTGAAGGGCGCGTCGCCGGCAACCCCGGCCGGGCTGATCCGCCGCAGCTTCCGGAACTGGTTCCGCCCGTACTATCCGTACATGTACGCCGCGTTCCGCTGCGCCCGGGGCGCCGCGAGCTGCTGATGCCAGACGCCTCCGGCGCAACGGCGGCGGAAGGGCTGCGCAGCGCCGCGACCGTCGCCCTGGCCCACGACGTGGTCGAGGGGCTGCGGCGACAGCCCAAGCGGATCCCGGCGCGCTACCTGTACGACGCCCTCGGATCGCAGCTCTTCGAGGCGATCTGCGAGTTGCCCTGGTACCCGATCACCCGGGGGGAGTGCGCGCTTCTGGCCCGCGAGCGGGATGCCATCCTCGAGCGCCTCGACACACCGGCGACGCTGGTGGAGTTGGGTGGCGGCAACGGCGACAAGCTGGCCATCCTCGCCGAGGGTCTCGCCCGAGCGGGGCGCATGGCCGATGTCCACTTGATCGACATCTCCGAAACCGCACTGGAGCGCGCGTGCGAGAAGGTTGCCCGCCACGCGTCGGTGAGAGTGCACGGCCACCGCGCCGAGTACGCCGCCGGACTGCGGGAGGCGACCGGGCAACTCGAGCCGAACCGATCGGCGATGGTGCTGTTTCTCGGCTCCAACATCGGCAACCTGCATCCCGACGAGGCGGATGGCTTTGTTGCCGGGATGCGCGATGGCCTCCGCCCCGGCGACAGCTTCCTGCTGGGGGCTGACCTGGTGAAACCGGAGGCGGATCTCGTCGTCGCCTACGACGATCCGCTCGGCGTCACCGCGGCGTTCAACCGCAACCTGCTGGTGCGGCTGAATCGCGAGCTGGACGCCGACTTCGACGTCGAGCAGTTTGCGCACCAAGTGGTCTGGAACCCCAGACAGTCGCGAGTCGAGTCGTACCTGGTGAGCCAGACGGACCAGACGGTGTGCCTGCGGGAGATCGACTGTTGCATCCGGCTGGACGAGGGTGAAGGTATCTGGACGGAGAGTTCGTACAAGTACGCGCCGGAACGAATCGTGGACCTGGGAGAGCGGGCCGGTTTCCTCCGACGGGCGCAGTGGATCGAGGAGAAAACGCGGTTCGCGCTGACCCTGTTCGACGTGGCATGACCGATCCGCTCGTCAGTCATCGGGGAATGGGCGGGATGAGCGTCCGGTATCTCGTGGCCGCCGCCTGCCTCGTGATCATCATCGCGGGCCTGCGCGCCGCCGCCGAGCTGATTCTTCCCTTCCTGGTCGCTGTCTTTCTGGCCGTCGTGAACGTCCCGGTCATGAACTGGCTGGTCCGGAAGAAGGCGCCGAAGCCGCTGGCCGTATTCCTTACCGTCCTGCTCGCAATCACCGTGATCGGGGTGCTGGTGGCCGTGCTCGCGGGGTCGATCAATCAGTTGACCGCCGCCGCGCCAGCCTATCAGGAGCGGCTGCGCGAGCTCGCGGCGTCACTCCTCGCCTTCGGCACGCGGTTCGGCCTGCCGGTGGAGCAGTGGACCTCGCTGGATCTCGCGCCCGCCGGCGTGTTCGACCTCCTCGGCGGTCTCGTTGGAGACACCGTCCGGGCCGTCGGCGCGTTCCTGTCGAACACCTTCCTCGTGCTGCTGACGGTGATCTTCATCCTGTTCGAGGCGGCCGGTTTCAGCCGGAAGATCACCGCCGCGTTCGGCGCGCCACAGGAATCGTTCGGCCAACTGACCCGGATGGCGCAGCAGGTGCAGACCTATCTCGTGGTGAAGACCGCCGTCAGCGCCGCGACCGGCCTGGCCGTCGGGATCTGGGTGGCGCTGCTGGGCCTCGACTTTCCGCTGCTGTGGGGCGTGCTGGCGTTTCTGTTCAACTTCATCCCGACGCTGGGATCGATCGTGGCGGCAGTGCCGGCCGTAATGCTGGCGATCGTGCAGTTCGGGCCGGGCCGGGCGGCGATAATCGCAGCGGGCTATCTGGTAATCAACGTCATCTTCGGCAACGGCATCGAGCCGACGCTGATGGGCCGGCGCCTCGGCCTGTCGACGCTCGTCGTCTTCGGTTCGCTGGTCTTCTGGGGTTGGGTTTGGGGTCCGGTCGGCATGCTCTTCTCGGTGCCCCTGACCATGGCGGTGAAGATCGTCCTCGAAAACAGCCGGGAGTTCCGCTGGATCGCGATCCTGCTGGACGCCAGCCCGGATCCGCAGCCGGCCGCGAAGGACTGACGCGGGCCGCGTCCGTTGCGCCGGCGTGGCGCGCGGTCTGGTGCGCCGGCGTCCACGCCGGCACGAGAGCTTCGTCCACGGTGCGCCGGCGTCCACGCCGGCATGCCACAATCTTGAACCTGACCATGTTCAGGGTTTAATATGAGACCATGATTAAGGCCAATATCGCCGATGCGAAGGCGCGCCTCTCGACGTATCTGGAAAAAGTCGAACAGGGTGAGACCGTCGTGCTATGCCGGCGCAACGTGCCGATCGCCGAGATTCGGGCTCTTCCGAAGCCGCCGGCGAAGGAGCGGCCGGTCGGCATCGATCGCGGGATGAAGGTGCCCGACAGCTTCTTCGAGCCGCTTCCGGACGAAATGCTCCGGGCGTTCGGCGTGGACAACGAGTCGTCGTGAAGCTGCTGGTCGACACCTGCACGTTCCTCTGGTTGGCGGCCGACGATCCCGAGTTGTCGTCGTCGGCGCGCGCGGCGTGCCGCGCCGCGGAGAACGAGGTCTACCTCAGCTCGCTCTCCGCGTGGGAGATCGCGATCAAGTATCGGCTCGGCCGGTTGCCACTGCCGAAGCCGCCCGGGCGCTACGTGGTCGACCGACGCGAGTGGCTGCAATTGCGACCCTTGGCCTTCGACGAGGCCTGCGCGGCGCACGATGCGCTGCTACCCCCGCACCATGCCGATCCGTTCGACCGAGGCTTGGTGTCGCAGGCGATCCTGCACGGGATGACCCTCGTAACGCCCGACGCCGACATCGCGCGCTATCCGGCGCCGATACTCTGGTAGCGTGATGGCGGAGCGGTCTGCTACGTCGTGGTACTGTTGACCGTCTCGCCATGGCTGGCCCATCTCCCCCGATGATTCAGGCCATGGGCCTGACGAAGCGCTACGGCGCCGCGGCGGTCGTCGATGACCTGACCCTCGATGTCGGCGCGGGCGAGCTGGTGGTCCTGCTCGGCGGCTCCGGATCCGGGAAGACCACCACGCTCAAGATGATCAACCGGCTGATTGAACCGACAGCCGGTTCCATTCACCTCGACGGCGTCGACGTCGCGACGTTGCCGCCGCACGAACTGCGCCGCCGCATCGGTTACGTATTCCAGCGAATCGGCCTTTTCCCGCACCTGACGGTCGGCGAGAACATCGCGGTGACGCCAGCCTTGCTCGACTGGCCGGCGGACCGGATCGCGCCCCGGGTCGAACAGTTGCTGCGCCTGGTCGAACTCGATCCCGCCCTGCGGGATCGGTGGCCGCGACAACTCTCGGGCGGCCAGCAGCAGCGGGTGGGCGTGGCGCGCGCGCTGGCCGCGGAGCCGCGGGTGATGCTGCTCGACGAGCCGTTCGGCGCGCTCGATCCCGTGACGCGCGAACGGCTGCAGACGTCTTTCGTCCGGATTCGCGCCGAACTGCACTTGACGGCGCTGTTCGTGACGCACGACATGACCGAAGCCCTGACCCTGGGTGACCGAATCGGCGTGATGCACGAGGGTCGGCTCGTCCAGGTAGGCACGCCGCACGAGCTGCTCACGAGGCCGGCGAACGCGTACGTGGAACGGATGATGAGCACGCCCCGGCGGCAGGCGGCGGCGGTGGACGCACTGATCGCCGGCGCCGGGAATGGCGGGGCCGCCGACGGTCGCATGGATGCGCCATGCTGAGTGAACAGATCGCCCTGCTACCGGGCTACCTGACGGCGCACCTGCAGCTCACGCTACTCGCCCTGCTGTTGTCGACCGCGATCAGTGTCCCGCTCGGCATTGCCGCCACGCGGATCGCCTGGCTGGAACAGCCCGCCCTGGCCGTCGCCGGTGTCATTCAAACGGTTCCGAGCCTGGCCCTGCTTGCGGTGATGGTGCCCGTCCTCGCCGCGTTCGACCTCCAGAGCATCGGTTTCCTCCCCGCTGCAATCGGCCTCACGCTGTACGGGATCCTGCCGGTCCTTCGGAACACGGTGACCGGGATTGCCGGGATCGACCCGGCCCTGAAGGAGGCGGCACAGGGGGTCGGCATGACGTCGCGGCAGCAACTGACGCGAGTGGAGCTGCCGCTCGCGATGCCGGTGATCGTCGCGGGCATGCGAACCGCCACCGTCTGGGTGGTGGGGATCGCGACGCTCTCAACCCCCGTAGGGGCGACCAGTCTCGGCAACTACATCTTCAGCGGCCTCCAGACGCGCAACTCGGTTGCCGTGCTGGTCGGCTGTGTTGCTGCGGCCGGCCTTGCCCTATTGCTCGACGGACTGGTCCGCGCCATCGAGGTATCTCTCACCGCGCGACGCCGCGGCGTGTTCGTCGCGGCGCTGACGGCCGTCGCCGTCCTCTACGCCTACGCCGGCGCGACATTCGCGGCGCCATTTCTCGGCGGGCGCGACCGGCCGGTGGTGGTCGGTGCGAAGGGCTTCACCGAGCAGTACATCCTGAGCGAAGCGATGGCGCGCTGGATCACGCGCCAGACCGGCCGTCCGACGCGCCTGGTGCAGGCGCTCGGGTCCACCGTTACGTTCGACGCGCTCGAAGCCGGCGAGATCGACCTGTACGCCGACTACACCGGGACGGTCTGGGCGAACATCATGGGCCGGGGCGCCGACGGCGTGATACCCCGGCGGCAAGCGGTGCTGGCTGAGATCCAGCCCTTTCTCGGGAGCCGTGACATTGCGCTCACCGCGACCTTCGGCTTCGAGAACACCTATGCGCTCGCCGTCCGCGCCGCGGATGCCGAACGGATGGGCCTCGAAACCATCAGCGACCTCGTGCCGGTCGCGCCCCAACTGTCGATCGGCAGCGACTACGAGTTTTTCATTCGCACCGAATGGCCGGCCCTGCGCGACAGCTACGGCCTGGCTTTTGCGGAGCTGCGCACCATGGATCCGACCCTGATGTACGAGGCGGCGGCGACCGGAGAGGTCGACGTGATCAGCGCATACTCGACCGACGGCCGGATTACCGCCTACGACCTCCATCTGCTGGTGGACGATCGGGAAGCCATCCCGCCCTACGACACGATCATCCTCACGGGTTCGCGTCTCGCCCGGGAGGCGCCGGATGTCATCGATGCGCTCCGGCAACTCGACGGAACCATCGACGCCGAGACGATGCGCGCGATGAACGGGGAAGTGGACCAGGGCGGCGAGCCTCCAGCCAGTGTCGCCGAGGCATTCGTCGAGAGGCTTGCGTCCGGGGTACGCTGATGGTGATGCCCATTTTCGACTTCCTCGGTTTGATCGGTCGCGCGGCTCCGGGGCGCGACCAGTCGGCCGAGGCAGACGTCGTTCGCAGCATCGTCACGGAACTGGAAGCCCTGCCGGAATCGCGCGCCCGCTATCTCGCGACGTTCGCGTGGGTGCTCGGGCGCGCCGCGCACGCCGACGCGGGGGTGAGCGAAGCCGAAAAGCGCAAGATGGAGGAGATCGTCCGCGTCCTGGGCCATCTGCCGGAGCCGCAGGCGGTGCTGGTGGTGGAGATGGCGCGGCACCAGGTCCGGCTGTTCGGCGGGACGCAGAACTACTCGATCACCCGGGAGTTCCGGGAACTTTCGACGCCGGAGCAACGGATCGAGCTGCTGGAATGCGTGTTCGCGGTCTCGGCGGCGGATGCATCGATCACCGTGGCGGAAGAGGGCGAGGCCCGGAAGATCTCCAAGGAGTTGGGGCTGACCCACACCGAGTTCATGGCGGCGCGGGCGGCGTACGTGGAGCACCTGGAAGCGCTGAAGTCGTTGCGGGCGGTGCGCGACGAACCGGCGGACGGCGACGACTAGTCCTTCACGTACTTGTGCAGCGCCGGCCGCACGGTGTCGGCGACATAGATGTCGCCCGACGGCGTCATCGTCATGTAGTGCGCTTCACCGAACTCGCCCAGCCCCCGGCCCGGCTGTCCGGTTGCCCCGACCGCGTTGCCGTTCTCGTCCAGCTCCAGGATCTCGCCGGCGAAGCCGCTCACCATGTACATGGTGCCGTCGCTGTTGATGAAGAGCCCGCACGGCAGGCCCTTGTAGGACCACTCCTTCACGTAGGTCCCCTCGCCGTCGAAGATCTGTACGCGACGGTTCTGCCGGTCGGCGACGTATACCAGGCCCTCGTCGTCCACGACGATCGAGTGGGGCGTGTCGAACTCGCTCGGCCCGGTGCCGGGGCCGCCCCAGTTGTGGATCAGATTGCCCTCCGGGTTGAACTTCAGCACGCGCGGAACGCCGCGGCCGTGGCCGACAAGGACGTAGATCTCGCCCTCGAGGCCGATGGCCAGATCGGTCGGCTCGTCGAGGAGGGGCGTGTCGTCCACGTCGATCGTCATGAGGACTTCGCCCTCGGGGTTCATCTTGCGGATCGTGTCGCCATTGACGTCAGTGGTCCAGATGTGTCCCTCGCCGTCGATCCGCATGCCGTGCGGCCGGTCGTACTGCCCCTGGCCCCACGACCGGATGAACGTTCCGTCGGACTCGAACTCCATCAACGGGTTCGGGCCGCGGTTGAAGACGAGGAGCCGACCGGTCGAGGTCCAGCCGACGGCGGAAGGCGCACCCATTTCGACGTCAGCGGGGATCTGCAGTCCGGTCTCGACCGGGTGGTATCCCAGGTGCGGCGCATCCTCCATCTGCGCCGGGTCCGGCCCGTCAAGGACCTGCGCGCCAGCGAAGGAGGCTCCGCTCAAGAGGATGACGACGGAGGTGGCGAACGTCCGGATCAGGCGTGTGTCCGACAACATGGGCAGCTCCTCGGGATGCTCGGTCAGTTGCGCCGCATTGTAGCATCGCCTCCATGGCGCTCCATGGTGCGCCCGCGTCCACGCCGGCACTACGCTGTCGTGCCCGACCATCGTCGCCTGCGGCTACGATGGCCGCCCAACCAGGCCTATCTAGCCGCCTGCACCGTTCCACGGCGCAGTCTGCTAGGCTGACAGCCTGAACCAGGGGGGAGATCCATGCGCAAGCTGACTGAACGGACGTGGATGGCCGGTCTGGGCGTCCTGGGGCTCGTCGTCGTGGCGGCAGGCGCCGCCGCACAGCAGAGCCAGGATCAGCGCGAGGCGATGCTGGCCCGCGCCGCCGAGGCGGAACTCGACACCGAGTACGTCGCACCGCCCGGCGACCCGCTCTCGCACCACATCTCCGGCTTCGCGAAGACGCTGTGCTCAGCCGTCTTCGTCACCGGCCTCGACGCGGACTTCGCGGCCGAGAACGTCGGTTTCTTCAGCGGGCCGTACGAGCATCGCCGCCACGTCACGCGCCGTGAGGTCGACCAGGACGGCCGGCGCGTTCACCTGACGCTGCCGGACGGGACGATCCGGACGGCGAAACTGAACGGCGACCATGGTTGCGTCACCCTGCCGGTGGGCGAGGAAGATGTCTTTTTCGATCCCGTCGACATCCGCACCGCGCTGCCCCCGGCCGAGACCCGTCCCTGGCCGATGGGCGATGGGATGCCGGACGACCCCCTGCCGCCGGAGATCGACGGCGAGAAGCTGCAGCAGGCGGTCGACGCCGCGTTCGAGCCGGAGGAGGGACTGACCGCCGCCTTCGTCATCACGCATCGCGGCCGTCTGATCGCCGAGCGGTATGGCCCGGGCATCACGCCCCACACCCCGCTCGAGAGCTGGTCGATGGGTAAGAGCCTGACCGCGACGCTGATGGGTGTGCTGATTCAGCAGGGCGTGTACGAACTGCATCAGCCGGCGCCGGTCCCGGAGTGGCAGACGCCCGGCGATCCGCGGCAGGAGATCCGGATCTCCGACATCCTGCGTATGTCGAGCGGGTTGCGGTTCCGGGGCGTCGCGGACCCGGACCTCGACCCGGCGCTCGGCTACCCGGACCACCTCTACGTCTATACCGGCTCGGCCAATTCATTCGAGTGGGCGGCGACCC
Source organism: uncultured Vicinamibacteraceae bacterium (assembly GCA_964636705.1). Classification (GTDB taxonomy): domain Bacteria; phylum Acidobacteriota; class Vicinamibacteria; order Vicinamibacterales; family UBA8438; genus VXRJ01. The sequence continues at coordinate 105,530 of CAZWUJ010000005.1, forward strand.
GGCCGCAGCAGTGGCCGCCCAACACCATCGGCCGCTATCGCAACTCCGACCCGGTGTTGACCAACTACCTGGTGCGGCTCGGCGTCGAGGGCCGCGGTGACGACTACCTGACCTTCCCGCAGCGCGAGTTGTTCGACAGGCTGGGCATCCGCGGCTTCGTCCTGGAGACCGACCCCTACGGCAACTATCTGCTGCAGGGCTACGAGCTGGCGCCGGCGCGCGACTGGGCGCGGCTGGGCAACCTCTACCTGCAGGACGGCGTCTGGGAGAGCGAGCGGATCCTGCCGGAGGGCTTCGTCGACTTCGTCAGCAGCGTCGCGCCCGCCTGGGAGGCGGACGGCAGGCCCATCTACGGCGGCTTCTTCTGGATCAATACGACCGGCACGTTCCCGGTCCCGAGGGATGCGTACTACATGTCGGGCGCAGGGGGGCAGACGACCCTCATCATCCCCTCCCATGACCTCGTTGTCGTTCGCCAGGGCCACTACAGCGGTTCGCGGGAAGGAGGCCAGGCCTTGCGGCGCGCCCTCGCGCTGTTGATGGAAGCGGTTCCCGAAAGCTGACCGGATCAGCGCGGTACCGCGATCGACCCGTAGCGCCGGAAGCGCTCCAGCAGGTCGAGATAACGCTGGTCGGCCTCCGCCACACGCGGCGCCAGGCGCGAGCGCTGTTCGCGCCACCGCTCAACCAGCGTCGTGGCGGTTTCCCAGGTCTCCAGGTCCTGCTGCGGATCGATGGGCGTGGAGAGAAGCGCCTCGAGTTGCGCGCGGTGATACTCGATCAACTCCGGCACCGCATCACGCTTCCACGTAGGCTCCTCGCCGATCACGACGTAGATTGGCGCACTATGCGCCACCGTCATGTCGCGGGGATCCTGCCGCTCGCCCCAGGCGCGAACCGCGATCCACATACTGCCCTCCGCCGCCACCTCGTAACTCAGCGTGACCGCGTCGGTTCCGTCGGCTGTTGCCGTCGCCGCGACATCGCCGTGGATGATCAGTTCGAGGCGATCGAGGCGATCGAATTCCGGGTTGAGCCGGGCCGAAGCCTCTATTTCGAGCGTCGACCCGCGCGTGACGTATAGCTCGGTACCCATTTCCTCCCCATTGACGGAGAGTTCCAGGAAGGGACCGTTGGTGACGTAGGCCCGGCCGGCGCGGAACTCGTTGAACCACGCGTCCGCGGAGAAGGGGCCGTCCAGCCTGACGTAGGTGCGCTCGACGCCGGGCAGGGTCGGCCCGAAGTACGGAAAGTCGGCGCCGGCGACTGGCAGCACCCGGTAGCCGAGGTTCAGGAACGAGTACCAGATCTCCGTATTCAGTCGTCCTCCCTGCAGCACCTCGATGAAGTCGATCAGGCCGAACGGCACGTCCAGGGCCAGCCCGCGTCGTCCGTTGAACAGCTCGCCGAGGTGGGCGTACCCGGTAATTCCGCCCTGCGCGCGCGTGTTCTCGAAGATCTCGTGGTACTCGAAGAACGAGTCCGGCTCGTGAACGGGGCGCTGGATGTTCCAGTGCATCGTATGGCCCCGCTGCCCGGTCCGGGGATCCTCCTGCCCTGGCACCAGCACGCGGCCGTCGCGCTCGTAGCGGCCGGCCCGGCCCCATGCGGGTTGCTTGAAGTGCGTGCCGGTGACGTTGCCCATCTCCAGCAGGTTGGCGACGTAGAGATCCTCGCCGGCAATCTGGCCCCAGACGGCATCGTCGGCCGGCTCGTCGCGCATCAGGTGGACATGGGAGTCGCCCGAGTACCAACCGGCGGCGCGCAGGTCGGCGTAGCGCTGGAGGGGGACTGTCACCGTCGTCGTTTCGTCGGCTCGAATCTCGACCGTGCCGCGGTGCGACTGGTATTCCGGCCCGCGCGTGACCACGAGCTCGTAGGTTCCCACCGGCAGGCGGCTCTCGTAGTTCCCGTCGACATAGAAGATGAGCCGGTTGTCCGAGGGCCAGAACGTGCGCGCGTTCACGCGCAGCAGACGGATGTCGTCGGTGAACCGGTGGATGCTCAGCGCCCGTTCGGAAGGCAGGGGCGCGCGCCCCGTGGAGTCGTACAGGCCAACCCGCGCCGGGACCTCCGGTCCGCCGTCGCCGTCGCGCACGTCGAGCACGAGGCGGCCGAAACTGGTTGGCGGCTGGGTGGTTCCGCTGCGCTCGATGGCCACGTCGCACAGGGCGATACCGTCCCTTGCGCCTATCGCAATGTCGGTGCCTCGGACGCCGCGCCCGGAAAACCGTGCGCGGTCGAGGGTCAGGGTGGTGCTCGCGAACGCGCCGTCCGGCTCGGGGACGAGTTCCTCGGTCACGCCGATGCCCTCGCCGCCGTTCTGATCCCATCCGACCACGAACGGCGCCGTCAGCCCGGTGGCGTAGGTCAGGGTGAACGTGACCGGTTCATCGATGTCGAAGGCGTAGTCGTCGTCGACGTCGAGGGCGAAGGCCGCGCCGATGAGGCACGACCGCCCTTCAATCTCCCGCACCTCCAGCATGCGCCGGGTTCCCGGTGTGCCCAGCTCGGTTCGGCTCACCGCGAGCACGCGCGGAATGCGATCCCGCTGCCACGGCGCCACCTCGACGTAGCGGGCCTCGCTGCCGTGGCCCGCGACGGTCGCGTCATGGACGGTTAACCAGACGACCCCGAGCGTCAGCAGCGGCAGCAACCCGAGTGCGCTCCTTCGGAAGTGATCGAGCATCATCCCCATTCTCCCCCCCGGTCGCGGCGGTTGCCGCGCGCCGGAGCAGTCCGGTTGTCCACGATGAAGGTCCTGCCTACTCAGGGCTGTGTGTTCTCGACCTCCGCCAGCAGCGCCCGGTAGCGCGCATCCGCCTCCTCGATGCGGGGTTCGAGCAGGCGGCGCTGCGCCGGCCACATTTCAGAGAGCAGGCTGCGCGTCTCCCAGGGCTCGAGGTCGCGATTCGGATCCACCGTCTCGGTCAGCAGTTCCTGAAGCCGGGCGCGTTGGAGCGCGACCAGTTCGGGGACGCGATCGTCCTGGTAGAACGGACGGCCCTCCACGATCACGTAGATCGGGGCAGTGTGGGCCACCGTCATGTTGCGTTCTTCCTGCCGTTCGCCGAACGCCCGAACCGCCATCCACAGGCTCCGGTCGGCCGTCACCGTGGTCCGGAGGCTGACTCGGTCCTGGCCGTTCGCCGTCTCGGTCGCCACGACCTCGCCGTGCACGACCAGTTCCAGGCGGTCCAACCGGTCGAGATCCGGGTTGAGCGACGCCTCGGCGACCACTTCCACCGAAGCCCCCGGTTCGACGTGCAGCTCGTCGCCCAGCATCCCTCCGTTGGCGGTCACCTCGAGGAGCGGACCGTTCGTGACGTACAGCCGGCCCGCCCGGAACGCCTCGAACCAGGCGTCGACGCTGAACGGGCCGTCGATCTTCGCGTAGCTGCGCACGACGCCCGGCAGATCCATGTAGGGGAAATCCGAACCGGCCGCCGGCAGCAGCTTGTAGCCGAGGTTGAGGAAACCGTACCAGAGGTCCGTCGGCAGCTGGCCCTGCTGCAGAATCTCGATGAAGTCGACGATCCCGAAGGGGATGTCGAGGGCGATGCCGCGGCGTCCGTTGAACAGTTCCGCCTGGTGCGCGTAGCCGGACACGCCTCCCTGGCTGCGCGATTGCTCGAAGACCTGGTGGTAGAGGAAGTAGCTCTCGGGGCCGAGATGGAGCGGCTCCTGCAGGTTGTGGTGAATCGTATGGCCGCGGTGGACGGTTCGGGGGTCCTCCTGGCCCGAGACGAGGACGTGGCCGTCCTGCTCGAAGTGGCCCGCCGCGCCCCACGCCGGCTGTCCGAAGTGCGTCCCGGCTATGTTGCCCATCTGCAGGAGGTTGGCGACGTGCACGTTCTCCGCCGCCACCTGCGCCCAGGTGTTCTCGTCGCGGACCGTGTCGCGCTGGATGTGAATGTGGGCATCGCCGGAGTACCAGCCGCGCGCCGGTTGGTCGGCATAACGGTCCAGGGCCACCGGAACGCTGCTCGTCTCGCCGGGCAGTATCTCGACCTCCGCGTGATGGACGCGGTACTCGATGCCACGGGTCACGACAAGCTCGTAGGTTCCGGCCGGCACCCGAGCTTCGTAGCCGCCGTTCACGTAGAACACCTGCCGGTGCGGCGACGGCCAGAACGTGCGGGGGGTAATCCAGAGTCTCCGGACTTCGTCGGTGTAACGGTGCACGAGGATCGCGTCATCCGACGGGAGGGGCATCCGGCCGGTGGAGTCGTAGAGACCCACGCGGGCGGGAACGGGACTTCCGGACGCCGCGTCCGTGACCTCCAGACGGATCTGGCCGAATTCCCGCGGCGCCTCGGTCGTGCCGCTCCGGGCAATCTCGATGTCGCATATGGCGAGACCCTCGCGGCTGCCGGCGGCGATATCGACTCCGCGGGTTCCCTGGCCCGCCATTCGGGCGCGGTCAAGAGTCAACGTGACGTTCTGCACGGCTTCTCCAGCTTCCGGCTGAACCTCGATCGCGCCCCGGCTGTTGCCGCCGTTCTGATCCCAGACGACGGTGAAGGGTGTTGTGAGGTCCGGCGCGTAGCTCAGGGTCAGCGTGACCGGTTCGTCGATGTCGTAGGCGTAGGCGTCGTCGACATCAAAGCCGATCAGCCCTCCGACCACGCATTGCTGGTCGCCGATGGTCCGCGTCTCGACATCACTGCGATAGGCGCCGGGCCCCAGTTCCGAATAACTGAGTCCGTAGGTATGCGTGATGCGCGGCCGGACCCAGTCGACCTCAACGACGTAGCGGGCCTCGCTCCCGTGGGCCTGCACGCCGGGGCTCGACGTCGTCAGCCACACCACCGCGGACCCGAGGATGCACAGGAACAGGAAACAACGAAACGCAGGCTTCATCTCCGCCTCCCTTCCGGTCGTGTCGCCGGTAGTTGGTCTCCGAAGCGCGCCGTTGCGTGTGGTTCGCCGGACGGCGAACCACACGCGTGCATTCTTGCAGAATCACACGTCCTGATCTAGCCCGACTGATCCCGCCCGACCATCGTTGCCTGCGGCTCCACGTGCTATCATCCGGCGACGGACACCGCCGCCTAGGCCCACCCGCCGACGGCGGCAGGCAGGAAAAGGAGGCGTCATGGCCGCCACTTCGCTGCGCGCGTTCGTTGTCGTCGTCACGGCGCTGGTTCTTGCCATCCTGGCCACCGCCCCCACCGCTCAGACTCCCCGGCTAGGCTCCGCCGATATTCCGCAGTTGCTGCGTGATCGGGGCATCGTCGGCTACACGGACCGCCTGAGCGTCCAGCCGGGCGAGACCATCCGGTTCATGGTGAGCAGCGTGGATCCGCGGTATGAAGCCGAGATCGTGCGCCTGATTCACGGCGACGCCAACCCGGCCGGACCCGGCATCAGGGAAACGGTGATCGACACGCCGGTGACCGGCGAGTACGACGGGCGGTGGCAGGAGCTGCCGTTCGGTTCGTACGTGCAGGTGCCGGACGATCCGGCGCTCCAGTTGACGGGCAGCTTCACGGTGACGGCGTGGATTGCGCCGACGACGCCGGGGGTGTCGTTCGGGGAGCCATCGGCGACCGGAGTGATCACCAAGTGGTCGGACGACGTGGCGGGCGGCTACGGGGTGTTCATCGACGAGGACGGGCGTCTGGCGCTTCGGCTCGGCGGCGAGGGCGGGGCGAGCGAGACGGTGCGGGCGGACGTTCCGTTGCGGGCGTGGCGTTCGGCGATTCCGGGGGCGGCGCGTCCGCGTCCGCACGGGGTGCCGACGGTCTGGTACTTCGTGGCGGCGAGCTACGACGCGGAAAGCGGCCGGGTGGTGTTCGTGCAACGTCCCCAGACGCTGTTTCCCGGCGACCCGACGGGGAGCACGGTGGAGCGGACGACGTCGGTGCGGGGGCTGGCGACGAACGACCTCCCGCTGCTGATGGCGGCGCACTGGAGCGGCAGCGGCGAGGCGCGGGAGGCGTCGGGCCACTACAACGGCAAGATCGACAACCCGCGGATCTACGACCGTGCGCTGGGGGCGGCGGACATCGACGCCATCGAGCAGGGTGGGGGCCCCGGCGATGCGCTGGCGGACTGGGACTTTGCGGCGGACATCGAGACGCAGGCGGTGAGCGACCGCTCGTCGCGGGGACTGCACGGCGAGGCGGTCAACGCGCCCACCCGCGCGGTGACGGGCCACACGTGGGACGCGACGGAGATGGACTACAAGCAGGCGCGCGACCAGTACGGCGCGATCTACTTCCACGACGACGACCTCGTGGACGCGGGCTGGGACGTCGGGTTCGAGCTGCAGGTTCCGGACGACCTGGCGAGCGGCATCTACGCGGCGCGCCTGCGGGCGTCGGACTACGAGGACTACGTGCCGTTCTATGTCCGGCCGCGCCGCGGCACGGCCACGGCGGACATCGCGTTCCTCGTGCCCACGTTCAGCTATCTGGCCTACGGCAGCATGGCGGACGGCCTGAGCCCCCTGAGCCTCTATTCCACCCACAATGACGGGAGCGGCATCACCTACTCGTCGGTGCTCCGGCCGATCACCAACATGCGGCCGAAGATCACCACCCGCAACCCGTGGCAGTTCATGGCGGACACGCACATCGTCGACTGGTTCGACGCCAGGGGCTTCGACGTCGACATCATCACCGACCACGACCTGCACCTGGAGGGCGCGGAGGTGCTCGAGCCGTACAACGTCATCCTGACCGGGACGCATCCCGAGTACACGTCGACGGAAATGCTCGACGGCCTGCAGGACTACCTGACCGGGGGCGGGCGCCTGATGTACATGGGCGGCAACGGGTTCTACTGGATCACGAGCCTCGATCCCACGGGGCGCTACGTCGAAGTCCGTCGCGGACACGGCACCGAGGCCTGGCAGGGCGCGGCGGGCGAGCACTACCACGCCACGACGGGGGAGTTCGGCGGCCTCTGGCGGTTCCGGGGCCGGGCGCCGCAGAAGCTGGTGGGCGTCGGATTTACGGCGCAGGGCTTCGACCGCAACTCGCCGTTCCGGCGGATGCCGGGCAGCAACGATCCACGCGCCGCGTTCATCTTCGAGGGTCTCGACCCCGAGGCCCTGATCGGCGAGCATCCGTCGCTGGTTCTGGAGGTAGGCGCCGCCGGGTCAGAGCTCGACCGGGTCGACTATGCGCTGGGCTCGCCCGCCCACACGCTGGTCCTGGCCCGCTCGTTCGGTCACTCGGACGCGTACCAGCATGTCGTCGAGGAGGTCAACACGTCGGACTCGCGCCAGGGGGGCACCGAGAATGTCCTCGTCTACGCGGACATGACGTACCTGGAATACCCGAACGGCGGCGCCGCGTTCTCGACCAGCTCGATCGCCTGGAGCGGGAGCCTCTCCTACAACGACTACGACAACGACGTGTCGCGGATCACGGAGAACGTACTGCGGCGGTTTGCTTCCGACGAACCGATTCCCTGGCCGCAGGCCGTGGACTCGGATCCGAGTCCCTGACTACTTGAAATAGAAATCGGTCGGAGCATCGTAGGCACATCGGGTTCGCATCGTCGGCGTTCGGGTTCTTTCACAAGGAGGCACGCATGTTGCAGCGTACTTGCGCGGCGTTCGTGCTCGTGTGGATGTCCCTCGCGACGGGCGTCTACGCGCAGCAAGCCACCATCGTCGGAACCGTGGACGACGAGTCCGGGCTCGTCCTCCCTGGCGTAGCCGTCACGGCCGTCAACCCTTCGACGGGGTTGACCCTGGTCGCAGTCACCGATGGAACCGGGCAGTATCGCGTCCAGTCGGTACCGCCGGGAACCTACAACCTCACGGCGCAGTTGCCGGGCTTCGCCACCGTCGTGCTCACCGACGTCGAGTTGCTCGTCGGGCAGAACGCGACTCTCGACTTCACGATGGGCCTGGACACGGTCCAGGAGACGATCACGGTCACCGGTGAAGCGCCGCTGATCGACCTTCAGCAGGCCGAGGTGGCCGGCAACGTCGACCGCCGCCAGATGGACATGATCCCGATCAGCGGGCGGAACTGGATGGAGTTGACGATGCTCGTGAAGGGCGTCACCAACAACACCGTCGGCAACACGCCCGGCATCGACCAGTTGTCCCGGTTCCAGCTCAACCTCGATGGCCAGGAGATCACCCAGCAGACCTCGGTCACCAGTTTCGGGCAGCCCGGGATGAGCCGCGACGCCATCGCGGAGTACGAGGTGATCACGGACATGTTCGACGTGACCCAGGGGCGGTCGGCCGGGCTCCAGGTCAACGCGATCACGAAGTCGGGGACGAACGACGTGAGCGGCACGTTCTACGGCTACTTCCGCGACGACCAGTTCAACGCCGCGGACCCGTTCACGGGCGACGTGCTGCCCTACAAGAACCAGCAGCTCGGCGGCACCATCGGCGGGCCGCTCGTCCAGGACAGGGCGCACTACTTCTTCTCGTACGAGCGGGAGCGCGAGCCGGGGACGACGGTGGTTTCGCCGAACGCGCTGGCGGGCCAGATCATGAGCTTTTCCACGCCAATCGAACGTGACTCGCTGATGGGCCGCACCGACTTCCAGTTGTCGAGTCGGAATCGGTTGAGCGTCCGGGCGAACTACTACCGGCAGAACCGGCCGAACGATCTCTTCGGCTCCACGTCGAGCCACCCCAGCCGCATGTCCAAGCGGCCGACGTGGTCGGCGTTCGGACAAGCCAACTGGACCCACGTCACCGACGGCAACCTGCTGCATGAGATCAAGATCGGTTACTACCAGTTCTGGTGGGTGTGGGAACCGGTCGTCCCGACCCCCGAGTACCGGTTCCCCGGTCTGACGGTCGGCGCGCCGTGGAACTACTACGAGGAGATTCGTCACGGCAAGTCGCCGTTCCGCTATGACCTGAACGGGGTCAGCGGCAGCCATGCCTGGAAGATCGGGGTGGAGTACCTGCACGGGCGTGACTGGGGCGAGTGGCGGGCCCGCGAGCGCGGCCAGTACTTCTTCACGGAGTTGCCGCACGACATCGCGGACCGCGTCCCACTCAGTGCCTGGAATCAGCCCGAGCTCTGGGACTTCAGCGGTCTCGACTCGATCGTCGAGCGATTCGACCGGACGTTTGCCGAGGACTACTTCTACGACGTGCCGCGGCCGATGTTCGCGACCTGGATTGGCGACACCTGGCAGGTCACCAACCGGCTGACGCTCAACTACGGCGTGCGCTACGACCTGGCGTGGGGCGACCTCGCGCCACCTGGAGTCGAGGAGACCGAACTGGTCATCGACAACGGGCTGTTCACCGAGAACGTCGGTTACCGCAACAACATCCGCGATCGCAACAACATCGCGCCGCGGATCAGCGCCGCGTACGATCCGACCGGCGAGGGCAACCTCGTCATCCGTGGCGGCACCGGCCTCTTCTACGCCACCGTCGGTGGAAACCCGGCGTTCGATCAGCAGCTCTGGAACGCACAGAAGGTCATCTTCAACTCGTATCCGAACGACGGGCTGCCCGGGTTCATCGATGATCCACAGCGCGGCGCCACGTTCGATGACATCGTCTCCGGTCGGGTTCCGCTGGCGCCGCAGAGCGTCAACGTGATCGCGCATGATGCCCAGATGCCGTACGTCTGGCAGTCGAACGTCGGCTTCCAGGTGCAGCTCAACGAGGTCATGGCGTTCGATTCGGATCTGATCTACAACCGCGGCCGCTTCGAAGAGACCCAGAGCGACCCGAACGTCTTCTACGATGCCGCGACCGGATTCAACCTGCCTCCGGCGCGGTTCGGACGGCCGCGGCCCGACTTCGGCCCGATCCGGCTGATCTCCACGCGCGGCAAGTCGGACTATATGGCGCTCGCGAACTCGTTCACCCGGCGCTACCGGGACAACTTCCAGTTGGGGCTCACCTATACGGTGATGTTCTTCAAGCACGACACCGACCTCGGCAGCTCGGGGTACGGCTCGTCGCTGCAGAACCACTTCGATGTGGACGACAACTGGGGACGGGCGAACGACTTCCAGAAGCACACGTTGCGCGTGAATGGGATCGTGACGCTGCCGTATGACATCTCGATCGCCGGGTTCTACCGGTTCGGTTCCGGCGAGTACACCTCGGCGAGTTCCGGCTACCGGCCGACCGGGATTGGCAACCGCGTTCGGGCAGACTACAGCCTGATTCCGCGGAACGAGTTCGCGCTGGATCCGTTCCAGTCGTTCGACGTGCGGGTCACGAAGGACATCGTGCTACCGAACGACGTTCGGATCAGCGGCGTCTTCGAGATCTTCAACACGTTCAACTACGCGTTCTACGACTACAACACGCTGGAGCGGTCGAGCCGGTTCGGCGATCGCCGCGCGTCGGGACGGGAGCATCAGCCGCGGACGCTGCAGTTGGCGTTCCGCGTCGCGTTCTGATCGGAAGATCGGATCGACAGTCACGGGGGACGACCGCGGGTTGCCGCGGTCGTCCCGCATCGCGTCCACCCGCCTTACGGATGTCCGTAGAGGCGGCTCGCCCGACCATCGTTGCCCGGGGCTCCGAGCGGAGCGCCGCGAAGAAAATCGGTCAACGGCTGGTGCCGGACCCCGTTGAAGTCGGCCGGTTGATGCGGATCGAGCGAGAGCAGCACCCTCGGATACGCGTCACGGACGGCAGCGAGGGCGGCAAGCTCGCGGGCTATCGTAGTCGGCGACGCCAGCAGGTAGGCCACCTGCACGTAGCGCCGCCCGGACCGGTCTTCCGCGACGAAGTCGATCTCGTGCGCTCCTGCAACGCCCACAGTCACTGTGTAGCCACGGCGGCACAGCTCCAGAAACACCAGATTCTCGAGGACGCCACCGATGTCACTCTGACGGTAGCCGACGATTCCGTCACGCAGCCCCACATCGCCCAGGTAGTACTTGTGATTGACCTGGAGCAGCTTCCGACCGCGAAGATCGAAGCGGGGGACGGCGGCCAGGAGGAACGCATCGCCCAGGTGGGCCAGATAGTTGAGCACGGTGTCCACCGCTGCCGTTCGGCGCTGGCTCTTCATGAAATCGGCAATGCGCTTGGCCGACACCGGGCTGCCCACGCTGTCGACGGCAAAGCGCGTGATGGCTTCGAACAGCGCGACGTCGCGGATCCGGTGCCGCCGGATCACGTCCCGGATGGCGATCGTGTTCACCATGTCTCCCAGCATCTGATCGACTACCGGGTCGCTCAGGTCGGTGTGGAGCAGGCCTGGCAGACCCCCGATGCGCAGGTAGAGGCGGAACAGGCCCGCGTCATCGAGTGACGCGTCGGCGCGTTGCCGGTACAGGTCGCCGAACTCGCGCAGCGTGAGCGGAAACACCTGCAGGGCGACATAGCGGCCGGCGATCAGGGTCGCGAGTTCCGCAGACAGCAACGTGGCGTTGGAGCCGGAGATCACTACCTGCGTCTGTTGTTCTCCGTTGAGGGAGGCAACCGCGCGTTCCCAGCCGTCAATCTGCTGCACCTCGTCGACGATCACGACGCGTGGCTCGTCCCGTCGCGTGGCCGAGTTCACCACATCGACCAGATTGCGGGCCGTGCGCACGTCTTCGAAGTCCAAAGATTCCTTATCGATGTAGACGACCTGTCGTTCCGCACGCAGAGAGTCTGAGAACTGCCGCAGGAGCACGCTCTTGCCGGCCCGCCGAATGCCCGTGACGGCGGTAATCACGGGTGCGTCGAGGAATTGCCGAAGCCGGTCGAGATAGTGGTGCCGCCGGATCTCCATGTGTATTTCTATTGTATTCTAACAAAGGATATAGAATGTACATAGTTTCGTCCACAGCAAAAGAAAGTTCCCCCCTGCGGACCGCTGGCGCGGGCCTCTGCGTCAAGGATTCCTGGCGATAGGAAGCGCGCTCATTCCCTGGGAGGTCACGTCAGGTTCGCAGGAACTTTTCGTAGCGGTGCTCGAGCCGCCCCGCGTCCGGTCGAAAACCCGGATTGCGCGGGAGGATGAGTTGATTGCCGTGCAGGGCCTGGATGCCGTGTACCAGCGTCGGTCCGTCTTCTTCGTCGAGCAGGTCGTGACGGACCTGGACGACATAGTCCGGGCGGACGCCGACGAAGTAACGGTCGAAGGCCGCATGGTGCAGCTTGCACAGCGCCAGGCCGTTTTGCACGATCGGTTCCCCCTCGGGTTCCGTATCCGGCACGATGTGCGCTGCGTCTAGCAGTTCGGGATGTCTGAATCGGCAGAACGCGCACTGTCGCCGGTAGGCCGCGAGGACCCTCTCCCGGAAGGTGCGCTGGTGCACGCGTTGCCGCGTGGCGGTGGTGACGTATTCCCGCCGGCTGTCGCCGCCGTCGTCGCGGACGAGAACGGGTTCGCGCCACTCACCGATGGCGTGTTTCCGGTCGTCCACCTGGATCGTGAACGTGAGCGCGCCCGGATCGTCGCCGACGACGAATACTGGCCATACGGCCAGGTACCGATTCTTGACCAGACCGAAGAAATAGACGAGCGGCAGGCGGTACCGCAATGCGAACCGGAGGCCCCGGTTGTCGCGATGATTCGGATCCTCGCCACGATACCGGTAACGCAGCCCGCTCGGGCCGAACGCATCATCATAAGGCCCGGCTGGGGCGGTCGTGATCGAGAGCGGCGCGTCCGTAAGCACTCTCGGCTTGAAGATGCCCTGCGGGCCGAGCAGCGGTACGCGTACCCCGTCCAGCCTGAATCCCTCAGCGAGGACCTTGCGCGGCAGGACATCGTCTCCACGGGCCGCGACCTGGGCTTCGAGCCAATGGAACGCGTCGATGCGGACTCGGCGATCCAGATCAGCGTCGAACACAGTGCATTCACCAGCAACGTGACGGACTCGAAGGAGTCTGGCGCAGGCGGAAGCGGAAATGCAAAGGAGGAGCTGTGGCGAATCCGGCGCCTGCCGGTGGAAAGCCTTGGGCGGGTCCGACCGTCTTGTCTCTTGCAGCAGGTCGAGACATGCGGTAGCGTGACGAACCAGGAGTTCTCGGGGCGGCGTTGCCGCTATCGCCGGAGTCGGCGACCGTGTGGGTAGTGGGTGGCCGGCTGGGCAGATCAGGAGGTCAGGCCGATGAGAACGCTGGCGATTGCGATCGTGAGCGCCGGACTATTGGCGGCGGCAGCGCCCGGATTCGCGCACCATTCATTCTCGGCGGAGTTCGACATCGAAAAGCCGGTCACGCTTCAGGGCAAGCTGACCGAACTGGAGTGGGTCAATCCTCACGGGTGGCTGCACATGGACGTGGAGGGCCCCGACGGCAAAGTGGTCAACTGGGCGGTCGAACTCGGCAATCCGACCGCGCTGTTGCGGCGTGGCCTGCGGCGCAGCGATTTCCCGGTCGGGATCGAGTTCGTCGTCGAGGGCTATCTGGCCAAGGACGGGACGCCGACCGCCAACGGGATCACCATCACGTTCCCGGACGGCCGCGACGTTTTCGCCGGCTCGTCAGGCACCGGTGCTCCGGTACCGCCCGGACAGCGCTAGGAATCTGTGCGGTGGAACGGTGCAGACACCCAGGTAGGCATGGCCGGGCGGCCATCGGAGCCACGGGCAACGGTGGTCAGGTTGGCGTGACTTGGCGGGCGGGTCGCCCTCTGGCGGTGATCTGCACCTGCCTGATGGTTCTGCTTCCGGTCGCGGCTCCGGCGGAGGGCAGTTCAGGGCAGGACTACGTCCCGCCGCGCACGCCGGACGGCCAACCCGACCTCCAGGGTGTCTGGCAGGCGGTGAACACGGCCGCCTGGGACATTCAGGACCACTCGGCCAGCGCCGGAGTGCCGGCGGGCCAGGGCGTCGTCATCGGGAACGAGATTCCTTACCAGGAATGGGCTCTGGCGCAGAAGCAGGAGAACTACGAAAACCGCGCAACTGCGGATCCCGAGATGCAGTGCTACATGCCCGGCGTGCCGCGGATTACCTACATGCCGTATCCGTTTCAGATCCTGCAGTTCTCCGACCGCGTGCTGATCCTCTACGAGTACTTGCACGTTGTCCGCACCATCTATATGGACGGCAGCCCGCACCCGGAAGGACACATCAACTTCTGGATGGGGGATTCGCGCGGACATTGGGAGGGCGACACGCTGGTCGTTGATGTCATTCACTTCAACGACAGGACGTGGTTCGATCGGGCCGGCAATTTCCACAGCGAGGCCCTCCACGTGGTGGAGCGCTACACGCCCGTGGGGCCGGATCACCTGCGTTACGAGGCCACGATCGAGGATCCGAACGTATTCACGCGGCCCTGGACGATGAGCATGCCGCTCTATCGCCGGCAGGAACCGAACGTGCAGCTCCTGGAGTACGAGTGCTACGCCTATTCCGAGGAGGAATTGGCCGCCGACAAGTGACGACGGTCGCGAGGGTTCGAGGAGGTTCGATGAGTAGTCGAGTGATCGGGACGGTGCTGGGGGTTGCCGCCGCCTTCGCGGCAGCATCGTTGTCAGTGGCCGGGCAAGAGCCGTCAGGGGATCCGCCACGCACTGCGGATGGTCGTCCCGACCTCCAGGGCTACTGGTACGGGGGCCCGGTCAACGCATCGCACAGCATCGAGGACGGTTGCTGCGACCCCATCCACGCCAGGATGCAGAGCCGGGGACCGGATCGGCTCGGGCTGCCCTTTCAATTGATCACCGATCCACCGGATGGACGTATTCCCTATCAGCAATGGGCGCTCGACAAGCGGACCGAACACCTGTTCGACATGGAGACCCCAACCGAGCTCGCACATATCGATCCGGAGGATCGCTGCCTGCTGCTTGGGGTGCCGCGCAGCAACTACCGCGGTGACCTGCAAATCCGCCAGAACGCCAGTCACGTCGTCATCCTCTACGAATGGGCCCACGCCTACCGCATCATCCTGATGGACGGCCGCCCGCACGTGGGGGAGGACATCGTGCTGTTCAACGGCGATTCACGCGGCCGGTGGGAGGGTGACACGCTGGTCGTCGAGACAACCAACTTCAACGACTTGCCGTGGCTCGATTCCCATGGGAGCTTCTACACCGAGTCGCTCCGCGTGGTCGAGCGCTGGCGCCTTCTGGACGCCGACACGCTCCACTACGAGGCGGCTCTGGAGGATCCGGCCGTGTTCACGCGGCCCTGGACGCTGGCGTTCACGACGACGCGCATCCCCGACGAGTCCTACGAGTTCTTCGAGGAAGGCTGCTGGGAAGGGGTCACCAACAAGCATCGGTTGGCGGCGGGGCGGATGGCGGTCGAAGCCGGCGTTCGGCAGCTGCACACGCACGAAGAGACGCCACGCTAGCGGCCCGCGGCGTCAGTCGTCCGTTATCTCGGCCTCGAGAATGACGGCGGCCTCCCTCCCGCCGAAGGTTGAACTGAACACGGTCATGCCGACGAAGTCGTATTCGGGCGGAGCCTCGTTCAGTTCCGTTTGCATTGTTCCGGTGCGGCTCGTAGCGAGCAGGATGTAGCTGAAACGGCGCCCATCCTGATCGAGTGTCATGATGACTACAGCTTCGTTCCCCCCGAACGCGGTCTCGCCCCCCTGCGTACCGGCGAACCGATAGCCGCGCGCGCCGGCCTCGTTGAGTTCGTCCTGCATGGTTCCTGTGCGGTTGGTGGCAAGCAGGAGATACTTGTCCCGTTGTCCGGCCTCTTGGGCCGCCGCGAGCGGCGTAAGAGCCAGGATTGTCAGGGCGATGGTGATCGTGGTGGTGAGTCTGGGCAAGGTGATGGCTCCTCTGACCTTGCAATATGAACACTTTGCGTTCGAATTGCGAGGATGTTTCGTTGGCCAGCCGAAGGCCTTGAGTCCGGGTATGGCCCCGAGGACACGTCGGCGCGCCGGAGGTCGTCTCCGGCACCGCCGACCGCCCGCAAGTAGAGGGTGGACTAGAACCCGAAAGTCTTGCCGATCCGGGCGCCATTTGGTGTCACACCAAACGAGAGGGAGTTCGATACGGGAACGGTGGACCAGAGGCCCGTGATGAGGGCGCCGGCGACCGCAAGGGCCGCACCGCCGTACTTCAAGCCGGGGCTACGCTCCTTGTAAGGGACAAAGGGGCGGAAGGCTCCCTCGTACAACGTCCAGGGCGAATCTTCGATGGCCGTCGTCGTGGACGCGATCCCTATCGCGCCACCCGCGATGTAGGCGCCTTCAATCGCCTCATCGATGTCGCCAATGCAGAGAGGTTCGCAAATCAAGACTGGGGCGCCCAAGGCTCCACGAACGGAACGGTGGTTTGTGGGGAAGTTCCCGACCGCGGCATCCGTAAGGGCGTCTGAACTGACCGTGCCGGGTTGGGTCGGCTGGGTCGGCTGCTGCGGATCGATGAGCAGCATCGCGACACCGGCGGCAGCCAGCGCGACACCGAGCCCGACTCGCGCGCCCGAGCGACGCAGACCGGCGTCGGTCTGCTCCAGTTCAGTCTCCGTTGCGAACCGTTCGGCTGTTGCCCGGATGGTCCCTCCGGCTGGATCTTCCGCGAAGGCGGGCTGGGCCCCGACGCCGATGACGGCAATGGTCAGTAGTGTTGCAACGATTCTGCGCATGTAGATGACTCCATCTGTTCGGATCGTGAGCGCCGGAATTGGCGGATGACGACCGGACGGCATCAACCGTAAGGAGCAGACCTGTCAGAACCCGTCAGGTCCTCGACAGACTTCCGTAGAAACTTCGGAAAGCGCTCGAAGCGGCTGACTCGTGGTGGATCGCGGGCCGGCGCCTCAGATCAACGGGCGCTGGGTGGACGGTTCGTCCAGCGTGGAGAGTCCGGGAAGCCCTTTCTGCTGGTCGCCAGGCGGCTGGGGTGCGTCGGGATCGTGGGCGTTCAGTGCGGCCGAGGCGATGTCGTGGACCAGGGTGACGAGCGCCGTTGGCCGGACGGCGCGCGCCTTCCCCGCGAAGCTGACGACCCAGCGGGCGATCTCGTCGAGGTGTGAGAGCTGCACGCGATACTCGAGATTGCCGTTTCCCAGCCTCGTCACCGTCTCCGTCGGGTGGTGGGACCCCTGCTCGATCAGCGGAGCGAACGACGGATGGAAATGGATGACGATGTCGTGGAGCCTCCGTCCGCGGTATATCGCCCAGGTGCTCTCGAGGAATGCGTCGATATCGAACTCCGGCCGTTCGAACGTTCCGGTGAGGGGCCTTGCGTGCGAGATGCGATCGAGCCTGAAGGTGCGAGGTTCGTCGTGGAGATGGCACCGGCCGACGAGGTACCACGCGTTCTCGCGGTGGAAGATCTCGTAGGGATCGACGCCTCGCCAGGCCCGGAGCCCACCTGCCAGCGAGCGGTAGTGGATCGAAATCGGTTTCCGTTCCCGGATCGCTGCTTCGAGCCGGGAAGTCAGCCCGGCCGCCAGTTCACCTGATCGTTCCGGGCCGGCGAGGGTCAGAGCGCCCGGGGTTTCCTCCACCCTGCGGGTGGCGGAGTCGAGCTTCGCCTCGACCAGCTTGAGCGTCTTGGCGACGTCCGGCGCCTTCCGGGTGGCCGGGTTGTCGAGCAGGAGCTTGAGCACGGCGCGCTCGGCCGCGCTCAGTCCAAGCGGGCGGATCGTGGCGCCTTCGACCAGCCGGTAGCCGTACTCGTCCCGGGTCACCGGTATATGCCGGCGAGAAAGTTCCGACAGGTCGCGGTAGGCGGTTCGCTCGGAGATCTCGAACCGCTCGGCGATTTCCCTCAGTGGCAGGGAGCGGCGTCCGGCGAGGAGCTGCACGAGATCCAGCAGGCGTGCGGGGCGACTCATGGCAGTACTGTCTAGCCGGTAGGGCTGTCACATTCTGTCAGTACGCCCGCCACGGTGCGGCCTGCGGTCAGCCCCAACGGGAATCGGTCGCCGACGCTTGCGGGCCCGGTACAGGCTCGGGGCACTTGGAGTACGATGAAGACGTAGACGCCAAGCGCCGTAGCGCCGGCCGGTTCGGGAGGTGCGCCGGGAGCCATGCACGACACGTACTACCATGCGGACGATCTCGGACGGTTTCCGGAAATCGGCAAGAACCGGCCGGAACTGGCGGAGAAGTTCTTCGCCTGGTACAACGCCGTGTTCGAGGACGGGGCTCTCTCGGCCCGCGAGAAGTCGCTGATCGCCCTCGCGGTGGCTCACGCGGTGCAGTGCCCGTATTGCATCGATGCCTACAGCGCCGACGCCTTGGAGAAAGGGGCCGACGTGGACCAGATGACCGAAGCGGTGCATGTCGCCTCGGCCATCCGCGGCGGGGCGTCGTTGGTGCATGGCGTGCAGATGCGGAACCGGGCTGGCCGCATCGGCATGTGACGGGGGTGTCTGCGAGGCGGCCGTCCGTTTGGGGTTCCGGGCGCTGAGACGCACATGGCCATCACGCTGCCGACTCTCAACGCGCGCCAAGCACCGCTTGCCGCGCCCCGCGAACAGCTTGCCGCGCTGCGCCGCCTGCCAATCGAACGGGAATTCGCGGCGGCCCTGTACGCCGGAGGATTGCATCCGTTGCGGCCGACCGGGATCGAGATCCTCCAGATTAACGTCGGGAAACTCTGCAACCAGACCTGCCGCCACTGCCACGTGGATGCCGGACCAGACCGACGCGAGGTCATGACGCGCGAGACGATGGCGCAGTGCGTCGAGGCGCTGGGCAGCACCTCCATCCCGGCGGTCGACATCACCGGTGGGGCGCCGGAACTCAATCCCAACTTCCGCTGGTTGGTGGAGCAGTGCCGCGCCTTGGGGCGTCACGTAATAGACCGTTGCAACCTGACGGTGGTCAACCTGCCGTCACAGTCGGACCTGGTCGACTTTCTCGCCGCGCACCGGGTCGAGGTGGTCTGCTCGCTGCCGCACTACCGGCAGCTCAACACCGACGCGCAGCGGGGCGAGGGGGTGTTCGAGCAGTCCATCGAAGCGTTGCAGCGGTTGAACGCGGCCGGCTACGGCGACGGTCGCTCCGGGTTGCGGCTGGTGCTGGTGACGAATCCGGTTGGGGCGTATCTGCCGCCGATGCAGGCGTCGCTGGAGCAGGAATGGAAGCGGGAACTGGACCGGCGCTACGGTATCCGCTTCGACGCGCTGTACACGATTACCAACATGCCCATCAGCCGTTTCCTGGAGTGGCTGATCGACTCCGGCAACCTCGAGACCTACATGCGACGGCTGGTTGACGCCTACAACCCGGCCGCGGCGCGAGGCGTAATGTGCCGGAACACGCTGTCGGTCGGCTGGGACGGGACACTCTACGACTGCGACTTCAATCAGATGCTGGATCTGCCGGTCAATGGGCGATCGCCGCGGCACATCGGTGCGTTCGATCTGGCTGCGCTCGAGTCGCGCACGATAGTGACCGACCGCCACTGCTTTGGGTGCACGGCGGGGGCCGGGTCGAGCTGCTCGGGCGCTACCGTCGGATAGCCCGTCCTGGCCGAGTGGATCGTGCCGGCCTGGAGGCCGGCGCACCAGGCCGACGCACCAAGCCGCCGCACCAGGCCGCGCGAGGCTGGCGCAACTCCTACGCGATGATCACGGTCCGCGGGAACTGTTCGTTGGACTCGAGGAACGTCATCTTGTTCTCGAGTTCCTCCGCAGTCGGTTGCACGTTGCCGTTGACGTCGGTCACGCGTGACGTGACGGTGTGTTCACCCGGCGTGGCGCCTTCCCACCGGTAGTTGAAGAACTTCCAGGAGTACTTCTCGCTCATCGTCGATGGGTCGAGCGTGGCGTGCTGCCACGGACCGTCGTCGATCTGCACTTCGACGGAGTGGATCGGCGTCCCGTCGTTGAGAACGACACCGAACACGTTGTGCGCGCCATCGATCGCGGTCACGCGCGCGACGTACGACTTCAGGCGCATGGTCGAGATGGCGGTTTCCTTCCACTTCATCTCGCCATTGATCATTTCGCCCTTCAGCGTCCGGTACGACCGGGCCTGCCAACGGCCGAGGTACTGATCCTTCTGCACGTGGATCTCGGCCACCCACTTGACGTTCGGGGCGCCGTACCAGCCGGGAACCAGCAGCCGCAATGGGCGGCCCTGGTGTGCCGTCAGCGGCTCGCCATTCAGGTCATAGGCGAGGAGCGGCTCGTCACTCAGCGCCTGATCGCGCTCGAGGCTCCGACCGTACTGCTGATCGACGTTGAACGTACGGCCACGCCAAAGAACTTCCTCCTCGCCGCGGTCGGCGCCGAAGAACACAAACTCGCGCGCCTCGTCCTGCACGCCTGCACGCTCCAGCACCGCGCGTAGCGGAACGCCGGTCCAGCGGCCGTTGCTCGACAGGCCGTTGAGGGGGCCTCGGTTGCCGGAGCACTCGAAGCCAAAGATCAACTCGCGGCTCGGCATGGCGCGGAGGTCGGCCAGGGAGAGTTCCAGCGGGGTGTCGACCAGCCCGGAGACACGCAGCCGATGCGTGGCGACATCGATACTGGGATGGCCGTAATGCTGTGTCGTGAAGAACTGATTGATCGGCGTGAACTCGCCGTCAATCTGGCGGATGTCGATGATCCGGCGCTCCGGTCCGCGAACCCACTGCGTGTCCTCCGAAACGTCCGTGAACTGCATCAGCGTTTCGCCCTGCGCGAGAGCGGGCATCGTCCACTTGGGCAATCCCACTATTCCGAGCCCCGCCGTTGCCAGACTCCCCTTGAGGACATCGCGCCGGGTTGTTTGCTTCGCCATCTTGGGACCTCCCTCACTAGGTCATGACCATCCGCAGGTGCGCACTATTCGTATCACAGATTCTTTCGGAAAGGGTAGGATGGCGGCAAGTACCTCGGGAGACGCCCCATGCAGAGACGAACGCCGCATCGGTTCATCGCCGGTGTGCTGCCGGCGGTTGCCGTGTTGGCGCTGGGGGCGCTTGTGGCGGAACCAGTCGCGCCTTCGGCCGCGGCACAGAAGCCGGCGGAGAGTTGGGAGTTGCCGCGCCTGCCGGATGGCACGCCGGATCTGTCGGGCGTCTGGGTCAGCGACAGCGGCACGCCGCTCGAGCGTCCCGCCTACGTGGCGGACCGCGACCGTTTGACTCCGGAGGAGGTGGCTACCCTGCAGGAGAGGGCGGATCGAATCTTCGACAACGGCCGCAGCGCGTTCGCCACCGCGGACGGGGCTTTCCGTGCCGCCCTCGAGGATGTCGACACTTATGAAGCGTGGTCCACCACGAGTTCGGTTGGAATGATCGGCTTCGTCTTCGACGAGCGGACCTCGCTGGTGATCGACCCGCCGAACGGGCGGATTCCGCCGCTTCGTCCGGGTGGCGCGGCTCGGCTGGCGGAAGTGGATCGAGGTTGGAACGAGAAGCTGGGCCCTGAAGATCTGAGCAACAACCACCGTTGTATCACTACCGGTGTTCCACGCCTTGGCGGCAACTTCGGCGCCGGCCCGTACAGCTACTACCAGATCTTCCAGACACCGGACCATGTCGTCTTCCTGATGGAAGCGTTCCACGAGGCGAGGATCATCCCGATCGATGGCAGACCGCATCTGCCGGAGCAGGTGCGTCAGTGGAATGGCGATTCGCGCGGCCGATGGGAAGGCGACACACTAGTGGTCGAGACGACGAACTTCTCACCGAAGAGCGAGTACCTTGCGGCGGCGGAAGGTCTTCACCTCGTGGAGCGATTCACCCGCGTGGCCGACGACACCCTGGTGTACCGGGTAACGCTGACCGACCCGGTGACCTGGGAGGCACCCTGGACGGCGGAACTGCCGTTGCACGGCCGTAGCGGTGAGGAAGCGCTGTTCGAGTTCGCATGCCACGAGGGGAATGTGTCCATCGTGGGGATGCTGCGAACGGCGCGACTGGCCGAACAGTCGCGGTAGGGCGCTTGGCTTGGACTCCTGGCAGTCTGCACCGTTTCCACGGCGCCGACTGTTAGCGGGGCGCCGGCTCGGTCGGATCGCGACCATCCAGCGGGGCGCCGGTGCCGGACGATCCGGCGAACAGGCGCGTGCCGTCCGGGAACGTCACGTCGCGACCGTTGGCACGGAAGGCGCCGTCAATCGCCTGGTAGCCCTCGACGAGCACTTCGATGCCGGGAGTGACCGAGTCCTTCCGCCAGCCGCGCCGCACGAGTGCTCCCGGCGGGCCCGCCTCGATCATCCAGTTCTCGATAGTGCCGTCTTCCTTGGTGACTTCGAGATGCATCCAGGCGTGTGGGTTGATCCACTCCATCTTGGTGATCTTGCCTCGCAGCGCCACTGGCTTCGTCGCGTCGAATTCCGCCGAGAAGGCGTGGTGAGCGAGCGCCGAGACGCCCGCCATCAGAATTGCGAGCGCCACGCCCGCGAGGGTGATTGCGAGTCTGTTCCGCATCGAAGATTACCTCGTTCGCCGTTCGTGTCGGTTGTCTTGCCGTCCTGTTCCCGGGCTGTTGCGCGCCACCCGGTACGCGGCCGCGCTACTGGCCGCCCGCCGCCTCGGCTTCGCGCGCGCGCGCGCCGCTCAGGATGTTGGTCATGCCGTAGTTGCCTTCGTGGCAGGCGTACTCCACCAGTTCGTACTGTTCGTCGTCCAGATCGAAAGTGAACCGGCCCGTATACGGCGCCGTCCAGATGGTCGGATCGTTCACCGTGAACTGGTACTCCAGCCGTGTCGGGCTGAGTCGCGTGAACCGCTCGGTCAGCACCATGTCGGGGCTCGAGCCACGGAACGACGCGCGCCCATTGAAGTTCGTCGTCTCCACCACGAGCGTGTCGCCTTCCCAGCGACCCTGGGGGTCACCCAGCCAGGTGTCGAGCTGCCCGCCTAGACGCGGCTGCTCAGTTGTCGGAATGACCCGGGTCTCGTGGATCATCTCCTTCTGGATCGCGACAAAACCGGGGCCCTGGTAAATCTGCAGGCCGTTGTTGTAGACGCCCGGGAACATCAGGTTGGGCAGCCCGCGGGTGATGCACCGGACGTAGGGGGACACTTCCTCCGGCCCCGCAACGTTGCTCGTCGAGTACCGGCGGTTGTCGGCGGCCACCTGGGCTGCGCGCTGCTCGCCCTCCGGCGTCAGCGGCGGGATACGGCCGTCGGGCGGATCGATGATCATCGCCACCTGCGTCGACGGCGCGTTCTTGTCGTAGCTCAGCGTCGTGTCACGCCATTCGCGCTCGTAGCCCCAGATACTGCCGAGCGTGCCACGCTCGCGCCGCGCCGCTGCCTCTTCCGGGCTCAGCGACTCGATGTCGGCGAGATCCTCGGGGCGCTCGAGCGGGATCCCGTGCGACGCGTTGCCGGTCCAGACACCCTGCAGGTCCGGTTCGCCCCACGGCGTCTGCGGCGTGTCGTAGGGTTCCGTCACGTCGGCGAAGACCGGCGCCGCGCTCGCGCTGTCGACGCCGGCGAAGCCAGCCTCGACCACCGCCAGCCGGACGTTGTCAGGCCCGCGGAGGACTGCACGCCGTGCAGAGGTGCGGCCGTTCGGCGGCACCTGCGGATCCTCGGCGAACTCGACGCCCGCCGCGCGCATCTCTTCGGCCGCCGCGTCAAGGTCGTCGACGACGAAGGCAATGTGGTCAATCGCGCGTCCCTCGGTCGTCGCGGGTGTTCCCTCCGGGTGCTCGGACGCGAAGATCCAGAGATCCCCGAACAGAAGGCCTTCCTCGGTTCCCATGTGGGTGGCCCGCTCGCCGCCCAGCATCTGCTGGTACCAGTCGAGCGTCGCGCTCGGGTCAGTCGCGCTCAGGTGGATGTGATGGAAGCCGAGATACTCGGGATCCTCCACCATCTCGATGCGCGTTCCCCACGGGTCGAAGATGTAGCCGTGCAGGTAGCCGCCGGGCGACTCGCGTAGCGTCGAGCCATCGGGGAAGCGCTGCAGCCGAACCCCCGAGCCGCGGACGCCCACCGCCTCGAGTTCCGCCATCTTCGCCGTCAAGTCGGGGAACGAAAAGCTGATGTGGTTGATACCGGTTCCCTGGGTGCTGCCCATCGTCGGCTGCACGATAAACGTCACCTCGACGCCGTGGCAGTTCGCGGCGTCGTCGCGGTCGGCGATCGTTTCGCAGTCGAGGTGCCGCGCGTACCACCGGACCGATTCCGGTGGCGCGGAAGAGGTGATGTGAACGTGGTGGTAGTCCGCCTCGGCGGCCTGAACCACTTCCGGAGCCCCGGCGACAAGCGCCACGGCGAAAAGCCCCAGTGCAATGCGTGAAATCGTCATGACCTTTTCCTCCGCGTCGATGCGGCCATCAAGAAATCCTACTGGTCCGGCGGCGGACGGGTAGGCTCCCTCCTCAGGTGTCCGTACAGCAAGTCTTCCGAGAACTCGACGCACTTGAACTCGAGCACCCGTGCGTTCTCCTCCAGCCGGCGGTAGAGCAGCAGGCTGATCTCCCACGGCTGGGTGAAGGTGTTCGGATCCTCGAGCCGCGCCTCGTAGCGAATCACGTTCGGGCCCAACGGGGTGTAACGCTCCGTGACCCGAAGCCCCGAGCTGGCGAAGTTCCCGGCGCGGTCGAACCACTGCTCACCCGTGAAGCCCTCCGCCTCCACGACGAGCGTGTCGCCGTCCCACCGGCCATGCGAGCGGCCCATCCAACTGTCGAGGGGCGGTGGCTCGGGGTTGTCCTTGTCCATGTGGATCGTGCGGTTCGCCTCGGCGAAACCGTAGATCATCAGAATCTTCCGATCGCCCTGGATGATCTGGAACGGATAGGGCATGTAGTTGGCGCGCGGCACGCCCGGCAAGAAGCACCTCGCCTCCGGATCGTTGCCGATACGGTTCGCGAAGTTTTCGTCACGCTGCCGCCTCGCCTCGGCGGTGTAGGGAATCTCGCCTCCCACCACGACACCCTGTCCCGGGGGCTGAGCGCCAATGACGCCCAGGTCGGGGTGTCCCGCCGCTGCCTGGTGGTCTTCCAGGTTCCAGTTGGCGCTGCTCATCGTCTGCCAGACGCCGTTCAGGTCGGGCCGGTCGTCCCAGGAAGTCCGCGGAACGTCGCCGCTCTGCGCCGCGGCGGGAGCCGCCACGAACACCGCGCAGGCTGCCGCGCACAGGATCGAGGTCCGCAGGACACGCGAAGCACACACACTCGTCATTCGGGATATCGCTCTCTTGGTTGACGCCGCCGGTAATCTTACCAACGGCCAGTCCGGGACAGCAAGAAAGGAGGCGACCCGGCGGGACGTGGACGCGGGCGGAGCGGGGAGTGTTGCAAGTTGACCCCGGTCGGTCCATCATGGGGCGTCCGGACGGAAGGAAGGTCGTGATGAATCACCGGCACGCGCTGTTCGGTCTGGCAACCGCGGCTGTCGCGGCGGCATCGCTCGCGGCGCCGCCGGCCTTCGCCCAGTCAGGGGATGAGCCATCCCCCCGGACGCCCTGGGGCCATCCCGACCTGCAGGGCTACTGGACCAGCTCGACGTATACGCCGCTCGAGCGGCCGGAGAGCCTGGGGGATCAGGCGTTTCTCTCCGAGGCGGAGCTGGAGGAGCTGAACGAACTCCTGACGGCGGAGGGCGTCGATCCGCTGCGCGCGCGCAGCGTGCTGGCCGCCGAAACCGACGAGGAACGGCTGGAGGTGACGCTGCAGACGCAGGAGAACATCCACTACGACAACTCTGTCTGGTTGCGCGAACAGGATCCGCGCAAGCTGACGACCCGCCGGACATCGCTGATCACCGATCCGGCGAACGGCCGGATCCCGCCGCTGATCGCGTCGGCGCAGGAGCGCGAGGCAATCCGGAGGGCGGAGAGCCGATGGCTCGTCTACAACAATCCCGTGCAGTCGTTCGACAGCCACCAGACTCGCACCCTGCAGGAGCGCTGTCTCGTCTGGCGCCACGAAGGTCCTCCGATGCTTCCCGCGTCGTACAACGATCTGATGCAGATCTTCCAGACCGAAGACTACGTGGTCGTCGCGCAGGAAATGCGGGCCAACCCGCCGCGTATCATTCCGCTCGACGGCCGTCCGCACGTTTCCGACGCCATTCGCGAATGGGCCGGTGACTCGCGTGGCCGCTGGGAGGACGACACGCTGGTGGTCGAGACGACCCGCTTCAACGAGAAGGTGCATTTCAACGGTTCGAGTGTCGGGCTGCACGTGGAGGAGCGGTTCACGCGGCTCGACGACGAGACGATCCACTACGAATTCACCGTTACCGACCTGACCACGTGGACACAGCCCTGGACGGCGGAGTTCCCGCTGATGAAGCGCCAGGGACCGACCTATGAGTACGCATGCCACGAGGGAAACTACGACGCCCGGCACATTCTGGAGGTGGCGCGCAATCTGGACGCCGCCGAGAAGTGATCGCCCGGAGGAATTGATGCGACCGATGGCCAGCCAGTATTCGCGTGCCTTGTTGCCCGTAGTGGTCGTTGCCCTGTTGACGGGATGCGGCCCGGGGGCGGGCGGCTCCGCGCCGGAGTCGATGCCCGACGGGCTTGGGCCTGTCGTAGATACCAGCCTCGGCGCGCTCGAAGGCGAACGCATGGCGGGCGACGACGGCGTCCTCGTCTTCCGGGGAGTCCCGTACGCCGAGCCTCCCGTGGGTGACCTGCGCTGGCGGCCGCCGGCTGCTCCCGCTGCGTGGGAGGGCACGCGTGACGCCACGACGTTCGGCCCCGCGTGCTGGCAGCGCCCTACCCCTGCGACCTCGGTCTACACGCGGGGCAATCTCGACCGAAGCGAGGACTGCCTCTATCTGAACGTCTGGACCGCGGCCGCGACCGCCGATGAAGCGCGGCCGGTAATGGTCTGGTTCCATGGCGGCGGACATACCGGCGGATGGGGAAGCGCGCAGATCTTCGACGGTGCCAACCTCGCGCGCAAGGGCGTTGTGCTGGTCACCATCAACTACCGCCTGGGGCCGTTCGGCTTCGTGGCCCACCCGGCCCTCACCGCCGAGTCGGCCCACGGTGCGTCCGGCAACCAGGGTCTGCTCGACAAGGTGGCGGCGCTCGAATGGGTGCGGGATCACATCGCCAGCTTCGGCGGCAATCCGGACAACGTCACCATCTTCGGCCAGTCCGCCGGGTCGTGGAGCGTCTGCTACCTCCAGGCGTCGCCGCTCGCCCGCGGGCTCTTCCATCGGGCCATCGGGCATTCCGGCGGCTGCTTCGGGCGCGGACGCCCGGATCTCGGGAGCACGGACGCCGCCGCCGTCGAGGCTGCCGCGGCACTGGGTGTGGAGGGCGACGATGCCGAGGCCCTTGCCGCACTCCGGGCGCTGGACGCCGAGACTATTCTCGAATCCGGCCTCTACGCCGGAGCGATCGTCGACGGGCACTTCATGCCGCGGCCGCCGGCGGCGATTTTCGCGGCGGCCGAGCACACCGACGTGCCGGTGATCGTCGGCGCCCTCGCCAACGAGGGATCGACCCTCTACGCTGCGATGCCGGAGCGGTCGATGGACGAGCTGGAGGCTCTCCTCGCCGATCAGTACGGCGCCGCCGCCGCCTCGGTGCGCGACCTGTACGAGGACGAGATCGCGAAATCGACCAAGTGGGGCGCGCAGATGGTTCAGGCCGACCGGAGCTTCGTCTGGGAGATGCGCACTTGGGCGCGGGCGGTAGAAGCGTCGGGTAGCGACGCGTATCTCTATTTCTTCAGCCACGCGCCGCCCGTCTTCCGGCTGTACACCCCCGAGGCGGCCGCCATCGAGATGCCGGACGGTCCGGACGGCTACGGCGCGTATCACTCCGGCGACCTCGCCTACGCGTTCAACAACACGCGCGTCGTGGGCCTCGGCTGGAGCGACTGGGACCACGAACTGTCGGACGCGCTATCCGACTACTGGGTGAATTTCGCCCGGACCGGCGACCCGAACGGCGAGCGGCTCGCCACGTGGCCCCGCTACGACACGGCGGACGATGCGTGGCTGGAGTTCGGGAGTATGATTGGGGCGACCCGAGAAGTCCGAAAAGCCAAGCTGGATCTGTTCGATCGTCTGAACGCGGCAACCGGGGGAAACTGATGTCGAAGATGCAGCGCGTATTGACTGGCGTCGCGGTCGCATTCCTGGCGGGGTTCGTCCTGGCCGCGCCGGCCGCCGGCCAGGAGCCGGGCGATGTGCCGACCTTCACGAAGGACGTTGCGCCGATCCTGTTCGACAACTGCGTTACGTGCCACCGGCCGGGCAATATCGCGCCGATGTCGCTCACGTCCTTCGTCGAGAGCCGTCCGTGGGCCCGGTCGATCAAGGACCTGGTAGTGTCGCGGACGATGCCGCCCTGGCCCGCCGATCCGGACAACAGCCTGAGATTCAGGAACGAGAGGCGCCTCGACCAGTCGCAGATCGACACCATCGTTGCGTGGGTGGACGGTGGCGCGCCGAAGGGAAACGACGCCGACCTCCCCGCATTGCCGGAGTTCCCCGAGGGCTGGACCTACGAGGGGGGCGAGCCGGACTACGTCTTCGAGCTTCCGGTGGAGTACGAGATCCCGGCCGAGGGCGAAGAGGACTACATCGACTTCTACGTGAAGATCCCGTTCGAGGAGGATCGCTTCGCGGAGGTCCTCGAGATGCGGCCGAGCAACTACGCGGTGGTGCATCATTCGGGCGCCTATGTAGTCGACCTGCCGTCCGGCAAGATGGTCGGTCCCGACGGCCTTCTGCTCGACGATCCGAACGCCGCCCCTGACGACGAGGAAGCCGGGGTGGCGGGAGGCGTCGCCCAGGCGGTGTTCAACGAGGTCAACCTGCCGGGGACGAGCAAGCTCCTCTCGTACGTCCCGGGTCGCGGGGTAGAACGGCATCGGCCTGGCACCGGCAAGCGGGTGACGGCCGGGAAGTGGATCCGCTGGACGATGCACTACAACCCGACCGGCAAGCCCGAGCGGGAGCGGAGCAGGCTGGGCCTCTGGTGGAACACGCAGCCGGTGACCCATGAAGTGCTGACGCGCCAGGCCGGCAACGCGTTTCCGACCGATCCCTTCGGGACCGACATCTACATCGTCGAAGGCGAGGAGATCAAACCGACCCGGGACGAGGACGGGAAGTTCCGGCGCGCGCAGATCCCGAACATCCCGCCGTACCAGGCGGACTGGAAGATCACCGGAATCACGCCGATCCTCGAGCCGATCACGCTTTACGGAATGTCGCCCCATATGCATCTGCGGGGCAAGAGCCTGAAGTGGGTCGTCACTTACCCGGATGGCCGCGAGGTGACGATTCTGGACGTTCCCGAGTTCGACTTCAACTGGCAGATCCACTACGAGCTGGAGGAACCTCTCCATCTGCCGGCGGGCAGCAAGATCACGGGCATCGGGGTGTACGACAACTCGCTGAACAATCGCTGGAACCCGGGTCCGCACCTGGAGGTGTACTGGGGGCAGCAGAGCTGGGACGAGATGTACCAGGCGTTCACGGAGTACACCGTAGAGAGCCAGGATCTGACGAAGCAGCGTACGTCGAACAACAACGACGAGTAGCGGAGCGGTGCATCGCGCGTCCGTGGCGTTTGCCCTCGCGATCCTGACGGCGGGGCTGGTCTGCCTTCCTCTCGTCGCGGGAGCCCAGCCGCCTGACCGCCCCCTGCCTCGGGGACAGATTCCCGACCTCGGACGCCCGACGCAAGCGGGCGACGAAGTGCCGGCGTTCGACTACGACGCGTACTTTCCTGGGGAGTGGACGTTCGAATGGCGGGTCCCCGATAGTCCGCTCGGCCCCGGCGGTCTGATCACCGGGACCGAGACCTATCATCCCGGCGAAGACGGTCGCAACTACCGCTCGACGATGGAGGCCGAGGGTCCCGACGGGCCGTTTACGGTGTCGTCCACCATCATCTATCTGGCGGAACAGCGCGCGTTCGTCCGTCAGGAGGCCGACAGCCGCGGGTTTGCGCGCCTCATGGCGGGTCGCATTGGGGGTGACCTCGGGGGCTTCTACACCATTCACTATGAAGCGGCTCCGTTCGAGGCGAACGGCAGCCAGGTGGTGGTCCGACTGGTGACGCGGCTCGTGTCGCCCGTCAATTACCGTGTGGAAGCCCGGATTTCGGTGGACGGCGGGCCATTCACCAACTTCGGGAATGCCTGGTGGCAGAAGAACGCACCCGGCGTGTCGGGGCGCGACTGATCATGGCGGGCGACCGGTGGTGCGCAGCCGCAGCAACCGCGCTGATGGTCGGCCTGGCCGGGGCGGGCGCGGTGCGCCTACCGCCTCTTTCGGGCCAACCGCTACCCCTCATGATGATGGTGGGTTGCGTCGAGGTAGACGAAGCGAGCGGCTTCCTACTGGTGCGCGTCAGCGAACCGGAGGCCATCCAGGATCGCATTCCTCCCGAGCCGCCACCCGATGTGCCGCTCGGCGAGGGTCGCGTCCGGCTGATTGGCACCCTCGACGAGTTCGGCGTCGCGCAACACGTCGGTCACAAGGTGTGGGCGAAGGGGATGCTGATCGAGGACGCCGCCGAGACGCGCCTCAACCTGGTTTCGATCACGCACCTGGCGCCCGGTTGCCAGTAAGCGTCCCGGAATGAGTCAACCCAACCGGCTGGCCATCCTCGTCGGCGGCGGACCCGCGCCCGGAATCAACAGCGTCATCGGTGCAGCGACCATTCGCAGTTGCCTGGCCGGTGTCAGGGTGGTCGGCATCCGGAACGGCTTCCAGGAGATCATGACGGGGGATCTATCGGGGGCGCGTCCGCTCGGGATTGAGGATGTCGGCCGGATCCATTTCCGGGGAGGCTCGGTGCTGGGCACCTCTCGCGCCAATCCGACGACAGATCCCGTCCTCGTTGAAACCGCCATTCGGTCGCTGCTCAAGCTGGGCGTGTCGCAACTGATCACGATCGGCGGCGACGACACTGCGTTCTCCGCAATGAACCTGACCCGGCGGGCGGGGGGCCGCATCCGAACCGTGCATGTTCCGAAGACCATCGACAACGACCTGGATCTGCCGCCGCACATCGACACCTTCGGCTACCAGACGGCGCGCCACCATGGCGTGGGCATCGTCCAGAACCTGATGATGGATGCCAAGACGACCTCGCGCTGGTACTTCGTCGTGACGATGGGGCGCAAGGCGGGTCACCTCGCCCTCGGCATCGGCAAGGCGGCGGGCGCCACGATCACGCTGATCCCGGAGGAGTGGGGTTCGGCGCCGGTGTTGCTGCGGACGGTGGTGGATACGCTCGTCGGCTCCATCATTCAACGCCTGGCCGCAGGTCGCCGGGACGGCGTCGCGGTTATCGCCGAGGGGCTGGCACTGCATATTGCGCCAGAGGATCTCGGCGCGCTCGACGATGTCGAGCGGGACGAGCATGGGCATGTCCGAATCGCCGAAGTGAATCTCGGAGAGATACTCCGGGCGCAGGTGGCAAGGCGGCTCGCCAGCTTCGGGCTAAAGGCGACCACGGTGGCGAAGAATATCGGCTACGAGTTGCGAAGCGCCGACCCGGTTCCGGCCGACATGGAATATACGCGCGATCTCGGCTTCTGCGCGGCCCGTCACCTGTTGGCGGGCGGCAACGCCGACCTGATCTCCATCGACGCGGGACAGTTCGTTCCGATTCCGTTCGACGAGTTGATCGACCGCGAGCGGGGTCGCTTTCGCGTACGCCTCGTCGATTTCTGGTCGACGCGGTACCGGATCGCGCATCGCTACATGCTCCGGCTTCGGCGCGAGGACTTCGACGACGCCGGACAGCTCTCCAGCCTGGCCTCCACCGTCGGGATCTCGCCGGAGGAGTTCCGCCGGGAGTTCGGTTACCTGACGAAACACGAACCGGTCCCGCTCCATTTCCCCGCGCCCGCGAGAGCGGGAGAGGCCGATCCTGCCTGACGTCGGTGGCCCGGCGGCCGGCGCGGCCCCGTCGAAGCGCATGCGCAGCCTGAAAGAACAGGCGGAGACGCTTCGTCGCGCGGCGGCGCCGCTGGAGCCCGGACCGGACGAGCGCCACCGCCTGATGGAAGCGGTTGCCCGGCATGCCGAGTCGTTTCTCGAGGCGCTTGACGCCGGGCCGGCGTTCTGGCCTCCAGGCGACGGCGCCGCGATGCGAGGCCTGGCATTGGGGGCCAATGGCCGGCCTGTCGAGGAACTGCTGGCGCTCGTCCGGGAGGAAGTGGAACGACAGGGAGTCAACCCAGCGCATCCGCGCGACTTCGGCTATGTGCCGGGTGGTGGTCTCTACGCCAGTGCACTCGGCGACTATCTGGCGGCGGTGTCCAACACCTATGCCGGATACTCGCCAGCGTGTCCGGGCGCGGTGCGCGCGGAGCATCGGATGGTGCGCTGGATCGCCGACCTCGTAGGCTATCCCGATTCGGCGGGCGGCGTGCTCACCTCGGGCGGGAGTGTCGCCATGCTCACGGCGATTCTTGCCGCTCGGGACGCCCGCGGGGCCGCGCTGGCGGAGATTCCGGCGCTCGTGGTGTACGCCACCGGCGAGTTGCACTACGCGGCGACCAAGGCGCTCCACATCGCCGGCCTGCGCGACGCGGTCCGGCGCACCGTGCCGGTTGACGCGCGGCGCCGAATGCGCCCGGACGAACTGGCCCGCCTGGCAGCGGAGGATCGGGCGCGCGGGCTGTCGCCGTGGCTCGTGCTGTCCACTGCGGGGACGGTCAACAGCGGTGCGATCGATCCGCTCGATGCGATCGGCCGTGTCGCCCGGGCGGAAGGGTTGTGGCATCACGTCGACGCCGCCTACGGCGGTTTCTACATGCTGGTGGACGCCCTCCGGCCGAGCTTTCGCGGAATCCAGGAGTCGAACTCGGTGGTCCTCGATCCGCACAAGTCACTCTTCGTGCCCTACGGAGCGGGCGCCGTCGTGGTGCGGGATGCCTCGCACCTGGATACGTTCCGCTTCCGCGCCCCCTACCTGGTGGACTCGGAAGCGGCCAACCCCTCTCCGTCGGAGCAGTCGATCGAGCTGACGAAGCACTTTCGCGGGCTGCGGCTGCTCTTCCCGCTATTCCTGCACGGCACCGCGCCGTTCGCCGCCGCGCTGGAAGAAAAGGTGGTGCTGACCCGTTATCTGTACGAGCGAATCGACGCCCTGGACGGCTTCGAAACCGGTCCGCCGCCGGAACTCTCGACGATGTGCTTCCGGCGGCGCCCGGCGGGGAGTTCGGTGGAGGAGGCGGATCGGGCAACGCAGGACCTGCACGACTCGCTCCGCTCCGATGGCCACGTCTTCGTCAGCGGCAGTTGGTTGAACGGCCACTTCTGGCTGCGTCCGTGCATCGAGGTGTTTCGTACGCACATCGAGCATGTCGATGCGCTGGTCGATTCGCTCGGCCGCCTGACGAGCGCCCGGAACGGCCGCCGTCAGGACGTAGGCAGGTGGAGAAGGTAGTTCACACCTTCCCGGTTGAGCCAGACGCGGACGTACTCGCCTTCCCGCAACTCCATGACGCGTGCCGCGTTCCGCGGTCCCGGACTCTTGGCGACCTCGTCGATGTCATCGTCCGGAATGATGACGGCGAGTCCGCGCCCGGCGACTTCACCCTCGCTCACGAACTCGACCCATCGGCCGGCGGCGTCCGGCGCGTCCTCGGCCAGCCGCAGCAGGTACATTCCGGCGCCGAGAGACTGTCCATTGACCATCACCGAGCGGGGGATGGTTACCTCGCCGCGGGCGGCTCGCTCAATCGCCGCTTGGCGCTCGGCCTCGAGCTCGGCCGCGAACGTGGTCACCGCGTCGGCAACTCCGCTCGCGGCATCCGCGGCATCCTCGGCGGCACTTCTGGCGTCGACCTGCTGATCGGCCGCCAGCAGGCTCGCGACTTCCTCAAGCGACGCGGATACCTCGGCGAGGTCCGCTTCCCAACCCTCCGCCTGACCCTCTTCCAGATCGTCCTCGTCGAGCTCCGCGATGGACGCCCGGGTCGCGGTGATGGCTTGGTTGGCATCCGCGACGAGCCCGTTTGCTTCTCCCGCCAGCCGCTGCCGTTCGGCGGCAATCGCCTGGCGAACCTGATCAGTGGCCGCGGTGACCGCCCCGATCAACTCGATTGTCCGCTCGTAGTCGCGCAGCGGCGCGAAGCTGGCTTCCTGTGTCGCCAGCTCAGCGTCGAGCTGACCCACGGCGTCCTCGGCTTCCGCGTACGAGGTGGGGGCATAGGTTGCGGCCTCGCCGGCAAGCGCCACGAGCGCCTGTTTCGCGGCCTCGACATCGGCGGTCGGCGGCTCGGCGCAGCCCACCGCGAGCGTCGCGAGCCCGAGCAGAGCGACAGAAAGCGTGAGTCTGTTTCTATGCATGACCAGAAGTTAACTCCCTTTGGCCCGTGCGCGCAACCGTCAACATTTCGCTGGCCAAAAAGCTGACAATCGCCGTCATTGTCCGTAGGCAAACGCCGCGTCGACCGGCTCGAGCTGATCCAGCCAGTACGCCTTATCGTCCCGCCTGCGGACGAAGAAACGGCCGAGGTCATCCGGATCCTTCGCCTGGTGGTAGCGAAGGTAGATGTTCTCTTCGTCGACTCCGAGAATCTCCACCTTGCCGCTCTCATGCGACATGACGAAGCGGGCCCGCCGCGCCAGGCCGGAGCCGAGGCTGAGCGCCTTCTGGAAGATCTGCCAGCCCTCGACCATCGGTACCTCGTACGGCTCGTTGCCCGCAGTGGGCCGGCCCTGGAAGAGGTAGTACGGCGGACAGCCGATGAACGACAGTCGTTCGTACATCTCCGCGAGCGTGTACGGATCGTCGTTGATGCCGCGGATCATCGGGCACTGGTTGACGCAGATGACGCCGTTGCGGATGCAGGTGTCGATGCCTTCTACCGCCTCCGGCGTGAGCTCCCGGGGATGGTCGAAGTGCGCCATCAGGTAGATCCGCTGCTCCGGCGTCGAGTACTTCCGGAACGCGGCCTGCAGTTCCTCGTCGCGTTGCACGCGCCACGGGTCGAACGCCGGCATCTTCGATCCGATCCGGATGATCCGGACGTGTTCGATGCCGCGCAGCGCGTCGAAGATCTCGACGAGGCGGCGGGTGCTCATGAGCAATGGGTCGCCGCCAGTGAGCAGGACGTTCGTCACCTCCGGGTGATCGGCAATGTAGGCGAGACCTGCACTGACGTCGTTCGTCACCTCATCGTTGTCGTCCATGAAGAGCCGCTTCCGGAAGCAGTAGCGGCAGTACGCGCCGCACACCTCGTTGCAGAGCAGCAGGACGGTGTCGATGTACTTGTGCTGCACGCCGTGAGCGACGGTAACCGACTGCTCGTTGCTGGCATCCAGCTTTCCCCAGTCGCGCAGCTCCTCCTCGCGGGGGATGATGAGCTGACGAATCGGGTCGTCCGGATCGTCCCAGTCGATAAGGCTCAGGTAGTAGTCGTTGGCCCGGAACACGTACTCGCGTGTGACTGGCTCGAGGCGCTCGAGGAGGTCTGGCGGGATGTTGGATACCTTGTCCAGCCGCCTGACGTACTTCACGCGCTTTGTTCCGGTTGGGGGCGAGTGTCGTGTCTGCGGGTCGTGCATATTGCTGTCCCAAGCCGCGGCTGGATGCTCGCCGTCGGTGTGCGACGGCGGGCTTCTGCCCCGCGAACCGGCCCGCGAAACCGGCCCTGGCGTCATTCGCGCCGGAGTGCCGAAGTCTGGCCCGACGCCAGACCAACCGTATCAGATAGCCCCCGGTGGGGCGCAACCCGCGCTCTCCGATCGCCGAGTGATCGTACCACACCCAACCGCGAGCCTCCGTGATACCGTAGGCGGCAGGGGAGCCGATGCAGCCCGCCAACCTGACGCGCCGCGAGATGCTCAAGCGGAGCGTCGTGGCCGGCGCCGCGGCCGCGTGGGCTTCGGCGGGGTACGGGCGGGGCGCGGCAGCTTCCCGCGTGGTGACGCAGTCCGCCGCGTCCTCCTTCGCGACCCTTACCGAGACCGAAGCAGCGACGCTCGAGGCGATCGTCGCGCGGCTGATTCCGGCCGACGACAACGGTCCGGGCGCGCTGGAAGCGGGCGCCGCACGCTACATCGACCGGGCCCTCGGCGGCGCATTGAGCGCGTCCCTTCCGGCGTACCGGTCGGGTCTCGCCGCCGTCGACCGTTTCGCCGAAACCGAACGGGGCGGCCGCTTCGCGGCGCTCGCGCCCGCGGATCAGGACGCCCTTCTCGCTGCCCTCGAGTCGGACGCGGCGCCTGGCTTCAGGCCCAGTGCGTCCGGGTTCTTCGAACTGCTTCGCACCCACACCATCGAGGGCATGTTTTCCGACCCGGCCTACGGCGGCAACGCCGACTTCATCGGCTGGGAGTTGCTCGGCTACCCCGGGCTGCGAACCAGCGTTCCGCCCGACCTGCAGCGCCTGGACCGGATGCCGCCCGCCCGACAGGTTTCCGCGTACGACTTCCCGGCTTTCGCGGCGGCCCGTGCGAGGAGGACCGGTGGCGGTTGAGTTGCAGCGGCGCGTCGTCGTGGTGGTGGGCCTTGGCGCCGTCGGCGGCGTGGCCGTGCTGCCGCTGGCGGAGGCGGGTGTCGACGTGGTCGCCCTTGAGGCGGGCGGCTGGCTCCGGGCGAACGATCATGCGCCCGACGAGCTGTACAACAACTACCGCGGCTGGCCGGACTCGGCCCAGAAGGCCAACCGCGAGATTCCCGTTCACCGCCGCAACGCTTCGGCGTCCGATTCAGCCCGCGGATCGACCCATCCGATGATGAACGCGGTGGGCGGCACCACGATCCACTACTGGGCGCAGAGCTGGCGGCTGGCGCCATGGGACTTTGCCGTCGCCAGCGAGACGACCCGCCGCTACGGCCCGTCCCGCCTCCCGGCGGGCACGACGGTGGAAGACTGGCCGTTCGGCCTGGAGGAACTCGAGCCGTACTACGACCATGTCGAGTACGCCGTCGGCGTTTCGGGGCAGGCCGGGAACGTCGGCGGGGCGATCGACGAACGCGGCTCGCCTTTCGAAGGCGAGCGGCGCCGGCCGTATCCGATGCCACCGTTGCGCTGGACCGGCTTCATCGATCAGATGGCGGAGGCGGCGCGCGGTCTTGGATGGCATCCGTTCCCCGGCCCGGCCGCGGTCAATTCGGTCCGGTACCAGAACCGGGCGGCATGCGGGTACCACGGCTTCTGCAACCGGGGCGGTTGTCATCTCGATGCGAAGAACTCGACGGCGGTATCCACCATCCCCCGTGCGCAGGAAACCGGCCGGCTGGAGATCGTGACTCATGCGCACGTCCGCCGCATCGAGGTGGATGGCAACGGCCGCGCGACCGGCGTGTCCTACATCCGGGAGGGCGAGACCTATTTTCAGCCGGCCGACGTCGTCCTGCTCGCCGGATACACCTACGAGAACGTTCGCCTGCTGCTGCTCTCGAAGTCCCCCGGGTTTCCGAATGGCCTGTCCAACAACGCCGGGCAGGTGGGCCGCCACTACATGACGCATGCGACCGGCGCGGGCGTCACCGCGCTCTTCCCGTACCAGTTGAACCGCTGGTACGGCCTGCCGGCCCAGGGGGTGGCGATCGATGACTGGGCGGACGACAACTTCGACCACTCGGATCAGGACTTCATCGGCGGGGGCAATCTGTGGGTCTATTCCGACCGCCGGCCGATTGCCGCCGCGCGGATGGCGACGTTCGGCCGCGCGCCGCGCTGGGGCGCGGCATGGAAGGCGTTCGTTGCCGAGAACGCGGACCGCACGTGCAACACCTACATTCAGAAGACGACGCTTCCGTACGAGGACAACTATCTCGATCTCCACCCGACCGTGACCGATCCGTACGGCGACCCGGTCTGCCGGATAACCGCCGACTTTCACGACAACGAACGCCGCATCGCCACGTTCATGCAGGACCGGATGGAGGAGTGGTTCCGCGCGGCCGGGGCCACCGAGACTATCCGCTCGGGTCTCGGCACGATGGGTCCGTCGACGCACGCGTACGGCGGCACGCGCATGGGAGACAACCCGGAGACGAACGTGGTCGACCGCTGGGGTTTCTCGCACGAGGCGCCGAACCTGGGCATTCTGGGCGCCTCGGTGATGGGGACCAGCGGCGCCCGCAACCCCACGCTCACGGCCCAGGCGCTGGCCTGGCGGACGGCCGAGCATCTGGTTCGGGTCTGGTCGTCGATCGCCGGTTGACTGGACGGCGTGGCATGAGACTTGCTCTTCCCATCCGCATCGCCATTGGAGGGCATGCGAGATGGACGAGCGAGACGAGGCCGCGCAGCGCGGCGACCCTGCGAATCCGGGGAGAAAAGACGGGACCCATGCGCCGCGCGGCCGAGTAGCCGCCGGACACGAGCGATCACCCCAGAGTTCCAGACTACCCCACGACGGGGAGCGACTACCCATGCCGGTAGGACTACCGGCGGCGTTTCTTGATCCGGGTGAGGGTCGCAAGAGGTTGACCCGTTTTCTGGGAATCGCCAACCGGAAGCAGCAGGAGAGGATTATCAGGCAGGCACGGGCGCACGTGCCTGAGATTTGGTCACCGGACCTAAAGGATCTGCCCACGGCGGACCGTCAGCGTGAGGTGTTGATCCGGTTCTACGGCCTGCCGGAGCAGCGCGTCGCGTTGTGGAAGGCCAGCATCGAGGTAGGAGACGAGAATCAGGGCTCCATCCCGCCGTCTCTCGAGTTCGCGGCGCTTCTTTCCTACGACTCGGATCTCCCCGAACGGCCCATGGAGGAGGCGCGCGTGGAGGCGGCGCTCGCCGACTTCCCCGGCGTCGTCGATTCGCTCTTCGGTCCGCCACCCTGGCAGGATCTCGCGCTTGCCGTGCTGCCCGACCTGCGAGATGACGTGCGCAACTGGGGAACCCTGACGCGGCGCCGGCGGGAGACCACGCCGCTCGCCATCTTCGCGGTCGCGACGCTCCTTGACGATGCGCGCCTGCTGGGGTGGGCGGGGCGCGCCGTCGAAGCCATCGGTGACGAGTTTGCACCGCTGCTGGACACCCCGGAAGCGGGCGAACCTCCGTCCAGGGGCGAACCACGCCCGGTCACGGGGGAGGCGCTCGACACGACGGGACAGTCGACGGTGCTTGCTCCCTGGGTGGATGCCTGTCACGGCGTTGCCGAGTCGGCGGCCAAGCTGGCGCAGGATCCCCGCCAGCCGCGTCGTCTGAGAGCGTTGCGCGAGCGGGTGACCGCGCTGGATGGGGTGCGTGTTCCGGCCGCGACGGCCCTGGAGGCGCACGACCTGCTGGGCGGCGTCCGAGACTCGCTCGCAACGGTCCTCCACGGAACCGGCGCGGAATGGCTACGGCCTGCGCTGCCGCAGATCGAAGCACAGTGGCGTCTGGCGTGTCTCACGCGCACCGACATCGATCTGGCCCGGTTCCGGGAGGACATCAAGCGTCTGCGGCGCGACTTGAACGACGCCGCGGAAGCCTGGCGGACGGCCGAAGACGGAAAGCTGGCGCTGCGGGACGAGCTGCTCGGTCTGTACGAAGCCGGCGAGACGGGCGACCCGGACGTTG
This sequence comes from uncultured Vicinamibacteraceae bacterium, assembly GCA_964636705.1. Lineage (GTDB taxonomy): Bacteria > Acidobacteriota > Vicinamibacteria > Vicinamibacterales > UBA8438 > VXRJ01. The sequence continues at coordinate 144,720 of CAZWUJ010000005.1, forward strand.
AAACGGAAGGGCGGTCCAGCGTTCAGGCGCATGTCGACGCCGACGCTCGGGCCGCCGCATTGCTGGAGCGCATCATGGCGGCGACGCATGAGGCGGGCGCCGCCAGCCGCCGTTGTCTCGACGTCGCCGGTCCGTTCGGCAAACCGTTCGTTGCAGGCCGCGACTACGTCGCCGAGTGGAACGCGTTGGGCGTGCCTCCTGTCGAGGGGACGGTGGGGGGACCCGAGGTGGATACGGTAGCCGCCGCGGCCGAGGAGCGGGCACTGGCCCGGGCCGCACAGGCCGAGTCGGACCTTGCCGAGGCGCTGAAGCGTCTGGAGACGGCCAGGGCGCACGAGGAACAGGCGCTGGCGCACGCCGTGGAGGTGGAAGCGGAGCGCGACCAGCTACGTCACCGCGTACGGGATCTGGAAGGGAAGATAGACCAGTTGACGGAGCCGTCCGGCAAGGGAGCAGCGCCTTCGGTCGAGCCCCTTCCAGCCTCCTGGGCCGCGTTCGGTTCGTGGGTCGAGGCGAAGTTGGCCGGCCGGTTGACGCTGGCGCCGCTGGCCCGTCGTGGCGTCAAGGATCCAGACTTCCGCGATGTCGAACAGGCCGCGCGATGCCTAGTCTGGCTCGCGAGTGAGTATCGTGACCGCCGGCGGGAGGGCGGTGGCAATGCCCGCGTGCCCGTCCTCGAGGGATTCCACAATGAACCGTGCGGCGAAGCCGATCTTCCCTTCAGCCCGATGAAGTGGAACGGCCGCAACGTCGCCATCGAGTGGCACATAAAGAACGGGGGCAACACGCGGGATCGCGCCCGTTGCCTCCGCATCTACTACTTCTGGGACGACGACGCGGAGCAGGTGGTCGTCGCTTCCATGCCCGCGCACGCTCGCACGAATCTGACATAGCTAGTGCCAGCCAGAAAACCCGCAAGTTATTGAATCTACGAGATATATCTCGTGTTTCAGGTGGTG
>CAZWUJ010000006.1:0-145020 GCA_964636705.1 uncultured Vicinamibacteraceae bacterium
CCCCGCCCGCCGTGACGCCTCCCGCAGCCGCCGCGCCCGAGGCGCCGCTTGCGCGCGTCGCGGCCGGACGCACGCCACGCACACAGCCGGCCCGGCCTACCGGAAGGACGGTTCCCCCGAAGCTCCGCCTCCGGGTGGAGGAGCCGAAGCGGGTCGCACGCCCTTCGGTTCAACCGAGTGCCGCATCGTCAGGCGTGCCGCGGGCGGTGCCTCCGCAGCCGGTCAGACCACCCGCGGTGCGACCTCTGCCGCCACGACCCGCGGTAGGCGGCTACCGCCCGCCGCCGCGACCCCACCACCGTCCGGGGGGCCGCCGCTCGCAGTACCGGCGCGCGCGCACGACCGCGACGCCGTCGGCGCCGGCGCCGCCTCCCATCACGCGCACCATCACTGTCACCGAGGGCATGACGGTGAAGGACCTCGCCGACCGCCTCGATGTGACGCCGAAGGACATCCTCAAGAAGCTGATCGAGCGGCGCGTCATGATGACGATCAACACCACGCTCGACGATGAAACGGCGACGACGATTGCCCGCGACTTCGGGGCGGACGTCACGATGCGCACCTTCGAGGAAGAAATGGGGGTCCTCGAGGCCGAAGAGGCGAATCCGGAGGATCTCGTGTCTCGCGCGCCGGTCGTTACCGTCATGGGACACGTCGATCACGGCAAGACGACCTTGCTCGACGCCATCCGGGAAACGAAGGTCGCCGAAGGAGAAGCAGGCGGGATTACGCAGCATATCGGGGCGTACGCGGTTGAGATCAACAACCGGCGAATCGTCTTCCTCGATACGCCGGGTCACGAGGCGTTCACGCTGATGCGGGCGCGCGGTGCGCAAGTGACCGACGTGGTCATCCTCGTCGTGGCCGCCGACGACGGGGTGATGCCGCAAACGCAGGAGGCGATCGATCACGCGCGCGCCGCCAAGGTCCCGATCATCGTCGCCATCAACAAGATCGACAAGGCGGACGCCAACCCGGATCGGGTCAAGCAGGAACTGGCGGAACGCGACCTGGCGCCCGAGGACTGGGGCGGCACGACGGTGACGGTCCCGGTCTCTGCCAAGAAGAAACAGAATCTGGACGGCCTGCTCGAAATGATCCTGCTCGTGACCGAGTTGGAAGAGACCAAGGCGAACCCGAAGCGCACGGCCACCGGCACGGTGCTTGAAGCCAAGGTCGATCGTGGGCGCGGCCCGGTCGCGACCGTCCTGGTCCAGGACGGCACCCTGAGGGTCGGAGACAACTTCATCGCCGGGGTCGTCGTCGGCAAGGTGCGCGCGCTACATGACGACCTCGGGAAGACGATTCGTGAGGCGGAGCCATCCAGCCCGGTGGAGGTGCTCGGCCTTACCGCGCTCCCTCAGCCGGGTGACGCCTTTCAGATGGTGGCCGACGCGGCCAAGGCCCGCCAAATCGCGTTGCTCCGCCAGGCCCAGGCCAAGGAGAAGGCGCTTGGAGGACGGGGCCAGCGGTTGACGCTCGAGTCGTTGCAGCAGCAGCTCGAGGCGGGAACCGCCAAGGAGCTGCCGATCATCATCAAGGCGGACGTACAGGGATCGGCCGAGGTGTTGGCCGGCTCGCTCGGCAAGCTCGGCGACGAGCGTGTCAAGACGCGCGTCATCCACACGGGCGTCGGAGCAATCAGCGAATCGGACGTGCTGCTCGCCTCGACCTCGAACGCCATCATTGTCGGCTTCAACGTGCGGCCGGACCGGAACGCGACCGCCATCGTGGAACGCGAAGGCGTGGATCTGCGGCTTCACTCGGTCATCTACGACGTTACCGACGAGTTGAAGAAGGCGCTGGCCGGGATGCTGGAGCCGACAACCAAGGAAACCCAGCTCGGCGCCGCCGAGGTGCGGCAGACCTTCAAGGTTCCCAAGTTCGGCACGGCGGCCGGCTGCCTGGTAACCGATGGCGTCGTCACTCGGTCGGGCGACGCCCAGGCGCGGCTCGTCCGTGATGGCGTGGTGGTGTACGAGGGCAGGATCGGCTCCTTGCGGCGCTTCAAGGACGACGTCAACGAGGTGAAGACGGGCCTCGAGTGCGGCATCGCCTTCGAGAAGTACGCCGACGTGAAGGTGGGCGACGTGATCGAGTCCTTCACCGTCGAGAAGGTGGCAGCCACCGTCTGACCGTGGCGCACGGTACGCGGACGCTGCGCGTCGCCGAGCGCGTGCGAGAGGAACTGAGCACGCTGCTCGCGCGGTCCGTCCGTGACCCCGGAGTCGCGGGCGCCATGATTACCGCGGTCCGAATGACTCCCGATCTGCAGATCGCCCGCGTCTTCTACACCGTCGCGGAGGGCGCCGACCGGCGCGATGTCGCACGCGGACTGCGGCGGGCCCGGCCGTACCTTCGGCGGGCGATGAGCGAGCGGCTACAGCTCCGCCGCTCGCCCGATCTGCAGTTCCTCCTCGACAACTCGGCGGAACGGCAAGACCGGATTGCGCGTATCTTCGACGACCTGGAACGCGAACGGAACGCCCCGCCGTCCGACGCACCGGACGACAACAGCGATGCTTCGTGATCCGCCGGCCTTGATGATCGACGCCCTCCGGTCGGGGCGGCGCTTTGTACTCTCGTCCCACGCTCGGCCCGACGGCGACTCCATCGGCTCGCAACTCGCACTGGCGCACGCGCTCGAGGCGCTCGGCAAGACGGTTTGCATCGTGAACCACGACAAGCCGCCGGCATACCTCGCGGCCTTGCCCGGGGCCGATCGGATCGAAGTTGCCGAGTCGCTGCCGGACCACGCCGGACGATTCGACGCCGCGGTAGTCCTCGAGTGCGGGAGCCTCGACCGGACGGAGGTTGCCGGCCTGGACCGGCAGCCGGTCCTGAACATCGATCACCACCTCGGAAACACGGCGTACGGCGCTCTCAACTGGTTCGATCCGACCGCCGCCGCCTGCGCCGAACTGGTACACGACCTGATCGCCGCACTCGACGTGGATTTGACACCGCCGATTGGCACGGCCGTGTACGCCGGCATCCTGACCGACACCGGAGGATTCCGCCACGGGAACATCACGGCCCGGACCTTTGACATCTGCCGCCGGGTTGCGGCGTGTGGAGTCGACGTGGCACGGGTCGCGTCGGACGTGTACCAGAGCAGCACGCTCGGCAAGATACGGTTGACCGGCCGCGTGCTCGACAGGATGCGGTTGGAGGGCAGCGGCCGCGTCGCTCTCATCGAACTCCACGACACGCTGATCCGCGAGACCGGGTGTCCTCCCGACGACATCGAAGGAGTGATCAACATGCCGCTCGCGGCACGGAACATCCGGGCGGTCATCATGGTCAAGACACTCGACGGGGTGACGCGCGTCAGCTTCCGCTCGAAGGGAGCGGTTGACGTCCGAACCGTCGCCGCGCGGTTCGGCGGGGGCGGGCACCGCAACGCGGCAGGCTGCTCGCTGGACTCCCCTGCCGTCGAGTTGCCGGCCGTCCTCGCACGAACCATCGAGGCCGTCGACGCGGTGGCGCCCACGGAGTCGGACGCGTGACCGAGACGACGCCCTTGGCCGTCGATGGCGTCCTCGTCGTAGACAAGCCACCCGGGCTGACTTCCCACGACGTCGTCGCGCGAGTCCGGCGCAGCCTCGGCATCCGCCGGGTCGGTCATCTCGGCACCCTCGACCCGATGGCGACCGGAGTGCTGCCTCTCGTCGTCGGCAAGGCCACGCGCCTCGCGACCTTCCTCTCACCGGGGCGGAAGGTCTACATCGGGCTGATGCGGCTGGGGGTCTCGACCGACACCTACGACATGACCGGCACCGTCACCGGAGACCTGCGCGAGGAGATGGCGAGGGGAGACCTCGCGGTCCCTGCCGAAGACGCCGTCGGCCGCGCAGTCGAAGCGTTTGTCGGCACGTTCCTGCAGCGTCCGCCACCGTACTCGGCGAAACGCATCCAGGGCGTGCGCGCCTATCGGCTCGCGCGGCGCAACCGGCCCGTGGCGCCCGAGCCGGTCGAGGTGACGGTTCACTCGCTCGATCTCCTGGCGGTAACCCGGACCCACGTCCGGTGCCGGGTTACCTGCAATCCTGGCTTCTACATGCGGGCGCTCGCGCATGATCTGGGCGTTTCGCTCGGCTGCGGCGCAGCTCTCGAGGCCCTGCGACGAGAGCGCAACGGGCCGTTCGACCTCCGGGACGCCATGCCTTTCGAGCAGCTCGATCTGCCGGCGGAGACCGTCGCCGCGAAACTGATCCCCATCGGGGACCTGCTGCCGGAAACACCACGCCTGACGCTCACGCCGCACGGAGCTGCCCGCGTGCGACACGGCAACGACCTGACGGCAGCCGATGTCGTTTCGTCCGATCGAGCCTGGACGGACACTCCCTTGCCCGCAGGACAGACCCTTGCGCGCCTGTATGACGGCGACGGAACGTTTCTGGCGCTCGCCCGGAGCGACGCGGCCCGGATTTTGCACCCCACGATCGTTGTAGTGTAGGATCGCCTGATCAAAACAGGGGAAGAACACCAAGAGAGACGGACCACAGAGAGCGAGGGAGTCGAGACGACGTGGCGCTGGCGAAGGACCGAAAGACGGAGTTGATTGGCTCGTACCAACTGCACGAGAGCGACACCGGGTCTCCCCAGGTGCAGATCGCGATCCTGAGCGAGCGGATCGGCTACCTGACCGAACACTTCAAGACCCACGCGAAGGATCACCATTCGCGCCGCGGCCTCCTACAGATGGTCGGCCGTCGCCGCCGCCTCCTCGACTACCTCAAGGGGAAGGATACCGAGAGCTACTCCGTGCTGATCAAGCGTCTCGGCATCCGCAAGTAGGCAACCACTCGGTCTCGATCGGGACCGCTTCCCCGCCTGCGCTCCGCGATTCGAGGCGCCGAATCACCAGCCCGCCTCACCACCGAACTCACACAACACGCTCGAACCGAAACGGTTTCGACCGTTCCAACTGAACAGGAGATTTCCATGCACACGGCCCAAGTCAATGTCGGCCGATCCACCCTGACCATCGAGACCGGCAAGCTGGCCAAACAGGCCGACGGGGCAGTTACCGTCCGCTACGGCGACACCGTCGTCATCGTTACCGCCTGCGCCGCGCCGAGTGCGCGGGAGGGGATCGACTTCCTGCCCCTCACCGTCGATTACCGCGAGTACGCCTACGCCTCCGGCCGGATTCCGGGCGGGTTCTTCAAGCGCGAAGGAAAGCCGACCGAGAAGGAAGTGCTGACAAGCCGACTGATCGACCGCCCGATCCGTCCGCTCTTCCCGGAGGGGTGGAACCGCGAGACCCAAGTGGTAGCCCTGCTGTTGTCGGCGGACCCGGAGAACGATTCCGACGTACTCGCCTTGACCGGCGCTTCGGCGGCGCTCGCCATTTCGTCCATTCCCTTCGCTCATCCGGTCGCGGCGGTGCGCGTGGGGCGGGTAGACGGTGAATTCCTGATCAACCCGACCTTCCCGGAGCGGCAGACCAGCGAACTGGACCTGATCGTCGCGGGCAGCCGCGACGCGATCGTCATGGTCGAGGCAGGCGCCAACGAGGTGACCGAAGAGGTGATGCTCGGCGCGCTCGAGGCGGGCCACGCCGCCATCCGGCAGATCATCGCCGCCATCGAGGACATGGCGGCGGCGGTCGGCAAACCGAAGACCGATGTCGAGTCGCGCGCGGTCGACCCCGTGCTTGCGGAAGAAGTCGAGGCCAAGGCGCTGGCCCCGCTCGCCGCGGCGATGCGCATTACCGACAAGCTTGAGAGCTACGCCCAGGTGGACCGGGTGCAGGACGAACTGCTCGCCGGCATCCCGGAAGACGATGCCGCCAAGCGGGCCGATTCGAAAACGCTCTTCAAGAACCTCAAGGAAAAGGTGCTGCGCGAAGAAGCGCTCGACCGGGGCCATCGCCTCGACGGGCGCGCGTTCGACCAGGTGCGCGACATCTGGTCGGAGGTGGGCATGCTGCCGCGCGTCCACGGCTCGGCCATCTTCACGCGCGGCGAGACGCAGGCGCTCGTCAGCGCCACCCTCGGCACGTCCGACGACCAGCAGAAGGTGGAGCAGGTGGACGGCGAACGCTTCAAGCGGTTCATGCTCCACTACAACTTCCCGCCCTTCTCGGTCGGCGAGGTGAAGTTCCTGCGCGGCCCCGGCCGGCGCGAGATCGGTCATGGCCATCTGGCGGAGCGCAGCCTCACGCCGATGCTCCCGAACGAGGAGGACTTCCCCTACACGATCCGGGTTGTCTCCGACATCCTGGAATCGAACGGTTCGTCGTCGATGGCCAGCGTTTGCGGCGGCGCGCTGGCCCTGATGGATGCCGGAGTGCCGCTCACCCGCCCGGTGGCGGGTATCGCGATGGGTCTGATCCTTGACGAGGCGAATGACCGCCACGCGATCCTGTCGGACATCGCCGGCGCCGAGGACCACTACGGCGACATGGACTTCAAGGTCGCGGGCACGAGCGAGGGGATCACCGCGTTGCAGATGGACATCAAGGTGTCCGGGATCACGACCGCCATCATGCACGAGGCCCTGCAGCAGGCGCGGGCCGGCCGCCTCCACATCCTCGAGCGAATGGGTGCGACGATAGCGACCCCGCGCGAGTCGATCTCGACCCACGCGCCGCGGATCGTCACCATCCAGATCCCGATCGACAAGATCCGCGACGTCATCGGTCCGGGCGGAAAGACGATCCGCAGCATCACGGCCCGAACCGGCGTGAAGATCGACGTCGAGGATGACGGCACGGTCAACGTCGCATCATCCGACGAGGAGGCGGCGAAGCAGGCCATCGCGATCATCGAGGAGCTGACCGCCAGCCCGGAGTTGCACAAGACATACCTCGGCAAAGTGCAACGAATCACCGATTTCGGTGCGTTCGTCGAGATCCTGCCCGGTATCGACGGCCTCCTGCACGTCTCCGAAATCGCCCACCATCGGGTGGAGGATGTCCGGAGCGAATTGAACGAGGGGGATCAGGTTCTCGTCAAGGTGATCAATCTGGACCCGAGCGGAAAGGTCCGCCTGAGCCGCAAGGCTCTCCTGCCGGGTGGCCCTCAGCAGGGCGACCAGCGTTCGGACGACGGTCAGGCGGTCGATGGCCAGACCCGCCCCGACCGCCGGGGCAACCGTCCCGACCGGGGCAGCCGCCGGCCCCCGCGCCGGCGCCGGGAGGGCGGGAACCCGGGCGAACCCGCGCGACGGTAGCCTGCCAGCTTGCTAGTCCCGCCCCGCGTTGCCGGCAGCGCCCGCGGCTGCCATCCGCGCGCGAAGCGGCGGGTGGGAATAGAAGAGCCACTCCACGATGCGCGAGGGGTTCTCTTCGGCGAGGTGTTGCGACGCAAGGCGGCGGAGGCCGGATACGAACGCATCGCGGTTGCCGGTCATCCGGATCGCGTAGCGGTCGGCGCGCCGCTCGTGCCAGCGGGAGAGGCCGCGCGTCAACGGGGAAGCCGCCAGCATGACCGTGCACACCACGACGGCCAGGACGGGCAGTCCCGCCACATCGCCCAGTGGTGGCAGTCCGGCACCGGCGCCGGGACCGGCGAGCAGCAGGTGAGCCACTCCGCAAGCCGCCGTCACGATCAGGGCATCCAGGGCGATCGACTGCCAAAGGTCGCGATGCGCGTGGTGCGCCAGTTCGTGCGCGACGACGACTTCGATCTCCGAGTCGGTGTAGTCGTCAAGCAGCGTATCCGACACCAGGATGCGCCGCGAAGGACCAACACCTACCACCGCCGCGTTGGCGGTATCGCTTCGCCCGGCGATGCGCCATTCACGGATGGCGATGCCGGGTGCGCCGGCTCGTGCCGCAAGCACCTCGAGCCGCCGGCGCAACGGCGCCCGCTTCAGCGGCGCCGTCTCGAAGAGCCAGCGGGCCAGCAGCATCGGCGCCACCATTGCCCGTGCCACGGACACCAGGAGGAAGCCACCGCCGGCCAGCCACCACCAGCCGTCGGGGCGGTGCGCGACTATCACGAACACCCCGGCCGCGGCGACGGTCCACCAGACGATCCGCCGCGCCGCCGCATGCACGAGGTGGCCGCGCAACCAGTCGCCCAGCCGTTCGTGTGACAGGCCGTAACGGCGCTCCAGCACGAATTCGACCCACCAGACGAAGGGAAGCGCCGCCAGTTCCACCGCCACGCCGAGCAGAGCGGCGGCCAGGGCCGCAAGGGCCACGTCGGATACGGCTCCGGCTACCGCCTCGGTCACGAGCGCCGTGGAGAGGAACTGGTCCACGCCCGGGACCAGAGTGGGTGGCGGAAAGCCGGCCGAGATGGCCCAGAGGAGAACACCGGCCCGGGCCGCCACTGCCAACACGCGCCCCCGGCGCACCTGGCGCTGGTAGCGGGCGGCCTTGTTCTCGTTCACCCGACCATCGTCGCCTGCGGCTCCGATGGCCGCCCAGCCACGCCTATCTAGGACATCTTCACGGAGATCAGCTTCGAGACGCCAGGCTCTTCCATCGTAATGCCGTAGAGCCGGTCGGCGATCTCCATCGTCTTCCGGTTGTGCGTCACCAGAACGAACTGCGTCCTCTCGAGCAGGCCGCGAAGCATCTCGACGAACCGGCCAATGTTGGCGTCGTCGAGCGGCGCATCGATTTCGTCGAGCAGACAGAAGGGACTGGGACGGTACTTGAAGATGGCGAACATCAGGGCCATGGCCGTCAGCGCCTTCTCACCCCCCGACAACAATTGAATGCTCTGGAGCCGTTTCCCCGGCGGTTGCGCGATGATGTCGATGCCGCTTTCGAGCAGATCGGTTTCGTCCAGCAGCACCAGGCCGGCACGCCCGCCGCCGAACAGCGTCTGGAAAGTCCCCTGGAAGTATTCGTTGACGGCCGTGAACGCCTCCCGGAACCGTTCGCGCGTCGTGGCATCGATGCGAGCGATCGCTTCGCCGGTGGCCGCAATGGAATCGAGCAGGTCCTGGCGCTGCCCCGTCAGGAACGCATGTCGCTCCTCGAGTTCATCGAATTGATCGATCGCCATCATGTTGACCGGTCCGAGGCGGTCGATCCGGTCGCGGAGCGCGTCGACCATCTGATCCGCGTCGAATCCGTCACCCGGATCGCCGGCGGCCAGGAACGCCCGGTCCGGCTCGATCGGACCGTCGGCTTCCATCTCGACGACTTCGGCCAGCACCCGCGGCAACGCGGTCTGCAGTGCGTCCCGACACGCCTCGGCAAGATGCGTCAGGTCGGCGTCAACCGTGGCGCGCGCCACATCCTCTTGGGCGACAGCGGCCCGCGCCGCATCCAGATCCGCCCGCGCGCGCTTTACCGCGTCGTCACATGCGGCGATTCTCGCGCCGGTGTCGCCCACGCGCGCATCGAGGCCCGCGATCTCGCGGCGCAGGCCGTCGAGCGCGCGGACTTCGGCATCACGTTCCTCTTCCGTCCGGGCAACCTCTTCGAGCAGTCTCTGCCGATCCGCCCGTGCCTGCAGGTTGCCGGCGCGACGCGCCTCTATCCGTTGATGCAGGTCCTGAAGTTGATCCCCGAGGCGGCGAGCATCGGCTGCCAGAGCCTCGACCCGCTCCGCCATCCGCGCGTGCTCCGCCTTCGCGTCCGCCACGCGCCCGGCGAGGACGTCAACGGTGTCTCTCGCCTCCAGCAGGCTGGCCTGCGCCCCCATGAAGCGCTCGTCAGCCAACTGCTGCTCCACGTCGAGCCGGTGTATCGACTCGCGCGCCTCGGCTTCCCTGTCCTCCAGACCGCTCCGCTCCTCGACCATGTGGCGGCGCTCGGTCTCGATTGCGCGCTGCCTCGCCGCCAACTGCGCCTGATCATCATCGAGGCGCTCGACCCGCATCTGGCAACCGACCAGTTCCTTCTCGAGCGCGTGCTGATCGGCCCCCGCTGCGGTTGCCGCATCGCTCCAACGGCCCGCATCGGCCTCCCATGCCGTCAACTCCGCCACGAGCCGGTCCAATGCGGCTTCCCTCGTCTGGAGTCGCTCGCGCAACCCCTTGATCTCACGCCGCGCGGTCAACAGGCCCCTGGCCCCGCAAGCGCCGCCTCCCTCCATCCGATCCGCCCCCCGCAGGACGATGCCATCCGGCGTGACGATCGGATCGTTCGTAACCGCAGCCGCCGCGGCCGCGTCCTGGATCGACGGCGCCAACCACCGGCGGGAGAGCAGACGTCCGACCACCTGGGCGCCTGGCCCGGTCACCGTCACCAGATCGGTCAACGGTCGGAGCGACGCATGCGGGGGCGGGGGCGCCACAGTGGCGCGCTTCGCCGGCGACCCTGCCGGGCCCCCGGACTCGCCGGCACCGGCAATGAGGAATCCGCAACGGCCCGCCTCCTGCGAGGCGGCCAGCGCGACACCGGACAACGCGGCGTCGCGCGACGGCACGACAACGAACTGCAGCAGCTCGGCCAGCGAGGCCTCGACGGCGCGTTCCCTCGACTCCGTCACTTCCAGGTGATCCGCGACCGCACCGTAGTGCTCGATTGCCCCATCCGCCGTCAACACCGCCCGAGCACCCTCGCCATAGCCGGCGCGTGCCGTTTCGATCTCGGCCAGCGACTCGATCCGCGCGCGCAGCGCCGCTACCTCCTGCTCGCGCACGCGCCGATCCGCGTTCCCCTCTTCGATCCGGCGGCGGGCCGCAACAAGCGCCGCCTCTGCTTCCGTCCGCCGCGCGCGAGCCGCCTCGACGCGATCCCGCACGACGGCAACCGCTGCTTCCGTCGCGTCGCGTTGCTCCGCCGCCCGGGCGGTCTGCGCAACCACGTCCGTCCCTTCGGCGTCCAGCCTGACCAGCGCTTCCGCGATTCGCGCATAGCCCCCCAGCGCCTGGTCCACTACGTTCTGGAGCACGGTGGCGGCGCTGCTCGCGGCAAGCATCTCGTTGCGCGCCGCCTCTACATCGCTCTCATGCTTCTCGATCGTCCGCTGCGTCTCCGCCAGGGCCTTCTCCGCGCCGCCCAGCCGCTCCAGGGCCGTGTCCCGTTCCGCCTGCGCCTTCCCGTTCGCCTCGCGCTGCGTCCCGAGCTCCATCTCCATCGGTGACAGACGCTGTTCGAGGGCGATGAGCGCCGCCTTGCCGTCCGCCAGCTCGATCTCCAGCTCCGCTGCCCGCTGCCCGTCGAACTCGATGCGATGCTGGTGGCGCTCGATCGCGAGTTCCCGCAGGTGAGCCGTCTCGCGAGCCGCGGCCACCGCCTGCTCCGCCTCTGCCAGCTCCAGGCGCAGCCTTTCGCGCCGGTTTTCCTGCTCGGCCAGCGCCGCCTCCGCCACCTGCGCCTGAGACGACGCCCGCTCCATGCGCCGCGACGCCTCCTCGATGGCCCCCTGGAGCGCTCGGCTGCGCCGTGCGAACGATACCTTCTGCCAGCGGCGGAGCTCTTCGCGCAGCCGGCGGTAGCGCCGCGCTTTCGCCGCCTGCCGTTGCAGCGTTGTGCGCTGCTTCTCCACCTCGAAGACGATGTCGTCCACGCGGGTGAGATTCTGCTGCGCCGCTTCCAGCTTCAGTTCCGCGGTACGACGGCGCGACTTGTACTTGGTGACGCCGGCCGCCTCCTCGAGGAGCTGCCGCCGCTCCGTCGGCCGCGAGCCCAGGATCTGGCCGATTCGCCCCTGCTCGATTACCGCGTACGCCTTGACGCCCACACCGGAGTCCATCAGCAGGTCCTGGACGTCTCGCAGGCGGCAGACCCGACCGTCGATGAGGTACTCGCTCTCGCCTGAGCGGTACAGCCGGCGGCCTACTTCGACATCGCGCGCGATGAAGGGACCTTCTTCCTTCTCGAAGTCCAGCTCGAGACCGGCAACCGGGCTCCCGTTGCCGCCCGGTTTCGGCTCCCGGCCCGGCGGCACGCGGGCGGCGGCCCCGTACGCCAGCGCCGCGGTGACGTCAGCGAGCTGAATCCGCACCTCGGCGGTGGCAGTGGGACGACGCCCGTCGGTGCCGCTGAAGATGACGTCCTCCATCCGCTCTCCCCGGAGGCTGCGCGCACTCTGCTCGCCCAACACCCAGGTGATGGCGTCGATGACGTTGCTCTTGCCGCAACCGTTCGGGCCGACGATGGCGGTTACCCCGTCGTCGAAGATCAGCGCCGCGCGTTCAGGAAAACTCTTGAACCCGTCGATTTCGAGCTGGGCCAGACGCATCAGGAGGGACGGGAGGGCGGCGCGTGAAACACCGCTTGCATCACTGGGCGGCGACGGCCGTCGCGGCGTCGCCGAGCCGGAGGAGAGCCTCCGCCTCGTCAAACAGAGTCAGCGCGTATTGCGCCTGCGGGTCGTAGTCGAACAGCCGCCGACGCGCCTCCATCTCGCCGAACAGGTCCGTATCGATCTCGTAGTGGATCATGGCGCGGATGAAGTCGAGATCCGCCGCGAACGCTTCCTCGTCGACCGTCAGGCCCCGCTCCTGGACGTGCGCCTTGAAGTCGGCCAGCATCGCATCGTCAATAGCGAAGCCGCGGTCGACCACCACGCGATCCGCCCCTTCAACGCTGACCTTCGTGTCGCCCGCGGCGGAAAAACGCTGCGCGAAACTGATGAAGTCCCGGCGCGCCGAGAGCAAACGACCGAAGCGCGACGGATCGAAGCCGGCGATCGGGCCGGTCAGAAAGTGGTCCGGCTCCACCCCGCCGCCGCTGTAGACTTCGCGTCCGGCGTCCGTCAGCTTCCGGTCTTCCGGCAGGTGAAGCGGTGTTGCCGGCTCGCGCAGCGAGTAGGTGAGGTACGCGTCGAACGCGGCGTCCCACGGCCGCTGCAGCATTCGGCCGCTCGGCGTGAAGTAGCGCGCCGTCGTCAGTGCGAGCCCCGCCCCATGGCTGACGCGGAAGATCGACTGCACCAGCGCCTTGCCGAACGTGGTCTCTCCCACGACCAGCCCGCGGTCATGATCCTGAACCGCACCGGCCACGATCTCTGACGCGCTGGCGCTGTTCCGATTCACGAGCACGATGAGCGGTTGCTCCGTGTACTCGCCGGCCTCCCTCGCGAAGTAGTCCTGATCCGAGTTGTCGACGCGGCCTCGCGTATAGACGATCATGTCGCCGTTCGGCAGAAACTGGTTCGACACCGCGATCGCCTGATCGAGAGGTCCGCCCGGATTGCCGCGCAGGTCGAACATCAGCCGGGTGAAGCCTTCGGCGCGGAGTGACGTCAACGCCCGCGTCAACTCCTCGTTGCTCGTTTCGGCAAAGTCGCCCAGGCGGACGTACGCGGTCTCGTCATCCACCATGAACGCGGCCTCGATCGTCGCGATGTTGATCTCGTCCCGCTCGACCGCGAGGTCGATCAACTCGTCGTAGCCGGGGCGCTCGACGGAAATGTTGACCGACGTGCCGCGCGGCCCGCGCAGGCGGCCTACCGCCTGATCGCTGCTCATCCCGATGGCGTTGTCCCCTTCGATCCGCGCGATGACATCGCCGCGCCGAAGACCGGCGCGATAGGCGGGCGAGCCCTCGAAGAGACTCATTATGGTGATCCGCCCGTTGATGACATTGATGGAGATGCCGAGCCCGTAGTAGCGACCCTCCTGACGCTCTCGCAGCCGCGCATAGGAGCGGGCATCCATGTAGCTGGAGTGGGGATCGAGCGTCTGCAGCATCCCGCCGACGGCGCGAGAGACAAGCTGCTCGACGTCCACCTCGTCGACGTAGTTCGCTTCGATCAGGGCGACGGCCGACGCGAACGCGTCGAACTGTCGCGCCATCTCGTCCTGGCGGGCGAGCGTCTGTCCGCCGAAGACTCCGCCGAGGATGGCGAACATGACTACAGCCACGACGCCAGTGGAAAGGGATGCAGCGGTGCGCATTGGCTGATGCGATGCTACCAAAGCTGCCCGAATCCGGCAATGTCGGCGGACCGATCGGAGGACTGAATGCGCCTTGACCCTCCTCCGGGGCGGTTCATATACTCGTTAATTGCCGTAAGGCAGAGGTCCGCCCGTTCGAACTGGCGGCCAAAGGAGCAACAAGCATGGGGCCCATCGGCGTCTGGGAGATGGTCATCATCCTCGTGGTGGCGCTGATCGTCTTCGGTCCGCGCAAGCTGCCGGAACTGGGCCGTTCGCTCGGCAAGAGCCTGGGCGAATTCAGGCGCGCGTCCAACGAGCTCCGCAACACGCTTGACGAGGAAATCCGGGTCGAGGAGCGCCAGAGACCGAAGCCTGCCGCCGCTCCGCGATCCGGCGCGGCGGTATCCGGCACGCCAGCGTCAGCGCCCGCCGCACCGGCGGCGGCCGCCGCGCCGGCAGTCAGTCCGGCCGGGCCAGCACCGGCCGCCGCCGCCGCACCGGCGGCGGCGCCCACCGACGTCCACCCGACCGAGCCCGACGTGGGCGCCTGACAGCCACGCGATGGCTGAGGTTCTGACGCCCGGACAGCCAGCGACTGATCCGCCCGATTCACCGGAGCCGTCCACCGGTTCGCCTTCGCCGGTCGCGGCAACAGAGACGGCCGTGGCCGAGCCGCCCGCGGCGCCCGCATCCCGGGTGCCGGACGGGGGAAACCCACCGCCGTCCCCGCCCGCGCCGGCGCACCCGGGCGGTCCCCCGCCACCGGATCCGCCCGCGCCGGAGCCCGACGAAGACGACGGCGACGGGACGGACGGCAAGATGTCGTTCCTCGACCACCTCGACGAGTTGCGCCGGCGCCTGATCCGATCGTTCATCGCCCTCGGCGTCGGCCTGCTGATCTGTCTCGGTTTCATCGACCCGATCTTCGACTTCATCATGGAACCGCTCGCCGCGGTGCTGCCCGAGGGAGACACGCTCATCTACACCGATGCGACCGAAGCGTTCTTCCTCCGCCTGAAGATGGCGGCCCTGGTGGGCCTCGTACTCGCGACCCCCGTAGTGATGACCCAACTCTGGCTGTTCATCGCGCCGGGACTCTATGCGCACGAGAAGAAGTTCGCCATTCCATTCGTCGCACTTGCCACCGTGTTTTTCGTTGGCGGCGTCGTTTTCGGGCACTACATTCTCTTTCCGGTGGCCTGGGGCTTCTTTGCCAGCTTCGGCGCCGCGGATGAGTACGTAGCGTTCATGCCGCGGCTACAGCCGGCTTTCGCCTTGTATGTCCGGCTGGTGCTCGCCTGCGGCGTGGTTTTTCAGATGCCGACGGTCGTCTTCTTTCTCGCCCGCATGGGGGTGGCATCACCGGCATTCCTGCTGCGGAACTTCAAGTACGCCGTCCTGCTGATCTTCATCGTCGCCGCCGTCATCACGCCGACGCCGGATCCGGTAACGATGACCTTCATGGCGGGGCCGATGCTGGCCCTCTATGTGCTGAGCATCGCCATCGCCTGGGTCTTCCGCAAGCGCGGGGCGGGGACGGAAGAGAACGACTAGCCCGACCTGGCCCGACCATCGTCCGCCTGCGGCTCCGATGGCCGCGAGCAAAATCGTTGACTTGCCGGAATGGCAGGTCGTACAATCCAAGCCAAACACCCCTCCCGCGGGGTGTACCAACGTGAGGGATAACTTGTTGAAACACCTGCTTAGGCACCGTTCCGGTCAAGGGCGTTCCTGGTTCCGTGCAGCCGCGATGGTCATCGCGATTGGGCTGTTCGCCGGCCCTGCCGCCGCGCAGGAGGAAACGAACACCAGACCCGGAGGCGTCACCTTTCTCGGTGACACCGGTCTCTGGTTCGTTCCGACCGCCGAAGTGATGGCAGCCGGCAGCGTTTCGGCGTCCGGCCAGCAAAGCACGTTCAATCGCGAGGCGGGCTTCACGGCCATCCAGAACACCGCTGGCACTTTCGCGGTCGGCATAGGGGGGAGGGCGGAATTGTTCGCGTCGATCCCGTTCATTTCCCGGGTCGACCGTGATGTCCGTCCCCTCTTCCGATCCGGCGCGGCCGGCAGCTTGCCGCTGGATTATCCGCTGGCCACGGACCCGTTCAGCGGCAGCGCCGTGGGCGACGTTGTCGTCGGAGTGAAAGTGAACCTGATGTCGGAACGTACCCAGGCGCCGGCCGCCGTGGCGCTGCGCGGCTGGGCGCGGCTGCCGACGGGCAACGAGTCTGCCGGCACCACCGGCGGGGCGCTGGGCGGCGGCGCGGGCCTCGTGGTCAGCAAGGCTGCGGGCAACGCCGAAGTCGCGCTGCATGGCGACTTCCAGTTCCGCGGGAGTCCCGATAGCGTCACCGTCCCGAACGGGTTCCGTTTCGGCGTCGGCGTAGGCGCGCCCATTTCCGGACCGGTGCGCGCGTTCGGCGAGGTGCTCGGCTCGGCTCCGATGGGTGACATGATCACGCTGCGCTCGGCGCTGATGGCGCACGACGGGAGCATGAGCGGCCTGTCTCTCCCGACCACGTCGCCACTCGACGTCGTGGCGGGCCTGCAGGTGCAGGGGCGAGGCCTTGGGTTCGGCGGCGGCATCACCTGGGCGGCGCGTCACGCGTCGCGGGCCGCCGTCAATCAAGTACAGCCCCAGGCCGACCGCCTGGGCGTGATCTTCCGCGTGAGCTATCACCCGGGGGTGCCCGTCTATACGCCGCCGCCGCCGCCACCGCCGCCGCCGCCACCCAATCGACCTCCCACCGTATCGGTGTCGTGCGATCCGTGCGACGTGCTGGTGAACGAGACCGTCAACCTGCGGGCGGATGCCTCCGACCCGGACGGCGATGCGTTGACCTATCGATGGAACGCGCCGGCGGGACAGTTCACCGGCGGCACCGATCGCGCCACCACGACCTGGCAGGCGCCGGATGACGCCGGGTCCGTCCCGGTCAGTGTGACGGTGACCGACGGCAATGGCGGCTCCGCCTCCGACACCGCCAATATCACGGTGACCGCGCCGCCTCCGCCGCAACGCGAGTGGATGTTCGAGGACGTCCACTTCGACTTCGACCGGTACACGCTCCGACCCATGGCGCTGGACGTGCTGAATGAAGTGGTCGAGGCGATGATGGAGGATCCGGACTTCACCATCCAGATCGAAGGCCACACCTGCAACATCGGCACCAACGAGTACAACCTGGCGCTGGGCGATCGGCGCGCGGACGCGGTGGAGTCGTACCTGACCGACCGCGGCATCGACGCCAGCCGGCTGCAAACGATCAGCTACGGCGAAGAGCGCCCGCTGCACGACAACGCACGGGAGGAGACCCGCCGGCTGAACCGGCGCGCCGCCCTGGTCGTAACACTGCAGCGGCAGTAGGAAGACAGAGCCAGCCGCGCCTTGCTGACAGTCTGCGCCGTTTCACGGAGCAGACTGTCAGTAGGCCTTGGCGAACCAGGCGTCCGTAACCCCCGCCTGCCCGCACTGGACGCAGTCACCGGATGCCTCCACCGGCTCGAGGGGCAGATTGCGGATGGTCGCCTGCGTCTCGGCCTTGATGCGAGCCTCGCAGTCGACGCTGCCACACCACGGCGCGACGACAAACCCCGGTCTACCCTCGAACAGGCGGTGGAACTCCTCGCCGGTTGCCGCCCGGATGGTATGCGCGTCGCGGAACGCCACGGCTCGGGCGAATAGATTGTCCTGGACGCGCTCGAGCAGATCCACCACGTGCTCCGCGATCCCGTCCATCGGCACTGAGGCCTTCTCACGCGTGTCGCGTCGCACCACCACCACCTGCGATTGATCCACGTCGCGCGGACCGATCTCCACCCTCAGCGGCACTCCGCGCATTTCCCACTCCGAGAACTTCCAGCCCGGCTTGTACTCCTCCCGGTCGTCAACCACGACGCGAATCCCCTCTTCACGAAGCGAAGCGGCGATCCGGTCGACTGACGGAAGGACGGTCTCCTTCCAGTTGCCGCGCGGGATAGGAACGATCACCACCTGGTGCGGCGCGATCCGCGGCGGCAGGATCAGCCCGCTGTCATCGCCGTGGACCATCACGACACCGCCGATCAGCCGAGTAGTCATGCCCCACGATGTCTGCCAGACGTGCTTCACCGACTTGTCCCGCGCCTGAAAGGTAATGTCGAACACCTTCGCGAAGTTCTGGCCGAGGTTGTGCGACGTTCCCGCCTGCAGTGCGCGGCCGTCGCCCATCAGTGCTTCGACCGAGTAGGTGTGCACGGCGCCGGCAAACTTCTCGCTGTCCGTCTTCCGCCCGTCCATCACCGGCATGGCCAATTCGGTCTCGAGAAACTCCCGGTAGACGCCCAGCATCTGCCGCGCCTCCGTCTCGGCCTCCTCCGCCGTTTCGTGAGCGGTATGCCCCTCCTGCCAGAGGAACTCGGTGGTGCGAAGAAACAGCCGCGTCACCTTCTCCCACCGGACGGCGTTGGACCACTGATTGATCAGGATTGGCAGGTCGCGCCACGACTGCACCCACTTCGCATACATCGTCCCGATGATGGCCTCCGATGTGGGACGGACAACCAGGCGCTCCTCGAGCGGTTCGTTTCCCCCCTGGGTGACCCACGCGACCTCGGGAGCGAATCCCTCCACGTGCGCCGCCTCTTTCCTGAGCAGGCTCTCCGGAATGAACAGTGGGAAGTACGCGTTGACGTGTCCGGTCGCTTTGAAACGGCGGTCGAGAGCCGCCTGAAGCAGTTCCCAGATGGCGTAGCCATAGGGCCGGATCACCATGTTGCCCTTCACCGGCGAATAGTCCGCCAGCTCGGCGCGGCGGATCACGTCGGTGTACCAGCGGGAGAAATCCTCCGACCGGGGGGTGATCTCGGTGACGAATCCCTGTTCCTTTGGCGCCATCTGGGTGTTGTCCTCGTCGGTCTGAGCGGCGGTGTCGTCCGTCCCGGCTGGCGGGACCGACCAGTGTAGATCGTTCTGCGGACCGGTGCCGGGGTATCCTAACCGCGCCATGCGCGCGGCAGTGATTCGGGTCGGCACGGCGTCACGCGCCTACCGGATTCGCGTCGAGGCGGGCGCCGTGCGGCATCTGGACCGGTGGATCGCGGAGGCGGGCGGTGACGGTCCGCGGTTTGTCGTCTCTAGCCCAACCGTCTGGCGGGCGCACGGGGAGGCGATCAGCGCGGCGCTTCCGTTGGCGGGCCACTGCCTGATGCCGGACGGCGAACGGGCGAAGACGCCCCGAACCGTCGGACACATTCATGACGCACTGGCGCGGGCCGCCGCAGACCGATCGGCAATTGTCGTCGCCGTCGGAGGCGGGGTCGTCGGGGATGTGGCCGGGTTCGCCGCCGCCACGTGGCTTCGCGGTGTCCGCCTCGTGCATGTACCGACGACCCTCCTGGCGCAGGTCGACTCATCGATCGGCGGCAAGGTGGGAGTCAACCATCCGCTTGGCAAGAACCTGATCGGCGCCTTCCACCAGCCCATCACCGTGGTAATCGATCCACTCCTGCTCGACACCCTGCCCCGCCGCGAGTTCCGTGCCGGAATGTACGAAGTGATCAAGTACGGCGTGATCGCCGACACCAGACTTTTCCGGCGGCTCGAGCGGGATGTCGACACCATCGTCCGGCGCGACACCCGTTCGATCGTCCCGCTAATCACCGCGTCATGCCGAGTCAAGGCGCAGGTGGTCGGCAAGGACGAACGCGAGGCGGGCCTGCGTCGCATCCTGAACTTCGGCCATACCGCAGGGCATGCGATCGAGGCGGTAACACGGTACCGCCGCTTCCGGCACGGTGAGGCGGTCGCCTATGGCATGCTCGCGGTCGCCGATCTGGCGGTGCGACGCGGTTCCTTCAGTGAAGCCGACCGCGCGGCGCTGGCCGGCCTGATCGCGAGGCTGGGCCCCCTGCCTGCGAT
This sequence comes from uncultured Vicinamibacteraceae bacterium, assembly GCA_964636705.1. Lineage (GTDB taxonomy): Bacteria > Acidobacteriota > Vicinamibacteria > Vicinamibacterales > UBA8438 > VXRJ01. Next base: position 19,649 of record CAZWUJ010000006.1, read on the forward strand.
CGCCGACCTGTCCGCCCAGAAGCTCGTGGAGACGATGCGGCGTGACAAGAAGGTAGTCGGCGGCCGCCTGCATGTGGTTCTTCCCACCGCGATCGGAGCGACGGAGATTGTCGACAACGTGACCGAACCTGAATTCTGCCGCTCGCTGCAGGCAATCGGAACCGCTGCCTAGCAGACTGCGCCGTGGAACGGTGCAGTCTGCTAGATAGGCGTGGTTGGGCGGCCATCGGAGCCGCAGGCGACGATGGTCGGGCTAGCATCAACGCACGGCGCGCCGCGAGATCAAGCGGATCCGCGTAACCGGCGCGGCGGGCGGTGGCGGTGTCGCTACCTGACGGACGAGAGTCGCCTGCACCGCCCGGCTCGCTCCACGTGGTCCGTGCGCCGCGGCGTGCAATGCCACCGCGCCGTTGGCGTCGAGGGACGTGTCGCCATCGGCATCCGCCGCGTCATCGGCTACCCAGACCGCCACGAGCCAGGGTCCGTATCGCGGCGGCAGACCCACCCAGGCCCCGAGATCGCCGTGGGCATAGAGCGTCCACGCGAGGCCCCGTCCCGCGTCGTCCTCGCCCGCTCCGCTTGCGCCGAGCCGGGAGGCGACGGCCGCCAGGTCCACCGTCCGGCCATCCGGCATCGTCGGAGCCAGCGACGCCCCCCAGTGTGCCGAACGGACGGAACCTCCCAGCACGGGGCTCCAGTCCGGCAGGGCGCCCAGTTCGGTTGCGGCCAGCGCCAGGGCCGCTTCGGCGGCGTACGATCCCTCCATCGCGCGCCGGTGGTTCGCCACGACCTCCGTTTCGATCGTCGACAGCGGGACGAGCGCGGCGGTCAGCCCTACCAGCAGCAGGCCCAGCAAGAGCGCGATCACAAGCGCCGCGCCTCCCTCGCCGCCGCTCCTCATTGGCCGGACTACCAGTTTGCAAGGGCGCGCGGCGTGACGTCGAGCGCCGCCGCAACATCCCGGACGCTCACGGACCGGCTCGGCCCCACATTCCCCGGCGGCGCCTGCCGCCAGGCGTCGTCTATCACGCGAAGCGTCAACTCCACCCGGATGCGCCGGATCCGGAAGAGATCGACGTCCACCGCCGCACCTCCTCCACACCATGGCCCGTCGGTCAGTTGCCCGAGGTCAATGGGCGCCGTCCACGATGCCGGCGGCGCGCCACCCATCACCGCGGCGGCAAGACAGGGCGCCATGAGCGCGACGGGAGGGAGCGGCGGCATGCCGGGCAGGGGGGGCAGCGGTCCCGCGGGAACAGTAATCGCCGGTGGCGGCGCCGCCTGATCGACACCATAGAACCGGACGCCGAAACGAACCACGCCCTCGATCGCCGGCCGATCCGTGCCGGCGCCATTGTGGAGCCTGAGTTGCCCTTGAACCGCGTCGTGGTAGTAGCCGCGAATGCGTACCGGGACGATCCGCGCGCCCGGGGCGAACGTCGCGCCGGACGAACCCTGCCCGGCATGGATCAATTCCACGTTGGCCCCGGACCGAGCCGTGATGCGAAACAGGCCGGACCGCCCGGCGTCGTCGTAGACCATTGCCAACCCGCCGCCACTCTGCGTCAGACCGCACGGTATGGCGCGGCAGGCCACGTCCGGCGTTACGGTGACACCTCCGCCGGCGCCGGGCAGCGGCGTGGCCAGACGCGCGCCCGAGTCGGCCGATCGTGCGTAGACAACGGAAAGACGATCCGTCCCGGTCACGCCCGGCGCCCCCTGTCCCCGGAGCGCCGGCGTCACCGCCGGCAGCAGATGGGCCACCGTTCCCATCATCCCCGGGTGCGGACCGCTACCGGCGGCCAACAGGTCGCGGTGCAGCTCATTCAGCGCCGCGCGCTGCCGCTGCTGCACGTCAGCCGCCTGCGACTGCACCGCGAGAACACCGCCGGAAGGATCGAGCAGGCCCGCAACCACCCCGAGCAGACCCAGAACGATGGCGGTGGAGATGAGCAGTTCGATCAGCATCGCGCCTTCACTCGCGGACTCGCACCGTGGCAAGCCAGGTAACGCCGGGATCCCCGGGCCGCACCGTCGTTCCGCCGGCTCCGCCCCGCAGACTGGCCGCGGTCACCGCCACCTGCAGGAGCAATGCGTCAGGGCCGGCGGACGGGACCGGCGAGACCGACCAGTGCCGAACGAACGCCGTCCCGGCCGGCGGACCCGGGCCGGAACCGATCCAGGCGCCGTCACGATCGACGTAGTCGATGTAGCCGGCAACCGCCCCGCCGATCGGCCCGGAGGGCAGCAACCCCCGGCCAGTCGGCGCCGGCGGATCCAGCGAGAGGTCCGCGGTGACGTCCGAAACCGGTTGCAACAAGGCGTCGTAGGTCCACGCAAGCGAGGCGAGTTGCTCCAGCTTCTGTGTGGCCAGGAAGAACGCCGTTCCCTGGGCGGCTCCGGCCCGAACCGACGCGGCGCTCATCGCCGCCACCTGGGCCACGCCGGCCGCCAGCGCTATAACCACCGCCGACGCGACCAGCGCCTCGACCAGCACATGACCCGCTTCACCGCGCACCCTGTGGTTGAGGTTTGCAAGCCGCGTGCCATGGCCGCCCGCGTTCACCGGCCGACTCAGGCGGGTTCACGGTGGGCTCACGGCGGGCTTAGTAGAAGCCGAGATACCACGCGACGATCTGATCGCCGGCCACCATTGCGATGACCGTCGCGACAGCAAGAAACGACCCGAACGGCAAGGCGGTCCGCGGGCCGGCGCGACCGGCCAGTATCAGAGCCAGGCCGACCGCCGCTCCGAGCACGAACGCCAGCACCGCACTGACCAGCATCAACCGCCAGCCCAGAAAGGCGCCGACGAGCCCAAGCATCTTGGCGTCACCGTAGCCCAGCCCTTCATGACCCCGAATCCGCCAGTACACCTCACGGATCACGACGAGCAGCACCGCTCCCCCCAGGGCGCCGAGGAGCGCGTCCACCCAGCCGGGCGGCAGCCAGATCGCGGCAACGATGCCGGCAACGGTCCCGCGGATCGTGATCACGTCCTGTAGCAGGCGGTGGCGCAGGTCGGTGGCGAACAGCACGATCAACATGCAGGTAAAGACGAGGCGTGACGCCAGCAACGGCCCGGAGCCGACGAGAAAGTACTGCAGCAGGAAGAGAACCGGCGTCGCGATCTCCACCGCCGGATACATCGCGCCGATCGGCGCACCACAGTCGCGGCAGCGCCCGCGCAACCGGAGATACCCGACGATCGGAACGTTGTCGCGCCACCGGATCCGGCGCCCGCAGGCGTAACACCGCGATCGCGGCGCGATTACCGACTCGCGGCGCGGCAGCCGTTGGATGCAGACCGTCAGAAAGCTGCCTGCGGCGAGGCCGCCCAGGATCAGCAGCAGGGCCGCGAGCGGCGCCGGTGGCACGCTACTGGGCGGCGGCCGCGCGCTCCAGCTCGTACGCGATCGCCGCGTCGAAGAAGCGAGGCGCGAGCATTCCGTCGACGACGACGCCGTTGATGACGTAAGTGGGCGTCGCTTCGACCGGGAGCCCCACACCCACTGCAATGTCTGCCTGAACCGCGCGGACCGTCTCCTCGTACGCGGCGTCGTAGGCGGCCTGATCGATCCCCGCAATGCCCGCAATCGCCTCGGTCACCGCCGCCCGCGACAGACCCGGCTGATTGTTGTAGAGCCAATCCTCCATCTCGGTACCGAGATCGTCTCCCGCGGCCGCCGCCACGCGAACCGCGACCGCCGCCGCGCACGCGCCGAAGTGCTGCCCCCGGGGCGCACTGTCGTTGCACGACGGATCGAGCGGAAAGTCGAGATTCACTTCCACCACCTGTCCCGGATGGGACGAGGCGTACTTGGCGAAGACCGGTCCGTAGAGGCGGTGCCCATTGGCGCAGGCGGGACACTGGTAGTCGTTGAACTTCAGGACCAGGACGTCGGCGCCCGCCGCCGCCGCTGCCGCGTCGGGCGGGAGATCGATCTCTATCCGCGGCTCGGCCGACCAATAGCGCTCGAACTCGGTCTGCTGCTCTTCCTCCGAGAGGAGGAGCGGAGCCTCATCCGCCGCCGCGCCCCCGCCGGCCTCCACGGGCAACTCGTCGAGGGCCGCCATCGCGTCCGCCCTGGACAGGCTGTTGAACCAGAGGGGCGCCCCGAGCGAGCCGGCGACGAAGGCAATCGCGACCACGAGACCGACCGGGCTCCGCGCCAGCAACAGCAGGTCGCCCGGCGCCGCGCCGGCCAGTTTCAGCGCGGGAGTCGCCGGCGCGCTGCCAGCCAGCACGAACACGCCGATCACGCTGACGTACACCGCGACACAGAAGAGACAGATCATCCCGAGGACGAAGAACGAGGCGTAGGCAAGGTACATCGCCACCGCGAGACCGACCGTGGACCAGGTGAGGAGGTAGCCAGCCACATTCTCTGCCGACTCCGCGGGTGCGCGCGCGCCGGCCCAGGCGAGCAACAACGTACCTGCGAACCAGATCACTCCGCCGAGGGCGACCGGGACGCCGAAGATGCTTCCGTACCGGCTCTCGTATACCTGCGAGCAGCTCACCGTCGCGTTCACGTCGCAAACGCTCGTGTAGAACGGATCGAGCAGGATCTGGAGATGCACCCAGGTGGAAGCGAGCGACGCCCCCAATCCGGCAAACGCAAAAAGTAACAGCCAGGTTCGTGCGCGTCCGGTCATGTCAACCTCCGTTGCACACGCGCCGGCGACCACTCCAGTCACCTGCCTGCGGGTGTGCGCCGCCCGTCTGTCGCCCCTCGCCGCGCCCGGGAGTGCAACCTGGATTGCGCCGTCTCCGAGAGTTCTACTGAATCGGCGCTGCGCCGGTGGGCGCGCCATTCTGCGTCACCGGCATCTGTGCGGTGGCCTGGTAGATGGTCCCTCCCTGATTCGTCCCGAAGAAGCGCACGCCACCTCCGGGGTTCGGGTTGGCGCCGACGAAGTAGGTGGAGACGACCGCCCCCCCGTTGCAGGAGACCGGCGCGCCGGTCGCGGCCGCGCCGGCCGTCATCGAAATCGTGTAGCCACTCTTGATCGACGGATCCGCCGACAGGTCGGTGCCGATGAATCCATCGCCACCGCCCACCGTCGGAGCGGTAGCCAGATTGGCGAGCGTCGGCGCGTAGAAGCCGTTGCCGCAACTGGCCGCATAGGTCGACTGCGCGCTGTTGATGGCCCTGAGCGAACCAATGGCCGACGCCTCGTTCCCGGCCATCCGCGCACGAAGCAGTCCGGGCGCCGCGATGGCGGCGATGATGCCGATGATCGCCACCACGATCAGCAGTTCGATCAGCGTGAAGCCGCGCTCTACGGCCCTGCCGCGTTCAGTTTCTCGCTCCGTCCCGGTCATTGCTGCCTCCACTCGACGGCATTCCGAAGGGTTTCCGCGCCGCCGCGCCATCCTCCGGTCACGAAAGCAATCGGAATGCCAACTATACCCCGATGAGCCACGGCGCAGACCGCTGGCTTCCGTCTCTATTTGGCGGCTGCGTAGCCGGGCGTCATCAACTGGACCGGCGGCGTGCTGCACGACACGACGGTCGTGACAGTCACGCAGTACGGCAAGATGGTGCTCTCAGCAGGTTGTACACTCGCGCCCCCGCCCCGGACCGGCCGCCCGTTACTCCTCGGCCCTCGAGTCGTCGCCCTCCGCCTTTGCGTCGGCGACTATCTTGGCGTGCAGGTGCGTCGGGACTTCCTCGTAGTGCGAGAACTCCATGTGGTAGCTGCCGCGGCCGCCGGTGGCGGACGTGAGCTGCTGCTCGTACGTGAGCATCTCCGCCATCGGCACCTGCGCCTTGATCAGGGTTGAGGCGCCCCGCGTTTCCATACCGCCAATCCGTCCGCGGCGGCCGTTCAGGTCGCCCATCAGGTCGCCCGCGAAGTCGTTTGGCGCGTACACCTCGACGTTCATCACGGGCTCTAGCAGCGTCGGGCGGGCGCGCTCCATGGCATCCCGGAAGGCAAGGCGGCCCGCCATCTTGAACGACATCTCGTTCGAGTCGACCGAATGGAACTGCCCGTCGGTCAGCGTCACCTTGAAGTCCACCATCGGATAGCCGGCGAGATAGCCCTTCCCGCGCGCCTCCTGGATACCCTTCTCGACCGCCGGACGGAACTGTTGAGGAATCGATCCGCCGAAGATTTCGTCGACGAACGTGAAGTCCTCGCCGCGCGGCAGCGGCTCCACCTTGATCTTGCAGTCGCCGAACTGGCCGTGGCCGCCCGACTGCTTCTTGTGACGGCCGTGCGCGTCGGTCGCCGCGGTGATCGTCTCGCGATACGGGATGCGCGGCAGCTTGACATTGACCTCGACGCCGAAACGGCTCTTCAACTTGGCGACGGTCACTTCGATATGCAACTGCCCCTGGCCGGCCAGCAGCAACTGCCGCGTCTGGGGATCGCGCGTGAACTGGATGGTCGGATCCTCCTCGTGCAGCCGCTGCAGGGCGCCGCTGATCCTCTCCTCGTCGCCCCGGCTCTTCGGCTCGATGGCGTAGGACAGGACGGGCGCGGCGAAGTCGATTGGCGGGAACCGGAGAGCGGTTCCCTTGGCGGCGAGCGTGTCGCCGGTCTGTGTCACCTTCAGCTTCGCCACCGCGCCCAGGTCGCCGGCTCGCAGCTCGGCCACGCCGGTTTGGGCAGCGCCCTGCCGTACGCCAACCGCACCGAGACGCTCGGCCGTGTCCTGCGTCACGTTGTGCAGGGAGGAATCCGCCTTCAGCGTCCCAGCCGCGACGCGGAACAGCGTGATCCGTCCCGCGTGGCGGTCGGCGACCGTCTTCCATACGAAGAGTGCCGGAGAGGCGCTGTCACTCGAGTCGTAGGTGGCCGGGTCGCCTCCGTCTTCCGCCGGCGCCGCAGGTATCGGGCGCTCGTCGGCTGGCGGCACGTAGGCCCGCATCGCGTCGAGCAGCAGCGGAATGCCGATGTTCGCCTGCGCGGAGGTGCAGACCAGCGGGAAGATCCGGCGCGTGCGCGCCGCGTCGCGCAGCCCGCCTTCGAGATCGGCCTGATCGAGGGTTCCCTCCTCGAAGAACTTCTCCATCAACTCTTCGTCCGCCTCGGCCACCATCTCGATGAGCGCTTCGCGCGCGCCTTCCGCCGCATCAGCCAGTTCGCCGGGCACGTCTTCGTCCGACGCCGCGCCGTTGCCGCCCGGTGCGAAGGTGCGGGCGCGGGCACGGATCAGATCGACCACGCCGCTGAAACTCCTCTCCGATCCGATCGGCAACTGCACCGGCACGACTTCCCGGCCGAAAGCCCCCTGCAGCGATTCGAGAGCCCTTTCCTGGCTGGCGCGCTCGCGGTCGAGCAGGTTGAGGACCACTAGACAGGGGAGGTCGAACTCCTGCGCAATGCTCCACACCTTCTCCGTCTGTACCTCGACACCGGCTACGGCGTCGACGACGACAACGGCGGCGTCCGCCACCCGCAGCGCGGCGCGCGTGTCGCTCAGGAAGTTGCCAATGCCGGGGGTGTCAATCAGGTTGATCTTCGTACCGCGCCACTCGACGTAGGCCGTGGCGGACGACAGCGTGTGTTTGCGCGCCACTTCTTCTTCGTCGAAGTCCGTAACCGTGTTGCCCTCGTCGACGGATCCCAGGCGGTTGACAGCCTTCGCGTCGAACAGCATCGCCGAGATCAACTGGGTCTTGCCGGAGCCGCTGTGGCCCACCACGGCGACATTGCGGATGTCCGATCCGCCGTAGACTTTCATCGTTGCCCTTCCTCCTGCCTGCGGCGCCCGCGGAACCGGGCGAAACGGGCATAGTATCCGATCTTGCCGTGGCGGGCGCCCCGCGCGGCTGCCCGGCGGCTATTCGTAGCGGAGCGCCTCGATCGGGTCGAGGCCGGAGGCCCGAATCGCGGGCACGATGCCGAAGACAATTCCGACGCTTGCCGAGAAGCTGATTCCCAGTGCGAACGACCACCAGGGCAGGGCGACCGGAAACCCGGTTGCGTAGTTCACCCCGACGCCGATGGCGCTACCGAACAGGATGCCCAGCACCCCGCCGATTGCCGTCAGGAATACCGCCTCGAGGAGGAACTGCCAGAGGATTTCCCGCCGGCGGGCGCCGATTGCCTTCCGAGTGCCGATCTCGCGCGTCCGTTCCTTGACCGATATGGTCATGATCGCCATCACGCCGATCCCGCCCACCATCAGGGCGATCGACGAGATGGAGACGAGCGCGAGAAAGACCGCGCTGCTCACCTGCTCCCAGAGTCGGAGGGCGGCATCCTGCGTGATGAGATCGAAGTCGTTCGGCTCGTCCAGCCGCAGGCCGTGCCGGATGCGCATCACTTCGGTCACGTCGCGCATGGCCGTATCGCGCGCCACCCCGTCGCGCGGTATCACCGCGATCAGCAGGTTCTGCAGCCGCCCGCGCCGTGAGCGCTCGAGGCGCAGGCCGTACTGCTGCTGGTAGGCGCTGTACGGAATGACGGCCAGGTCGTCCTGGCCCGCGTCCATTCCGCCGAAGCTGGCGCGCGGGCCGATGATGCCGATCACGGTGTACGGCTGGTCCTCGATCCGAACCGTCTTGCCGAGCGGGTCGACGTTCGGAAAGAGCGCTTCGTACGGCCCCTGGCCCAGGACGACGACACGGCGCCGGTGGCTCACTTCCCCCTCCGTGAAGAAGCGTCCGGCGTCCATCGTCAGGCTGAAGACGTCCGGATAGTCGTGCGTGGAGCCGATGATCGCCAGCGGAAGCGTCTGCTCCCCATCGTACGAGACGCGCGAGCGGACCGACCCCGGGCCTCCTTCACCTATCGAGATCGTGGCGCGGGCAACCGTCTCGGGAGCCTGGCGCTCGATGGCGCGCGCATCGGCCGGCGTCAGCGTCGGCCGTTCCAGCAGTTCCTGGAACTCCGCCCCGGACATCAGGCTCAGGCCGGAAAACTGCGCCACGAAAATCGTGTCGGGTCCCAGCTCGCGGATGCTGTCGCGCAGTGTCTCGTCGAAGCCGAGGATGAGCGACGTCATGCCCACCATCGACGTGATGCCGATGACGATCCCGAGAATCGTGAGTCCGGAGCGCATCTTCTGCGTCCGGATCGTTCCCGCCGCCATCATGACGATCTCGTTCAGCAGCGAGGTGCGCATCGTCTGTCCCTGGTGGCTGGCGCCGCGCCGTCAGTCGGAGCGCCCGAGAGCATCGATCGGATCGAGAGCGGCGGCGCGCGCGGCAGGGTATAGCCCGAAGAAAAGTCCCACCAGGCCGGTCAGCGTGATCGCCAGCAACACCGACCACAGATGCACCGTCGCGGGAACCGGGGCGAAGCGGTCGATCGCCAGCGCCGCCGCGGCGCCCAGCATGGTGCCGGCTACACCGCCGGCGAGGGCGAGTACGACCGACTCGGACAGCATCTGCCACATGACGTCCCGGCGGCGCGCCCCGAGAGCCTTGCGCAGGCCTATCTCCTTGGTCCGTTCCGACACCGCCATCAACATGATGTTCATGATGACGATGCCGGCGACCACCATCGCGAGGCCGACGACGCCCACGAGCACGGAAAAGATGCCGGTGGTTGCCTGCTGAAAGAGACCCAGAGCGGTGTCGGAGGTGATTATGCCGAAGTTGTCTTCTTCGTCCGGCCGGAGCCGGCGCTCGATCCGGAGCGCAACCGTGGCCTCGCCGATCGCCGAGTCTATCCGGTTCGGATCGACCGGTTGCACGCGGATGCCGAGAGACGATCGGGTGCCGAACAGGCGCCGGTAGGCCCCCAGGGGAATGATCGCGAACTCATCCTGCGAGACGCCGAATGTGGATCCCACCGGACGGCTGACGCCGACGACGCGGAACGGCACTCCCTGAATCCGGATCTCGCGGTCGATGGGGTCCAGGGTCTCGAACAGCCGCTCCGCCGTTTCCGCGCCGAGCACCGTCACGTTGCGCCGGCGCTGGACTTCCGTCGGCGTCATCAGGCGGCCGACATCCGCATTGAAGGTGGAGAAGTCTACGAACTCGTCGGTCACTCCCTGTATGGAAACCTGCTCCAGAAGCCGGTTGCGGTAACGCACTTCCCCGTTGCGCTGGGCCTGAACCATCACGGCATTGACGTCCGCGGCGAATCGGCGGATGGCGTCCGCGTCGTCCATCGTGATGAGCGGATTGCCCCGCGACCGTTCGAACTCCTCCTCGCTCCGGATGATGCCGCGCCGGTCGATCATGAAGGCGTCCGCTCCCACTTCGGAGAGGATGACGTCGGTCACCTCGTCGGTAATCCCCTGGATGAGCGAGACGAGGGTGATGATCGACGAGATGGCGACGATGTTGCCGAGAATCGTCAGGAAGGAGCGGAGCTTGTTGGCCCAGATCGCGCTCAGCGCGATCCTGACCATCTCACCGATCAGCGTCGGGCTCATTCGCCTGCACCGGGTCGCCGTCTTCCAGGTTGCGCACGACCTCGAACGGCCCGGTGATGACTTCGTCCCCCTCGGCAAGGCCGCTCAACGCCTCGAAGTAGCGGTCGCCGGCAATGCCCGTTTCGACCGGCGTGAACACCGCACGCCCCTGGCGTACGGCGAAGACCCCTTCGAGCTCTTCCGTGTCGGTGGCGAAGCCGGCGGCCACGGGCTCGGCCTCCGCGTCGGTTGCCCAGGGGAAACGGATGCCGCCGCCCGGCTCGTCGCCGTCCGTCCGCCGGACGATGTTGCCCTGGGCATCGATGTCCATCTCGCGCACCGTGGTCGACTGGATCGGCACGGCGATGGCCCCATCACGGGTTGCCGTGGTGATCTCCGCCGTGCAGGTGAACCCGGGACGGACGTTGGGGATGTTCTCGTTGAGCGTGACCACCACGAGGAAGTTGGTCGCGTCCTGCGTGGCGGCGCCGGCCTGCTGAATGGGACTGTTGCCAATCTCGGTCACGGTGCCGGTCCAGACCTTGTCCGGTAGCGCGTCGATCGTGATTTCCGCCTGCTGACCCAGCTCGATGGACGGAATGTCGGTCTCGTCCACCTCGATCTCCGCCTCCAGCACCGAGAAGTCGGCGATCTCGAGGAGCACGGTGCCCGGGTTGTTCATCGTGCCGATCACCACCGTCTCGCCTTCATCGATGTTGCGGCGGGTGACGATGCCGTCGATCGGCGATGTGATCGTTACCTGCGTCAGGTCGTAGCGCGCACTCGCGAGGGCCGCATCTTCCTGGCGGATCCGTTCCATGGCCGCTTCCACTTCCACTTCCCGCTGGCGCAGCTCGGTCTCGCGCACCTGGACATCCGCCTCCGCCTGCTCGTACACCTCTCGCGCGACCAGCCGGAGATCCCACAGTTCCGCCTGCCGATCCAGACTCTCGCGGGCGAGTCCCAGGTTGACGGTCGCGGTCTCGACCGCCACCTGCGCCTGGCGATACGCCGCACGGGTCGCTTCCAGGGCCGCCTCGCCCCGATTGACCAGTGCCTGCAGGTTTTCCGGGTCGATCTCCAGGAGGAACTGGCCGGCGGCGACCGCGTCTCCTTCTTCGACCGCGAGGCGCGTGACGCGCCCCATGGTGCTGGCCGACATCTCGACCAGCAACTGGGGCTGAATAGTGCCTGGCGCCGAAACAATCGCGGTGAGGCCGCGACGCTCGATCATCTCGACATCCACGTCCGGCGCGGTGCTCCTCCGGAACCAGAGGTTGGCGGCGACGAGCGCGGCGCCGACCACCACGATTGCGAGGCCGATCAGAATTCGCTTTTGCATCCCAAACCAATAATTGTACTGCCTCTGGGCCGCCGTCCATCGGACGGTGGCGGTCTGTCTGATAGATACGCCACTCCGGGACGGGTTGTTCCCGATCATCCTGCCCGCCCGTTGCGCCGGCGTTCAGAAACCGATGCTGGTCCGGACCGTCGCGAACGCCACGGCTAGGGCCGCCTGCAGGGCGTAGAGCGTCGCCGCGATGCCGGCGGTTCCACGCTTCCAGAGGACGCCGAGTCCGATCGCGAGCACCATCAACCACCAGACATGAACCAGGTCGATGGCGCTCAGCAGGTTGAGGAGGAACGTTCCGGTTTCGAGCATCGGTGCGAACGCCGCGAGCGTGGTGGGGGAATCGACCGCCTCCCGGAAATAGTTGAGCGGCGCCGCGAACCACTGCGTCACGACGAAGATGACCCCCGCATGAACGACCACGGCGAACGTTTGCTGAAAGGTAGCGCGCGGGCCGACCAGGCCGTAACCGGCGATGTACAGGACTCCCGCCAGGATCAGGCAGCCGACTGGCACGCTGATGAGCATCGAGACCCCGGTGTAGAGCGGCGTCATCTGCATCTGCCGTTCCATCTGCACGTAGATCTCGTCGGTCACGTCGACGCCGAATGCCTCCATGGAGGCGACTTGTTGATCGAGAATGCCGCGCTGGATGACGTCGGTGCTCACGAGCGTGGTGGTCACCAGGGTGAACAGGCCGACGCTGAGAACGAGGATGCCTACCCAACGGGGGTCGGCGGCCACCCGTTCGAAGGTGGTCTGCGGAGAGAAGACCACACCGAAGAACCGCGCTGCCAGCCCGATTTGCGCCGTACTGGTCTCTTCCGTACCGGATTCCACTGGCTGGCCTCCCTCGACGCCGGCCCGGAGGCTCACTATACCGCCCGTTGCCTTGACTCGCCACGACCGGCCGCCATAGCATTCGGCGTTTTTCGGCCGGGCCTGTTCGCCGGCCGCTGACAAGAAATGTTGGGCTTCGTCCCGCGGGAGATCTTCTTCACCAAGGGCGCCGGCACGCACCGGGAGAAGCTCACGTCTTTCGAGGCGGCGCTCCGGACGGCGGGCATTGCGGCCTGCAACCTGGTGCGCGTATCGAGCATCTTTCCGCCCGGCTGCAAGATCATCTCGCGCGCGGAAGGAATGAAGCGGCTGCAGCCGGGGCAGGTTACGTTCGTCGTGATGTCGGAAGCGGCGACCCGCGAGCCGCACCGGCGAATCGCCGCCACGATCGGCGTTGCGATCCCGCGCGACAAGACGCTGTACGGCTACCTGTCGGAACATCACAGCCATGGCGAGGACGCCTCCCAGGCCGGCGATTACGCCGAGGATCTGGCCGCGGAGATGCTCGCCACCACCCTCGGATTGAAGTTCGATCAGGAGAAGAGCTGGGACGAGAACAAGGAAGTCTGGCGCCTGTCCGACAAGATCGTTCGCACCAGGAATATTACGCAGGCCGCGGTCGGCAACCGGGAAGGGCTCTGGACCACGGTGGTCGCCGCCGCCGTGCTGGTCGGCTGACCTTCGGGACTTGACCCGTGCGCCGTCTGCGGATAGCCTGAAGGAACTGCTGCCTTCAAACCCCCACCCTGAAGGTTCCTGGCAGTTTCTTGCCCGAGCGCTCCGCCCCCTCGGCGCCTGAAGGAGACCCGACGCTTGCGCTGAGCGCTCGCTACGGCCTGCCCTCGATCGACCTCGCGCGATTCGAGATCGAGCCCGGGGTTGTCGAGCTGATCTCCCCCGAGACGGCGAGGCGATACCAGGTTGTGCCGATCCACCGTGCCGGCTCGACCCTGACGGTCGCGATGTCCGACCCGCGCAACGTCGCGGCGCTCGATGACCTCGCCTTTCTGACCAGTTGCCGGCTGGCGCCGGTCGTCGCATCGCCCCGGGCCATGGAGGCGGCGCTCGCCCGCTACTACGGTCCGGAAGCCGTGTCGCGCGAGCCGGAGCGCGAGGCGGCGCGGGAGCCGGCGCCGGGCAACGAGTCGGAAGGCGCCGGGACAGCGGCGCCCCGCGAGGAGCCCCCGGCGGTTCGCCTCGTGGACGAATTGATTGCATCCGCGATCGATCGCGGCGCGAGCGACATCCATGTCGAGCCGTACGACGGCGAGTTCCGCATCAGGTTCCGGATCGACGGTGTCCTGCACCCGGTTGTGGCGCCGGGCGTCGGTCTGCGCGACGCGATCGTTTCCCGCCTCAAGGTGATGGCGAGGCTCGACATCGCCGAGAAGCGGCTGCCGCAGGACGGCCGGATCCGGTTGCGCCACCGGGGGGGCGCCGATCACGGAACGCCACGTACGATCGACCTGCGCGTTTCCAGCCTGCCGACGCTCTTCGGCGAGAAGATCGTGCTGCGGATCCTCGACCGGGCTCGGCTGCAGCGCGACATGACCCAACTCGGCTTCGAAGAGCGTTCGCTCCACCGTTTCGAGGCGAGCATCCGGAAACCGTGGGGCATGGTGCTCGCAACGGGGCCGACCGGAAGCGGTAAGACCAGCACGCTCTACTCCGCGATGGCGAGGCTCAACACACCCGACGTGAACATCATGACGGTCGAGGATCCGGTCGAGTTCAACATCAACGGCGTCAATCAGTTGCTGGTCCGTGAAGGAATCGGCCTGAGCTTTGCCGCGGCGCTGAGAGCCTTCCTCCGGCAGGACCCCAACGTGATCCTGGTGGGAGAAATCCGCGACGGCGAGACGGCCGCCATCGCGGTACGGGCGGCGCTGACCGGCCACCTGGTGCTGTCTACGCTCCATACGAACGACGCGCCGGGGGCGATCCACCGCCTCCTGGACATGGGAATCGAGCCGTTCCTCGTAGCCGCTTCCGTCCATCTGATCTGCGCGCAACGCCTCGTCCGGCGCATCTGCGGAGAGTGCGCGGAGGCCGCCCCGGTCGGCCCGCCGGTGCTGGCCGAGCTGGGCTTCGGCGCCGGCCGGGCAGCGGCCGTGGTGCCGCGTGCCGGGAAGGGGTGTGACGCCTGCGGCGGAACCGGCTACCGCGGGCGAATCGGTCTGTACGAGGTGATGGAACTGAACGATGCGCTACGGGAATTGATTCTCGCCGGGGCGCCCGCGCGCGCCCTGCGCGAGGCGGCGGTGTCCGCAGGGATGGTGACGTTGCGGGAGAGCGGTCTGCAGAAGATCGCCGACGGCCTCACGACCATCGACGAAGTGCGGCGCGAGACGCTGGTGTAACGGGGGGTTAGTGATGGAGTCGACGCTGGCCGGATTGCTGCAGCGCGCCGCCGCCCAGAGCGGTTCGGACCTCCACCTGACGGCAGGGACGCCGCCGCGGATCCGGGTGCAGGGTGAGCTCCGGGCGCTGGACGACCTCGGGCCGTTGAGTCCCGGCGACGTCGAGCGGTTGGTCTACAGCGGGCTGACCCAGGCCCAGCGGCATGCCTTCGAGACGGCCCCGGATCTCGACTATGCCCTTCCCGGCAGCGCACAGGCCGCCGGCGGCCCCCGCGTCCGCGCCAACATCTACCGCCAGCGGGGTTGCGTGGCGGGAGTCTACCGGCTGATCCCGGATCGGATTCCGGACTTCGCGACGCTCGGGCTGCCGCCCGCGGTGGTGGATCTGTCCGATCGGCCCCACGGCCTGGTGCTGGTCACCGGGCCTACCGGCAGCGGAAAGACCACCACGCTCGCCGCGATGATCGATCGAATCAACCGGGCTCGACCGGGCCACATCCTGACGATCGAGGATCCCATCGAGTACATCCATCCGCACCGCCGCTCGGTGGTGACGCAGCGTGAGGTGCACGCCGACACGGCCAGTTTTGCGTCCGCCCTTCGGGCCGCCCTGCGAGAGGATCCCGACGTGGTCCTGATCGGCGAGATGCGCGACCTCGAGACCGCCGAGGCGGCACTCCGGATTGCCGAGACGGGGCACCTCACGCTGGCCACGCTGCACACCGGCTCGGCGGTGCAGGCGGTCAGTCGCATCGTCGATCTCTACCCGGCCCACCGGCAGGGCGTGGTGCGGACACAACTCTGCCAGGTGCTGGAAGGCGTGGTGTGTCAGCGTCTCGTGCCGGCTGCAAGCGGCGCGGGACGCTTGTGCGCGGCGGAAGTGTTGATCGCGACACCGGCCATCCGGAACCTGATTCGCGAAGACCGGCTTCACCAGGCGTACTCGACGATGCAGACCGCGGGGGCGGCGGCGGGCATGCAGACGATGACCCAGGCGCTGGTGTCGCACTGCCGCCGTGGGGCGATCAGCCGTGACGCGGCACTGCTCCATGCGCCTAACCCCGAGGAGTTGATGACGCTGCTCGAGCGGAGGCGCCCGCGTTGAGGATTGGGTGGCCGCACCGACGCACGGTCTCCACCACGAGCCTTGCGATCGCCACGCGCCAGCTTGCCGTCATGCTGGGCGCCGGTGTCCCGCTCGTGCAGTGCCTCGACCTCCTCGGCGTGCAGGAGAGCGATCCGATTCTCGCCGAGGCGCTCGTCGACTTGCGCGACAGTGTCGAAGGTGGAGCGTCGTTTGCCGCCGCGCTCGCCGCGCGTCCCCGGATCTTCGACGAGCTGTACGTCGGCATGGCGGCGGCCGGCGAAGCCGGAGGCGTGTTGCATGCCATGTTGGTACGCTTGGCCGACTGCATCGAGAAGTCGGTTGCCCTCAGGGGCCAGGTGCGCGCGGCGATGATGTACCCGATCGCCGTTCTGGTGATCGCGGCGGCGGTCGTTGGCGTCATACTCTGGAAGGTCATCCCGACCTTCGCCGAGCTGTTCGACGGGCTGGGCGCCGTGCTGCCGTTGCCTACTCGCGCCGTGATCGCGGCGAGCGAAGCGCTGCCCGTCGTCGCGCCCGCCCTGGTGCTCATCGTCGCGGGCGCAACCTGGACGGGCAGGCGTTGGTACGCCACGCCGCGCGGCCGCCGCGCGCTCGACGGAGCAGGACTGCGCCTGCCCGTCATCGGTCCGCTGCTTCGCAAGCTGGCCGTCGCTCGCTTCTGCCGGACTCTCGCGACGCTGCTCGGCGCCGGGGTGCCGATCCTGGATGGCCTCTCCATCACGGCCGGCGCCGCGGGCAACGCGGTCGTCGCGGACGCCGTGCGGAAGACGCGCGGGGCGATAGAGCAGGGATCGCCGGTCGCCGCACCGCTCCGCGACACCGGCGTGTTTCCGCCCATGGTGACCCAGATGGTGGGCGTGGGCGAGGCAACGGGCGCGCTCGACGCCCTTCTCTCGAAGGTGGCGGACTTCTACGAGGCAGAGGTGGAGCGCGACGTCACCGGCCTGACGTCCCTCCTCGAACCGGTGCTGATCGCGGTCATGGGCGTGATCGTCGGCGGCATCGTCATCGCCATGTATCTGCCGGTCTTCGATCTGATCAGCCGGCTGGCGGGCTAAAGCTAAATCTTCTTGCGGGTCCGCTTCGTCTGCGCCCTGGCGCCGCCTTCGCGGCCGGAAGCCCCCGCTTCTCCCGCGTCCCGGCCGCGGAGGCGGCGCGCGACACGGCGCAGGCGCCCGCCGCCCTCCTCGGACGACGCGGCTTCCTTCTTCTGATCGTCTCCCTGCGGCTCGTCCTGTTCCGGGTCGTACTCGCTGCCGATCAGCTCGATCTGCGCGACCTCGGCGTCGTCCCCCACGCGGCGCCCGACGCGCAACACGCGGGTGTAGCCGCCGGGACGCTCGGCGAAACGGGGCGCGAGCGATTCGAACAGCTTGGCCGCCACCTCGGTGTCGGCGACGTCGCGCCGGACCAGGCGCCGGGCATGAATCGCGCGAGGCGTATTCGCGCCGTCGGCCAGCCCCCGCTTGGCCACCGTAATCAGCCGCTCGACGAACGGCCGCAACTCCTTTGCCTTGGCCACCGTCGTGGTGATCCGCTCATGGCGCAGCAGCGCCGTCGCCTGGTTGCGGAGCAGGGCGATCCGGTGCTCCGTCACCCGGCCCAGTTTCCGGTGTGCGACACGATGACGCATGGTCTGCTGACTCCTGCTCCCCTGCCAGGCGCAACCGCCACCCCTACGTCGAAGCGGTGGCGGCTGGACTGTCGAGTGTCATCCCGAGTTCGAGGCCCATCGTCGCCAGAATCTCGACAATCTCCGAGAGCGACTTCTGGCCGAAGTTCTTGGTCGCGAGCAGTTCTTCCTGCGTCTTCACGACCAGTTCACGGACGGTCTGGATGTTGGCATTGCGGAGGCAGTTGTACGAACGGGCGGAGAGTTCCAACTCTTCGACACTCTTGTCGAGGTGTTCGTTCTCCTCGACCAGCGCCTGGCTGCCGGCAGCCTCCTCCGCCGCCCCGTCGTCACCGACGACCGGCACATTGTCCTGATCGATGAAGATGTCGAGGTGGTCCTTCACGAGCGTTGCGCCGAACGACACGGCATCGCGGGCGCTGACCGTGCCGTCGGTCCAGACATCCAGGGTCAGCTTGTCGTAGTCCGTCGTCTGCCCGAGACGGGCCGCCTCCACGACATAGTTCACCTTCTTGATGGGCGAATGCACGGAGTCGACCGGGATCCAGCCGATCCCGAGATCGGAATCCAGATTCCGGTCCGCGGAGACATAGCCCCGCCCCCGCTTGATCCGCAACTCCATCTCCAGGGAGCCGCCGCGCTCCACGGTGGCAATGTGGATGTCGTTGTCGAGGACCTCCACGTCCTGATCGGTCTTGATGTCGCCCGCCGTGAGCTTGCAGGGACCGGCAGCGCTCAGCGTGAGGGTCTTGACGCTGTCGGAGTGCAATTTGATCGGCAACTGCTTGAGGTTGAGGATGATATCGGTCGCGTCCTCGACCACTCCCCGGATTGGCGAGAATTCGTGGAGCACGCCCTCGATCTTCACCGCGGTCACCGCGGCGCCCTCGATCGACGAGAGCAGCACGCGCCGGAGAGCGTTGCCGATGGTGGTCCCGAAGCCACGCTCGAACGGCTGGGCATGGAATCGCCCGTACCGCCCTGTGTCTTCATCGCATTCCAGAACCTTCGGCCGCTGAAAATCCTTCCACATCGCGCGCAGTCCTTTCAGGCGTGACGCCCGTTTACTTCGAGTACAGCTCCACGATCAACTGCTCCTGCACCGGCAGGTTCAGTTGTTCACGCGTCGGAACCGCCACGAGGCGTCCCGACGTGCCTTCGGCGTCCAGCTCGATCCATTCCGGAATGCCTCGGCCTTTCACTTCTTCCCTCGCGTAGGCGATCGCCGCGTTGTCGCTGCTCGACGGCTTGATGCTCACCGTGTCGCTCACTCGCAGGCCATACGACGGAATGTCCGCCCGATGGCCGTTGACCAGGAAGTGCCCATGCCGGACCAACTGGCGCGCCTGCGGCCGCGAGACCGCGAACCCGAGCCGGTACACGACGTTGTCGAGACGGCTCTCAAGCAGTTGCAGCAACGTCTCGCCGGTAATGCCCCGCCGGCGGTCCGCTTCGTGGAAGTAGCGACGGAACTGCCTCTCGAGGACCCCGTACATGCGCTTGACGCGCTGCTTCTCCCGAAGCTGCAGGCCGTAGCCCTGCAACTTCGCCTTCCGTCCCTTGCCATGGTGTCCGGGCGGGACATTGCGCCGCTCGACGGCGCATTTCTGCTGGTAGCAGCGCTCCCCCTTCAGGAACAGCTTCATTCCCTCGCGCCGGCACAACCGGCAGACGGAACCAACATAGCGTGCCATTACTTCCGGACCTCCTTGCTGCTTCGCCGACGCCTACACGCGCCGCCGCTTCGGGGGACGGCAGCCGTTGTGCGGGATCGGCGTCACGTCGCGGATCGACTTCACTTCGAGCCCCGCCGTCTGCTGAAGGGCGCGGATGGCGGACTCGCGTCCTGCCCCGGGTCCCTTCACCAGCACGTCAACCGTCCGCACGCCGAACGCCTTCGCCGCGTGCCCCGCCGCTGTGGCCGCCTGGGTCGCCGCGAACGGCGTTCCCTTCCGCGACCCCTTGAATCCGATACCGCCAGCGCTCGACCACGACAGCGTCGCGCCGTCCGCGTCGGCGATCGTGATGATGGTGTTGTTGAAGGAGGCCTGAATGTGCGCGACCGCGTGCGGCACGTTCCGCTTCTCACCGCGCTTCTTGAAGACCTTCTTTCGCTTCTTCGGGCGCCCCTTCTGCGACCCGGAACTATCGGATTTCGCCATGGCTTACGTCTTCTTCTTCTTCGCGACCGCGCCGCGCTTCGGTCCCTTGCGCGTCCGCGCGTTCGTATTGGTCCGTTGGCCGCGCACCGGCAGGTTCCGCCGGTGGCGCAGTCCGCGGTAGCAACCGATCTCCAGAAGGCGCTTGATGTTCAGCGAGACCTCCTTCCGGAGATCGCCCTCGACACGCCCTGCATCTTCGACCGCGCGGCTTATCTTCCGCACGTCGTCCTCGCTCAGGTCCTTCACCCGCAGATCGGGACTGACGCCCGCCGCGGCCAGAATGTCGGCCGAGCGTTTCGGTCCAATCCCGAATATGTAGGTGAGCCCCACCTCGATCCGCTTCGACTGCGGCAGGTCGACTCCGACAATTCGTGCCATAGGCCCTCTCCTTCGCCCTCGCTTAACCCTGCCGCTGCTTGTGCTTCGGGTTGGTGCAGATGACTCGCACCACACCGCGGCGGCGAACGATCTTGCACTTGCTGCACATGCGGCGAACCGATGCTCTCACCTTCATGGGATCTCCTCGCTTCCCCGATCAGACACCGTCCACCACCGGACCCGGCGCGCCTGCCCCGCTGTCCTCGGCTGCGACCGTGGCCGCCCCGTTGGCCGCGCCCGGCACCTGCAGCGGGCGACTCAGCACCATCGGCCCCTCGGCCGTGATCGCGACGGTATGCTCGAAGTGCGCCGCCGTGCTGCCGTCAAGCGTGACCGCCGTCCAGCCGTCGGCCAGCACCCGCACCTCGGGCTTGCCCATCGCGACCATCGGCTCGATGGCAAGCACCATGCCGACGGCCAGCCGCGGTCCGCGGCCCGGCTTTCCATAGTTCGGCACCTGGGGTTCCTCATGCAGGCTCCGGCCGATGCCGTGACCGACAAACTCGCGCACCACCGAGTACCCGTGCGACTCTACGTGGCGCTGCACGGCGTGGCCGAGATCCGACACCCGGCCACCGGGGCGCGCCTGATCGATGGCATGGTGCAGCGCCTCCTCGGTCACCCTGAGCAGGCCGTCTATCGCGCCGTCGACGGCGCCGACGGGCACGGTCACCGCCGCGTCGCCGTAGTAGTCCTCGAGCACGACCCCGAGGTCGATCGAGACGACATCACCTTCTCGCAGCTTCCGGCCTGACGGAATGCCGTGCACCACCTCGTTGTTGATGGACGTGCAGAGCGTCGCCGGATAGCCCTGGTAACCCTTGAAGGCCGGAGTGGCGCCGGCCCGGTGCACCCGTTCCTCGGCGAGCGCATCCAGGTCGCGCGTCGTCACGCCGTCGGCGACCACCGTCCGCAGCTCGCCCAGAATGTCAGCCACCAGCCCATTGGCCAGCCGCATCCGTTCAACCTCCGCAGGGGTCTTGCAGGCAATCATCGCGTCGTTCCTACGCGCTCTGCTCCGCTGGCGCGAGCGCCTGCACCGCATCGGCCGCGGCCGCGGCCACCCCGTCAGGAGGTTGCGACCCATCCACCGCGCGGAAAGTCGCGCGGGGGCCGTAGTAGTCGAGGAGCGGCTGGGTGCTCGCCCGGTAAACGCGAAGCCGTTCGCGGACCACCGCCTCCCGGTCGTCGTTGCGCTGGTGCAGCACGCCGCTGCACTCCGGGCAGGCCGTGGGCGGATCCCCCTCGGCCGCACCGACGATCTGCCCGCAAGAGGTACAGAGCCGCCGCCTGGACAACCGGCCGATCACATCCGAGTCCGGCACCGCCAGGTCGAGCACGACCAGCGGGTCGCGCCCTTCCAGCAGCCCGTCGAGCGCCTGCGCCTGCGCCAGGGTCCGCGGAAAGCCATCGAGGACGAAGCCGCGCGCCGCGTCCGGCTGCGCGATCCGTTCCCGCACGATGCCGACCATGATCTCGTCGCTCACCAACTGGCCCGCGTCCATGATCGCCTTCGCCCTGCGCCCCAACTCGGTGCCGGCGCGCACTGCCTCGCGCAGCATGTCGCCGGTAGAGATGTGGGGGATCTCCCGGGCCGCGGCGATCCGGGTTGCCTGCGTTCCCTTCCCCGCGCCCGGCGGTCCCAGGAGCACGAGGTTGAGTTGCATCGGTCGGGCTTCCATTCGACTATCCGCGTCAGCCGCGGCGCCCCCGAATCCGCGTCTTCTTCATGAAGCCGTCATAGTGCCGCATGATCAACTGCGACTCGACCTGCTGCACCGTATCCATCGACACGCCGACGATGATCAGCAGCGATGTTCCGCCGAAGTAGAAGGTCACGCCCAACCCGTTCGTGATGAAGCCGGGCAGCAGCACGTCGAGCTGATCGCCGATGAACGGGACGGCATCCGCCCGGAACCCCGTAATCATCAGGTCGGGCATGACCGCCACCAGCGCCAGGTAGATCGAGCCGACGAAGGTGATCCGGGTCAGGATGGTATCGATGTACTCGGCCGTCCGCTTCCCCGGACGGATGCCCGGAATGAACCCGCCGTGCTTCCGCATGTTCTCCGCCACATCGTCCGGATTGAAGATGATGGCCGTGTAGAAGTAGGCGAAGAAGATGATGCCCGCGACGAACAGCAGGTAGTAGCCCGGCATCCCGTTCATCAACTGATCGGTCACCTGCTGCATCCAGCCCCCGACCGGAAACGCGGTGGCCGCAGTCGCCGGGAAAGCCAGGATCGACGACGCGAAGATCACCGGGATGACCCCGCCGGTATTGACCTTCAGCGGGATGTGGGTGCTCGTGCCGCCGTACATGCGCCGCCCCACGACCCGCCTGGCGTATTGCACCGTGACGCGGCGGTGCCCCCGCTCGATGAAGACCACCGCCCCGATCACCACGACCATCACGATGACCAGCGTGATGAGCGTGAACAGCCCGATCGCGCCGCTCCGCATCTGATCCAGGGTCGTCAGCACCGCGGTCGGGAGGCCGACGACGATCCCGGCGAAGATGATGAGCGACATGCCGTTGCCGATTCCGCGCTCCGTGATCTGCTCGCCCAGCCACATGATGAAGGCGGTGCCGGTGGTCAGCGTCAACACCGTCATCAGGCGGAACGACCAGCCCGGTTCGTATACCAGCGGCAACCCGCCTGCAATGTTCGTCTGGCGTTCCAGGAAGATGGCTATCGCCATCGACTGGATCACGCAGAGCACGATGGTGCCGTACCGGGTGTATTGGGTGATCTTGCGCCGGCCCAGCTCGCCCTCCTTCGACAGCCGCTCGAGATAGGGCCAGACGACGGTGAGCAACTGCAGGATGATCGACGCGCTGATGTAGGGCATGATGCCGAGCGCGAAGATCGTCGCCTGCGCGAGGTTGCCCCCCGAGAACATGTTGTAGAGGCCGAACATGGTGTTGCCCGCCTGTTCGACCAGGATCTGCAACGCCTCGGTGTTGACGCCGGGCGTCGGAATGACGCTGCCGACGCGGTACACGGCCAGAATGCCCAGCGTGAAGAGCACCCGCTTGCGCAGGTCCGGAATCGCGAAGACGTTCTTGAGGCTGTCGATCATGCCGCGCCCTTCGCCTTCTTGAACGGAGGCGCGTCCGGGGCCAGCTCCGTCCGCCCTCCGGCTGCGGCAATCGCCGCGCTCGCCTTCGCGCTGAAACGGTGCGCCGTCACGGTGAGCGCCTTCGTCAACTCCCCGCGCGCCAGCACCTTGACGAGCGCGCGCTTGCCGACGAGTCCTTCCGCGCGCAGGACGTCCGGCGTCACCTCGGCGCCGGCGTCGAAACGCGCTTCCAGGGTTTCCAGGTTCACGACGTCGTAGGCGATCCGGAACGGGTTATGGAAGCCCCGCTTCGGCAGGCGCCGGTGGATCGGCATTTGCCCACCCTCGAAGCCCCGCTTGCGTGAGTATCCGGACCGCGACTGCTGGCCCTTGTGTCCCCGCCCGGCGGTCACGCCTCGGCCGGAGCCCTCTCCACGGCCGACACGCTTTCTGTTCCGCTTCGCACCGGGCGGCGGCTGCAGGTTGCTCAGATCCTTCGATTCGTCGGACGTCGCCATGGTTCTTAGTGTTCCGTCGTTTCCGCCGTTGTCACCAGGTGCCGCACCGCACGGATCATCCCCCGCACCGACGGATTGTCCACCACGTCGACCGAGTGGCCGATGCGGCGCAGGCCCAGGCCGCGCACGATCTGCTCGTGGCGCTTCTTGTACCCAATCCAGCTCTTGACGAGCGTGACCCGCACCCGCGGCGCCGTGTCGTTACGCCTCGCTGGAGGTCTCATCCCCGTGTCCTTCCGCCGGCGCCTCATCCGGCGCCTCATCCGGCGACGCGTGGGCCGCCGCCACCTCGGTTGCGGCCGCGCCTGCGCCGGCGGGCGCTGTCTCCGCCTCCAGCTCCTCGAGCGACCGCCCGCGCAGCCGAGCCACCTTGACCGGATCCTTGAGTGCGGCCAACCCCGCGAACGTGGCCCGCACCACGTTCTGCGGATTGTCCGATCCGAGGGACTTCGTCAGGATGTCGTGCACGCCGGCCAGCTCGACCACCGCGCGGACGGCGCCGCCGGCAATAATCCCGGTCCCTTCCGGGGCGGGCTTCAAGAGCACCTGCCCCGCGCCGAAGCGCCCGAGGATCGGGTGGGGTATCGATGTGGCCTGCAACGGCACTCGGATCAACGCCTTCTTTGCCGCCTCGATCCCCTTCTTGATGGCCGAGGGAACCTCCTTCGCCTTGCCGACCGCGTAGCCGCAATGGCCGGCGCCGTCTCCCACCACCACGAGCGCGCTGAAGCTGAGGTTCTTGCCTCCCTTCACCACCTTCGTGACGCGGTTGATCGAAACGACCGAGTCCTTCAGGTCGAGCATGCTCGGATCGATCCTGACCTGTTCGTCGCCCATGCGCCTAAAACTCCAGTCCGCCCTTGCGCGCCGCTTCCGCCACCGAGCGGACGCGGCCGTGGTAAAGGAATCCGCCACGGTCGAACACCACCCGGGTCACCCCCTGCTTGCGCGCCCGCTCCGCGATCACCATTCCCACAATGTCGGCTCCCGCCTTGTTGCCGCCGCGCGCGCCGTTCGTGAACCGCCCCCTGATTTCGGCCTCGGTACTAGAGGCCGAGGCGAGCGTCCGCCCCGCCAGATCGTCGATCACCTGCGCGGAGATGTGCGCCAGGCTCCGGCTCACCGCCAGCCGGGGCCGCTCCAGCGTTCCGTTGATGCGCTGGCGCTGGCGCTGGCGTACCCGTGTCCGCCGGTCCTTCCTTGTCTTGACTCGCATCGCGTGTCGCTCTCGCCCTTCAACCGGCGCCTAGGCGCCGGTCTTGCCCACCTTCTTCTTCAGCGTCTCGCCGGTGTAGCGGATCCCCTTCTGCTTGTACGGATCCGGCTTGCGCAGCGCCCGGATGTCCGCCGCCACCTGTCCCACCCGCTGGCGGCTGATGCCGCTTACCGTGATGTGCGTCTGCTTGTCCACCGCGACGTCGATCCCTTCGGGGACATCGAACCGGATCGGGTGCGAGTAGCCCAACTGGAACACCACCTGCTGGCCGGACAGCTCGGCGCGATAGCCGATTCCGACGATGTCGAGCTCCTTTCGGAAGCCCTCCGACACGCCCTGCACGGCGTTCGCCACCAGACTTCGCGCCAGGCCGTGGAACTTCCCGAGGCCCGGATCGTCGCGAAGCGGCCGGGCATGCAACTTGCCGTCCACCTGCTCAATCCGCACCCCGGGAGGCAACGGCTGCTCAATCGACCCCTTCGGACCCTTCACCTCGACCGCATCACTGCGGATCGACACGCTCACGCCGCCCGGGACCGGGATCGGCCGCTTGCCTACGCGCGACATGCCGGCCTCCTACCAGACATTGCACAGAACCTCGCCGCCCACACCCGCCTTGGCCGCGTCGCGGCCCGTCATCACGCCGCGCGAGGTCGTCAGAATGCTGGTGCCGAGGCCGGCCAGCACGGGCGGCGCCTTGTCGCGGCCGTAGTAGACCCGCCGTCCGGGGCGGCTGACCCGTTCGAGACCGGTCAACACCCGCTCCCCGTGCGGGCCGTACTTCAGGTACAGCCGCAAGGTCGGCAGCGGATGGGCGCCCCGCGGGTTCTTCAACTCGATCTGCCGGAATCCCGAAATGTAGCCCTCATTCTCCAGAATTCGCGCGATGTCCGCCTTCAGGCGCGAGGCGGGAACATCCACCCGCGGCCGGCGACTGCGTGTCGCATTCCGCACGCGCGTCAACATGTCGGCAATCTGGTCGGCCATCTTCTACCCGTGACTCCTCGGAACTGCGCGGTTACCAACTGCTCTTCGTCACGCCCGCTATCTCGCCCCGCAGGGCCAGCTCGCGGAAGCAGAGCCGGCAGAGCTCGAACTTCCGGAGGAAGCCGCGGGGGCGGCCGCAGACCTTGCAACGGTTGCGCATCCTGACCTTGAACTTTCCCGGCTTCCGTTCCTTCGCGATCTTCGCGAGCGTGGCCATAGTGCTCCTCGTCCCTCCGCGCAGACTGCTAGTTGCGCCTGAACGGCATCCCCAACAACTGCAGCAGGCGGCGGCCCTCTTCGTCGGTCGATGCCGTGGTCACCAGACAGACGTTCATGCCGCGCGCGTGGTCCACCTGCATGTAGTCGATTTCCAGAAAGATCAACTGGTCCTTCAGCCCGAGCGTGTAGTTGCCACGACCATCGAAGCCGTTGGGCGACACGCCGCGGAAGTCCCGGACGCGCGGCAACGCGATCGACACGAGCCGGTCGAGGAACTCGTACATGCGCGGGCCGCGCAGCGTCGCCATGACGCCGATCGGCATGCCCTTCCGCACCTTGAACTGCGCAACCGACTTGCGCGCCCGCCGGACCACCGCCTTCTGCCCGGTGACCAGGGCCAGCTCCCGCGACCCGACCTCGATCAGCTTGGCGTTCTGGGTCGCCGCGCCAAGACCCATATTGACCACGATGCGCTCCAGCTTCGGCACCGCCATCACGTTGGTGTAGCCGAACTCCCGGGTGAGCGCCGGCATCACCTCCGCCTGGTACAGTTCGCGCAAACGGCTCATTTGTCCACGGCTCCGTCACACTTGCGGCAGATCCGCACCTTGCGGCCGTCGCCCAGAATCTGGCGCCCGATCCGCGTCGGGGCGCCGCATTCCGGGCAGACAATCTGCACGTTCGAGGCGTGCACGGACGCCTCGCGCTCCACGATGCCCCCCTTCACGTTGGCCCGCGGGTTGGGGCGGGTGTGCCGCTTGACGAAGTTCACGCCCTCGATCACCACCCGGTTGCGCTTCGGGAAAACCTTGAGCACGCGCCCCTTCTTGCCACGGTCCTTGCCCGCGACGACAATCACGCTGTCGTTCTTCCGGACCGGCGTGCACAGTTGCGACATCGTTCGTTCCTCGATCTCCCGATCTACAGCACTTCCGGCGCGAGCGAGACAATCTTCATGAACTTCCGCTCGCGCAACTCTCGCGCCACCGGACCGAACACGCGAGTTCCGACCGGCTCGTTCTGATCGTTGATGAGCACCGCCGCGTTCCGGTCGAACCGAATGTACGTGCCGTCGCGCCGCCGCTGCTCCTTGTGAGTCCGGACAATGACCGCCTTGACCACCTGCCCCTTCTTGACGGTCGCGTCGGGCGCCGCTTCCTTGACGGACGCGGTGACGACGTCGCCCAGCCTCGCGTAGCGGCCGGTCGCTCCGCCCAGCGGGTTGATCACGGCGATCCGCCGCGCGCCGGAGTTGTCCGCGACATCGAGCACGGACTGCATCTGGATCATCGTTCTGGCGCTCCTACACCCTCTCGGCGCGTTCGACGACGCGAGTCACAACGAACCGCTTGTGACGACTCAGGGGGCGCGACTCCACCATAGCCACCCGGTCGCCCACCCGAGCGGTGTTCTCCTCGTCGTGCGCCATGAAGGTCCGCGTGCGGCGATGGATCTTCTGGTACATGCCGTGGCTCACGCGGCGTTCCACGGCGACGGTGACCCCCTTGTCCATCTTGTCCCGGACCACCACGCCAACCACTTCGCGCTGTTTGCCCATCGTTCGCTCACTCATCCGCCGCTATTCGGCGGACGTCCCTTCCGCCGGACTCTCCTGCCCAACCGCCGCCTCCGCTCCGGCGCGCCGCTCGCCCAGCACGGTCAGCGCACGCGCGCGGTCGCGGCGGAGGCTCCGCATCTTGTTCGCGGCGTCGACCGATCCCATCGACTTCTGCAACCGTGCGCGGAACAACTGATCATCCAGGTCGCGCACGCGCTGCGCGATGTCCTGAGTGCCCAGCTCGCGGAACTCCGACGCCTTCATCACACTAGTTCTCCGCCTGACCGAACCGTGTCGCGAATCGCGCCTGGATGGGAAGCTTGGCGGCGGCCAATTCCATCGCCCGCTTCGCATCCGCGGCGCTGACCCCTTCCATTTCGAACAGGATCCGGCCGGGGCGGACCACCGCGACCCACTGCTCCGGCGCGCCCTTGCCCTTGCCCATCCGGGTCTCCTGCGGTTTCTTCGTAATCGGCTTGTCCGGGAAGACGCGGACCCAGATCTTGCCGCCGCGCTTGACGAAACGGGTCATGGCGACCCGGGCCGCCTCGATCTGCCGGTCGGTGATCCAGCACGCCTCCATGGCCCGAAGCCCGTAGTCGCCGAACGCCACGGTGGAACCGCGCCACGCCTTGCCCGCCATCCGACCGCGGTGCTGTTTCCGGTGCTTGACCTTCTTCGGCTGCAACATGGCGTGACTCCTGCCGTCAATCTCCTACATGCGCGCGGCGCGACGCCGCGGCGTGCGGTATTCCTCCTCGCGGCCCAGGACCGGCTGGAGGCGTTCGCCCTTGTACAGCCACACCTTCACGCCGATGACGCCGTAGGTCGTGCGGGCCTCGCCGAAGCCGTAGTCGATGTTGGCGCGCAGCGTCTGAAGGGGGAGCTGCCCGTGGAGATACCACTCCGAACGGGCGATCTCGGCGCCGTTCAGCCGGCCGCCGACCCGAACCTTGATGCCGCGCGCGCCGAACCGGAGCGCCGCCTCGACCGCCTTGCGCATCGCGCGCCGAAACGCGACGCGCTTCTCAAGCTGCAGCGCGACGTTCTCGGCGATGAGCTGCGCCTCGAGCTCCGGCTTCTGAATCTCCTGAATGTTGATGAAGACCTCGCGCTTCGTCCGCTTCTGAATCTCGGTCTTCAGCTTGTCGACCTCGGTGCCCTTCCGGCCGATGATGATGCCGGGCCGCGAGGTGTGGATGTCCAGCTTCAGCTTGTTCGCCGCCCGCTCGATCTCGATCTTCGAGACGCCGGCGTGCGAGAAGCGCCGCTTCAGCTCGCGTTTCAGTGACAGGTCCTCGTGCAGCCACTTCGCATAGTCGCGGCCCGCGTACCAACGCGATTGCCACGTCTGGTTGAAGCCGAGGCGGAACCCGTACGGATGAACTTTCTGTCCCATGCTCAGAACTTCCTGGCTGTCCGCTTCCTACGCCTTCGGCGGCGGCGCCACCGCCGCCATCGGCTTCACCGGCCGTTCCTCCACCGTGATCGTCAGATGGGCGGTCCGTTTCTGAATGCGGAACGCCCGCCCCATCGGCTGGGGCCGGATCCGCTTGAGCGACGGCCCGTCGTCGGCGTGGCACTCCCGCACGACCAGGTGATCCGGCTCGCCGGCCCCCTCCTGCTGCTGCGCGTTGGCGACGGCGGACCGAAGCACCTTCTCGACATCCTTCGCCACTCCCTTGCGGGTGTAGCGGAGCGTCGCCATCGCGCGGTCGACATCCATTCCCCGGATGAGCTCGAGCACCAATCGGGCCTTCTGCGCCGACGTCCGGACATAGCGCGCGGTGGCGCGGCCGGTGATCACCGCCCCCCCCTCGACGTCGACTTCTCGCTCTTCGTGGGATGCCCCCGGAAGAGCCGAGTCGGCGCGAACTCGCCGAACTTGTGCCCCACCATGTTCTCCGTGACGTAGACGGGAATGAATTTCTTGCCGTTGTGGACCGCAACGGTGTGCCCGACCATTTCCGGCACGATCGTCGACCGGCGCGACCAGGTCTTGATCACCCGCTTGTCGCCCGAGCGATTCAGCGTCTCGATCTTCTCGAGGAGCGGAAGATCGACGAACGGTCCTTTCCTCAGCGAACGGCTCATGTCTGGTCCCTGCCTACCGCTTCTTCTTCCGCGAAACGATGAACTTGTCGCTCGGCTTCTTCCCGCGGGTCTTGAATCCCTTGGCCGGCATGCCCCACGGCGACACCGGGTGCCGCCCGCCCGCCGCATGGCCTTCGCCGCCGCCGAGCGGATGGTCCACCGGATTCATCGAGTTGCCGCAGACGTGCGGACGGCGGCCGCGCCAGCGCTGCCTCCCCGCCTTGCCGATGCGGACATTCTCGTGCTGGACGTTGCCCACCTGGCCCACCGTGGCGCGGCAGTCCGGCTGCACCAGCCGGGTCTCTCCCGACGGCAGCCGCAACGTGACGTACTTGCCGTCCTTCGCCACCACCTGGACCGACGCTCCGGCGCTACGCGCCATCTGCCCGCCCTTGCCGGGGCGCAACTCGACGTTGTGCACCTGCGTCCCGAGCGGGATGTTGCGGAGGGGCAGAGCGTTTCCCGGCGTGATGTCCACCTGTTCACCCGAGACCACCGTGTCGCCCACCTTCACGCCGAGCGGATGGAGAATGTACCGCTTCTCGCCGTCGGTGTAGACGACCAGCGCGATCCGCGCGGACCGGTTCGGGTCGTACTCGATCGTCGCCACGCGGCCCGGCACGCCCTGGTTGTCGCGCCCCAGCTTGTCCCGCTTGAAGTCGATCACGCGATAGGCCCGCTTGTGGCCGCCGCCGCGCCACCAGATCGTGATCGCGCCGGTGTTGTTCCTGCCGCCCGACTTCTTCAGCGGCCGCAACAGCGGCCGGTGCGGCTTCGTCGTCGTGATTTCGTCGAACGTCTGCACGCTCTGGAAGCGGCGGCCCGACGAGGTCGGCTTGTGCTTGCGAATCGCCATCGTTCTACGCGCCCTCGAGGAACTCCGGTACCGACTCCCCCGGCCGCAGCCGGACGTACGCCTTCTTCCAGTCAGGCCGGCGGCCAACGAACCGGCCCTGCCGCTTTTCCTTGCCGTGCGCAATCGCGGTCCGCACGCTGGCCACCTTCGCGCTCAGCAGATCTTCGATCGCGTGCCTAATCTCCACCTTGGTCGCCCCGAGGGCAACCTCGAAGGCGAGCACCTGTCCCGTCTCACGTGACCCCGTCTCGCGCATTACGGTCGTCTTCTCGGTCACGATGGCACGGCGGATCACGTCGCTGCGCTTCATGACGAAACCTCCGCGTCGGCCGGCGCCTCCGTCTCGACCGGCTCCGACTCCGCCCGTTGCAACGGCCCGGTTCCGGTCACGGCGCGAAGCAGGTGCTCCATCGCCGGCTTGCTGATCACAACCTGGCCGGCGTCCATCAGGTCCCGAGGCGTGACGAGGCTCGACACCGTCACCCCGACCCCTGGCAGGTTGCGCATCGCCCGGTCGAGCGTCTCGTTCGGCGTCACGTCAACGAGCAGCACCTTGCCCGGCACCTCCAGCCTTTCCAGCAGCTCGTTCCCGAGCCGGGTCCGCGGCTCGGCCAGATCGAACGCCGACACGACAATGACCGAACCGTCCCTCAGCTTCGAGTGCAGTGCCGCCCGCAATGCGCCGCGCGCCACCTTGCGCGGCAGCCGGTAGCCGTAGTCCCGCGGCTTCGGACCGAAGACCGCGCCGCCCTTGCGCCAGATGGGGTTGCGCGTCGAGCCGACGCGGGCGCGGCCGGTGCCCTTCTGGCGCCACGGCTTCCGCCCTGTGCCGCTCACCTCGCCGCGAGTCTTCGTGGAGTGGGTGCCGCGGCGCTGGCCTGCCTGCTCGTGCACGACAGCCTCCCAGACCAGACGCAGATCCGGTTCGGCGCCAAAAACGTCGTCGCTCAACTCGAGCGAGTCGACTTTCTCGTTCTGCCCGTTCACCACGTCGAGCGTCATCGCCTCTTCTTCTTCCCGCCACTGGCGTCGACCGGCGGCAGCGCCGGCTCCCGGCGCGGCGCCACTGCCTTGCGAATCATCACGCAGGCTCCCGGTGCGCCCGGCACCGCGCCCGCCACCACCAGCCGGTTCTGCTCGGCGTCGACATCGACGACCCGCAGGTTGCGGACGGTGACCCGG
Organism: uncultured Vicinamibacteraceae bacterium; assembly: GCA_964636705.1. Lineage (GTDB taxonomy): Bacteria > Acidobacteriota > Vicinamibacteria > Vicinamibacterales > UBA8438 > VXRJ01. Next base: position 51,501 of record CAZWUJ010000006.1, read on the forward strand.
TCGCCTCCCATGTGACCCGGTGCGCGCATCCCCTTCAGGACCCGCGACGGGTACGACGACTGGCCGATCGACCCGGGCGCGCGGTGAAACATCGACCCGTGCGTAGCGCGGCCCCCGCGGAAGCCGTGGCGCTTTACGACGCCCTGAAAACCCCGGCCGCGGCTCACCGCGATAACGTCCACCTGATCGCCGGTCGAGAAGAGCGACGCGTCTACCTGGTCACCTTCGCTCGGCGGATCGTCCTCGCCTCCGAGCGGCACCTCGCGCCGGATCCGGGTCGGCGGAACGTTCGCCTTGCCGTAGAGTCCGGCCACCGGCTTCGTCACCCGCGCCGGGTGATCCTCGACCAGGCCGAGCTGTACCGCGTCGTAGCCGTCGCGCTCCATTTCCTTGCGTCGGATCACGACGCAAGGCCCCGCCTTGAGTACGGTGACCGGCCGCGCCGCCCCGTCGGCAGCGAAAACCTGCGTCATTCCGATCTTGCGTCCGATGATCCCGGTCACCATTCTTCCGGCTCGCTATGCATGATCCCGGCTGTCGGCCCGGATCTCCACGTCCACACCGGCCGGCAAGTCAAGCTTCATCAACGCATCCACCGTCTGCGTCGTCGGCTCGAAGATGTCGATCAGCCGTTTGTGCGTACGGATTTCGAACTGCTCCCGCGACTTCTTGTCCACATGGGGCGAGCGCAGCACGGTCCACTTGCGCGTCGAGGTCGGCAGCGGGATGGGGCCCGCCAGCCGCGCGCCGGTCCGCTTCGCGGTGTCGACGATCTCGGTGGTCGACTGATCGAGCAAACGGTGGTCGTAGGCCATGAGCCGGATCCGGATCTTGTCGCTGAAGTTCGCCATCGCTGGTACCCGCTATTCACCCCGTATCCGAGCCACGATCAGGTCCGTCACGCTCTCCGGCGCCGGCTCGTAGCGGTCGAAATGCATCGAGTAGGTCGCACGTCCCTGAGTCCGGGAGCGCAGCTCCGTCGCGTAGCCGAACATCTCGGCGAGCGGCGCCCGCGCGCTGATGATCTGGGTGCCGCCGCGCGCCTCCATCGACCGGACCTTGCCCCGCCGCCCGTTCAGGTCGGCAATGACATCCCCCATGTACTCCTCGGGCACCACGACTTCGATCCGCATCACCGGCTCCAGCAGCACGGCGGCGGCGTGGCGCGCCGCCTCGCGGAACGCCATCCCGCCCGCCACCCGGAACGCCGCCTCGGACGAGTCGACCTCGTGGTGCGACCCGTCGTAGAGCGACACCCTTACGTCCTCGATCGGATAACCGGCAAGCACCCCGGTGGTCATCGCCTCGCGAATGCCTTCCTCGACCGGCTTGATGTACTCGCGCGGCACCGCCCCGCCGGTGATGTCGTTGACAAACTCGAGTCCCTGGCCCGCCTGGCCCGGAGCGACCCGGATCTTCACGTGGCCGTACTGGCCGCGCCCGCCGGTCTGCTTGACGTAGCGCCCCTCGGCCTCGGTCGGCCGCGTCAGCGTCTCCTTGTAGGAGACCTGCGGACGGCCCACCCTCGCTTCGACGCTGAACTCGCGCCGCAACCGGTCGACCAGGATCTCCAGGTGCAACTCTCCCATCCCGGAGATCACGACCTGTCCGGTCTCCTCGTCGGTGCGAACCTGGAACGTGGGATCCTCGGCGGTCAGCTTCGCCAGCCCGAGCATCAGCTTCTCCTGATCCGCCTTCGTCTTCGGCTCGATCGCGAGACTGATGACGGGCTCCGGGAACTGCATCGATTCCAGCAGCACCGGCCGCTGGATGTCGCAGATGGTGTCGCCCGTCGCGACACTCCTCAGGCCCACCGCGGCGGCGATGTCGCCGGCGTAGACCCGCTGGATCTCCTCGCGCTTGTTGGCGTGCATCTTCAGCAGGCGGCCGATCCGCTCCTTGCGGTCGCGAGCCGTGTTGAGGACCATCGCGCCGGTCTTCATCACTCCGGAATAGACGCGGATGAACGTGAGCTGGCCGACATAGGAGTCGGTCATCACCTTGAAGGCAAGCGCCGAGAACGGCGCCCCGTCATCGGCCGGACGCTCCACCACGCGGTCTTCGGCGTCTTCGGAACGCATCGGATTGACGCCGGCGATCGCCGGCACATCCTCCGGCGACGGGAGGAAGTCGATAACCGCGTCGAGCAGCGGCTGCACTCCCTTGTTCCTGAACGCCGATCCGCAGAGCACGGCGACGAAGGGAGCCTGCTCTCCGCGCACCGACTCGATGGTGCGGCGCCGCAGCGTCTCCCGGATGCCTTCCGATGGCAGCGGCTCGCCATGCAGGTAGAGGTCGAGCAGGTCGTCGTTCACCTCGCTCACCTTCTCCACCAGGTGCTCGCGGGCCGCCATCGCCGCGTCCCGGTGCTCCTCCGGAATCTCCGAGACGATCGGCTTGGCCCCCAGCGTGTCGTCCGCGTAGCGGATCGCCTTCATGTCGATGAGGTCGATGACGCCGACGAACTCCTCTCCCTCGAACAGCGGCAACTGCACCGCGACCGGGTTGGCGCCCAGCTTGGTCCGGATCTGATCGATGGTCCGCGCGAAATCGGCTCCGACCCGATCCATCTTGTTGACGAAGCAGAGACGCGGGACACGGTACTTGTCCGCCTGCCGCCAGACCGTTTCCGACTGGGGCTCGACGCCCGCGACCGCATCGAATACCGCGACCGCCCCGTCGAGGACGCGCAGCGACCGCTCCACCTCGGCGGTGAAATCGACGTGGCCCGGCGTATCGATGATGTTGACGCGGTGCTCCCGCCAGAGGCAGGTGGTCGCGGCGGACGTGATGGTGATGCCCCGCTCCTGTTCCTGCTCCATCCAGTCCATCACGGCGGTGCCGTCGTGGACCTCACCCAGCTTGTAGGTGATGCCGGTATAGAAGAGGATGCGCTCGGTCGTCGTCGTCTTCCCGGCATCGATATGGGCCATGATGCCGATGTTCCGCGTCCGACTGAGCGCCACCGTCCTGGCCATTTTTCGCTCGGATCGTCCCGCCGTGCCCGGAATCGAATGCAACGCCACTACAGTGCTCATCCCTACCAGCGGTAGTGGGCGAACGCCTTGTTCGCCTCCGCCATCCGGTGCGTATCCTCGCGCTTCTTGACCGAGCCGCCCCGGAGGTTGGCCGCGTCGATCAGCTCGTTCGCCAGCTTCTGGCGCATCGTCTTGCCGTCGCCGCGGTCCCGCGCGTAGGACGTCAGCCAACGTATGCTGAGCGACAACCGCCGGTCCTGCGACACTTCGACCGGTACCTGATAGTTCGAGCCGCCGACCCGCCGCGACTTGACCTCCAGGGTCGGCTTCACGTTGTCGACCGCCTTGCGGAAGACCTTCAGCGGCTCGTCGCCGGTTCTCTCGCGGATGATGTCGAGGCTGCCGTAGACGATTCCTTCCGCGACGCTGCGCTTGCCGCTCTTCATGATCATCCGGACGAACTTCGTCACCAGCGTGCTGCCGTACACCGGATCCGGCGGCACTTCGCGCTTCGGAACGTCACGTCTGCGTGGCATCGGTCTTACCTGGCCTTCTCTTGATCTGCGCCTCTCGCTCTACGCGCCGTCCGCTCGATCTACGACTTCGGCCGCTTCGCGCCGTACTTCGAGCGGCTCTGCTTGCGGCCGGCCACCCCGACGGTGTCGAGGGTGCCGCGAACCACGTGGTAACGCACGCCCGGCAGGTCCTTCACCCGGCCGCCGCGAATCAACGCGAGCGAGTGCTCCTGCAGATTGTGTCCCTCGCCGGGGATGTAACTGGTCACCTCGAAACTGTTGGTGAGGCGGACGCGCGCGACCTTGCGGAGCGCGGAGTTAGGCTTCTTCGGCGTCTGCGTGAACACCCGGACGCAGACCCCGCGCTTCTGCGGGCAGCTTTGCAGGGCCGGACTCTTCGTCTTGTTGACGACCCGCTCGCGTCCCTTTCGCACCAGTTGACTGATCGTCGGCACGTCTGCTCCCTCGCTCGACCGCGTCCGCCGCCCCATTGGGCAACCCGCCGGCGCGGTCGATCCGCGACCCACTTTGTGGCCGGGGCCTGGAAGCGGCCGCCTCCGTGGCGACCGCCTGGCACCCCGACCGTTGACCCTATGACTCTTGCTCGTCGTGAAGGACGGATCGGATCCAGATAGGGTATCCCGAATCCGACACAAACGGTGGATTGTACCACCAGCCACCGCGTCTAGCAAACACGGTGGTTCCGCGCCCTGACGGACGCGTGGAATCTCTTAGGCGTCCACGTCGTCTCCCGGCGCCTCCCGGTTGTCGGCGGCCGGGTCGTACGACATGACCGTCCGGAGCGATCCGACGGGACTGCCCAGTTCGTCGGTCTCGAAGACGAAATCCTCCATGTCCGCATCCTCGGGCAGGACCGCCGGCGGCGGTGGCTCGTCCGGCTCGATCCGGACCCGCCGGTAGTAGTCGAACCCGGTGCCGGCCGGGATCAGCCGGCCCATCGTCACGTTCTCCTTGAGGCCGCGCAGGTGGTCCACCTTGCCGGAGATCGACGCTTCGGTCAGCACCCGCGTCGTCTCCTGGAACGATGCGGCCGAGATGAACGACTCGGTCGAGAGTGACGCCTTCGTAATTCCCAACAGCAACGGGCGGCCGGTCGCCGGCTGCTTGTCCTCGGCGACGACCCGTTCGTTCTCCGACCGGAAACGGAACTTGTCCACCTGCTCGTCGACAAGGAACTCCGTGTCGCCCACCTCCTCGATCTTCACCCACCGCATCATCTGGCGGACCATCACCTCGATGTGCTTGTCGTTGATGGCGACGCCCTGCAGCCGGTACACCTCCTGAATCTCGTTGACGAGGTAGCTGTACAGCTCCTGCTCGCCCAGCACGTCCAGGATGTCGTGCGGATTGCGCGGCCCTTCCATCAGCGGATCGCCCGCGCGCACCGGGTCGCCGTCCTGAACGTTGAGGTGCACGCTGCGGGGCAGCGAGTACTCGCGCGGATCGGCGTTCAGGTCCTCCGGGACGATGACGATCTTCCGCACCCCCTTGACGACGCCGCCGAACTTGACGGTGCCGTCGATCTCGCTGATGATCGCCGGCTCCTTCGGCTTCCTCGCTTCGAACAACTCGACGACGCGCGGCAGACCGCCCGTGATGTCCTTCGTCTTGGTCGTCTCGCGCGGGATCTTCGCCAGAACGTCGGTGGCGTTCACCATGTCGCCGTTGTTCACCATCAGGTGGGCGCGCGCCGGGAGGTCACGATGGAAGACCACGCGGTTCCTCTCGTCGAGCACGTCGATCCGCGGCTGCTTGTGCTTCTTTTCCCTGGCTTCCTTGCCGTCCCGCTCTCTTCCCCTGGACTCGGGCCGCTTCTCCTCGGCGGACGCCGCAGGCGGATCGATGATGATGCGGCGCATCAGGCCGGTCACCTCGTCCGTCTCCTCGTGCATCGTCTCCTCGTCGATGTCGTGGAAGCGGATGCGCCCCCGCTTCTCCGTCAGGATGGGCCGCGTATAGGGATCCCACTCGACGAGCGTCTCGCCGATCTCGGTCGTCTCCTTGTCGCGCACCTTCAGGCGGGCGCCGTAGACGAGCTCGTAGTGCTCGCGGCCGCGCCCGTGGGCGTCGCGCACGATGAGCTCGCCGGTACGGTTCATGACGATGCCCTCGCGCACGTCCTTGCTGTCGCCCGGCACCGGATTGCCCCCGCTGTCGAACCAGACCGCCTGTACGCCGAGAAGGTCGACGATGCCCTCGTGCTTGCACACGTGCGTCGACTGCTCGGACCCTGAAGCAGCGCCACCGATGTGGAAAGTCCGCATCGTGAGCTGCGTGCCCGGCTCACCGATCGACTGCGCCGCGATGACGCCCACCGCGAGCCCGCGCTCCACCAGCTTGCCGGTCGCCAGGTCGCGGCCGTAGCAGCGGGCACAGACGCCGCGCGGCGACTCGCAGGTGAGAACCGAACGGATCTGGACGCTCTCGATGCCCGCCTCCTGGATCTCGGACGCGAGCTCCTCGCCAACCAGGGTGCTGGGGGGCGCCAGCACCGCTCCCGTCAGCGGATCGACAACCTCCCCGTCCGCCGAGTTGGCGGTGACCCGCCCGATGATCCGGTCGCGCAACGGCTCGATGATCTCGCCGCTGTCGACGATGGCCTCCGCCTTGATTCCCTGATCGGTGCCGCAGTCGATCTCCGAGATGATCACGTCCTGCGCGACGTCCACCAGGCGGCGCGTCAGGTAGCCCGAATCCGCCGTCTTGAGCGCCGTGTCGGCCAGCCCCTTCCGCGCGCCATGGGTCGAGATGAAGTACTGGAGAACCGTCAGTCCCTCGCGGAAGTTCGACGTGATCGGCGTCTCGATGATCTCGCCGGACGGCTTCGCCATCAGGCCGCGCATCCCGGCGAGCTGGCGGATTTGCTGCTTGCTGCCCCGCGCGCCCGAATCGGCCATGACGAAGACCGGGTTGAACTCCGCCGTCTCCAGCCCGCTGTTGAGGTTCTCCATGCCGACGAACATCTCGTCGGCAATCTCCTCGGTGACCCCGGACCAGATGTCGATGACCTTGTTTTTCCGCTCGCGGTCCGTGATGGCTCCCTGCTGGTACTGGTCCTCTACCTTGATCACCTCGCCCCGCGCCTCGGTGACCAGGCCCTGCTTCCCTTCGGGGATCACCAGATCGTCGATGCCGATCGACAGGCCCGACTTGGTCGCATAGAGGAATCCGAGATCCTTGAGGCGGTCGAGCATTCGCACGGTCAGTTCTATCCCGTGCCGGAGGTAGCAGAACTGCACGAGCTGCTGCAGCCCCTTCTTCTTCAACAATCCGTTGACGAACGGAATCTCGGCCGGGAGCGTGCTGTTGAGGACGACGCGGCCGACCGTGGTGGTGACAATCTGCCCGTCGAGATCCTGGACCGGCGTGTGGAGCACGTCCTGATCCTCCCGGCTGGCCGCAAGGTCCATGTAAGGCCCGCGCAGGCGCAGCCGGACTTCGCTGAGGGTCTCGATGACGCCGGCCTCGAGGGCCAGCAGGACGTCGTCCGTGCTGGAGAAGATCCGCAGCTCGTCGCTGTCATGCAGCGCCTCGACCCCGTTTCCGGATGCGCTCTCCTGCGTGCCGTAGATGCGGCCCCGCCCCTTCGCGCCCGGCTTCGACTTCGTCAGGTAGTAGCAGCCGAGCACGATGTCCTGCGACGGTACGGCGATCGGCGTCCCGCTCGACGGCGACATGATGTTGTTCGACGACATCATCAGCACCGACGCTTCGATCTGCGCCTCGGGCGACAGGGGCACATGGACCGCCATCTGGTCGCCGTCGAAGTCGGCGTTGAACGCCGTGCAGACGAGCGGGTGGATCCGGATCGCCTTGCCCTCGACCAGGACCGGCTCGAACGCCTGGATGCCCAGACGGTGCAGCGTCGGAGCTCGGTTCAGCAGCACCGGGTGCTCGCGGATCACCTCCTCGAGGATGTCCCACACCTCCGGTTCCTGCTGATCCACCATCTCGCGCGCCTGCTTGATGGTCGAAACCAGCTCGCGCTGCTCCAGCTTGTTGTAGATGAACGGCTTGAACAGCTCGAGGGCCATCTTCTTCGGCAGGCCGCACTGGTGCAGCTTGAGCTCCGGACCCACGACGATGACCGAGCGGCCCGAGTAGTCGACCCGCTTGCCGAGCAGGTTCTGCCGGAAACGGCCCTGCTTTCCCTTCAGAGTGTCCGATAGCGACTTCAGCGCGCGGTTGTTGGCACCGCGCAGCACCCGCCCGCGCCGGCCGTTGTCGAAGAGCGCGTCGACCGCCTCCTGCAGCATCCGCTTCTCGTTGCGGATGATGACGTCGGGCGCCTTGAGCTCCATCAGCTTCTTCAGCCGGTTGTTCCGGTTGATGACGCGCCGGTACAGATCGTTGAGGTCGGACGTGGCGAACCGGCCGCCATCGAGCGGCACGAGCGGCCGCAGTTCCGGCGGGATGACCGGAATCTCGGTCAGGATCATCCACTCCGGCTTGTTGGTCGACCGGCGGAACGAATCGACCACCTTCAGTCGCTTCGCAAACTTCTGCGTCTTCTGCACGGACGTCTCGGCGCGCATCCTTTGGCGCAGCTCGACCGCGAGATCCTCGATGTCGACTTCCGACAGCAGGGTCCGGATCGCCTCGGCGCCCATCTGCGCGTCGAAAGAACCGTGGCCATGCTCCTCGATCGCCTTTCGGCACTCCTCCTCCGTGAGCAGACCGTTCTGCTTGAGCGTCGTATCGCCCGGGTCGATCACGACGTAGGCCTCGAAGTACAGCACCCGCTCCAGGTCGCGGAGCGAGATGTCCAGCAGGTGACCGATCCGGCTGGGCAGTCCCTTGAAGAACCAGACGTGGCTCACCGGGGTGGCCAGGGTGACATGGCCGAGACGCTCGCGGCGCACCTTCGACTGCGTCACCTCGACGCCGCACTTGTCGCAGATGACGCCGCGGTGCTTCATCCGCTTGTACTTGCCGCAGAGGCACTCCCAGTCGGTGACCGGACCGAAGATCTTCGCGCAGAAGAGACCGTCGCGCTCCGGTTTGAACGTCCGGTAGTTGATGGTCTCCGACTTCGTAACCTCGCCGTGCGACCAGGAACGGATCTTTTCGGGCGAGGCGAGGGTGATCCGGATGGCGTCGAAGTCAACCGTCAGGGCGCCGCGGTCCGCATAGATGTGCTCCATCGGTTACACCTCGTTCTCCGCGCCCGCCGCAACGGCCGCTGCATCCTCCGAGTCTTCCTCCGCGCCGGGGCCGTCCAGGGCGGCATCCGCCCCCGGCTCCGCCAGCGGCCGGCGCGTCTTGATCAGGTCGACGTCCAGGCAGAGCGCCTGCAACTCGCGGATCAGGACGTTGAACGACTCCGGCAGGCCGGGTGCGAACGACGCATCGCCCTTGACGATCGCCTCGTAGATCTTGGAGCGGCCGGTAACGTCGTCGGACTTGGCGGTCAGCAACTCCTGCAGGATGTGGGCGGCGCCGTATGCCTCCAGGGCCCACACTTCCATCTCCCCGAACCTCTGCCCGCCGAACTGGGCCTTGCCGCCGAGCGGCTGCTGCGTGATCAGCGAGTACGGTCCGATGGACCGGGCATGGATCTTGTCGTCCACCAGGTGCGACAGCTTCAACATGTAGATGTAGCCGACGGTGACCTTCTGCTCGAACGGATCGCCGGTCATGCCGTCGAACAGCGTCGTCTTGCCGTCGCGCGGCAACCCCGCTTCCTCGAGCAGGTTCTTGATCTCCGCCTCCCGGGCGCCGTCGAAGACCGGCGTGGCGAAATAGAGGCCGAGCGCGTGGGCGGCCCACCCGAGGTGCGTTTCGAGTATCTGCCCCACGTTCATGCGGGACGGGACGCCGAGCGGATTGAGAACAATCTCCACCGGGGTGCCGTCCGGCAGCCGCGGCATGTCCTCTTCCGGCAGGATGCGCGCAATCACTCCCTTGTTGCCATGACGGCCTGCCATCTTGTCGCCGACCGACAGCTTCCGCTTCATGGCGACGTAGATCTTGACCATCTTGATCACGCCGGGCGGCAGTTCGTCGCCCAGGCGGACCTTTTCCTTCTTCTCCTCGAACCGCTGCCGGATCAGATCCTCCTGCTGGGCCGTGCGATTCCGGATCGCCTGGAAGTCCGCCTTCGCCTGCGCGTTGAGCCCGCTCAGCTTGACGCGCGCCAAATCGAGGTACGCGAGATCGCGAATAGCCTCCGCAGTCAGCGTGGCGCCCTTCGCGAGCAGCGTGTCGCCGCTCTCGATGTCACGCAGATCCTGGCCGAGCGACCGTCCCTCCAGCATCGGCAGCAGCCGCTTCTTGACCTCGTCGTGGAGAATGCGAATCTCGTCGCGGAGATTCGTCTCCATCATCTCCAGCTCGTCCGCCTCGATCGCCTTGGCGCGGTCGTCCTTCTCGGTCCCCTTGCGCGAGAAGATCCGGACGCCGACGACGATTCCCTCGATGCCCGGCGGGCAGACCAGCGACGCATCGCGCACGTCGCCCGCCTTTTCGCCGAAGATCGCGCGTAGCAGCTTCTCTTCCGGCGTCAGTTGCGTCTCGCCCTTCGGCGTGACCTTGCCGACGAGGATGTCGTTCGGCTTCACGTAGGCGCCGATCCTGATGATGCCGCTCTCGTCGAGGTCGTTCAGGAAGCCCTCGGAGACGTTCGGGATGTCGCGCGTGATCTCTTCCGGCCCCAGCTTGGTGTCACGCGATTCGATGTCGAACTCCTCGATGTGGATGGACGTGTAGTAGTCCTCCTTCACCAGGCGTTCCGAGACCAGGATGGCGTCCTCGAAGTTGTAGCCGCGCCACGGCATGAAGGCGACCAGCACGTTGCGGCCGAGGGCCAGCTCTCCCAGCTCCGTGCAGGGTCCGTCGGCCAGCACCTGGCCGCGGTCGACATGTTGGCCCACCTCCACGATCGGCTTCTGGTTGATGCACGTGTTCTGATTCGAGCGGCGGAACTTCGTCAGGGTGTAGATGTCCGCGCCCATCTCGCCCGACCCGTTGGCGTCCGAAGACCCGCCCTCGACGCGGACGACAACCCGCCGCGAGTCGACATAGTCGACCACGCCGGCCCGGCGCGCCGACACCACGGCCCCCGAATCGCGCGCCGTGATGTGCTCCATGCCGGTACCGACGAACGGCGCGCGCGCGCGCAGCAACGGAACCGCCTGACGCTGCATGTTCGACCCCATGAGCGCGCGGTTCGCGTCGTCGTTCTCGAGGAAGGGAATGAGCGACGCCGCGACCGATACGAGCTGCTTCGGCGACACGTCGATGTACTCGATCTTCGCCCGCGGCTCCAGCTTGAAGTTGCCCGCCTGCCGCGCGTTGATCCGCTCGTCGAGCAACCGCCCCTCGGCATCCAGGCGCGCGTTCGCCTGCGCGATGACGTACTTGTCCTCCTCCCAGGCCGACAGATAGAACGGATGCGGCTGGATCACCGCCGGCCGCCGGTCCCGCGCCCGCGCCGCCTCGCTTGCGGCCTCGGCCTCCGACGCCTCCACGACGTGGCCCCGCTTGAGCTTCGTGTCGCCGGGGTCCGTGATTTCGACATAGTCGACCGTCCGCCCGTTCTTCACCTTCCGGTACGGCGACTCGATGAAGCCGAACTCATTGATTCGCGCGTAGCACGACAGCGACGAGATCAGGCCGATGTTCGGACCCTCCGGCGTCTCGATGGGGCAGATGCGGCCGTAGTGCGTCGGATGCACGTCGCGCACCTCGAAACCCGCCCGCTCGCGCGACAGTCCGCCCGGTCCGAGGGCCGAGAGCCTCCGCTTGTGGGTAATCTCGGACAGCGGGTTGGTCTGATCCATGAACTGCGAGAGCTGGGACGAACCGAAGAACTCCCGGATCGCCGCCATTACCGGCTTCGCGTTGATCAGGTCGTGGGGCATGGCGGTCGCCATTTCCTGGTAGACCGACATCTTCTCCTTGATGGCCCGCTCCATCCGCACGAGGCCGATCCGGAACTGATTCTCGAGCAGCTCGCCGACCGACCGGACCCGCCGGTTGCCCAGATGATCGATGTCGTCGACGTTCTGTGGATTCCGGCGGAGCGTCATCAGATACCGGATCACCGAGACGAAGTCGGACTGGCCCAGCACACGGTCGTCGAGCGACGTGTTGAGACCCAGCTTGGTGTTCAGCTTCAGGCGGCCGACGCGGGAGAAGTCGTACTTCTGGGGATTGAAGAAGAGCATCTCGAACAGCGTGCGCGAGCTGTCCAGGGTCGGGGGGTCGCCCGGCCGCATCCGCCGGTAGATCTCGATCAACGCCTCCTGGTGCGTCCGGGTCTGGTCCTTCTCCAGGGTGTTGGAGAGCGCCGCGCCGACCTCATCCGTTTCCGGAAAGAACAGCTCGACCTCGCCAATCGCCCGCTCCTGCAGCATCGAGACGATCCGGGGGGTCACTTCGCGGTTCGCCTCGACGATCACCTCGCCCGTCTCGGGGTCGACGATGTCCGTCACCGCGCAAGCCCCCTCGAGCTCCTCGGGGGCCAGCTCGATCCGCGCGCACCCCGCGGCCAGGAGCTGCTCGATGGCGTTCCGGCTCAGCTTGCGGCCCTTTCTCGCCACGACACGGTCCTCGACCTCGACGTCGGCGGCGACGCGGCGTCCGTGCAGCCGGCTGCTCACGTTCCACTCGACCCTCTCCCGTCCGACCTCGACCCGCGTCACTTCATAGAAGGTGCGGAGGATCTCGTCGATGCTCTGCAGGCCGAGCGCCCGCAGAAAGACGGTGGCCAGGATCTTTCGCTTGCGGTCGATCCGGACCTGGAGCAGGTTCTTGGCGTCCACCTCGAACTCGACCCAGGAGCCCCGGTAGGGAATGATCTGCGCGACGAAGACCGACTTGTCCTCGGAGTGGAAGAACACCCCGGGAGAGCGGTGCAACTGCGACACGATCACCCGCTCGGTGCCGTTGATGATGAACGTGCCGTTGTCCGTCATCAGCGGGATCTCGCCGAAATAGACCTCCTGCTCCTTGATGTCGCGGAGCTGGCGCACGCCCGTCTCGGGATCCTTGTTGTACACCCCGAGCCGGATCGTCACCTTGAGCGGGACGGCATAGGTCATGCCCCGCTCCTGGCACTCCTCGACGTCGTACTTCAGCTTGAGGCCGAGCCGCTGGCCGCCGAAGTCGCGGACGACGTGGTAGCGCACGCCGGGAACATCGGCCGCCGGCTCCCAGTCGCCGATGGAATACTCGACGAACTCGAGCTGCGAGTTCTCCCGGAAGTCGCTGATCGGGAAGACCGACTTGAACACCGACTGCAGACCGGCGTCCTCCCGCTCGTCGGGCATCCGGTTCATCTGCAGGAAGCGTTCGTACGATCGCTTCTGTATCTCGATAAGGTTCGGGATCGGAACCGCCGTCGGGATCTTCGAAAAGTCCCGGCGTTCGCGATAGACGTTACTGGGCAGAGTCTGCTGCACTGCGGAACTCCTTCGCGTGCCGCCGGGTCTACTTGATCTCGGTCTTGGCGCCTACTTCCTCGAACTTCTTGGCAATCGTCTCCGCTTCGTCCTTGGAGATCGCTTCCTTGACCGTGTTCGGCGCACCCTCCACCAGGTCCTTCGCCTCCTTGAGGCCGAGGCTGGTCACCTCGCGCACCGCCTTGATCACCTTGATCTTCTGCGCTCCGATTTCGGTCAGCACGAGGTCGAACTCCGTCTGTTCCTCTTCCGGAGCGGCAGCCCCGGCTCCCGGCGCCGCGCCCGCCACCGCCACCGGCATCGCCGCCGCCGCCGAGACGCCCAATTCGCCCTCGAGTCGCTTGACGAGCTCCGACAGCTCGAGCACCGACATCCCCTTGATGTAGTCGACAACCTGATCCTGAGTCACTTCAGCCATGTCTAGACTTCCTCCTTGGCCTTTTCTTCCACCTGCTTGAGCACGGCCAGCAGATTGGTCGGTGCGGCATTGAGCAGCCGCAGGAAATTCGTCGCCGGCGCATTCAGAAGCATCAGCAGCTTCGCCTGCAACTCGGGCTTGCCGGGCAGTTCCGACAATCCCTTCACGCCCTCTGCGTCAACCGTCTGACCCTGCACGACCGCGGCCCGGAAGGTCAGCTCCGGCGCGTCCTTGGCGAAATCGACGAGCGCCTTCGCCAGCACCACCGGGTCGTCGCTGCAGTAGGCGAGGGCGGTCGTGCCCTCCAGCCGGTCGCGCAGCGCCTCGAACGATGTCCCTTCGAGCGCCAGGCGCGCGAGGGTGTTCTTCACGACCCGGTAGCTCCCCTCCGCGCTCCGCACCTTCCGGCGCAGGTCCGTCGCCTGGGGAACATCGAGCCCCTTGAAATCGACCAGGATGACGCTCTCCGCGCCACCCAGCTCGGCCCGGAGATCCTCCAGCCGGGTTTCTTTCGCTGTCCTGCTCAGTGCCATCGTGCTGCCTGTTTCCCGTCCGCGTTCCGCCCGCTAGCCCTTGGCGTCCGCCTCGACGCTCGCGGTGTCGATCGACACCCCCGGACCCATGGTGGACGAGATGGCGATGCTCCGGACGTAGCGCCCCTTCGCGGTGGCCGGCTTGGCCTTGATCACACTGGCCGCGAGCGCCATCGCGTTCTCCTGCAACTTCGGCGCCTCGAACGAGACCTTGCCGATGGGCGCGTGCACGACACCCGCCTTGTCGACGCGGTACTCGACCTTGCCCGCCTTGATCTCCCGGATCGCGCGCGCGACGTCGAGCGTCACGGTGCCGGTCTTCGGGTTCGGCATCAGGCCGCGCGGGCCGAGCACCCGTCCGAGCCGGCCGACCACGCGCATCATGTCGGGCGTCGCCACGACCGCGTCGAAGTCCAGCCAGCCGCCCTGGATCTTCTGCACCAGCTCCTCGCCGCCCACCACGTCGGCGCCGGCCTCCTCCGCCTCCGACTGCCGGTCGGGACCGGCGATCACCACCACCTTCTTGGTCCGGCCCAGGCCATGGGGCAGCACGACGGTGCCGCGCACCATCTGATCCGCATGCCTCGGGTTGACGCCGAGGCGCATCGCCATCTCGACCGTCTCGTCGAACTTCGCGAAGGTGAGGCTCTTGACCAGCGGCAACGCCTCGTCGAGCGTGTACGGCCTCTGATCCACCTTTGCCTGCGCCGCCGCGAACCGCTTGCCGATCCTGCTCATGCGTCGGCCCTGCCCTCCACCTTGATCCCCATCGACCGCGCAGTGCCCGCTACGATCTCGGCCGCCGCCTCGATCGAGTTGGCGTTCAGGTCGGGCATCTTCGTCCTTGCGATCTCGTGCAACTGCTCCTCCGTCACCTCGCCCACCTTGCTGCGGTTCGGTTCGCCCGACCCTTTGGCGATGTTCGCAGCGCGCTTCAGCAGCACCGCGGCGGGAGGCGTCTTGGTAATGAAGCTGTAGGAACGGTCGGCGTAGACGGTGACCACGGCGGGAATGATCAGCCCCTCCTGGCTGGCCGTCTTCGCATTGAAGGCCTTGCAGAAGTCCATGATGTTGACGCCGTGCGGACCCAGCGCGGTCCCTACCGGCGGCGCCGGCGTCGCCTTGCCGGCGGCGATCTGCAGCTTCACCTGTCCGATGATCTTCTTCGCCATGACTCCGTCAGATCTTCTCCACCTGCAGGAAGTCGAGCTCCACCGGAGTCGAACGCCCGAAGATGGTCACCATCACCCACAACGTGTTGCGGTCCATGTTCACGTCGTCGACGGTGCCGTTGAAACTGGCGAACGGCCCCTCGTTGATCCGGACCTGGTCGCCCTTGTCGAAGGTGTACTTCGGCTTGGGCTGCTCGGCCGCCACCGTCACCTGGTGGAGAATCTGATCGACTTCCTCGCGGGTCAGCGGGGTCGGCTTGGATCCGGCGCCCACGAACCCGGTCACCTTCGGCGTGTTCTTCACAACGTGCCATGCCTGGTCGGACATCTGCATCTCGACCAGGATGTAGCCCGGGAAGAACCGCTTCGAGGTGATCACCTTCCGGCCGCCGCGCATCTCGACGACATCCTCGGTCGGCACGAGCACCTCGCCGATCTCGTCCTCCATGCCGTAGGCCTGCACGCGCTGCTTCAGCGAGTCCTCCACCTTCTTCTCGAAACCCGAGTAGGTGTGGACGATGTACCAGCGCCGGGTCGCCACGTCTGTCATTCGTTCATCACCCGTCTAGACGCCGAAGAACTGGAACACTCCCCGGGCGACCCGGTCGAGCACGAGGTCGATCCCCCACAGGTACAGGCCGAAAGCGATGGAGACGAGGATGACGACGATGGTCGTGGCCTGGACTTCCCGCCAGGTGGGCCAGGTGACGCGCTCCATCTCGTTGCGCACCTGCGCCAGGAAGGTGCGCGACCGGTCCCACCAGCCGAACATCCCTCCGGCGTACGTCGCCACCTCGCGGGTCGTCTTCGTCCTTGCGGGCTTCACCTCTTGTCCTCCCGCTCCCGGCGGTAGTTGGCAGGCCAGGAGGGACTCGAACCCCCAGCCCCCGGTTTTGGAGACCGATGCTCTACCAATTGAGCTACTGGCCTGCGTGTCCCCGGCAAATGACGCGGCTCACCGCGCCAATGCACTATTTCGTCTCCCGATGCGGCTTGTGCGTGCGGCACCAGCGGCAGTACTTCTTCATCTCCAGCCGGTCCGGCGTCGTCCGCTTGTTCTTCGTGGTCGTGTAGTTCCGCCGTTTGCACTCGGTACACGCCAGAATCACGATGTTGCGCATGGTGCCGCCTCCCGGTCCCTTCCGCGCGTTCGCCTACTCGATGATGTCGGTGATCGTGCCCGAGCCGACCGTCCGGCCACCCTCGCGGATCGCGAACCGCAGTCCCTTCTCCAGCGCGACCGGCGTGATCAGCTCGACGCTGATGGACACGTTGTCGCCCGGCATCACCATCTCGACGCCTTCCGGCAACTCCGCCACGCCGGTGACGTCGGTCGTCCGCAGGTAGAACTGCGGCCGGTAACCCTTGAAGAAGGGGGTGTGACGCCCGCCTTCCTCCTTGGTCAGAACGTAGACCTCGCCCTTGAACTTGGTGTGCGGCGTAATCGACTTGGGCTTCGCGAGGACCTGGCCGCGCTCCACCTCGTCCTTCTCGGTGCCGCGCAGGAGCACGCCGATGTTGTCGCCGGCGACGCCCTCGTCGAGCAGCTTCCGGAACATCTCGACGCCGGTCACCACCTTCTTGCGCGTCTCCGCGAAACCGACAATCTCGACCTCCTCGCCGGTGACCACCTTGCCGCGCTCGACCCGTCCGGTAACGACGGTGCCGCGGCCCGAGATCGAGAAGACGTCCTCGATCGGCATCAGGAACGGCTTGTCGACGTCGCGCTCGGGAAGCGGCACGTACGAGTCGACCGCCGCCATCAGCTCCTCGATCGCCTTCTCGCCCTCCGCTTCGCCCTCCAGGGCCTGCAGCGCCGAGCCCAGCACGACCGGAACGTCGTCGCCCGGGAACTCGTAGGTGCTGAGCAGGTCGCGCACCTCCAGTTCGACCAGCTCCAGCAGCTCGGGATCGTCGACGGCATCGACCTTGTTGAGGAACACCACCAGCGACGGCACGCCGACCTGGCGCGCGAGCAGGATGTGCTCCCGCGTCTGGGGCATGACGCCGTCGGTCGCCGCCACCACGAGGATGGCGCCGTCCATCTGCGCGGCGCCGGTAATCATGTTCTTGATGTAGTCGGCATGGCCCGGACAGTCGACGTGCGCGTAGTGCCGGTTGGCGGTGGTGTACTCCACGTGCGCGGTCGCGATCGTAATGCCCCGCTCCTTTTCCTCCGGCGCGTTGTCGATCTCGTCGAACGCCCGCACCGTGTTGGTCGGGTCGTGCTTGGCCATGACGGAGGTGATCGCCGCCGTCAGCGTCGTCTTGCCGTGGTCGATGTGACCGATCGTGCCGATGTTCACGTGCGGCTTGGATCGATCGAACTTTTCCTTCGCCATGCCTGTCCTTTCCTTCCTCTTTGGATGTGCTGTTTCGCCAAGCGAGTGTGGAGCCGATGACCGGGCTTGAACCGGTGACCTCGTCCTTACCAAGGACGCGCTCTACCGCTGAGCTACATCGGCTCGAGCCGCCCTCCGTGCGTGGCCCCGGAAAATGCTGGAGCGGGAGACGGGGATCGAACCCGCGACCAACAGCTTGGAAGGCTGTGACTCTACCACTGAGTTACTCCCGCTTCGTTCCCCACGCCCCCCGAATCTGCAACCTGGTGGCGAGGGGAGGATTCGAACCTCCGAAGCCGCTAGGGCGACAGATTTACAGTCTGTTGCGTTTGACCGCTCCGCAACCTCGCCGAACTTCTTTCGCTGCTACTGCCCCGCGTCCGTTGCCTGATGGAGCTGGCGAAGGGATTCGAACCCCCGACCCGCTGATTACAAATCAGCTGCTCTACCTGACTGAGCTACGCCAGCAGGACGAACCCTGCATCCTAGCACAGTCCAGGCCGGCCCAACAAGGTGCAAGTCCCTTCCGACGAGACGTGAGCCTGAAGCAGGGTCCCACGCGTGCTTCGGTGGCCGCAGTCCGCCGTCAGTTGCCGATTCTGGGAATGCCCGGCGGAGAGCCGTGAGAGCCCGCCTATGGCCCCGGAGCTTCCTCCGCACCCGGACTGTCTCCCGGCGTCCACGCAACGTCGATCACATAGGGCAGGTCAAGATGCTCGCCTGCCCAGTTCGGGATTGACGTGTTGGGGTCGTGCACCGCACGGTGATGGCGACGGCACAGCAACACCACCATGCAGTCCACCCGCGTCGAGATGTGTCCGCATGTGTCCATAAGTAGCGTACCGGCACCCGAAGCTGGATCCAACGCCTCGTCATCCGCGGCCGCAGCCGCGAGCTCGGACTCGGCAGCATACATCTCGTCTCGCTCGCCGAGGCCCGCGAGCAGGCCCTCGCCAACCGCAAGCTCGGGGCAACCCCGTCCGGGACACATTCCTGTCGCAGCTGCTCAGGAACCTGGCCGTCGCGGCCGTGCCGCACGGCTTCCGGTCGTCGTTCCGGGACTGGGCGGCGGAGGAGACCGACCACCCGCGCGAGGTCATCGAGGCCGCGCTGGCGCACGTGGTCCGCAGCAAGGTCGAGGCGGCCTATGCGCGGTCGGACTTGTTCGAGCGCCGGCGCCGGCTGATGGACGAGTGGGCGGCCTATCTCGCGGCAACCCGTCGTCCACGTTGAACCACCTCCGGAGCACGGCCCCAGGGCGCACAGGGGGGGCGATACCTCTCCCCCCTGTGCTGAGAGAGGGCGGCGGGAGTGGGAAAAATTGCGCGCGCTGTGCGCGCAGGGACGTCGCCGTCTAACCCGACTCCGTCCGGAAATGCCCGGCCAGCAGGTACCCGTACAGCTTCAGGACCAGCTCCGGCCGTTGCTGCTCCAGCCAGCGCCGCGTGGACGGCGTCATCACCAGCGTGCGGCAAGCCTCGTCCGCCACCATTGCAGTCACTTTTTCCGTCTCCAGGACGCCCACCGGCCGGACCGCGTCGCCCGGCCGGCACTGGTACAGCCGCACGCCCGCGGCATCGTAGGCGGAGACCCGGCCGGCCACCAGCAACTGCAATCCTTCCTGCGCCGTCTCCGGTTCGGCGAGTGTCTCGCCGGCGGCGTATTCGCGGGGCTCCAGCCAGTCGTTCAGCTCTTCCGTCAGATCCTCGAATCGAATCTGCCGGTCGAGGTAGCGCTCCAAGTCGTCGGACGCCTGCTCCAGCAGGGCGGCGCGCCGGTGTTTGGCGTGGTCCTCGCTCGCCTTCCAGGCCGCGATGACGATCTCCTCGCACCGCTCGAGGGCGCGGTCCGCATTCGGCTCGACGAGCACCCGGGCGAACACGGCAGCCAGCAGGTTGTGCTCGAACGCGCGCGTCAGGTGCTCCGGCGCCGCGGACAGCACCACCCGCACCCCGGCCGCGTCCACGGTCTCCAGCAACTGGCACAGGACGTTCACGGCGGAAAAGTCCAGACCGGAGACGGCCGCAAAGTCCAGCAGCAGGCAGTTGGGGCGGGTGTCGCCGCGCAGGGACGCCCGCAGGTGATCGGCCAGCGGCCGGACGGTGCCGAAGAAGATGTAGCCGCGCAGCCGGTAGGCCTGGGCGCGAGCACCTTCCTCGAGCAGGATGGCGCGTTCGGGTACGGGCCGGGCCTTGCTGCTCCGGTGCTCCCGCGCGGTGAAGCGGGAGTCGATGGGATCCACGCGGCTGAGACGCAAGATGAAGAAAGCGACGGTGGCCAGCATGCCGGCCGCTACCCCTTCGAGCAGCCCGAAGGCGAGGATCGCAACGAACATCAGCGCCACGATGCCGAACTCGGTCCGCGGCAGCCGCTTGTAGCTTGCAACCAGCCCCTGGTCGAGCATGCCGGCCCCGGCAAAGACCAGCATCCCGCCGACGAGCGCCGCCGGAACGAGCTCCAGGAAGCCGTCGCCCAGCAGCAGCGGGCTGGCGATGACGAGCGCGGCCACGATCCCGGTCAGGCGGGTGTCGGCCCCCAACAGCTTGCTGCGCAACGAGGCGGGTACGACGATGGTGGCGATCGTGCCGCCGCCGAGACCCGCGGCGAGGCTCGCGAGCCCGCCCGCGCGGAATTCCCGGTCCCAGTCCAGCTCCTGTTTCGCGGCCACCTCGAGGCCGGCGATGTTCATGACGATGGCGATGAACGCAATCGCGATCAGCGCCTGCATGTTGGGAATCTGCGACGCCAGCGCGGCCCATTCCACGCGCAGCAGATCGGCGGGTCGCAACGCCGGCCAGAGGTTCCCCTCGGCCGTGCCGGTCAGCAGCAGCCCCGCCTCCCGCGCCTGTGCGCCGGAAATGCCGAGCTCCGCCAGCGCCAGGTGGTAAGCGGCGACGGCAAGCGCGACGCCGATGGGCAGGATCAGGGGGTTGCGCCAGCGCTTCATGGCCCGGTACAGGCCGATTCCGAAGGCCAAACCAAGGCCCCAGCGCCACAGCGCGGCGGGCTCCAGCAACGCCGGAACGTTCCTCCAGTCCAGCTCCTCCACCATCAGGGACATGGCCGCCAGGCACACGGCGCCGCCAATGCCGGCGACGAAACCGGCGGCGACCGGATACGGGATGAAGCGCACCAGGTAGGCGAGTCGCAGCCGCCCGATCACCAGACAGCCGATGCCCACGAGCAACGCGCTGAGGATCAGTGTGGCCGACACGCTGACGAACAGTGCCTCGCCGCGGGCGTCCGTGGTGGCGGCGATGACGGACATCCCGACGACCAGTGCGGGAGACAGGCCGGCAATCACGCCGCGATGGCCGCCCGCCAGGGCGAATACCAGGCAGGCGGCGAAGTTCCCGAACAGCACGAGGCCCACGCCCTGGGAAGCGTACGGGGCCAGCGCGCCCGAGAATATGAGGGTCGCGAAGGAGACCTGTGTGGCGATCAGACCCACCCCCGAGGTCGCCCCAGCCGCAAGCGCGGCAATGGCCTTCGGGGACGCGGCGTCGGCGCGAAGTTCCTCGATCAGATCAGGGCTTGACGGCTTCAACCGGTTGCGCTCCCGTGGAAACCGGATCCCCGTTCACGGCCGGTAGTCCGCCGCGTCCAGCGATACCCGGATGATCTCCTCGTCGTTCCGCAGAACGACATGGCGATTGGCGAACGCCGGATGGGCCCAGACGACCAGCCGATCGCTCTGCCCGTGACGCCTTCGCGAACGGCTGCCGGGCCGCGACGGGCCGTAACCGGTGCGTGAGGTCGGCTTCAGCAGGTGGGTCCGGTCGAGCTCGACGTAGCCCTCGGGGGTGAACCGGGCGATGATGAGGTCGCCGTTCTCGTTGTAGACGAAGTAGCGGTCCTCGTGTCGCACGAAGTAGGCTGATCCCCAGCGGTTGCGGGTGGTCAGCCCCTCCGCCTCCCAGACCCGCTCCCCGGTGTCCCTTCGCAGCGCGCGCACGTGCCCGTGGCTGCCGATGCCGTAGATGTAGTCGCCGACGATCAGCGGCGTCGTGATGTTCGAGTGCAGTCCGTCCGCCTCGGCGACCTCCACGCCGTCCTCCAGGATGCGGTCGCTGCCCTCGTCCTTCCAGAGCACCGTCGCGGCCGGCCGGTCGGGCGAGAGCCGCATCATCATCGAGCCGGTGTAGAACCCCGACACCAGCAGGTACTCATCGCTGCGGACGGGATCCGCGATCGGCGCCTGCCCCCCCGGGAACGGTTCTTCCCAGTACAGCGCGCCGGTCGCCGGATCGAGCGACGAGAGTCCCCACGGGTGCCAGACCAACAACTGCCGGGCGCCGCCCGCCTCGATGATGGCCGTCTGGCTGTAGCCCATCTCGGTGCGCGGCTCCAGCGCCTTCCAGAGCTCGTCGCCCGTGTGCTTGTCGAAGGCCATGACCAGCGCGTCCGGCTCGCCGCCGACGACGAAGATGACACGGTCGCCGTCGACCAGCGGCGCAACCGAAGTACCCCACACCGGGACGTACGCGTCGTACTCGGCCACGGTGTCCTTGTCCCAGATCACCGCGCCGGTCGCGGCGTCCAGGCAGAAGATGCGTCCCGCCGCGCCCATCACGTAGACGCGGTCGCCGTCGACCGTCGGCGTGGCGCGCGGCCCCGACGCGTAGCTGAACATGAGCATCCGGTAGGTCGTGGCCCACTCGCGGGTCCACAGCACCTCGCCGCTCTGTTCGTCGAGGGCCAGGATGCGCTCCCTGCCGTCCATCGTGCGCGGATCGGTCTCCGCGTAGTCGAGGACGAACACCCGGCCGCCGGCCACGGCGGGGCCGGCGAAGCCGCCGCCCACCGGCGCGCGCCACTTCACGACGAGCCCTGCGTCCGGAAATTCCCGCAGGATGCCGGTCTCGGTCCAGATCCCCAGCCGGTCGGCGCCGCGCCACTGCGGCCAATCCTCGGCCGACAAGGTCGCTCCGGCGGCCAGGACGGCCAGCAGGGCGCCGGCGACGATGCGATTGAAGAACCTTGCGCTCGGGGACGACGTGCAGTAATAGTCAAGCATCTAGTCATTGGACCACATTTCCGTCCCTCGCCGCGGCGCGCGGCAGCGGCTTCCATGTCCATCAGCGCATGCAACTCCCCTCGCTTGCGGCTTGCGATTGCGTGCGTCCTGATCTCCGTCCCCGCCGGCGCAGGCCCGGCGTCCGCCGCGCAGGGAGACGATCCCCCGGCAGTGGATGCCGGCCTCATCGACGGTCCCCCGGCCCCGGTTGCGCCGGCCGTGATGAACCGCGACGAACAGGGTCGCGCGACGGTCCGCGCCATCAGGCTCGCAGACGGCATCACCCTCGACGGGGTGCTCGACGAGCCGGTCTACGGCACGGAGCAGGCCATCACCGGCTTCGTCCAGCTCATGCCCGACGAGGGCGCGCCGGCCACCGAGCGCACCGAGGCCTGGATCATGTTCGACGACACCAACGTCTACGTGTCGGCGCGGGTCTGGGACTCGGCGCCCTAGAGCCAGTGGGTCGCGAACGAGATGCGCCGCGACACCACCCAGTTGCGGCAGAACGACACGTTCGCCGTCCTGTTCGACACGTTCTACGACCGGCGCAACGGCTTCAACTTCTACACGAACCCGCTCGGGGCGCGGGCCGACTCGCAGTTCATGAACGAGGGCAACCCCAACGACGACTGGAACCCGGTGTGGGACGTGCGGACCGGCCGCTTCGACGGCGGCTGGACGGCGGAGATGGAGATCCCGTTCAAGACGCTGCGCTACCGCTCGGAGCCGCCGCACATATGGGGCGTACAGCTGCGGCGCGCGGGTGACCGGCAAGCTGGGCCCGTTCGACGTCGGGGCGCTGAACATTCACACCGGAGACGAGGCGGTGTCGGCGTCCGACCCGACCAACTTCACCGTCGTCCGCCTGCGGCGCGACATCCTGCGGCGGAGTTCGATCGGCGCGATGTTCACCAACCGTTCCGTGTCCCGCGTAGCCCCGGACGCCAGCCAGGCCTACGGCGTCGACGGCACCTTCGCCTTCTTCGAGAACGTGAACGTGATCACCTACTACGCCCGCACGCGGGTGCCCAGTCCCGACTACCAGGACAAGGACACGAGCTACCAGGCCAGGTTCGAGTACGCGGGCGACCGCTACGGCCTGCAGGTCGATCACCTCCTGGTCGAGGACAACTTCCTGCCCGAGGTGGGCTTCCTGCGGCGCGACAACTTCCGCCGCACCTTCGCGTCGGCGCGCTTCAGCCCCCGGCCGCAGGGGATCGAGAGCGTCCGGCAGTTCAACCTCGAAGCGAGCACCGACTACATCCTGACGGCCGATGTCAACCACCTGGAGACGCGCCAGAACATCGCGAGGTTCCAGACCGAGTTCGAGACGAGCGACCGCTTCCTGTTCACCGTTACCGACAACTACGAGCTGCTGGTCGAGCCGTTCACGCCGCCCGGCGCGGACTTCGCGATCCCGGTGGGCGGCTACGGCTTCGCCGATTTCCAGGTCGCCTACGCCATCGGCCAGCAGCCTGTCCTACAAAGCTAGGCCTAAGCCTCACACCCCGCCCCCGTCCAATCGTTGCCGGACCGCTTCAAACAGGGCGATTCCCGCCGCGACGGACGCGTTCAGGCTGCCCACCCGTCCCGCCATGGGCAGCGCCGCAAGCCAGTCGCAACTCTCCCGGACCAGATGCCGGAGCCCCCGCCCCTCGCCACCGACGACGAGCGCCACCGGCAGGCTGAGGTCGACGTCATAGATCGCGCGCGGGGCCTCCATGTCCAGTCCAACCGTCCAGACGCCGGCCGACCGCAGCTCGGCGAGGGCCCGCGCGACGTTTACCACGGGCGCCACCGGGAGGTGCGCCAACGCGCCGGCCGACGCCTTGACCGCCGCCGCCGTCAACGGCGCCGCGCGCCGCGTCGGCACGACCAGGCCGGACGCGCCGGCCGCTTCCGCCGTTCGCGCGATGGCGCCCAGGTTGTGCGGATCCTCGATGCCGTCCAGCACGACGATCAGGGCCGGCTTCCCCGCCTCGATGAGATCGCGAACCGCGCGGGGTTCGGGCGGGCGAATCGTCGCCACCACGCCCTGGTGCGCGCCGCCCGACGCCAGGCGGTTCAACTCTTCCGGCTCGGCCCGCCGGACCTCCACGCGCCCCCGCTCCGCCAGGCGGAGCAACTCGTCGAGCCGGCCGTGCCGCCGCGCACTCACGGTGAGGACGGTCACGCGCCCGCCGCGGAGCGCCTCCAGCACCGGGTTGACGCCGTAGATCACCATGGCGGGGTTCGGCGCGGCGTCCAGGGAATGTAGCCGGGTTTCACCACGGGCTGCTGGCAACGTGCCGGGGAGTTCACCACGGGCGCCTACCGCGCCGGCACGACGGTCGCGACGGCGTGGACGACGATTCCTTCGCCGCGGCCCACGGCGTCCATCCTTTCCGCCGTCTTCGCCTTGATGCCGATCGCGCCGGGCGGGATGCCGAGCGGATCCGAAAGGCGCGCCCGCATCGCCTCGATATGCGGCCGCAACTTCGGCCGCTGCGCAATGACGACGACATCGACGTTGCCCGGAACGAAGCCGCGCGCGCGCACGATCGCCACCGCGCCCCGCAACAGCTCGACGCTCGACGCACCCTCCCACCGCGGGTCCGTGTCGGGAAAGTGCTGGCCGATGTCGCCCGCCGCGGCGGCGCCGAGCAGTGCGTCGGTCACCGCGTGACAGACCGCATCGGCGTCGGAATGCCCGGCCAGTCCGACGTCGTGCGGAATCTCGACGCCGCCCAGGATCAGGGGACGCCCCGCCTCCGTGCGGTGCGAGTCGTAGCCGAAGCCGATCCGGACCGCGCCGCCACCCGCCCCGAGACGCGCCACTGCCCGGTCCACGTCAGCCGCCGTCGTCACCTTCAGGTTCGCCGCGTCGCCCTCCACGAGGCGCACCGGGTGTCCGGCCCGTTCCGCGAGCTGCGCCTCGTCGGTCGCCTCCACGCCGCTCCTCCCCAGGGCGACGGCCTCCCGCAGAACATCGAAGCGGAAGCCCTGCGGCGTCTGGGCCAGCCAGATGCGGTCGCGCGGCAGCGTCGCCGCCACCATCACCGGGTCCGCCGCCCCGGCCGCCTCCCTGACGGTGTCAGTCGTCCCGGCCGCCTGCTTGACGGTATCCGTAGCCCTGAGGGCCGGCACCGCGGCTCCGGTGTGCGCGGCGGCGTCGATGACGCGATCGATCAGGGCGGCGCTGCAGAAGGGTCGCGCCGCATCGTGGACGAGCACGATATCGGTGCCCCCCGCGACGGCGTCGACGCCCGCCGCCACCGAGTCCTGGCGCCGCGCGCCGCCCGCCACGACGCTGACCGGCGACACGCAGGCCGCCAGTCCGGGCGGCGGCGACTGCGCGACATCCGCCGGGAGCACGACGATCAATTCCCCGACCCGCCCGTGCCGATCGAACGGCGCGACGCCGTGCTCCAGCAGCGTCCGGCCGCCGGCGCTGCGGAACTGCTTCGGCACGCCGCCCCCGGAGCGGACCCCACGGCCTCCCGCGGCAATCACCGCCGCTACCCGGACGGAATGATCCATCGGCCTGTCTCTTCTCCCCCTGCCGCTTCCAGCACCCGCGCCGCGCTCAGGTCGAGCACGCCCTCCAGGTCCGCTACCGGCACGGGGCGGGGAGCATACACGACGAGGAGGGCCCGCACCGCGCTGGGTGTGATCATCGTTCGCGCCGAATCGGAAGTGGGATTCCCGAACGGTCCCGCCGCGTCGTACAGCGCCGGCCGTCCGCCGAGATGCACCACCGGCTTGCCGATCCCGGCGTACTCGTCGCCTTCGCCGCCGCGCCGCAGCTCGATCTGTCCCGCGATCCGATCCAGGTCGTACAGGCCGAACGGCAACTGCGTCACCAGCGAGCAATAGTTGCAGGCATCCACCAGCGTGTTGATCCCGGGCCACGGCAGGCCGCGGCGCACCCGCCGCCACAGCGCCTCCGACGACGGCCGGGTGCGGGTCGGGTCGATGCCGAACCGGCGGTACATCGCGCGGACCAGCGCCACGCGCGCCTCGGCCGCGGGACCGACCGTCAGGCCGTCCGGATCCGCAAGCGGGCCGGCAGCCAGATCCGGCGCCCCGCCCTCCGCCGTCACGCGCACCGCCACTCCCTCGAACCGCAGCACGCCAAGCCGCACCACGTCGTGCAGATCGTCCGCGACCGTCACGCCAGCGCCGACCCCGGTCACGGTCCTGGCATCGGCCGCCGCGGTATCCGTCATCGGCCCTCCAGCTCCGCCACCGTCGCCGCGATCACGCCCCGGGCCTGCTCCGCCAACCGCGCCGCGTCGTCGCGGGTCATGCCGTCGGTGGAGATCGGGTCGTGCACTACCAGCGCCACGTCGCTCGGGCACGTCATCAGCCGCCCCTTCAGCATGACATGGCGCGTGCCGCCGACGGCGACCGGGACGACCGCCGCGCCCGCCTGTATGGCCAGGAAGAAGAGCCCGCGCTTGAACGCCCCGACCCGCCCGTCGCGGCTCCGGGTCCCCTCCGGAAAGACGATGAGCGAGTCGCCCCGCCGGATCATCCGCGCCACCTGCGCAAGCGTCGCGGCGCCGGCGTGGGCGCGGTCCACGAGGAGATGCCCGGTCCACCGCAGGTGCCAGCCGAGGACGGGAAACCGGCCCAGCGACGCCTTGGCAATGATCCGGAGCTGTGACGGGACCGACGCAAACAGCACCGGAATGTCGTAGATGCTCTGGTGGTTCGAGACGAAGATGTACGACCGGTCGCGCCCCACGCGATCCAGGCCGCGGGCGTCGACGCGGACGCCGGTCGTTCCCAGGATCCAGCGCGACCAGGCCCGCGCGCAGCCATGCGCGAGCCGTCCGCGGCGATCGATCACCATCGAGGCAAGCGACAGCGTCCCCAATACGACGGTATAGACGGAGATGGCGGGGATCAGCCAGAAAACGGTCCGCCACCAGTGGAACGCCGGGATCCGCATCCGTCAGGCGAGCGCCTCCAGCGCTGCTTCCACCGAACCGACCCCCACCAGCTTGCATCCCGCATCCGTCGCACCGTCGGCGCCGGACGCCGCAGCCTCGGCCGCCGCGACGGCGTTAGCCTCCGGCAGCACGCAGCGCCGGAAGCCGAGTTGCGCCGCCTCCCGCACCCGCAGGTCGGCCTGCGTCGTCCCGCGCACCTCGCCGCCCAGGCCCACCTCGCCGAAGATGGCGGTTCCGGGCCGGACGCCCCGGTTGCGGAGACTCGACGCGACCGCGGCGACCACCCCCAGATCGGCGGCCGGCTCGTTCACCTCGAGGCCGCCCGCCACGTTGACGAAGACGTCCTCTCCGGCCAGGCTCAGCCCGGCGCGCTTCTCGAGCACCGCAAGCAGCAGCGACAGCCGATTGTGATCGATTCCGCTCGCCATCCGCCGCGCCGTCCCGTACGCGCCGGACGCCACCAGGGCCTGCACCTCGACGAGGATCGGCCGCGTCCCTTCGGCCGAGCAGAGCACCACCGAGCCCGGCACGCTCGCGGCCCGGTCCGAGAGGAACAGCCGCGACGGGTTCGGCACCGGCACGAGGCCGGTCCCCGTCATCTCGAACACCCCCAGCTCGCTGACCGCGCCAAAGCGGTTCTTCACGGCCCGCACGATCCGGTGCGCATGATGCCGCTCCCCCTCGAAGTAGAGGACCGTGTCGACGACATGCTCCAGCACCTTCGGCCCGGCGAGGCTCCCCTCCTTCGTCACGTGGCCCACGAGCACGGTGGGCAGGTTGCGGCGCTTGGCGTTGAACATCAGGTGGGTCGCCGCCTCGCGCACCTGTCCGACGCTGCCCGGCGCCGAGCCGAGCTGCAGGGAGTAGATGGTCTGGATGGAGTCGACCACCAGCAGCGCCGGCGACACCCGATCGACCGCGTCGAGGAGCCGTTCCAGGCAGGTCTCGGCCAGCAGGTAGAGCGGGGCCGACTCGCGGATGCCGAGCCGCCGTCCCCGCTCCTTCACCTGCCGTTCGGACTCTTCGCCCGACGCGTAGAGCACCGGGCCGACCGCCTCCGCCACCGCACCGGCCGACTGCAGCAGCAGGGTCGACTTGCCGATGCCCGGCTCGCCCCCGACCAGCACCACCGAGCCGGCGACGATGCCGCCGCCAAGCACCCGGTCGAACTCGCCGAAGCCGCTCGTGAACCGGGCCGCCTGCTCCAGATCCACCTCGCCGTAGCGGCGCACTTCGGCCGGCTCCACCGCCCCCCGGCCGCCGTAACGCCCCGGATCGCCGCCGGGGGCAGGGGCCTCCGGCTCCTCGACCATCGTGTTCCAGGCGCCGCAGTCGCCGCACTGGCCGGTCCACTTGCGCGACTGGCTGCCGCACGACTGGCAGACGAACACCGTCCGCGCGCCGTGCTTCGCCTTTGCCATCTGTGGTTTTTGCCGGGGGGAAGCTCAGCGATTATACGTCCGCTCAATCCGCGCCCCGACGCGGCAGAGCACCTCGTGCGGCACCGTGCCGATCGCCCTGGCGATGTGGTTGGCGCTAATCCGCGCGCCCGCCTGCTCCCCCAGGATCACCACGTCATCCCCCGGGCTCGCCTCCAGCCCGGTCACGTCGACAGTCAGCGAATCCATCGCCACGGTCACGATCTCGGCGCGCGCGCCGCCGATCAGTACCGACCCGCGGCCCTCGAGACGCAGGTCCAGCCCATCGGCGTAACCAGCCGGAACGATCGCGACGCGCATCGGCCGGTCGGCCACGAACCGCGCGCCGTAGCCCGCCGACTCGCCCGGCCACATCCCCTTGACGGCGACGATGCGGCTTCCGAGGGACATCACCGGCCGGAGGTCCAGCCCGCTCTTGAGCGGCGGCGGCGCGACGCCGTACAGGAGCAGGCCGGGACGCACCGCGTCGTACCAGGTCCGCGGATCGCGCAGGAGGGCGGCGCTGTTCGCGGCATGCCACCGGACCCCTTCCAGGCCGAAAGCACCCGCCGCCGCCCGCACCGCCTCGAACCGTTCGCGCTGCTCCGCGAACAGCGGGTGGCCCTCCATCTCGGCCGTGGCGAAGTGGGTGTAGACCGCGTCCACGGCCAGGTGCGGCGACTCGACCACCTCCGGCAGGGTCTGGCGCAGGTTGTCGTCGCGGAAGCCGAAGCGGTGCATGCCGGTGTCGATCTTCAGATGCACCCGGAGGCGCACGCCGCGCGCCGCTGCCGCCTCGGCCAGCGCCCTCGCCGCGCCGGGCGTCGAGACGGTCGGCGTCAGGCCGTGCTCGAAGAGCCCCGCCAGGTCGCTGACGCTCAGGGCGCCGAACACCAGGATCGGAGCGGAAACCCCGGCCGCGCGCAGCTCGATCCCCTCTTCGATGTCGGCGCACGCGAGCAGGGGCATCGACGCGGCTGGCGCGCCGCTGGCCGACGCGGCCCGTTCCAGGGCCAGCGCGACCGGCGCGGCGCCATGGCCGTAGGCGTTCGCCTTGACGACCGCGATGACCACCGGCGGGGCGGAACGTCCCGGCGCGCGGCTGTCCGCCAGGTGGCGAAGGATCGTGCGGTAGTTGTGGACCAGGGCGTCGAGGTCGACGGTGGCGTGGGTCGGACGGATCACGGACTGGAACCGCTATTCGTCGTCCAGGAGGGAATCCGACAGGAAGTCGGCATCCGGCTCCGAGCCGGTATCGTCCGGCGGCGCCTCGAAGTCGTCGCGCGCGTAGTCCGGCGACGCGCCCGGCCGCGAGAGCAGCTCGAAGCGGGTCTGCTCCTTCAGGAAGGCGAGCTTGACGGTGCCGGTCGGGCCGTTCCGCTGCTTGCCGATGATGATCTCGGCAATTCCCTCGTTCTCCGGCGTCCGCTCGTACATCTCTTCCCGGTAGATGAACATCACCACGTCGGCGTCCTGCTCCAGCGCGCCCGACTCGCGCAGATCGGAGAGTTGCGGCCGGCGATCCGACCGCGCGCGCGATTCCGGGGCGCGGCTGAGCTGCGAGAGCGCGACGACCGGCACGTTGAGCTCCTTCGCCAACTGCTTCAGGGCGCGCGAGATGGACGACAGCTCCTGGGTCCGGTTCTCGAACCGGCCGCGCCCCTGCATCAACTGGATGTAGTCGATGACCAGCAGGTCGAGGCCGTGCTCGGCCTTCAGGCGGCGCGACTTCGCCCGCATCTCCAGCACGCCGATGCCGGCCGTATCGTCGATGTGCATCCGCATCTCGGCGAGCCGCCCCATGGCGTTGGTCAGGGCGCCGTAGTCCGCCTGGGTCAGCAGGCCGGTCCGAAAGCGATGCGAATCGACCTGCGCCTCGGAGGTCAGCAGCCGCATGAAGAGCTGCTCCTTCGCCATCTCCAGGCTGAAGACGCCGACCGTCCGGCCGTCCCGGACCGCCACGTTGCGGCCGATGTTGAGAGCGAACGCCGTCTTCCCCATCGACGGGCGGGCGGCCACGATGACGAGGTCGGCCGGCTGGAGACCCGCCGTCATCTCGTCGATGTCCTCGAAGCCGGTCGCCACGCCGGTGACGAAGCTCTGCTGCGACTTCAGTTGCTCGACCCTGTCGCCCCCCGTTTCGACCAGCTTCGCCATCGAGACGAAGCCGCTCGAGATGCGTCCCTCGGCGATCTCGAAGATCTCCTGGCCCGCCCGGTCGAGGACGTCGTCCGCCGGTTCGCTGGAGGCGTAGGCGGTGGCGGCAATACGGTGGGCGGAATCGATCAGCGCCCGGAGGGTCGCGTGCTCCTTGACGATGCGGGCGTAGTGATGGACGTTGGTCGAGCGGGGAACGCCGTCGGCGAGGGACGAAATGTAGGCGGCGCCACCCACCTGCTCGAGCACGTTGCCGCGCGCCAGCTCCGCGCGGAGGGTGACCAGGTCAATGGGATCGCCCCGCCCGGAAAGGACGATCATCGCGTCGAAGACGCGGCGGTGGGCGTCCCGGAAGAAGTCGTCCGAGTCGATCAGTTCCGCCGCGACGTCGATGGCGGCGTTGTGGACCAGGATGGCGCCGAGGACGCTTCGTTCCGCCTCCAGGTTGTGGGGGAGTACCCGTTCGGCCGGTCCGCCGGCAGTCGGCGCCATCCTTCCTCCCGCGGCGTGGCCGCTTTACCCCCCGGCCGCAATGGTCAGGACGCTTCCGTCTCGCCTTCCCAGTCCGATGCCGCCGCCTCCGCCCAGTCGCCGCCGGACTCCGCGTCGGTTTCCGCGGCGTCCGTCCCGGCGGCGTCCGCTCCCGCAGCATCCGTCCCGGCCTCCTCCGCCTGCGATGCGGCAGCCGGGGCTCCATGGCCCTCCGCGACGACGTTCACCACCACCTCGGCGGTCACATCGTGATGCAGCTTGACCGGCACGGGGAACGCGCCGAGCTGCTTTATCGGTTCGCGCAGGCGGATCTGCTTCTTGGTGATCTCCACCTCGGCCCCTTCGAACGCCTCGGCGATGTCGACCGCGGTGACCGAACCGTACAGCGTGCCGGTCTGACCGACGCGCCGCACGATCGTGCATTCGAGCCCGCTCATCCGCTCCGCCACCGCCTCGGCGGCCACCCGCTCCTCCGCCTCGCGCGCCTCGGACAGCGCCCGTTCCCGCTCCACCTGGCGCTTGCTGGCCTCCGTCACTCGCAATGCCAGTTTCTGCGGCAGCAGGTAGTTGCGCGCATAGCCGCTCGCGACGGTCACGACATCGCCGCGCCGGCCGAGGTGTTCGACATGGTTCCTCAGGATGACTTGCATCTTTTCCTCTATGGGCAGACCGATCCGTCGGCGCCCGGCTAGTCGATGACGTAGGGAATCAGGGCGAGCTGCCGCGCCCGCTTGATGGCCGTCGTCAACCTCCGCTGACACTTCGCGCAGGTGCCGGAGATGCGCCGCGGCTGGATCTTGCCCCGGTCGCCCAGGGCCATCATCAGCAGCCGGACATCCTTGTAGTCGATGTAGTCGATCTTCTCGACGCAGAAGCGGCACACCTTGCGCCGCCGTCCGCCGCCCGGCCGGCGTCCGCCGCCACCCCTGCCGCCTCCGCCCCGTCCGCCGCGTCGGCCATCACGATCATCACTCATGACTGCTGCTCCTCGCCCGCCGGCTCAGCCGGCGGTTCACCAGGTTCCGATGCCGCTGCCGACGGCGCTGCCGCGGGGGCGTCCTGCGCCGTCGCCTTCCCCGGCCGGCGGCGTTCCTGCCGCCGCGCACGCTTTCGCGCCGCCTTGCGCAAGACCTCGTCCACGCGGATCACCAGGTGGCGCAACAACTGCTCCATGACGCGCAGCCGCCGCTCCAGCTCTTTCACCATCTCGCCGGGACCGGTGATCAGGACGATCACGTACGTCCCTTCGCGATGGCGATTGATCTCGTAGGCGAGGCGGCGGCGGCCCCAGTTGTCGGTGCTGTCCACCGTTCCGCCCAACTGCCGGACGATGTCGGTGATCCGTTCGTGCAGTTCCTTCACGCCGTCGTCCGTTACCTGCGGACTGACGACATAGGCCAATTCGTACTGCCGGTGTGTCTCGCTCATATTGCTCCTTTCGGACTGAACGGCCGCCGGCCTTCCGGCGGCAAGGAAGCGTCTCAGTTGAACCGGTTCATGGTCTTCACGATGCCGTCCGCGACAAACATTTCCGCCGCGTCGGCCGCGCGCTCGATCATCTCCTCCACTGTCTCCATCTCGTCCCGTTCGAACCGCGCCAGCACGTGGTTCGCCAGATCCCGCCGTTCGTCGCCCCGCCCGACGCCGAGCCGCAGCCGCGCGAACCCGACGGTGCCGAGCGACGCGATGATAGACGACAGCCCGTTGTGCCCGCCGTCCGAGCCGCCCGGCCGCGCCCGGATCTTGCCGAGGGGCAGGTTCACGTCGTCCGCCACCACCAGCAGCGCCTCCGGCTCGATCCGGTAGTAGTGCTGCATCTCCTGCACCGCCCAGCCGCTCCGGTTCATGTACGTGAGCGGCTTCGCCAGCATGACCCGCGCTTCCGGTCCCCGCTGGCGCGCCATCACCGCGTCTGCCCGAGCGGCCTCGAACGCCAGGCCGAACCGCTCGGCCAGCAGATCGACGACGCCAAACCCGACGTTGTGCCGTGTGCCAAAGTACTGCCGCCCCGGATTCCCCAGACCGACGATTAGATGCACGGCATGCTCCGCGCCCCGCCGTCCGCGCCCGCCGCCTCACGCCCGGGCGCAGGCGCGGGCACGCGGCGGTCAGCTCCCGCCGCCCTCGGCCTTCTGCTCCTCCTGCTCTTCGCCATCGGCGGCCACGGCGCCTTCCTCCTCGGCCGCCTCGTCCTCCTCCATCGTCGTGTCCACCTTCGGCGCCACCACGTGCACCAGCAATACGTCGAGGTCCGTGACCGGCGTCCAGGCGGCGTCCCCCGTCACGTCCCGCAGGCGGATGCCCTCGCCGATGTGCAGCGGCGTAACGTCCACCTCGATGTGCTCCGGGATCGCCGTCGGCAGGCATTCCACCTGCACCTCGCGCGTCGTGAAGTCGACCAGGCCGCCCTGCTGCTTGACCCCGGCCGCCTCGCCTGTGAGATGCACCGGCACCGTCACCGTGATCGCCTTGTCGAGAGCGACCCGCAGGAAGTCGACGTGCAGCAGTTCGTCGGTGAGGGGATCGATCTGCAGGTCCTTCACCAGCACCGCGCCGCCCCCGCCTCCTTCGACCTCCAGGTCGACAATCGTGTTGAGCCCCGACTCGGAATGGAGGAGGCGGAGCAGCGGCTTCGGATCGACGGAAACCGCCGCATCACCCTGCGCCCCCCCGTACACCACCGCCGGCATCCGGCCGCCGCGGCGGAGCCGGCGGGCTTCGTTCTTGCCGCGCGTCGTCCGGGCGGCGGCTGTCAATGTCACGCTCATGTTGCTTCTGACTCCTGGCGGTCCCTCGCGCCCTATACGAACAGCGACGAGACCGACGTCTCCTGATGAATGCTCTCTATCGCCCGGCCCAGCAGACGGGCGACCGACAGCGTCCGGATCTTCGGGCACGCCTCGAACTCGGGTCGAAGCGGGATGGTGTCGGTCACGATCAGGGTCTCGAGGGCCGCCTCCTCGATCCGCTGCAGCGCCGGACCCGACAGGACGCCGTGAACCGCGCAGGCCATCACGCTCGCGGCGCCGTTACGCCGCAGCGCGTTCGAGGACTGGGCCAGGGTCCCGGCGGTGTCGACGATGTCATCGAGCAGAATGCACGTCCGCCCCTCGACTTCGCCGACCACGTTCATGACTTCCGCCCGACCGGCGCCGGAGCGGCGCTTGTCGATGATCGCGAGATCCGCATGGAGCCGTTTCGCATACGCCCGGGCCCGTTCCACGCCGCCCGCGTCAGGCGAGACGATCGTCACACCGCCGCGGTGGCCCGCGTTGGAGAGGTGCTCGATGAAGACGGGGGTGGCGAACAGATGGTCGACCGGGATATCGAAGAACCCCTGAATCTGCGCCTTGTGCAGGTCCATCGTCAGCACCCGGTTGGCGCCCGCGGCGCTCACCAGGTTGGCCACCAGCTTGGCCGAGATCGGCACGCGAGGCTTGTCCTTGCGGTCCTGCCGGGCGTACCCGTAATACGGCATCACGGCGGTGATCCGCGCCGCCGACGACCGGCGGAAGGCGTCGATCATCACGCAGAGCTCCACCAGGTGCTGATCCACCGGCGTGCACGTCGGCTGCACGACGAACACGTCGGTGCCGCGGATGTTCTCGTCGATCTGGAACGCGACTTCGGTGTCCGGGAACCGCCGAAGCGCCGCCCGCCCGAGGCCGACGCCTATGCCGCGGGCAATCGACTCCGCCAGCGCCGGATGGGCGCTCCCCGAGAAGATCTTCAACTCTCCGTTGTGCGTCGGCACGTTCTTCTCGCCAGCCAACCGTCCGGGGCAATTCTCCTGCTCTGAAACCGTCAGATGGTTGGGGCGGAAGGATTCGAACCCTCGATCCCGGGACCAAAACCCGGAGCCTTACCGCTTGGCCACGCCCCAACGGAAGCAGCCCGCCGTCCGAATCGATACCTCCCCGCCGCTTGCGCCGGCGACGCCGCCCGCCCCTCAGGCGCACGCTGCCACGGCGCGATCGGGGAGTTTAGATCGGATCAGCGGACCTGGGCAACGGCGGCGAGCCGTCCGTAGGCCGGCGCATCGGTCGTCCGGGTGCGCAGCGTGCGCCAGCCCGCGCGGCGCACGGACCGGCGGGCCTGGTCCGCCGCCGCGTCCGAAGCGTACAGTCCGAACACCGCCGATCCGCTGCCCGTCATCGCGGCATGGACCGCGCCCGAGGCGCGGAGGCGCCGCACCATCTCCGCGATGGTGGGATGGCGCTGCGACACCGGCGGTTCCAGGTCGTTCCACCAGTCGGGTGCGCCGGCCGGTGCGCCGGCCGGTGCGCCGGCCACCAGGCCGGCATTTCCCAACGGTGCGCCGGCCACCAGGCCGGCATTTCCCAACGGTGCGCCGGCCACCAGGCCGGCAGAAGAAGAAGGCCGGCCTGGAGGCCGGCGGACCTTTGGAGGACGCCGGCGCACCATGGAGTCCTCATCCCACCACCGGTACGCCTCCGGCGTCGACACCCCGAACCCCGGCGACGCGATGACCACCGCCCAGGGCCCCGCCGGCGCCACCCGCCGCAGCCGCTCCCCCCGCCCGGTCGCCAGCACCGTCCCCCCCTTCAGGAAGAACGGCACGTCGGATCCGACCGCCGCCGCCACCGCGCGCAGCAGCCGCTCCGGCGCGCGCGGCTCCCAGATCTGCCGCAACGCGCGCAACGCCGCCACCGCGTCGCTGCTCGCGCCTCCCAGCCCCGCCCCGGCGGGCACGACCTTCCGGAGGGTCACCGCGGCGCCCGCCGGATCGCCGTCGCGGCCCAGCGCGTTCCACAACCCCGCCGCCGCGCGCCACACGAGGTTGTCCCGGTCGCGCGGCATCGACACGTTCCGGCTGCGCACGGTGACCGGCCCCGGCCGCGCCGTGACGTGAAGGGTGTCGGCGAGCGCGACCGACTGCAGAATCGTCCGCACGTCGTGGTACCCATCCGGCCGCCGGCGCAGCACCTCGAGATGCAGATTGATCTTCGCCGGGGCGCACACGCGCAAACGCAGGGCGCTCATCGCGCGTTCGCAGCTCCCGACCCGTCCCGCCCCGGCGGCGCTTCGAGGGGCGACGCGCCGCGCAACTGATCGATCGTGATCGGAGCGTACGCGGCCGGCACGTCGATCTGGAAGACCGCCGGATCGAGCGCGGTGTTGATGTTGACCTGGGTCACCGACGCGTTCAAGTCGGTCGCGCCCGCAGCTCCCGCCGCGCCGAACGCGCGACCCCCGCCGGGCCCGGCCGGCGGCGGCTCCACTTCCACGCGGAACCCGCGCGGCAGACCACGGACGTGGTCGCTGTAGGCCACCGTCAGCCGGCCCCGCTGCGCCGCCGCGACGACCAGCCCCGGATCGCCGTCACCTTCCGGCGCGTCGCGCAGCCACGCGACGACGCCCCCCTCCAGGTCGATGACGATCCAGCCGCCGCTCAGCCGGCGACCCGCCACCGTCACTCCCTCCGGGGCCGGGCATCCGGTCAGCAGCGCCTCCACGTCAGCCGGAGCCATCTCCAGACCGGCCAGCGCGTCCAGCAGGGCCGCCGGATCGGCATCCCCGACTACCTGCCCGTCGCGCGGCAGCAGCAGGGTCGCCGTCTGGTCGTCCGGCGCCACGAGGATGAAGATGGGAGCGCCGAACGGCGCCAGGGCCTCCAGACGAAGGGCGCCCCCCTCGAACGCGCCGCGCAACCGCGTGCGGCGCAGCGGCGCCCCGTTCGCCCGCCCGCCGATCGACAACGTGAACGCCATCGACCGGACGGCGCGGCAGGGCTCGGTCGCCCCAGCCCATAGCGCCGCGTGCTCCGACAGCGGCACGCCGTCGCCGGTTGGCAACTCGATCCCGCTACGCGCCGGCCCGCACGCGCCGGCGACGGCGAGCAGCGCAATCAGAAGCAGGGAACGTCGGAGGAAGCGCACCGATCGGTGGCTGATCTATACGGGCTTCTCGTTCAGCGCCTGCGGGCGTCGTCGATCTTTCGCTGGATCAGTTCGGGATCGATCCCGTCGCGGTCGCCGTTGAGGGCGCGTTCCCATGCGGCGACGGCCTCGTCGATCCGGCCGAGGCGCTCCATCAGATCGCCCACGTGATCCTGCACGACGGAGTTGCGCTGCAACTGTTCGCCCGCCGCGCGCAGCGGGGGCTCGGCGAGGTCAAGCCGATCCAGCTTGAAGTACGCCCAGCCGAGGCTGTCGAGGTACGACCCGTTGTGCGGGTCCGTCTCGAGCGCCCGCTCGATGAGCGCGACCGACTCGTCCAGGCGCTCCCCCCGCTCGGCCAGCATGTAGCCGAGGTAGTTGAGCGCCGGCGCGTGATCCGGATCCCGCTCGATCACGACGCGGAACATCTCTTCCGCCTCGGCGAACCGATCCGCCTGCTCGAACATGGCGCCCAACTGGAAGGTGACCGACGTCACCCCCGGAAACTGCTCGCGCGCCGCTTCGAGCAGCGTGATCGCGTCGTCGTGACGCTCGTGCTCGGCGTAGTAGTTCCCCAGGGCGAGGTAGGCGCGGACATCATCCGGATCGTCTTCCAGCACCTGCCGGAGCGCCTGCTCGCCCGCGTTCACGTCGCCGCTTCGGGCCAGCAGGTCCGCTTCGATCATCTCGACGGACAGATTGGCGGGACTGCTCTCGCGCGCCCGGCGCAGGGCATCCAGGGCATCCTGGTCACGGTCCGCGTCGACATAGGCCTGGGCCAGACGGACCAGGAACCGCACGTCGGTCGGCATCAACGCAACCGCCCCCTCGTAGACCCGGATGGCGCCGTCGCGGTCCTCCAGCGACTCGTAGGCGAAACCGAGTCGATCGAACACCGAGACCAGCCGCTCGGGACGGACGTCCTCCGAAAGGGCGCGCGCCAGGACCGGGGCCAGCGTGTCGGCGACGCGCTGGTACTCGCGCCGCCGCTCGAAGACCCGGGCGAGCGTCAACGGCCCGCGCAGCCCTTCCGGCTCCAGCTCGATCAGGCGCGCTGCGGCGGTCTCGGCCGCGTCGAAGTTGTTGGTGTCCAGCTCGACCTCGGCCAGCAGGCGCCAGGCCGCGGCGTCGCGCGGACGCATCTCGATGAGGTCTTCCAGCACGCCGCGCGCCCGCGCCGGCTCGCCCGCTTCCAGCAGGGTTCCGGCAAGCCGCTGGCGGACCGCGGCGTTGCGCGGGTTGAGCGCGGCGGCCCGCTCGTAGGCGGCGGCCGCGTCGTTCCACCGGCGGCGGCGCTCGTACATCTCGCCAAGCCGCGCGAGGGCCTGGTAGGAGGGACGGCTGGTGGCGACCGCCTCCTCGAGCGTTGCCAGCGCTTCTTCCGCCCGGCCCGCCTGGTCGTAGGCCTGCGACAGCAGGAGGCGCGACGGCTGATAGCCCAGTTGATCCCTCGAAAGCGCCTCCAGCAGCTCGATCGCCTCGTCGTTCTGACCGGCCGCGAGGTAGAGGCGGGACAGCGTCAGCTCCACCTGCAGGTCGGGGACGACCGTCTCGCGCGCCTGCTCCAGGTGCGTGATTGCCTGGTCGAGGTTCTCGCGAGTCGCCTCCCGCGACATGGCGGCCGATGCATGGTTCATGCCAAGCACCCGGTGGGCGCTCACGTTGGTGGGCTCGCGCTCGACCGCCTCCGTCGCGGCCGCGATCGACTCGTCCTCCCGGCCGGCGCGGGCATACAGCCCGGCCAGTTCCGCCAGCGGCTCACCTGCCGCCGGGTCGAGTCCGGCCGCGTCGCGGAGGGCCTGAATGGCGGCGTCGGTGTCGCCTTCACCCTCCAGGTGACGGGCGAGCATGAAGAGGCGGTAGGCCTCGGCGCGGTCTCCCGACTCTGCTTCGGGAGCGGTGGAGCTTTGCGCGGCAGCGGGCGCCCCGGCAACCGGGACGAGCAGCAGCGCGACGGCGAACGGTACACAAATCGCCCGGCGCATGAGGAATCGATTGTTCCACAGGTGAGGCGGCAGAGTCCATGCCCGGTTACAATGGGCACGTCGATGCCCATCGACCCCGAACTGCTCGCGATCCTCGCCTGCCCCGCCTGCCGGACGCCGGTCGCCCTGACGGCGGACGGCTCGGGCCTCCACTGCGCCGGGTGCCGCCGCACGTATCCGATCCAGGACGACATTCCGGTGATGCTCGTCGACGAGGCGACCATCGACGGCGCGCCGGCGGATCCCGAGCATCCGGCGACTCCTCCGGATCCGGCGGCTGACGACGCCAACCGGTCATGACGACGCAGAGCGGGGTCGCGGCGGCGGCGTCCCCCGGCCGGCAGGATGCCGGGGCGCCGTGGCCGGCGCGTTTCGAGACCGCCGCCTGGTGGCTTCTGCCGCTCTTCGTATTCGCGCTGCCGCTCTCCGTCGCCGCCTCGGGCATCCTGCTCACCGCCCTGCTCGCGGTCTGGGCCGGCCTGCTCGTCACGTCGGGCGAGCGTCCCGCCGTCCCGCCGTTCTTCTGGCCCCTCGCCGCGTACTCCGGATGGACGCTCGTGACCGTTCCCTTCTCCATCGACCCGGTGGCCAGCCTGATCGAGTCGCGCGAGGTGCTGCTCTACCTCACCGTGCCCGTCGTATACCGCCTGGCGCGGGGCGAGCGGGCCTGGTCGATGACCAACGTGGTGCTCACCGCGGGCGCGCTCACCGCGGCCATCGGCATCGTGCAGTACGGCATCCTGGAGTTCGACAACCTCGGGCGCCGGCCGAGCGGTTCGATGGGGCACTACATGACTTACGCGGGCCTGTTGATGCTTGCCCTCGGCGTCGCCGTGTCGCGCGTCACGTTCGGCGCGCGCGACCGCCTCTGGGCGGCGCTGATGCTGCCGGCCCTCGTCGCCGCCCTCGCGGTGACGCTGACCCGCGGCGCATGGATCGGCGCCGTCGCCGCGATTGGCCTGCTGCTGGCCCTGCGCGACCGCCGCCTGCTGCTGGCCGCGCCCGCCGCCTTGCTCGTCATCTACCTGGCGGCGCCGGCCAGCGTCACCGACCGCGCGCTCTCGATCTTCGATCCCTCGAACCCGACGAACCGCGACCGGGTCGCCATGTTCACGGTGGGCGCCGGCATGGTGCGCGACCATCCCCTCACCGGCGTCGGCCCGGAAATGGTGCTGCGGCGCTACGGCGAGTACCGCCCGGACAACGCGGTGAACGACGTGAACCCGCATCTGCACAACGTCCCGATGCAGATTGCGGCCGAGCGGGGACTGCCCGCGCTCGCGCTCTGGGCCTG
Source organism: uncultured Vicinamibacteraceae bacterium (assembly GCA_964636705.1). Classification (GTDB taxonomy): domain Bacteria; phylum Acidobacteriota; class Vicinamibacteria; order Vicinamibacterales; family UBA8438; genus VXRJ01. The sequence continues at coordinate 92,087 of CAZWUJ010000006.1, forward strand.
GTTCGTCGTCGCCGTCACGCTCGATCTCGTCCGGCGCTTCCGCCGGCCCGGAACCCGCGCCCTCGCCGCGGCGGGCCTCGCCGCGGTCGCCGCCATGCTCGTGGCGGGCCAGTTCGAATACAACTTCGGCGACTCGGAGTTCCTCCTCCTCTTTCTTGTACTCATAACGCTCCCGGCCGCCGCCGGTTCACCATCCCGCCCCCGTTGAACGCCTTGCGCCAACGTCACGCCCTCGCGGCCGCGATCTTCCTGGCCCTCACCATCCTCCACACCTGGCCGCTCGCCACCGACCCGGGCCGCTTGTCACGCATCCATGACGACGAATGGCTCAACGCGTGGGCCGTCTCGTGGATCGCGCACCAGTTGCCTCGAGCCCCGTTCGACCTGTTGGACGCGAACATGTTCCACCCTGTCGATCAGGCGATGCGCTACACCGAGCCGCTCGTCGTCCCCGCGCTCATCGGCGCCCCGTTCTACTGGCTCGGCGCCTCGCCCCTTCTGACCCACAACCTCCTCGTCCTCGCCGGCTTGCTGCTCACGGCGCTGGCAATGTACCGGCTCGTCGTCCACTGGACCGGCGATCCGTGGAGCGGCATCCTGGCCGCCGCGCTCCTGACCTTCGGCACCGCGATGGCAACCCGCATCGCGCACATCCAGTTCCTGCACTTCTATTCGTTCCCCCTCGCCGTGCTCGCCCTCGATCGGCTGCTGACCGGCGGCCGGACGCGGGATGCAGCCTGGCTCGGCGTCTGGGTGACGGTGGCGGCGCTCACCTCCGGCTATCTCGTCCTGCTCGTCGTGGCTGCCCTCGGCTCGGCGTTCGTCATGCGCTCCGGCGACTGGTGGGGACGCCGGGGAGCCGGCATCGCCGTGCGGCTCGGAGCGGCGGCCGCGGTGACGGCAGCGGTGCTCGCCCTGCTCCTGCGACCCTACCTGGGGGCAGACCTGCGGCGCGGCTCGGTCGTCGACGCCGGCAGCATCGGCGAATCGTTGCAGGGGTTCCTCAGGAGCGCCGCCGACCTGCACTACGCACTCTGGAGCGAGCCGTTCTGGAGCGGTAGCGCGCCGAGCGCGATGTTCCCGGGTTTCGTGGCTATCGTCCTCGCGATCATCGCGCTCGCCACGCGCCGCCGCCACGCACCACGCGGGATGCGCCGCATGCTCGCCGGCATCGGCGCGACCGGCGTCGTCCTCTCCGTCGGCATGCTGACACCCCTCTACGGCTGGCTCGCCGTCGTCATGCCGCCGCTCCTCGGCCTGCGCTCTCCGTCCCGATTCGCGATGCTGGCGATCTTCGCCCTGGCCGCGCTCGCGGGCATCGGTTGGAGCGTCGTGCGGACGCGAATCCAACCGCGGTGGCAGACCGCCGCCGCCGCCGGCCTGCTGGCCCTCGCCACCGTCGAGAGCCTGCACGCGCCGATCCCCTACCGGCCGCTCCCGCGCGACCAGTGGTATCCGCCGATCTACGGAGCACTGGACACGGCGCCGCCGGGCCCCCTCGCCGAATTGCCCCTGCCGCGCACCGTCTTCTTCCACCAGAACGCTCGCTATCTGCTGGCCTCGACGCAGCACTGGCGGCCCATCCTCAATGGCTTCGGCGGGTTCTTCCCGGAGAGTTACCGGGAAGCGGTTCGACGTCTATCGACCTTCCCCTCCGACGATGCGGTCGCCTACCTGCGGTCCGTAGGCGTGCAAACCGTGATAGTCCATGGCAACCGGATGGGCGACGCCCATTTCCGGCAGGTCCTCGCCGGAGCGGAGCTCCATCCCGATGTCCGTCTGCAGGCCCGCGTCGACCAGGACGTGGTCTATCGCATTGCGCCGCACGACGGCCGGGAAATGGGTACCATCCGGCCTGACTGATGAGCGACCCGACGCGCTCGCGTGAACGGCGGAAGACGATCGCCGTCTGCGTGGGCGTCGCGCTCCTCACCGCCACCCTCGCGCTCTGGTGGAGCACGACGAACCGGTACCGGCTCACCGGCGACGAGCCGCACTATTTCATCCTCGCCGCCAGTCTCCTGCGGGATGGCGATGTCGACGTCCGGAACAACTTCGACGAAGACATAGCCAGCGGCGAGATCTATGGTTCTTTCCCCGACCTCCGGAGCCGTCATGTTAGCGCCCGCGACGGCCGGGAGTACTCCCTCCACGCACCCGGTCTGGGCGCGTTGCTCGTCCTTCCGTTTGCCCTTGGCGGACCGCTCGCAGGCCGGCTACTGCTTTGCCTCCTGATCACGCCGATCCTGGGCTGGGCTTGCTGGCGTTGGCTCCATGGGCGGGCTCCGCCCGGCGACGTTGCGCTCGCGACTGCCGGCGTACTGCTGTGCCCGGTGATCCTGCTCGGTTCGGGGCAGGTGTACAGCGACCTGCTGGCAGGTGTCCTCATCGTGGCACTGGCCGTTTGGCTGTGGGACGGTGAGGGTCGAAGCGAGGTAACGGGCTCGGCGCAGGCTTCCGGAGGGAGGTCGGGGGTCGGGTGGATACTCTTCGGCCTCGTCGCCGGCGCGCTTCCCTGGCTGCACATGAAGTACCTCGCCACGACTGCGTTGCTTGGCCTGTTCGCTGCGTGGCAGCTTCGGCGCGAGGGAGCGTGGCGGGCTGACCTCGGACGCAGACGGAACTGGGGCTACATCGCCGGGGGCGCCCTTCTCTTGATCGGATCGGCCGCCTTCCTCGCCTTTCAGATGGCAACCCACGGCCAGCCCCTTGCCGGCCTGGGAAACCAGATGACCGATACTCCGTACCTGCGTGCCGTGGAGTTCCTGATCGGTGAGCACCTCGATCAGTCGCACGGCGTCTTCTGGCATCAGCCCCTCTTCTTCGCGGGCCTGATCGCGCTGGGATGGATGATCCGCACGCGTCACCCGCTCACTATTCCCTGGCTGCTGCTTTACGCTTCCCTGATGCTCCCTCCCGCACTGCGGGGGGCATGGGGCGGCGTCCCGCTCGGCCGGTTCAACTGGGGCGGCTTCTGGCTTTGGCTGATCCCCATCGGCTACTGGCTACAGGCCGAACGGAGTGCTCTCGGACGGTACGTTCGCCCCGCCGTGCTGACAGTGTTCGCCTACCAGGCGCTACTGGCATTCCGCTGGATTCCGGATCCGACGCGCCTCTTTGACTACGCGTCGTCGCAATTGGTCTGGGCGCGTGACTCCCTATTCCCACTACCCGTCCGATACGCGCTCCCCCACTTCTATGGAGATGCGGGCGATGGCTGGTGGATCGTGCGGTTCCTGGAGTATCTGCCTAACCTCGTCTGGGTCGCCGCGACGGCGCTGTTGGTCGTAACCGGTTTGCTCTGGAACGCCGACGGACGGCGGCGTCTGCGGCCCGTCTGGATCGGCGGATTCCTGGTCGCGGCATTCCTGCTGCCCGTCGAGCCCACCGCAGACCGGGAATCGCCGCGGGACGACGGGCTCCACGACCCGATCATGCTTTCGCTGAGGAGCACATTCGCGCGGCGCTTCGAAGCGGAACGGATGTTCCCGACGGAGACCGTGGACCGCACGACCCGCTTCGACCAGCAGTCCAGCAACGGGCGTGCGCGTACCGTCGACCCGGACCGGCCGGACGGGGTGATCGTCTTCGGTCCCTACATCGGCGTCGACACGGGCCGTTACCGGATCGAGGCGGCGATGCGTCTCCAGACGTCGTCGGACGCGACGCCGGCCGCCTGGCTGAACGCCACAACCGACCGCGGCCGCGTCTCCCACGGCCGTATCGACATTCCTGCCGAGCGTCTTCCCACCGATGGAAGCTACGCGACCATAAGCCTCTCCATAGAGGCGGCGGAACCGCTTGGCGACCTGGAGTTCGTTGTGGGCGCCCATCCCGGCGTCGATCTGGTGGTCGACTACATCGACCTGATACCGGTGCTGCCGTGACATCCCGAGTTAACGCGGGGCGCAAACGCGTGACGGCGATGGCCGTCTGCGCCGGAGTGACGCTTTTCGCGGCCACGCTCGCGGTCTGGTGGAGCACAACGGATCGAATTGGCCTGATCGGCGACGAGCCCCACTACCTGATCCTCACGGCAAGCCTGTTGCGGGACGGCGACCTCGACATGCGGAACAACTACGCGGAGGACGCACGTACCGCCGAGATCTACGGTCCGGTCGCGCTCCGGCACACGGTCGGTCGGGGTGGCCGGGAGTGGCCGTCTGCCGCACCGGGCATCAGCGCGCTGCTCATTCCTGCCTTCGCGCTGGCCGGCGGGCTGGGCGCGCGCCTGATGCTCTGTCTTTTGATCATTCCCCTCCTCGGCTGGGCCTGCTGGCGCTGGCTTGACGGTCGCGCACCGCCCCGCGACGCCGCCCTCGCGGTGGCTGGGGTGCTGCTGTGCCCCACCGTACTGCTCGGCGCCGGGCAGGTCTACGCCGACCTGCTGTCCGGCGCCATCATCTTGACCCTTGCCGTCTGGCTATGGAACGGTGCGCCAGCTGGTCCGCCGGCGTCCACGCCGGCAGAATCGCCCGCGGATGCGCCAGTCGGTGCGCCGGACGGTGCGCCGGCCTCCAGGCCGGCATTCTCATCGGCATCCCCATCGGCGCCCCCGACAGGACGCTCCCCCCTCGGCTGGGCCCTCTTCGGCCTCGCGGCCGGCCTCCTCCCCTGGCTACATATCAAGAACCTCGCCGCAACTGCCCTGTTCGGCCTGTTCGCGGCTTGGCAGGTCTGGCGAGATGGGTCGTGGCGCATCCCGAACGCCCGCGCCCGCTGGGGGTACCTAGCCGGCGCCGCGCTGTTGCTTCTCGGCCCGGCCACCTTCATCGGGTACGAGATGGCGACCCACGGGCTGCTGCTCGCCGGCCAGGGCCGCGTCGTGTCGGGGACCCCGTACCTCCGTGCCGTGGAGATGTTTCTGGGCCGGCATCTGGATCAGTCGCACGGGCTCTTCTGGCAACAGCCGCTCTTCTTCCCCGGCCTGATCGCGCTCGGCTGGATGATCCGCAAGCGCCATCCCCTCACGATCCCGTGGCTGCTCCTATACGCCTCGCTGATTGTGCCGCCAGCGGTGACCGGCCGCTGGGGCGGAATTCCCTCGGGCCGATTCAACTGGGGGGGAATGTGGCTCTGGCTGATTCCCATCGGCTTGTGGCTGCAGACGGAACGGGCCACGGTCGGCCGTTACGTTCGTCCGGCGGTCCTGGCGGCGTTCGCCTATCAGGCTGTCCTTGCGTTCCGTTGGGCGCCCGACCCGACACGTCTCTTCGTTTATCAGGATTCCTTCGTCTGGGCGCGTGACTCCCTATTCCCACTACCCGTCCGATACGCGCTCCCCCACTTCTATGGAGATGCGGGCGATGGCTGGTGGATCGTGCGGTTCCTGGAGTACCTGCCGAACCTGACCTGGGTTGCGGTGGCGGGCCTGCTGATGGTGACCGGCCTGCGGTGGAGCGTCGAGGGCAGGCGCAGCCTCCGTCCGGTGTGGATCGGCTCTATAGCCGTCGCCGCGCTCCTGCTGCCCGTCGAACCCACCGCCGACAGTGAGGCGCCGCGGGACGACGGCCTACACGACCCGATGGTGCGCGCGATCCAGAGCACGTTCCCGCGGCGGTTCGAGGCGGAACGGATGACGCCGATGCAGACGGCGGACCGCACCACACGACTGGACGGTCAGGCGAGCGGCGGACGTGCCCGCGCCGCCGACAGCGGCCGGCCCGACGGCCTGCTCACGTTCGGCCCGTATCTCAACCTGGATCCGGGGCGCTACCGCATCGAGGCGGCGATGCGCCTGCAGGCGCCGGCGGAGGCAGCCCCGGCCGCGTGGCTCGACGTCCGGACGGAACGGGGGCGGGTGTCGCATGGCCGCGTCGAGGTACCGGCCGCGCGCCTGCCGACCGACGGCAGCTATGCCGTCATCAGCGTGTCCTTCGACGCGATCGAGCCGCTCGAAGAGTTGGAGTTCATCGTCGGCGCATCCCCGGGCGTCGAGCTGCTGGTGGACTACATCGATCTGATACCGGTGCTGCCATGACCCGCAGTGACCACAGGGCGGCAATCGCGGTCTGCACCGGGGTAACCCTTCTTGCCGCCGTGCTCGCGTTCTGGTGGAGCACGACGGAACGCTATCAGTTGACTGGCGACGAGCCGCACTACTTCATCCTGGCCGCGAGTCTGCTACGCGACGGCGACGTCGACGTGCGGAACAACTTTGATGAGGATGCGGTTACGGGTGAGATCTACGGTCCGATTGGAGGGAGACATGTCCAGACCTACAACGGCCGTGAGTACTCGAACCATACGCCGGGTCTGAGCGTCCTCTTGATCCTGCCGTTTGCCATCGGCGGGACCGTTGCCGGCCGGCTGCTGCTCTGTGTAGCGATCACGCCGATCCTCGGCTGGGCCTGTTTGCGCTGGCTTGAAGGGCGCGCGCCTCCGCAAGACATGGCGTTCATCATCGCGGGCTTGCTGCTCTGCCCGGTGATACTGCTGGGATCCGGACAGGCTTACGGGGACCTCGTGGGCGGCGTAGTGATTGTGGCGCTGGTTGTCTGGCTGTGGAATCCGGTGGGTCGAGATGACAGAGGCGCACCGAGGCGTCGATCGGCCGTAGCGTGGATGCTGTTCGGACTGGTCGCCGGTTTCCTGCCCTGGCTGCACATGAAATACCTTGCCGTTACCGCGCTGCTCGGTCTGTTCGCGGCCTGGCAAGTCTGGACTGAACGACCGTGGCGCCACGCAGGTACTCGCGGCCCGTGGTGGGGATACGCCTCGGCCGGTGCCTTCCTCCTGATCGGTCCGGCTACGTTGCTGGTCTATCAGATGGCGACCCACGGCCGACCGCTTGGCGGCCTGGGAGGCCAAGTATCGAGGACGCCGTACTTCCAGGGGCTGGAGTTTCTGATCGGCAACCACCTCGATCAGGCACAGGGCCTCTTCTGGCACCAGCCTCTTTTGTGGTGCGGACTCGTCGCGCTCGGCTGGATGATCCGGGTGCGGCATCGATTCACTATTCACTGGCTGCTGCTCTATGGCTCTCTCATGGCGCCGCCCGCGTTATTGGCGGAATGGGCCGGCATACCGCTTGGGCGGTTGAACTGGCCCGGCATGTGGCTCTGGCTCCTTCCCATCGGCTGGTGGATGGCAGCGGAACGAACCAGCCTTTCCCGGTACATCCGTCCGGTGTTGCTGGCCGCGTTCGCGTACCAGGCGATGCTGGCGTTGCGCTGGGTTCCAAGTCCGACGGAACTCTTCCAGGGTCCGTTCTCGAGCCTGGTCTGGGAGCGCGATTCCCTGTTCCCGCTGCCGGTGCGCTACGCCCTTCCCCACTTCTATCTCCGCGCCGGAGACGGCTGGTGGGTAGTCCGGTACCTGGAGTACCTGCCCAACCTGATCTGGGTGGTGGTGGCGGCCCTCCTGTTCGTCACCGGATGGATGTGGAGCGAGGACGGACGGCGCCGGCTGCGCCCGGTCTGGGCCAGTGGCCTGGTCGTCGCGGCCCTGCTATTGCCGGTAGAGCCGACGGCGGACCGGGCAGGGCCGCATGACGACGCGCTGCATGAACAGTTGACGCAATCCATTAACAGCACCTTCCCGCGCCGATTCGAAGCGGAGCGCATGACGCCCATGCAGACCGCCTCCCAGTCAACGCGTGAGGATCCGAACGCCAGCGATGGTTACGCTCGGGACACGACCGCAGCGTTGGAAAGGCCGGACCAGTTCATAGTCTTTGGTCCCTACCTGGACCTCGAGGCTGGACGCTATCGCGTCGAGGCGACCCTGCGTCTCGCCGAACCCACCGCACTCGAGGTTGCCGGCCGGTTCGACGTGATGCACGGACGCGGGCGGAACCTCCTCGCCAGTGTCCCGGTCGCTTCCGACCGCCTGCCGACGGATGGCGCTTATGCGAAGCTCGCGGTCAGCTTCGAGGCCGCGGCAGCGCTGGACGATGTCGAATTCCGGGTCGCCGCCATTCCGGGGGCCGACCTTCTGGTCGACTGCATCGACCTCATTCCGGTCCTGCCATGACGCGGCGCCTTCTTCTCTGCCTGCCCTGCGCGCTGTTGGTCGCACTGAGCGCCTATCTGGCGGTGCATTGGACGGCGTCCGGGGCTCTCCCGATCATCGGCGACGAACCGCACTACCTGATCACGTCGGCGAGCGTGGTGCGCGACGGCGACCTGGACGTCGCGAACAACCATGAGTACGAAAACAACGCCCGCGAGGTATTCCCCAGCGACCTCGTGCCGCACGCGTTTCGCGAGGGGAACCACCTGTGGCCCCAACGCATGCCGGGCCTCAGTGTGCTCCTCGCCATCCCGTTCGGCCTCGGCGGCGCGACAGGCGCGCGCGCAGCGCTACCGCTCCTGATCATTCCGGTGCTTGCCCTCGCCGTCTATCGGTGGAGCCGAACCTGTCTGGGTCCGCTCGATGCGACGGTGGCGTCGGTCGGCGTGCTGGCATGCAGTCCCGTCGTCTTCGGGGCGACGCAGATCTACCCCGACCTCCTGGTGGGCGCCGCTGCTCTCACGCTGCTGGGCTGGCTCTGGGGCAGCGAGCGACACACCTACCTGGGATGGTGCGTCTATTGGTGCGTAGCCGGCCTGCTTTGCTGGATGCACGTCAAGTACTACGCGGCCACCGCGGTGCTGGCGGCCCTCGGCGCCTGGCAACTCCGGCGAGACGGCAACCCCCACTCGACGGTCGCGAATCACCTGACCTTCGGCGGTCTTCTGCTGGCGGGTCCGGTCCTCTTCTGGACGTTCTCAGTTCCGGCGTTCGGAAACATCATGGGCGGACGGGGTGGCGGGGAACTGAACCTCGGCTTCGTCCAGGCGCTGGAGCTCTTCCTGGGGCTGCACATCGACCAGGTTCACGGCCTGTTCGTCCAGCAACCGATCCTGCTGTCGGGTCTCGTCGCGCTGGGCTGGATGGTCCGGAGGCGCCATCCCCTGACGCTGCCCTGGCTCGTGGTGTACTCGTCGCTGATCGCTCCCAACGCCCTGCAACATATTCCGTATGGCGGTCATATCGCACCGGCCGGACGGTACGGCTGGGCGGCGATGTGGCTGTGGCTGGTTCCGATCGGCATTGTCATCGGCGAACTACGGGGTCGGGCGTCGTTCTCAAGAGCCATCGGGCTGACCGTACTCGCGGGTATCGCCTACCAGGCAGTACTGGCGTTCCAGTGGCTGCCCGTACCGCAACGTTTGTTCAACGGGCTGTTCGGTCCCGGCATGTGGCAACCATCGCTCTTCTCGCCCGGCGTAATGCTGTCGCTCCCGAAGCTCGGCCCTCACGCCGACCTCATCTATCCTCCGAACCTCGTCTGGACGGCCGGCGCCCTGTCGCTTCTTGTCGCGGGTTGGCTTCGGCCATCACGATGGCGCTACGCGCCTTTGCTGGCGACCGCGGTCGTTGCCGTGTTCCTGCTGCCGGTCGACGACACACTGGATCGCTCGAACGTCGTGCCCCGTCGATACGAAGCAGAGCACACGCCGGCTCGGTGCACCGTGCTTCCCCGAGGGAACGCCAGCAATGGCCACAGTTGCCGGCAGGACGCCGACAACGTCTACGCGGTGGCCGGACCGTTCGTAACGCTGGAGCCGGGAGCGTACCGGGTCATCGCGGCGGTAAGGCCGGCGGCCGCGAGAGGCGATGGAGTCATCGACGTAGTCGCGAACCGGGGCAACGAATTCATCGCGCGTAGCAGCATTCCGCTGATGCCGGCTCCTGGCTGGACGTTTGTCACAGCGGATTTCGCTATCCGCCGAACCGCTCGCGAGGTCGAATTCCGCCTCCGCGGATACCGGGGGCTGGAAGTCGACTACGTCGAACTCTGCAGAAGTAGCGAGTGCTGAAGGACGGATGCCGATTCCCGCACTCGCGGTCATCCGCTTGCGGCGTCACCAGCGGTGCTTCAGGAGCGTCCATACCGCTTCGAAGAAGTCCTTCCAGGAGATTTTCTTCCCCTCGGCGAAACTGCGCCCCCGGTACCGGATCGGCACCTCGTGGATGCGGATGCCGCGCTTCAGGATCTTGGCCGTAATCTCCGGCTCGAAGTCGAAACTGTTCGCCACCGTCTCGATCTGCTGCAGCAGTGTCCGGTCGATCAGCTTGTAGCAGGTCTCCATGTCGGTCAGCGACGAACCGTAGCAGCGGTTGGTCAGCCAGGTCAGAAGACGGTTGCCCACGCGGTGACGGATCGACATGTCGGGGCGCCCTGCCGCCAGGCGCGAGCCGTACACCACCTGCGCCCTCTCGCTTGTCGCGACGCGTAGCAGGGCCGGGTAGTCGGCCGGGTCGTACTCGAGGTCGGCATCCTGCACGATGACGTAGTCGCCGGTGGCGCGAGCGAAACCGGCCCTGAGCGCCGCGCCCTTGCCGCGGTTGGCGGGCTGCAGCAGCAGGGTCATGCCGTCTCCGTCGCGCTGCGCCCGCTCCTGCAGCAGCTCACGCGTTCCGTCGGTGGAACCGTCGTCCACGACGATCACCTCCGTCTCCAGCTCGACCGCGGCCACGCGGTCGAGCAGTTCGTTGATCGTCGCCCGCTCGTTGTAGACCGGGATCACTACGGATAGACGCATGGTCAGTTGCGCGGGACGCGCGCATCATACAATTCCTGTGATCTCCCTGTTGACGCGGGAGGATGCGCCCTTCGCGTCGGCCCGCAGGGTGGTGTGAGTTGACGCTAATGCCATTTAACGTGCCTTATACCAAGCATCAATATGGAAACCATGTAGCGTATTTCTGTCCAGTTTTTTCCTCACAAACCGTGATGGTAAGTACATGACATTTCGTCTAGCATCTACCATCTTTTGGCTGTCGCGCCGGAAGTGCCGGCCTGGGGGCCGGCGAACCGGAGAGGGAAGCGCCCTCCCCCCCGGCGAGCGCAGCGGACGGCGCACCAGCGTGCGCAGCGGACGGCGAACCGGACAGCGCGCCATCGTCGTTGGTGCCCTCGTCGCCCTTGCCCTGGGCGGCGTGCCCGGTGCGGTCGCCGCCGAGTCGTGGAGCGTCGTTGCGGGAGACGTCGAGGTCCGCTGCCGGATGACGGTCGGCGGCAGCTTCAGTATCGTGACGACCGCGCTTTCCGGCGCCCTCCAACTCTGGGACCCCGCCGGCGCGGACTACGCCGGCGAGCTCCGCGTCGACCTCACGACTCTCGACAGCGGCCTCGACTTGCGCAACTCCCATCTCCGCGACACCTACCTCGAGGTCGAGCGCGGCCCGGAGTTCCAATCCACGGTGCTCTCGGATCTCGTCCTCGATGATCCGCTGCCCGCTGGCGCCGGCCGTCACGAGACGCGGTTTTCCGCGACGCTCGCACTCCACGGCGTCCAGCGCCCGGTCGAGGGCGAGGCGGACTTGCGCCGCCGCGACGGACAGGTTGCGGTGGAAGCTACGTTCGCCATCAGCCTGGAAGCCTTCGACATCCCGCCCCCCCGCTACCTGGGGGTCGGCGTCCGGGATACCGTTGAGGTCACCGTCACCTTCGACGCGGCGCGCGCCGATGCGCCGTCCGGCGGCACGCCATGACCGGCTCCAGAGCGCGACACGCCACGACGGGCGCGCGACGAAGCCGGGCCGTCACACGCCTCGCCCTCGCCGTCGCTACGCTGCTCCCGGCGTGGGGTGCCGGGCCGGCGTTCGCGGAGCCTACCTTCCTGTCCAGGCAGTATCCGCGCTGCACCGCCTGCCACTACTCGGAATCGGGCGGCGGGCTGCTGACGCCGTACGGACGATCGCTGTCGCGGGAGGAGATCTCGACGTTCGGTCGCCAAGGCGCCGGCGCGGATCCGGCGCAGCCGGCGGCGGGCGAGGAAGGCTTCCTTTTCGGCGTTCTCGGGAACGAGAGCCCGCTCCAGCTCGGTCTCGACATCCGGCCCTCGCGCGTGGGCGTCACCGTCCCCGGGCGGACCCTCAGCGACCGCAGCTTCCTGATGAACCTCGACCTGCAGGCGGCATGGCAGCGCAACGGCTGGACCGCCTACGGGACCATCGGACGCGAGCCCACCCGCGGCGCAGGCCGCGTCGTGTCGTACGAACACTGGGTGTCCTACCAGGCCACCGAGGCAGTCAGCGTGCGCGGCGGGCGCTTCCTGCCCGCGTACGGGGTCCGGTTCGCCGACCACACGTCGTTCACGCGCGAGCGGCTCGACCTCGCGCAGGACGATCAGATCTACGGCGTCGAGGTGGGCCTGTCGACGGACCGGACGCTGCTGCAAGTCTCGGCCGGACCGGGACGCGCCGAATCGCTCATCGACGGCGACGGACGCAACGCCTTCACCGGGTCCGCCCGGTTCCAGGTCGACGTGGATCCCCGAACCGTCCTCGCGGCATCCGGCCTCTACCGCGGCGCGTCCGACGCCGGTCCGTCACAAACCGGCGGCGGACTGTCCTTCGGCTACGCCCCGGCCGCCTGGCTCACCACGTGGACGCATGTCGACGTTCAGCACCAGGCGTTGCGGGCGAGCAACCGCTCCTACATCGTCGCCAACCAGACCTCGGTCGAGGCCGTGCGCGGCCTCTGGCTCCGCGTATCGCCCCAGGTGCGGTGGACGGACGCCGACCCGGGAGGCGAAATCCGCCGCATGGTCTACGGGCTGGATTTCTATCCGCGCACCCACTGGCACGTCAACGTTTCCTACTACCGCGACCACCTGCCCTTCAACGGCCGACGCGTCCGGACGCTGCTTGCCCAGTTGCACCTGTACCTGTAGCAGGGGAGACACTCGGCCAACTGGACGTGTCAACGAGCATCATCGCGACGCCCTCGCAACTCCTCGAGGTCGCCGTCCCAACCCGATCCGCGCATCCGGCGGGCTTCCTCGAGGCTGAGCGGTTCTGAAGCGAGCCTTCGCAGCGCGGAATCGATTGCTTTTCGCTTCGTGGCCCAGCGGTTGCGCTTCGCGACCTCCGAGCTGCCACCGTCGTCGGCCTCTACCTTGATGCGTGACATACATCAGTCATACACCAATCAGGACTCGCGACCGCTTGCCCTTCAACGGCCGACGCGCCTGGACACTGCTTGCCCAGTCGCACCTGTACCTGTAGCGTGAAGTCATGGCCGCACTCCTTCGACTCTCCGCGCTCGTCTCCCTCGTGTTCCTTGGGACGGGTCTTGCCGCCTGCGGCGGCGACTCCCCCGCTCCGACCGCTCCAACGACGCCGTCAACGCCAGCGACACCGACAACGCCGAGCACCGACACGTTGATGCCGACGCTGTCGAGCATCCAGAGCATGGTGTTCAACGAGTCGTGCATCGAACACCACGGCGACCACGCTACCGAGGGAGACCTCGATCTCACGGACGGCATGTCCTACGCCCACCTGGTGAACGTGGCCAGCTTTCAGGCGCCGACCATCGATCGGGTGGAGCCCAACAATGCGGAGAACAGCTACCTGATCCACAAACTTGAAGGCCGCGCAGGCATCGTGGGCGACCCCATGCCACCGGATGAGCCGCTCACGACCGAGCAGATCGACGTCATCAAGCAGTGGATCAACGACGGCGCGCAGGACAACTGAAGCGCCCTGTCACCGTCCGTAATCCACTTCACGTGCGACCGCGCCGAGGCCGTCGCGCGGCGTCCTATAGATCTCAAGACCCTGGAGGGGGATCTTCAAGGGCGTCCATCATGCGACGCTATCACGGTCAGCGCTCGTGGATTTCCTCTCTCGTCAACTTTCGCCCGACGTTCAATCGGCCTTGCAGATCGCGCATTGCGTCGACGGCATCGCCAGCTTGCTGCCTGCGGCCCGATACACCCCTGCCGGGCTCGGCGATCAGGTCGAAGTGGAGCGCGTCGCCGGCCACGACACCGGAAGTCGTCAACTCCCGGCTCCGCCGCTCCCAATAGGCCATCAGGTCCGCTGACCGCTCGAACGTGGCATCGTCGCCGTAGGCGCTGGTGGCCTGTATGGCCGGATAGAAGCCAAGGATCCAGTCGATCAGTCGTGCCGGATCCTCGTGGCCGTGGTTGATGAGGTAGGTCGGACTGAACTCGACGATGAGGGTGGGGCGGTGGCGCTCGATCAGGTCGCGGCAGCCTTCGAGGGCGAGCGGCTCGTGCCCCTCCACGTCCATCTTCAGGAGATCGACGCGCGGCGCCCACGAGAGCGCCTCATCGAGGACAACGGATTGCGCATAGACCGCCGACGCGCCCGGCTGCTCCGCGTCGACGACGTGCGCGTTGGAGCCGCCGGTGAGCGCTACGAGGCCGGTTCGATCCGACGCCGCGTAGGGCAGCACCCTCACGTTGCCGGCCTGGTTCAACGCGACGCCGGCGTACAACAACTGGACGTTGTCGAGGTTGGGCTCCACGGCGATCACCAGTCCCTGCTTGCCCACCAGGGTTGCGGCCAGCAGGGCGATGCAGCCAATGTTGGCGCCCACATCGACTACTACATCCCCCTCCCGCACGCGTTCCCGGATCGCCTGGCGCACATGGGGCTCGTACTCGCGGGTATTGAGAATCCCGCGCAGGAAGGGTTCCGTTTCCATTTCCTCGTGCAGGCACACCTGGTAGCCACCGAGATCGACCGCGGTCGGACCGCTGCCGGCAAGACCGCGGGCTTCCTCGGAGTTGATGAAGCTGCTGACCAGCTCGTCGAGCGTGATGCCGCGCGCCATTTCCCGCTGATGGTGGGCGAAGCCGGCCGGGTCCGGCGGGCGGCGGAGGAACAGGCGGTAGCAGTAGTAGATGTCGTCTTCGGTGACGGTGTGCTCCCAGCGTCGCAACCACCGACTCAACAGACGACGCAGCGATGGCATCAGTGGCGGAAGTGCCGCCGCCCGGTGAAGACCATGGCGAGGTTCTGCTCGTCCGCCGCGGCGATCACGTCAGCGTCGCGCTTCGAGCCGCCCGGCTGAACCACCGCCGTTGCGCCCGCCTGGGCGATCGCGTCCAGGCCGTCCCGGAACGGGAAGAACGCATCCGACGCCGCGACGGTGCCCCGGAGGTCCGTGCCGGCCTGCGCGGCCGCCTTCATCGTGGCGACGTTCACCGCGTCGACGCGGCTCATCTGCCCCGCCCCCACTGCCGCGGCTCGGCCCGCCCGCGCGAAGATGACGGTGTTCGACTTGACGTGGGCGCAGACCCGCCAGGCGAAGCGGAGCGCCTCCCATTCTTCCGCGGTCGGTGCCCGCTTCGTGACGACCCGAATGGGCTCGCCGGGGACCACCTCCACGCCATCGCCCCACGGCGCGGCGCATTCGACGACGCCGTCCCGCTGCTGCACCAGCCACGCGCCCATGATGGAGCGCACATCGCGCTGCCCCGCATCGCCGCCGCCGCTGAAGTCGGCCACCACGAGGCGCAGGTTCTTCTTCTTCGCCAGCACCGCGCGCGCTTCGTCGTCGATGGCCGGAGCAATAACGCACTCGATGAACGTCTCCGCGATGGCCGCCGCGGTCGCGCCGTCGAGTGGCCGGTTCAGCCCGACGATGCCGCCGAACGCCGACAGCGGGTCCACCTCGCGCGCCGTGACGTACGCATCGCGCAGGCTGCCGGCCGTTGCCACGCCGCACGGGTTGGTGTGCTTGATCACGGCGGCGGCGGGCTCGTCGAACTCCAGCGCGAGGCGCGCGGCCGCGTCGAGGTCGAGCAGGTTGGTGAAGGACAGCGCCTTCCCCTGCAGGACCTGCGCGCTGCCGAAACCCCAGTCCCGGTCCGCGTAGAGCGCCGCGCGCTGGTGCGGGTTCTCGCCGTAGCGCAGGTCGCGCAGCTTGGCCGCGCGGACGTGCAGGAGGTCCGGGGTCACGCCGTCCAGGGTCAGGGCAGACCGGCTGAACGACGCGCCCTCGGTCTCGACCGCGCCGAGGGCAGCGGCAATAGTGGCGTCGTAGTCCGCCGTGTGGGCGAATGCCTTCCGCGCCAGCTCGAAGCGGAATCGCCGTCCGCCCCCCGGTCCGCCGGCCGGTGCGCCGGCCTCCAGGCCGGCATCCCGGGCGTCGGCATCCCGTGCGCCCGCTGGTCCGCCGGCCTCCAGGCCGGCACCCAGACCGTCATCCCAATCCAGCAACTCCAGCACGCGCCCGTAGTCGTCCGGATCGACCACGATCAGCACATCCTCGAAGTTCTTCGCCGCCGCGCGCACCATGCTGGGCCCACCGATGTCGATCTGCTCGATCAACTCGTCGACCGACGCATCGGACGCCGCGGTCCGGGCGAACGGATACAGGTTCACCACCACCAGATCGATCAGCGTGATCCGCTGGGCAGCGATTGCCGCAAGGTCGTCCGGACGGCTACGGCGGGCCAGGATGCCCCCGTGCACCGCCGGATGGAGCGTCTTCACGCGACCGTCCATCATCTCCGGGAAGCCCGTCACGTCGGAGACGCCGGTCACCGCCAGCCCCGCTTCCGCAAGGGCTCGCGCCGTTCCGCCGGTCGAAATCAGTTCCACGTCGCGATCGATCAGGCCGCGGGCGAAGTCGATCAAGCCAGTTTTGTCCGAAACACTCAGCAGTGCGCGCATCTTCAGGTCAGGTTACGGCGAGGGTGAGCCAGATCACTCCAGGGTGAACCAGGTATAGCTCCGGCGTGTCCGCAGGAGCCAGAACAGGGGGAGCCACAGCTCCCGGGCGAACGGGACCGGCCGGTCGTCGATCAGGACGTCGCAATCATCCCGCCGGCCGACCAGCGTATAGAGGGTATGGAGAGCGTCGACATCCGTCGGGTAATAGCGCGCGCGATGACGCTGACGGTCGCCCTCGCCGACACTCCGATACTCCGCGGACGCCTTCGCCAACTCCACCGCCTGCGGATAGTCGTCGCCGTCGAAGGGCGGAAAGCTGAGCGTGATCGAGAACGACCGTTCGCTCGGCCCCAGCAACATCTCCATGAGCTCGGGATCGAGCGCGGCGAGCTCCTCGTCGGTCGGTCGTTCCGAGAGCTCCGCATACGGCCAGAACGACTCGCTGGGACGGTGCGCAGGCCGTTCCTCCAGCGGTGGGCGATCGGGGGAACTCCGGCTGTCGCTCATCGCGGGGTGCGGGATCGTACCATAACCACCTGAGCCGAGCAGTCGATATGCCGTCCAGCGCGCGCGTCATTCCGTCGATAGAACAACTCCGTCAGCGCGAGGAAGTTCGGGACCTCGAGGCGCGCTACGGCCGCGATGCGACGCTCGCCGCGCTGCGGCAGGAGACCGCCGCGATGCGCCGAGAGTTGACCGGCGGATCCGGCGGACCCGGCGGACCCGGCGGACCCGGCGGCTCGAGCGACGGTCCGGACGCCAGGGAAGGAGGGCCGGCAACCGGCGGGCCGAACGATGCGCCGGCCGACTCCGAGGCCGCAGCCGCCGCCATTCTCGCCCGCCTCGAACCGCGACTGCGCTCGGCGCTCGCGCCGTCGCTCCGGCCCGTCGTCAACGCCACGGGGGTCATCGTCCATACCAACCTGGGGCGCGCGCCGCTGGCCCGGCCGGCGCTCGACCGCATCGCGGAGGTCGCCGGCGGCTACGCCAACCTGGAATACGACGTCGCGGCGGGCGGGCGCGGGTCCCGCACCGTGCATGCGGCGAAGCTGCTCACCCAACTGACCGGGGCCGAGGCGGCGGCCGTGGTGAACAACAATGCCGCCGCGGTTCTGCTGGTGCTGGCCGCCCTCGCGGACGGCCGCGAGGCGATCATCTCGCGTGGCGAACTGGTGGAGATCGGCGGCGGCTTCCGCATCCCCGACGTGATGCGGCAGTCCGGCGCGATCCTCCGCGAGGTGGGAACGACCAACCGCACGCGCGCCGCGGACTATGCGGCGGCCACCGGCGAACGGACCGCCCTGATCCTGCGCGTCCACCCCTCCAACTTCCGGATCGAAGGCTTCACCGAGCGGCCGGCGCTCGCGGAACTGGCCGGGTTGGGCGCGCGCTTCGACGTGCCGTTGGTGGAGGACCTCGGCAGCGGGCTCCTGGCCGGCGGGGAGGCCGCGGTGGCCGCTGGCGGGAGTGCATCCGGCAGCGCCAGTTCCCACGTGCACGCCGTCCGCGACGAACCGACCGTGCGCGCCAGCATCGACGCGGGCGTCAGCGTCTGCACGTTCAGCGGCGACAAGCTCCTCGGCGGACCGCAGGCGGGGATCATCGTCGGACGGCGGGCGCTGCTCGATCGCATCCGGCGGCATCCCCTCATGCGCGCGTTGCGGGTCGACAAGCTCACCCTCGCCGCCCTGGAAGCCACCCTCATCGAACATGCGGCGGGACGTGCGGACCGGACTGTGCCGGTGGCGCGGATGATTGCCACACCGGTGGACGAGCTGGGGTCGCGGGCCGAGGCGCTCTGCGCGCGGCTGAGCGGCGCGGAAGGCCTGCGCCTCACCGTGGCGGCCAGCGAAGCAGCCATTGGCGGCGGAAGCACGCCGGGCGTCACCGTGGAAAGCCGCGCCCTCGTCGTCACGGTGGCCGGCCGATCGGCGCACGACCTCGCCGCCGCCCTGCGGGCCAACCAGCCGCCGGTCATCGGCCGCGTCGCCGGCGACACCCTCCGGCTAGACCTGCGGACCGTCCTGCCGGAGCAGGACGACGCCCTCGCCGCAGCGCTGACCCGGTCCGCCGGCCTCCAGGCCGGCCAATAGGAACGGTCCGCCGGCCGGCATCCTAGACGCGCACGTCAGTCGTCGCGCGCCGCTCCGGGAACGCGGCCTCCGCCGCGCGACGCACCGACGCCTTCACCACCTCGCCGGGGAACAACTCTCGATACACCCGGATCGCCTCGTCTGGACCCTTCAGCCCGAGGTGCTCGCACAGCACCCCGATATCCCCCTGGTCCTTGCCACGGCCCGCCGCCAGCTTCATCGCCAGCAGATGCCGGGCCGACGCGCCGGTGACCGTCAAGTACGCCGACTCGTACACCGTCTGCGCACGGCCGTCCGGCGTGCGCGGGATCGCCGTCGTCGCCTGTTCGTTGAGCCACGAATCCGCTAGCCCGTGCCGTCGGCCGACCGCCTGCACCGCCTGCGTCAGCCGGTAGTGGCCCGCGTCGATCCGTGCGTCCACGTCCCGCGTCGCCCGCTCACGGTCGAACGCCAAGCTCATCGCCGCGCCGCCGATGATGTAGATCTGCGCCCGGGCGCCCTGGAACCTCAGCTCCCTCGACAGCTCATCGAACAGCTCCACGATTCGCTTGCGGTCAAGCAGCTCGTCAGTCATGCCGTCAGAACAGGCTAGGCCAGGGAGTCCACTGATGGCGTTCCCCCCCGCGGCCGTCGAGATCCCGGGGGTCCGGTAGCGCGCCGTGCCGCAGGAACGCGGCCGGAGAGTACATCAAGGCATTCGCCCGTATCCACGGCGACGAGGACACAACCCACGTGCTGTCGAGGAACCGCTCCGGCTCGTCCACCCAGGCCGGCGCATCATGCCCATGCTGCCGGGCCACGTGTTCCACCGTCGCCGCAAGGAGCGCGTCCCACTTCGTCCCCGTCAGCCGGGGCCGGCCCGCGAGCGCCGCGCGTTGCTCCGCCGCGGGCAGAACGTGGAAGTTGCGCGGCAGGCCGCACACAATCAGCCGATAGATATCCGCTTCCGGCCAGTCCTCCTCGATTCCGACGAGGTAGCCGTCCAACCACAGGGGGGAGGGAAGGGCATCACCCTGTTGCAGATCAGTCACTTCCGGTGGCCGGGGGAGCTGGCGCAAACCTAAACACGCACGTCAGTCGTCGCGCGCCGCTTCGGACACGCCGCGCACCGCAACGACTCGCCGTTGGCATCCAGCGGGTCTTCGCCGCCGCAGGACCCGCGCAGGCAGGGGTAGCGGAAGAGGAGGCCCACCGCCATCGCCAGCATGATGACGGCGATTGCCGCGGCAGTCAGCAGGAAGAGCCCCACTCCTCCAATCCTACACCTGACACATAGCGTCGGCTGGTGCGCCGGCCTCCAGGCCGGCACACCGACCAAGACCGTACCATCCCATCATCTACAATCCAGGCAGGCCGTGACCCGACTCCTTCCCGCGGCAACCGTCGCCTTCTGCCTAGCCGCGTGCACCGCCGTCCCTCCCGGGGAACACAGTCCATCGGCTTCTCAGGCGCACCACATCAGCGGCGACACCATGGGCACCACTTACGAAGTGACCAGCGTCGCCGACAACCTCGACGACGCCCGCCTCGCCAGCCTGCGCACCGCGATTGCCGAAACGCTCGAGCGCGTCGAAGCGGCCATGTCCGCGTGGCGGCCCGAATCCGAGTTGAGTCGCTTCAACCGCGCCGATACGACCGATCCCTTCCCCGTCTCCCCGGCGACCGCCACCGTCTTCCAGTACGCACTGGACGCAAGCGCGCTGACCGGAGGCGCATTCGACGTCACGGTCGGCCCCCTCGTCGACGCTTGGGGATTCGGCCCGCCCGGACATCCTCCCGTCGCCCCCGCCGACGCCGAGCTTGCACGCCTTCGCGAGCGGGTGGGCTGGCAGCAACTCGCGGTGGACACCGAAACGTCGACCATCCGCAAGTTATCGCCCGACGCTTCGGCGGACCTCTCAGCCCTGGCCAAGGGCTACGCGGTGGATCAAGTGGCGGAACTGCTGGAGCGCGAGGGCGTCGCTAACCACCTCGTGGAGGTTGGCGGCGAAGTGCGCGCCGGCGGCCGGAACGCACGCGGCGAGGCGTGGCGCGTCGGCATCGAACGCCCGTCTGCCGGGCCACCCACCGTCTACCGAACCGTAGCGCTGAGCGGGCAAGCTCTCGCCACGTCCGGCGATTACCGCAACACCTACCTGCTCGACGGGCAACGTGTCTCGCACAACATCGACCCCCGCACCGGCCGGCCGGTAACGCACGCCCTTGCCTCCGTCAGCGTGATCGATCCGCTCTGCGTCCGGGCGGACGCTCTCGCGACCGGACTCATGGTCCTCGGCCCGGACGACGGCTACGCTCTGGCGGCCGAACACGACTGGCCCGCGCTGTTCATCGTGCACCGACCCGATGGCGCGCTGGAAGAACGCGCCACCACGGCCTGGGCGCGGTTCACGACGCCTTAGCCGCCGATCTGGTCCGCCGGCCTGGTCCGCTTACCGGTCCGCCGGCCTCCAGGCCGGCACGTCTCGTATAGGTCCGCCGGCCTCCAGGCCGGCACGTCTCGTATAGGTCCGCCGGCCTCCAGGCCGGCAATCCACCGCGGCACCGATCTTGCGTACTCCCGTCTCCATGACGACAGCAAAGCAAGACGGCAAGCGCAGTCAAGGGCACCGGCTCCCCTCCGGCTCGGGACACCTCGCGTGGCATTCGCGTGGCTATCACGCGCACTTCGATGCAGCCCACGTTACTCAGCACATCACCTTCCGCCTTGCCGACAGCGTGCCAGCATCGCTGATCAACCGGTGGCGCGACGCTCTACAGGGCGACTCCGCCGCGGAAATGCACCGTCGAATCGCCAAGTACGAGGATGCCGGTTACGGAGCGTGCCATCTGCGACGACCCGAGATCGCCAACCTGGTTCAGGATGCGCTGCTCCGCTTCGACCGAAATCGCTATCGGCTGCTCGAATGGTGCGTGATGCCAAACCATGTCCACGTCCTGATCGAACAGGTCGACGGTGTGCCGCTGCACCAGATCGTGCACTCGTGGAAGGGCTACACGTCGCGTCAGGCGAACGCCATGCTCGGTCGCCGCGGAGCGTTCTGGATGCGGGACTACTTCGACCGCTATATGCGATCACCAGAGCAATTCGACGCCGTCCGGTACTACATTCGGTGGAATCCGGTGCGTGCGGGGCTGTGCGAGAGACCGGAACACTGGTCGTGGTCGTCGGCGGGGTGGAAAGTGAGGTGTTGATCTGCCGGCCTGGTGGCCGGCGGACCGAGGGAACCATGCCGGCCTGGTGGCCGGCGCACCAGGGAAACCGTTGTGGCCGGCGCACCGAGGGAACCCTGCCGGCCTGGTGGCCGGCGCACCAGGGGAACCGTTGTGGCCGGCGCATCAGGGGAACCCTGCCGGCCTGGAGGCCGGCGCACCCTGGGAGCCGTGCTACCCGAAGTCGTCGTAGAGGATGTTGTCCCGCTCCACGCCAAGGCTGTCGAGCATGCCCATGCAGGCCGTGAGCATCATGGGCGGCCCGCAGATGTAGTACTCGACGTCCTCCGGCGCGGGATGGTCCTTGAGGTAGTTGTCGTAGAGGACCTGGTGGATGAAGCCGCTGAGGCCGTCCCAGTTGTCTTCGGGAAGCGCGTCGGACAGCGCGAGGTGCCACTCGAAGTTGTCGTTCTCGGCCGCGATCTGGTCGAAGTCGTCGATGTAGAACGCTTCCCGCAGGCTGCGCGCGCCGTACCAGAAGCTGACCTTGCGCCGGGTGTTGATCCGCCGGAACTGGTCGAAGATGTGCGACCGCATCGGGGCCATTCCCGCGCCGCCGCCGATGAACACCATCTCGGCGTCGGTGTCCTTCGCGAAGAACTCGCCGAACGGCCCGGCGATGGTCACGTCGTCGCCCGGCTTCAGGCTGAAGATGTAGCCCGTCATCTTGCCCGGCGGCGTCCCCTCCGGCGCGCGCGGCGGCGGCGACGCGATCCGGACGTTGAGCATGATGATGCCCTTCTCCTCCGGGTAGTTCGCCATCGAGTAGGCCCGCGTCACCGGCTCGTCGACGACCGCCGTGTAGCGCCACAGGTTGAACTTGTCCCAGTCGGCGCGGTATTCGTCCTCGACGTCGTAGTCGCGGTAGTCGTACGCGCCCTCCGGCGCCTCGATCTGGATGTAGCCGCCGGCCCGGAACGGGACGTCCTCGCCCTTCGGCAACTCCAGAATCAGCTCCTTGATGAACGTGGCGACGTTGTGGTTCGACCGCACCTTGCAGGTCCACTGCCGGACGTCGAAGACCTCCGGCGGGATCTCGATCGCCATGTCCTGCTTCACCTTCACCTGGCAGGAGAGCCGCACGCCGCCGCGCTCCTCTCCCCGGCTCAGGTGGCTCCGCTCGGTCGGCAGCACGGCGCCGCCCCCGTCGCAGACCGTCACCTTGCAGACCCCGCAGCTTCCCTTCCCGCCGCACGCCGACGGCACGAACAGCTTGTTGTCGGCCAGCGTGCCGAGCAGCGTGCCCCCCGCCGCCGTGCGCAGCGCCTTGTCGGGATCGCCGTTGACGGTGATGGTCACCTCGCCCGTCGCGACGAGCTGCCGGCGCGCCATCATCAGCAGGCCGACCAGCGACACGATGACGAACGTGAACATTGCCACGCCGAGGCTGACAGTAACCATGGCTCCTGCAGTGGCTCCTAGAGCTGGACTCCGGCGAACGCCATGAAGCCGATGGCCATCAGCCCCACGAGCATGAAGGTCAGCCCCAGGCCGCGCAGGGCGGGGGGCGGGTTCGAGTAGCGCAGCCGCTCGCGGATGCCGGCCAGCGCGATGACCGCCAAGGCCCAGCCGATGCCGGAGCCGAGGCCGAAGACGGTGCTCTCGGCCAGCGTGTAGCTCCGCTCCACCATGAACAGCGACGCTCCCAGGATGGCGCAGTTGACGGCAATCAGCGGCAGGAAGATGCCGAGCGCGGCGTGCAGCGGCGGCGCGAAGCGGTCGAGAACCATCTCGACAATCTGCACCATGGCGGCGATGGTCCCGATGTAGGACAGGAAGCCGAGGAACGACAGGTCGTACGCCGCCAGCGACGGATGCAGCCACTCCATCGCGCCCGGACTGAGCAGCCAGGCGTAGATGAGGTTGTTCATCGGCACCGTGATCGTGAGGACGAAGATGACGGCGCCGCCGAGGCCGATGGCGGTCGTCACCTGGCGCGACACGGCGAGGAACGAGCACATGCCCAGGAAGAAGGCCAGGGCCATGTTCTCCACGAAGATCGACCGAATGGCAAGGCTGAGGTAGTGCTCGAGCATGCCCCTCCTCCTAGTCCGCTTCCACCTGGTCCGGCTTCCAGGTCCGGATGGCCCAGATCAGGAAGCCGATGATGAAGAACGCGGCCGGCGACAGCACCATCAGGCCGTTCGGCGTGTACCAGCCGCCCTCGCTCGCGAGCGGCAGCACCGTCGTCCCGAAGACCGAGCCGGATCCGAACAGCTCGCGCAGCAGCGCCGTCACCATCAGGATCAGCCCGTAGCCGAGGCCGTTCCCGAGGCCGTCGATCAGGCTGAGGCGGGGCGGGTTCTGCATCGCGAACGCCTCGGCCCGCCCCATGATGATGCAGTTCGTAATGATCAGTCCGACGAAGACGGAGAGCTGTTTCGACAGCTCGAACAGGTAGGCCTTCAGCACCTGGTCAACCACGATCACGAGCGACGCGATGATCGTGAGCTGCACGATGATGCGGATGTTGGTCGGGATCTGCTCCCGGAGCGCGCTGACGAAGAAGTTCGACCCGAGCAGCACGGCGACGACGGCCGCGCTCATCACCAGCGCGGTGTCCATCCGCGTCGTCACCGCGAGGGCCGAGCAGATGCCAAGCACCTGCAGGGCGATCGGGTTGTTGTTGAACAGCGGATCGATCAGCGCGTCGCGCGGCTTCGTCATCCTGCCACTCCGTCGCGGCGCAGGCGCTCGATATACGGGCCGAACCCTTGTTCATCCAGCCAGAAGCGCAGCATGTTGGTGACACCGCGGCTGGTCATCGTGGCTCCGGCCAGGCCGTCCACCCGGTACGGGTCGTCCGCCACGGGGCCGGCGAGTCCCTTGATGACCTGGATCTCCGGCGTTCCGTCCGGACCGAACGCCTTGCGCCCGTCCCAGAGCGCCTTCCAGCGCGGATTGTCCACCTCACCGCCGAGGCCGGGGGTCTCCTTGTGCTCGTAGTAGGTGAGGCCGCGGATGGTCTCGAGGTCGGCGTCGATCGCCACGAAGCCGTAGAGGATGCCCCACAGGCCGAGGCCGTGGACCGGCAGTACCACGAGGTCGAGTTCGCCATCCGCGCCGTTCAGTTCGTAGACGAGGGCCTCGTCCGCAACGCGCATCAGGCCGGCGTTGTTCGGCGGCGCCTCCTCACTGGTGTCGGGATCGGCCGCGGCCAGACGACCGTCGAAGCCGAGCGGGTCGGTGTCCGATGCCTCCCCCGTCCGCCGGTCGATCACCACCTGGCGGATCGGCGCGAACCGCTCGGCGATCTCCTCCGCGGTGAGCGACTCGTCCGTGCCGGCCAGGCCCGCCGCGACCAGCACGTTCCGCTGCATGTCGAGCATCTGGTTCTCGTGCTGCCGGTCACGCAGCGTGACGGCGGACGACGACACCACGATGGCGCACGCGACGCAGATGATCGCGGCGAAGATCAGGTTATAGACGACGCTACCCTGCATAACGCGCCTTTCGCCGGCGGAGGTTCGCGCGGATCGCGAAGTAGTCGATCAACGGTGCGAACAGGTTCATGAAGAGGATCGCCAGCATCATCCCTTCAGGATACGCCGGGTTCACGACCCGGATCAGAACGCACAGGAAACCGATCAGAAAACCGTACACCCAGTGCCCGCGAAGGGCCGACGGCGCGGAGACCGGGTCGGTCGCCATGTAGACGGTGCCGAACGCCCAGCCCCCCGCCAGCAGGTGCCAGGCCGGGCCGACGTCGAAGAACGGATTGGTGGCGGAGCCGATCGCGTTGAGGGCCATCGCGGTGAGGACCGTTCCCGCGAGCACGCTCACCATGATGCGCCACGACCCGACGCCGGTGACGATCAGGAGCGCCGCGCCGGCCAGGCAGGCGAGGGCCGACGTCTCGCCCATCGAGCCGGGGACGAAGCCGATGAACGTGTTCCAGGCGTCGAATCCCGCCCCGGTGACGGCCGCCGTCCCCCCCAGCGTGGCGTCGGCCAGGATGGTGGCGCCGCTCACCGCGTCGGTCGACGTGTCGGCCGCAATCCAGACCGCATCGCCCGACATTTCCGCCGGATACGCGAAGAAGACGAACGCGCGCGCCACGAGGGCCGGGTTCAGCACGTTCATCCCGGTGCCGCCGAAGATCTCCTTGCCGACGACGATGCCGAACGAGATGCCGAGGGCCACCTGCCAGAGCGGCACGGTGGGCGGCAGCACGAGGGGGAAGAGCATGCCGGTGACGAGGAAGCCTTCGTTCAGCTCGTGCTTCCGGACGATGGCGAAGACTGCCTCCCAGAGCCCCCCCACTGCGAAGGTAACGGCCAGGATCGGCAGGTAGTAGAGGCCGCCGTGCACGAGGCAGCTCACCAGGCTGTCGGGGGCGAAGCCGAAGCCCAGCGCTTCCATCGCCGCCGTCTGCCAGTTGTCGAGCGGCGCGGCGCCGCGCGAGATGGCCAGGTTCGCCTGGTAGCCGGTGTTGTGGAACGCCATGTAGACGCAGCCGGCGAGCGCGACGACCACGGTCATCATCAGCCGCTTCAGGTCGAGCCCGTCGCGGACGTGGGACGGCCCGGCGGTGACCATGCCGGGGGTGTAGAGGAAGGTGTCCTGGGCTTCCCAGAGGGGGTACAGCTTCTCCAGCCGCCCCCCCTTCTCGAAGTGGTGCGCCTGCGAATCGAGCAGGCGCCGCAGCCATTTCATGGTCCTGATTGCCGGCCGCTGACCCTACGTGAGCCTGCCTTGTGAAAAAAGTATCAAGCACCGGCCGAAAAAAAGACCGGCGGCCATTGCCGGCGGCTTTCGGCTTCCCCGTTCCCCTGATCGTATCGTACCTGGGCACGTCGTATGCGCAGCGGAGCCTACCTCGCAATTTTGCATTTCAAATGCAAAATTGTGAGCATGGCTGATGCTCCACCCAGACTCGCCTATACCCGGCGCTCACTGGAAACCGTGCTCCAGCGCGCCGTGCGCGAGTTCCGAGGGGCGGCGGGAACCGGTCCAGAAACGCACGGTCGGAGACGCTGGCGGGGCGGGCGGCGGTTCTCCGCCTGCTTCCGCTCTCGCACCGCGAGCTGGACGGCAGGCGGCTGGGACGGTTGCCATGGGAGCTGGCGCGCGCAAGGACGGGTAGCCTGCCCACGCAGGCGGCGATCTGGCAGTCGATCCTCCGCGGCGGATACCCCGAGATCGCGCTCGACAGCGCGCGCGATGCGGAGCTGTGGCACCGCAGCTACCTGCAGACCTACCTCGAACGGGATGTCCGGACACTCCGCCAGGTGGGCGACCTGACGCAGTTCCAGAGCTTCCTGCGGATTCTGGCCGCGCGCAGCGGTGGTCGTCGTCCGGCCGTGGTTCGCGAACACCGGCAAGCGCCTCGTCAAGACGCCGAAGGTCTACTTCACGGACACCGGTACGGTCTGCTTCCTGACTGGATTGCGTGACGCTCGCCATGCGGCCGACGGCCCGCTCGGCGGCCCGCTCTTCGAAACCGCGGTCCTCGCGGAGGTCGCGCGCACCCTTTGGCATCGCGGCCAGGAACCGCGCCTTCACTTCTGGCGGACGGCGACCGGCGCCGAGGTCGATTTCCTTCTCGAGGACGGAACGGATGTGATTCCTGTCGAAGTCAAGCTCTCAGCGACACCGCGCGTGCGGATGGCCGCCGGCATCGAGCTGCTTCGCGCCGACATCGGCGAACGCGTCCGGCCGGGTTACGTTATCCATCCGGGCACGGTTGGGCTGCCGCTCGGACGGCACGCCACAGCGCTACCGTTCGGCCAGCTCTGGGGATAGTCTCGGATCGAAGCTACGGCAAGGGCCAACCATCCCGCCGGGCTGAGCCCCTTCGAGAGCGCCGGCCACTGCGTGATAGAGTCGATAACGGAGGACGGAGGGTGGACACTCCTAGCGAATTGACGCTGCAGGACGTGCGCTGTTTTCAGGGTGAGGTGCACGGCAAGCTGCGTCCAATCACGTTGCTTGTCGGCGAGAACAGCACCGGCAAGACAACTTTCCTCGGGTGCTACAGCGTATTGCACCGCATGTTCTCCGGACCGGACCTCGATAACCTCCTCGACTTCAACGAAGAACCGTTCGCGATGGGATCGTTTCGCGACATCGTCCGATCACGTCGGGGTCCGAGCGGACGCATCGACCAATTCACTTTGGGACTCACCGTGGCTCCAGGGTCCGAAACTACTTTGCCGCCATACCGGTTGTTGGCGACTCTACGTGAAGAGGGCTCGCAGCCTCTGGTTGCGTCCTACCGCTTCGAATTCGACGGCGATTCTTTTTTGGAACTACAGCGACGCAATGAAGGAACCTTGCTGAACATCCCCGGTGAAGAAGTTACATCTTCCCTTCCGTTCGACATCGCGACACCCGAACTCGACTACCTCATCGCTGGACCCGTGTCGGCAACACTTCGCGGTAACGAGGAACTGCAACCGATTGTTGACTATCTCACGAAACTCTTCTCGCGCTACAAAGCCAAGGCGCTCACGCGTCGCCGAATCTACCCGGGCGCACTTCGGTCGCTGGGCTGGCGCCTCCCGGAGTTGATTCCCGTCGCGCCGCTTCGTTCTAAACCGAAGCGCACGTACGACCCCGTACGAGAAACGGCATCTCCGGAAGGTGAGCACATCCCGATGCTGATGATGCGCCTTGACCGCACAAACAAGAGCCATTGGAATGCCCTCCATGATGGCCTCGTGGGATTCGGTCGGGAGGCCGGACTGTTCTCGGATATCAAGGTCAAGCGTCACGGTGGACAGATGAGCGACCCCTTCCAGTTGCAGGTGAAGGTACGTTCCGGACCCAATGCCAACATTATGGACGTCGGCTACGGCGTTAGTCAGAGTCTCCCGATTCTTGTAGACATTCTGGCAGGAACAGACTCGGACCGCGGGACGCGTGGACGACGGAACCGCCGACGGACATTCTTGCTTCAGCAACCCGAGGTTCACTTGCACCCCAGGGGGCAGGCCGAACTGGCAAGTTTGTTCATTAGAGCATTCCGGGAGCACGGAAGTCGCTTCCTGATAGAAACCCATAGCGACTTCATCGTTGACCGGATTCGTATCGAAGTCAGAAACGGAACGCTGAAGGGCGACGACGTTTCCATTCTCTACTTCGAACCGAACGGTAATGCCGTCAACATTCACAACATGAGACTCGACGAGTACGGCAATCTGGAAGGCGCCCCGGCCGCGTACCGTGATTTCTTCACGCGCGAAACGGACAGGCTGCTCGGCTTCGCCGATTGAGGTACGGCGCCATATGTGCATCATCGTGGACGCGAACCGCCTGGGGACGTTTCTTGCAGATCCCGTCACCCCGGACGCTGCGCCAATCCGGAGGTGGCTGGACCGCGGCTCCGGACAGATTGTCTATTCGACGGGTGGAACCTACTCACGGGAGGTCGGAGGCCGACAAAGAACGAAGCTGCTCCGCTACGTCCAGAACGGGCAGGCCCGGCAGATCCCCGCGGAACAGTTTTCTGACGATGAACGAACCTTGTCGGGGCACCGACCGTCGTTCCGACGACCCGCATGTCCTTGCGCTGGCGAGGGCGACCGGAGTTCGTCTCCTCTATACCGGGGATCCTGGTCTCATCGCGGACTTCAAGGACAAGAAGTTCATCGATCAGCCGAGGGGCAAAGTCTATTCCAGCGCGGCGAATGCCCAACTCCTCACAAGGACCGTCTGTTCGCGCCGCCGCTGACGCGGTCGCAGACCTCGACGCGAGAACGGTCACCAAGCCATCCTATTCCGCAGCTTCGTCGAAGAGCGCGGTCACGTCGACCGCGACGTCATCCAGCAGGGCCGAGGTCGCCGTGTCTCCGGGGGCGAACACGCCGTGCTCGACGTAGTCGCTCCCGGCCAGCTTCAGGAATACAGGAACAGCAGGAGGATCTGGTGCGCGCGGGTCGGCATCGGCAATAGCTCGAGCCGACCGTCGGTGAGCTCGATTCGCCGGGGCGCACGATCCGTCAGCCAGAGGTACTCCTCGTCGCTCCAGTCCCCCTGGGGCGGCAGGACTTCGCGAAGTAGCGCATCCACGGCGTCCTGCGAGGCAAGTGACGCTGCCGCTGGATCGACATCCGCCACGCCGACGACGCGAGGGGAACGTTGACGGCGCTGGAAGGCGACGAGTTCCCTTTCCCGGTCCGGCGGATCTTCTACATGCACGGCGTAGTGCGGGGCCGGCTGCCGCACCCGGGCACTAGCTGACCGGCCTCTCGATCTCGCTGAACGGGTTGACCACACGCAAACCGTCGTAGTCCTGTCCGTCGTTGAGGTCCTCCGAGTACACCACATCGCAGCCAGTGGCCCGCGCGGCGGCAAGGATCGCACCGTCCCAATACGAGAGCTTGAATCTTCGACTGATCGCAACGGCGTCGCGGAAGAGAGCAAGAGTGAGGTCCTGGACCCGAAACTTCAGGAGCGTTCCAAGAAAAGCGATTGCGTCGGCATCGGACAGGCGCTCGGGACGCGTATGGCGAGTTGCCTGATGGAAGAACTCCTGGAACACCTGCACCGACACCGCCAAGTCCTGCTCTCGCAGCAGTTCGCGGGCGCGGCGACGCTTCTTGCCGTCCTCCGGCAGGGAGCTGACTGCATAGAGGAGCACGTTGGTGTCAACGAACCGCATCGGGCTTGCCGGTCGCTTCCTCGTACAGTTCGTCGCGACTCAGGTTGTCGTACGACCGCAGACCCACCCCACGCGAATCGAAGTCCGCGAGCACCTCGTCCAACTCGCGCCGCCGCAGCTCTACCAGCGCGGCCGTCGACTCCTGACCCGAGTCGCCGACCAGACTCCGAAGGTACATCCGCACCAACGCCGACACCGACGTGTCCAACTCCGCCGCGCGGATCCGGGAGCGTCGGTAGGTGTCATCGTCCACCGATACCGTGATGTTCCTCATCGACACAGCCTCACAGTTTTAGCGTATCACAGGCTGAGCCGCTCGAAGGATCTGCGCCTCAGCGCTCAGGGCGCCTGAGCCAGAGGTACTCCTCGTCGCTCAGATGGTAGAATCTATCCCAATTGCTACCTGGATCCCTACCATGGCGCTGAGCATCAAGAACACTCAAGCCGAACAGCTCGCTCGAGAACTCGCCAAGGAACGCGGAACCACAGTGACGCGGGCAGTCATCGTCGCGCTTGAGGACGCACTCCGGCGTACGCGCGGCCGAAGAGTCGCCCCATCCATGCAAGATGCCATCCTCGAGATCTCGGACCGCTGCGCCGGGTTGCCCGATCTCGACACGAGAAGCCCGGATGAGATTCTCGGCTACGACGCGAATGGTGTCTTCCGCTGATGGTCGTCGATTCGTCCGCAGTCCTCGCGATCCTGTTCAACGAGCCTGAGCGGGACGCGTTCGCGGCAGCTCTGGCCGAGGCAGGAATCCGGCTAATGAGTTCGGTCAACGTCCTCGAAACCGCGGTCGTTGTCTCGGCGCGCAAGGGGCCCCACGGCGCACGAGAATTCGATCTGTTGCTTCACCGCGCCGAGGTTGAGGTGATCGCATTCACGGTTGACCATCTGCGACTCGCCCGCGAAGCGTATGAACGTTATG
This sequence comes from uncultured Vicinamibacteraceae bacterium, assembly GCA_964636705.1. Taxonomy (GTDB): domain Bacteria; phylum Acidobacteriota; class Vicinamibacteria; order Vicinamibacterales; family UBA8438; genus VXRJ01. Next base: position 123,352 of record CAZWUJ010000006.1, read on the forward strand.
GCAAGGGCCGACATCCCGCCGGGCTCAATCTTGGTGACTGCTGCGCGTACGCGCTGTCCCTCCACACCGGCGAATCCCTGCTCTTCAAGGGAAACGACTTCCCACTGACGGACGTGGTGCCGGCCGCCTGAACGCTACCGAAACCCGATGAGCCTTGCAGATTCGACCTTTCGCGCCGGTTCCTGGTACCTGTTCGGGGCGACCTCGCTGACCCTGGTCTTGCTGGCGGCCGCCGGTCTGGCGCCCGACAACGGACTCACCCGCAGCTATTGGTATCCCGTCGACGCCTCGCCCGAACCGTTGGTTGACGAACGAATCACGAGCCTCGATCTCGCCTTCATCGACGAGCGCAACCGTCCCAGCCGGAACTACCGGGTTCGTTGGAAAGGCGTCTGGTACTCGCCGCGGGCCGAGCGCGTCGACTTCTATGCCGGAGCCGACGACGGCGTCATTCTCCGAGTGGACGGTGAGACCGTCCTGGAACGCAATCCTGCGGTGGGCATGCATACGACGGGGCGCACGGTGGACCTCGCCGCAGGAGCGCATCAACTGGAGATCGTCCACTGGCAACATGGCGGTGAGCGGAGTCTGAATCTGCGCTGGGCGCCTGTTGGCGGCACTATTGCGCACCTGAGTCCTACCCGCCTATTCGCGGCGGACCCCGGCTCATGAGGCTATTGGCTCCGCTTCGCGTCAGTCCGATTGCCTGGCCTCGTCGCGCTAGTGTGGGTAACCGGCCTTGCGGCGCTCGTGGGGCTAACCGTCTACCGGAGAGCCACGAGTCTGGGGCTGGACGAGTCGTGGCGACGCCTGAAGACGGGGCTGCTGCCCGCGTCGCTCGGCCCTAGTCAACTCCTTCTTTTCGGGCCTTGGACGACGCACGATACCAACCGGAGCGAGTTCCTCGTGGGGTTCTGGGAACTCGCACCCGACCTGGTCTGGTTTCTAGGTCCAATCGTTGGCGCGTTGGCGTTAGTCGGACTCATCCTGCCGGCCCGATGGTTCCCGCGCTACGTAGCGGGACTCTTCGCGATCGGAGTGCTGCTCTGGATGCAGGGCAACCTGCTGCTCGCCGACTACGGGCTACTGGATGGTGGTGGTCTCGAGCTGGCAGCTCACGCGTGGCGAACACCGTTCGAAGCAGGCTTGTGGGTCGGCGTGGTCATCCTGGCCGTCGCATTCGCCGGCGCGGCAACTCGCACCGCGCCCGTGGCAAGCGGACTGCTGATGGCCCTGCAGGCGATCGTCCTCCTGGTCCCGGTGAACCGAGAGGCAACGGTGATGGGAATCCCCGGCGACCACACCCGCTCCGCCGAGGCCACGTGGCAGTGGCCCCCGCCAGAGATCTATGAACTCTCCAGCACGCACAATCTCATTCACATCGTACTCGACACGTATACGCATTCTGATTGGCAGTGGAAGGCAGATCCTTACTACGACGCCCTCCACGTTTTTTCGGTCAACGGGCAGGTCACGGACGCGGACGCCTGGGACTATCAGCGAGAGATACGCAGACCACCGAACCATTGACGGACATCTCGCCGGCTGCCCGAATGCTACCGAAGACCCGATGAGCCTCACGGAAGCGCGCTGGATCGACATCCGCCACAACGACGACGCGCGCGGCACGCTGACGCGCTGGAAGGCGACGAGCTGCCGTTTCCGGTCCGGCGCATCTTCTACATGCACGGCGTGCCGCCGGGCGACGAACGCGGTGCGTATTCCGGTCGAATCCGATCAGTGATTCCGGTCCACGTCGATCACCTGAATCGGAGCTGAGTGGCGCGGGACAACCCGCCGGCTTGTGAGACCCTTCGTGCTTTTGCAGGGAGTCCGCCCGGGCGCGCATGGAGCCGGGCGTCTGGTTGCGCCGCTCGATCCCGTCAGTACGAAGCGTCGGCCCTCCGCCTCGATCAGACGGTGGACCTCGTTGAGGATCAGCGGCACGCGCTGCACCTCGTCCAGCACAATCCACTCGTCACGCTGTGGCGGAATCAACTCCCGCAGGCGCTGCGGCCGCGTAGCTCCATAGCTTGCCCGCCCACGCTGCGAGATCCCTCCGACAATCGGCCAACCCCGTTGCGACTGATAAACTCCGACCGATTCCCGAACACGGCGGTTGATGCGCAGCCTGCGACACGACGATCCTGAGCGACCCGACATGATCGACGAACCTGCAGCGGCTTGGCGGCGCTTGCATTCCAGCCTCTCTCGCGGCGGTTCCTGGTACTTCCTCGGAGCGGCCGTATTGACAGCGGCCTGGTTGGCGGCCGCCGGCCTCGCGCCCGATGTGGGACTCACACGAAGTTACTGGTACCCCATCGACGCACCGACCGAACCGATGATCGACGAACAGGTCACAAACTTCGATCTTGCTTTCATCGAAGAGCAAGGCCGGCCGACCCAAAACTACCGGGTTCGCTGGAAGGGCGTTTGGTTCTCGCCGCAGTCCGAACTCATCAGATTCCATGCAGGAGCCGACGATGGCGTCATTCTCACGGTGGATGGAGAGACCATTCTGGAACGCAGCCCTGCAGTGGGAATGCACTCGATAGCACGCACGCTGAAGCTGGCGCCCGGACCTCATCTACTGGAAGTCGACCACTGGCAGCACGCCGGCGGATGGAGTCTCGATCTGCGCCTTACGCCCGCTAGCGGAAGTCCGGGCGCGAGTAGTTCCGCTCTTCTATTCGCAGAGGATCCGGGTGCAGTGGGCTACTGGCTGCGTGTGGCCGCGATGCGAATGCCTGTTTTCGTCCTTCTGGTCTGGGCGGCAGGCATCGTATCGCTGATGGGACGCATCGTCTTTCGGAGAATCACGGACCTCAGTCCGGACGAGCGCTGGCCCCGCCTGCGCACCGTGTTGTTCCCGGCAATCCTCGGCCCCAGCCAGGTTCTTCTCTTCGGCCCGTGGACGGTGCACAACACCAACCGCACGGAGTTTCTGGTGGGGTTCTGGGAACTCGCACCGATCTGGGTCTGGCTCCTTGTGCCTGTCATCGGCGCCCTGACGGCGCTCGGACTCATCCTGCCGGCCCGCTGGTTCCCGCGGTACGTGGCAGGGCTCTGTGCAGTCGGAGTACTGACCTGGGCACAGGGAAACCTGTTGCTCGCCGACTACGGGCTGCTCGGCAGCAGCGGGCTGGACCTCGCATCGCATGCGTGGCGCATACCGCTCGAAGCGGGATTGTGGGCGAGTGTTCTCTTACTGGCCGTCGTCTTCGCCAATGGAGTAGCCGGCTTGGCGCCGGTGGCAAGTGGAGTACTGGTGGCACTGCAGGCAATCGTCCCACTGATCCCCGTGACCAGCGAGGCGGCGCTCACGGAAACCGCTCGTAGCCCCGACGACAACACTCAAACCGGCTGGAGTTTACCGCCACAAGAGATCTACGAACTATCGAGCACTCGCAACATTATCCACATCGTGCTCGACCAGTTCCCGACAAGCACATTCGTCGACATTCTGGACGCCGACCGTCCCGCCTTTGAGCCCGATTGGTCCGGTTTCACCTTGTTCGCGAATCACCTCGGCGCTCACCGACACACCGTAGCCTCCATGCCCGCAATGCTCTCGGGGGTCGCCTATCGCAACGAGATCCCGTTCCCGGAGTTCCGTGCTCGCCATCCATCTGTCTTCAACATACTGGGACAGGAAGGCTATCGACTCCGGTCCGTAAGCGCCCTCGGCCGGCACCCACACCTGAATCCGGCGTTCCCCGGAATCGACGCCGCGGTCCGTTACAACATCCCGACCCCTTATGGCAGCTATCGCGACTATGCCGATACCGCAGCAGCCCAACTGTTGGACCTTTCACTGTTTCGGCACGCACCGCACGCCCTCAAGCCCAGCGTGTACCGTGATCAGCAATGGTTCTTCCAACGGCAGATCGCCCTGGCACGGGGCCCGGGAGCAACTGCGGAGGAAGCCTATGGGAACGCAGTGTTCCTGCACGAGTTCGCCAATCGGATCACCCGACGGGACGCAGCACCTGTCTACGTGTTCCTGCACCTGATCACCCCCCACGATCCGATCGTGACGAATGCGGACTGCAGCTACGCACCCAAGCCGACGCCGAACCCAGGTGATTTCGCGGACCAGGCCAGGTGCGCGCTGTCGGGGGTACAGATGCTGCTCCGTCGTCTGCGAGACCTCGACCTCTACGACCACAGCGCCATCATCGTCACGTCCGATCACGGGGCCACAGCCGCTCTGAGTCCGCCCGAAGATGAGCAAGCGCTGCGTAGCATGCGGTCACCGGCGGGAACTGACTATGCTACGTTCCAGCCTCGTGCCACTCCTCTACTACTCGTCAAACCTTTCGCGGCCGATGGTCCGCTGCAGATCTCACACGCGCCGACCTCCATCGTTGACGTGCCCGCTACGATGCTTGACCTCGCCGGCCTCCCCGACACTCTGGGCGGCACTTCGGTACTGGGGTTGGATCCGTCAACGTCCCGTCAGCGCACTTACGCACATGCTGGGCAGATCGCGCCACGTCCTTTCTTTGATGTCCTCTACGTGTTCGCTGTCAACGGCAGAGTTACGGACAGCAGTGCCTGGAGTTACTACCGTTCGGTTTTCGGCCCGGCGGACGATCGCGTGGCGCAACGCCGAGAACATCGAATCGGATTGTCTGCAGATCAGGCTCGCACCGGGAATCGGCCGAGCCCCGGTGTCTATCAGACCGCCAACTACGCTGTCTTTTACTCGGCCCCCGAGAACCCGCAGGTTACATTCGATGTCCGCAAGATGCCGTCCATGGCCACTCCCCAGACGGTAACCGTGCGGATCGATGGCGAGGTCGTTGACCATCGCGAACTCGCCAACGACGCCTGGCACAGTCTCTCGTATGCGGTCGAGCCGCGGTCCGCAAACACCCCGTTTTGCATCGAATTACTGACGAATCCCGTCTGGCAAGACACAGATGGTGATTCCTACGGCGTGATGATCCGGGGCGACATCTAACGGGAACCCGATGAGCCTCGCAGAAGCGCGCTGGATCGACATCCGCCACGCCGACGACGCGCGCGGCACGCTGACCGCGCTGGAAGGCGACGAGTTCCCGTTCCCAGTTCGGCGCATCTTCTACATGCACGGGGTGCCGCAGGGCGGCGAACGCGGCGCCCATGCGCACCGCCATACGCAACAGTGCCTGATCGCGGTGGCGGGCGCGTTCACGGTCGACCTCTCGGACGGCACGGCCACCGCCACCTATGTTTTGGACGACCCGAACCGCGCGCTCTACCTGCCGGTGATGACCTGGGCGCACCTGCGCGACTTCCTGCCGGGGACGGTGGCGCTCGCCCTCTGCGATACGGTCTACAATCCGGCGCACGTCGTCCGATCGTGGGACGAATACTGCCGGCTGGTTCAGGAGATGACACCCACGCCATGAGCGGGGCGCAGCCGATCGAGAGCGCGGACCGGCCCGGATTCCTGGCCTCGGCGCTGTCCTCGGAGGGTCGCTTCTCCGACGGGGCGTCGGCCCGCCGCTGGCTCGATGAACGGCGCCGCGCACAGCGCTGCCACGTCGACCGGATCCCGTTCGCGGCCCTGCGCGGATGGCGCTTCGAACCGGACTCGGGCGACCTGACGCACGATTCGGGACACTTTTTTCGGGTGCAGGGCGTCCGCGCCCGGAGCGACTTCCCCGCTGCCCTCCGCTTCGAACAGCCGATTGTCAACCAGCCCGAGATCGGCGTTCTCGGCATCCTGGCCAAGCGCTTTGACGGTGTCCTGCACTTCCTGCTGCAGGCCAAGATGGAGCCGGGCAACATCGACCTGGTCCAGTTGTCGCCGACTGTCCAGGCGACGCGCAGCAACTACACCCGCGTCCACGGCGGCAAGCGCCCGCGCTATCTCGACTTCTTCCTGCAGCGTGGCGTAAACCGCGTGCTAGTGGACCAGCTCCAGTCCGAGCAGGGGCTCTTCTTCCTGCGCAAGCGGAACCGGAACATCATCGTGGAGACCCGCGAGGACGTGCCGCTGCACGACGACTTCCACTGGCTGACCCTCGGCCAGATCAAGACGCTGATGCAGGAGCCGCACACCGTCAACATGGATACCCGCACGGTGATCGCGGCGGTCCCGCTGGTGGCCGGCGGCGGCGAGGCGCTGGCCGCCGGCAGCCCGTCCCACCCCGCCGCGGGCAGCTTCGGCGAGGCGCTCATCGCGTCGACGCTGGCCCGGGACGAAGGCTGCCAGCCAATCGAGGCGGTGCTCAGTTGGCTCACCGAGATCCGGGCGTGCGCCGAGATCGACTGCCAGCCCTGCGCGCTGAGCAGCGTGCCCGGGTGGGAGCGCGACGCGCAGGAGCTGCGCCGGCGCGACGGACGGTACTTCCGGATCTTCGGAGTCGAAGTGGAATCCGACGCCCGCGAGGTGTCCGGCTGGACGCAGCCGATGGTCCAGCCGGTGGAGGCCGGCATCGCCGCCTTCGTCACCAAGCGCATCGGCGGCCTGCTGCACTTCCTGGTGCAGGCGCGCATGGAGCCGGGAGTCTGGAACCTGATCGAGCTCGCGCCGACCGTCCAATGGCTGCCGGGCGTCCCCACGGACGAAGACCAGGCGCCCTACCTGCTGGAGGAGGTCAGGACCGGCGGCGCGGGCATCGTCCGCCACCGCTCGACCCAGTGCGAGGAGGGGGGACGTTTCTACCGGTACGCCACCGAGAACCTCGTCGTCGAACTCGACTCGGACGACGACCGGCCCGCGCCGCCCAACTACACCTGGGTGACTCTCGGCCAGCTCAACACGCTGATCCGCTACGGCAACCATCTGAACATCGAGGCGCGCAGCGTGCTCGCCTGTCTCGACGTCCAGGGCTGACCGCATCGTGCACCTGCTTTTCCTCGGTTACTCCAGCATCGTCCGGCGGCGCGTCCTGCCTGCGGCGCGGTCCCTTGCCGCGATCCGGCGCATCTCCGTTGCCTCGCGCAGCCAGGCCCGTGACGGAACGGCCACCGCCAGCGGTGGGGACGGCGCGGTAGATAGGTGGTATCCGGACTACGAAGAAGCACTCGCCTCCGCGGCAGCCGATGTGGTCTACGTATCGGGCGCCAACGCGGTCCACGCGGAGTGGGTGATGCGCGCCCTCCACCACGGCTGCCACGTCATCGTGGACAAGCCCGCGTTTCTGGATCCGGAAAGCGCCGAAGCAGCGGTGCGCCTCGCCCGGGAGAAGAAGCGGGGTCTGGCCGAGGCGACCGTCTTCGCGTTCCATCCGCAGGCCGCGGCGCTGCGCGAGTTGCTGGACCCCACGGAAGCGGCCACCATTCGCGCCACCGCTACGTTTTCCTTCCCGCCGTTGCCGCCGGACGACTTCCGCTACCGCACCGACTGCGGCGGCGGGAGCCTGTACGACCTCGGACCCTACGCCGCCGCCACGAACCGGCTGCTGTTCGGCGCCCCGCCGGAAAGCGTGCACTGCACCGTGTTGTCGCGCGACGCCTCGCGGGATCCCGGCGTCGACACGTCGTTCAGCGTGCTGATGACCCACGCGGACGGCGGCTCGTTGGCCGGCCACTTCGGCTTCGTGACGGCGTACCAGAACCGGCTGTCAGTGGTGACGCGCTCCCGGACCATCGACGCGGACCGCCTGTTCACGACGCCGCCGGACCTGGCGTGCGCGCTGCGTGTCCGTGAGGGGTACGACGATCGCACCGTGCCGGTGGCGCCGGGCGACGCGTTCGCGCGCTTCCTCGAAGCGTTCCTCGACGCGATGGACCGGCGCGACTTCGGGGCGTTCGAACGCGCGCTGCTCGACGACGCGGTGCTCCTCGCGCGCCTGCGTCGGGCGGCCGGGGTCAAGTAGCGCCAATGGCGATCCAGGTCTGGGACTACCGGGCGGAGTACGAGGCGGAACGGGAGGACATCCTGGCCGCCGTCGATCAAGTGGCGCGCTCGGGGCGCCTGATCCTGGGCGAGAGCGTCCGGGGCTTCGAGCGCGAGCTGGCCGCCTACTGCGGCGCCGAGCACGGTGTCGGCGTTGGCAGCGGCACCGAAGCGCTCGTGCTGGCGCTGCGCGCGCTCGGCATTCAGCCCGGCGACGAGGTGATCACGACCTCGAACACGGCCATCCCGACCGTGTCGGCCATCGTCACGGCGGGAGGAACCCCCCGTTACGTGGACATCGAACGCGACACCTGGCTGATGGACGTGTCGCAGCTCGACGCGGCCCTCACCGAACGGACACGGTGCCTCATCCCCGTGCACCTGTTCGGCCAGTGCGTCGCGATGGACCGCGTGCGGGAGTTGGCCGATCGCCGCGGGATGGCCGTGCTGGAGGACTGCGCGCAGGCGACCGGGGCGGAGCAGGCCGGGCGCCGGGCCGGCGCGCTGTCGGACGTCGCCGCGTTCTCGTTCTACCCCACCAAGGTTCTCGGCGGCTACGGCGACGGCGGCATGGTGGTCACGTCGGACGACGCGCTCGCCGCAAGGGTGCGGCGCCTGCGCATGTATGGCACCGAGGGACGCTACTTCGCGGAGGAGCACGGGTACAACTCGCGGCTCGACGAGCTGCACGCGGAGATCCTCCGGCGGAAGCTCCGGCGCCTGGACGCCTGCATAGAACGCCGCCGCGCGCTCGCCCGCCGCTACGACGCGGCGCTCGCGGGCTCCGGCCTGCAACTGCCGGTCACCGCGCCCGGCAACCGCCACGTCTACTATCTCTACGTCGTCCGGCACCCGGCCCGCGACACCATCCTCCGCGAGCTCGCCGCGCGCGACATCCTGGTCAATGTCAGCTACCGGTGGCCCATCCACACCATGCCGGCCTACGCGCACGCGGATTACCCCGAAGGGTCTCTGCCCGAGACCGAGCAAGCGGCGCGGGAGATCTTCTCGCTGCCGATGTACCCGTCGCTGACCGACGCCGAACAGGATCGCGTCTGCGAAGCCCTGCACGAGATTCTGCGCCGGATCGGCGACGCGGCGTAATGAGCGCGGGCGAGGTCGGCCGGACTCGCGCGGCCGCTATCCCGCAGCTTCGTCGAAGAGCGCCGTCACGTCGACCGAGACGCCGTCCAGCAGCGCCGAGGCCGCCATGTCGCCACGAGCGAACACGCCATGTTCGACGTAGTCGCTGCCGGCGAGCTTGAGCACCGTAACCGTCTCGACGCGGGGGTCGACGATCCAGTACTCGGAAACGCCCGCTTCGGCGTAGTCTCCCCGCTTGACGACAAGGTCGAGCGGCGGATCGTCGGGGCTGACCACTTCGGCCACCAGATCGGCGCCGAGCCAGAAGCGATTCTGGTTACGTGGATCGGCACGATCGCGCAGCAGCAGGAGATCCGGCTCCCGGAACTTGCCCGCGCGCACGCGCATGCGCAGTCCCGACGTGATGACGACACCGAGCCGCGGGGCTTGCTGCACGTGCGCGTGGAACACCCGATACAGGAACAGCAAGAGGATCTGGTGCGCACGGGTCGGCATCGGCAATAGCTCGATGCGACCGTCGGCAAGCTCGATCCGGCGGCGCGCACGATCGGTCAGCCAAAGGTACTCCTCGTCGCTCCAATCCCCTTGAGGCGGCAGCACCTCGCGGAGGAGCGCCTCCACGGCGTCCTGCGACGCGAGTGAAGCCACCCTCGTTGGGCGCGTGACTGGCATGAGTGCATCCTGCCATATCAGGCGGGCAGGCGTCACCGGAAGATGGTCGTCGGGTCGGCCAACGCCTCCACCAGCGGCAGCAGCTCGATACCGTCCCGATGCTCCCGGCGATCACCACCGAAGAGCACCACGCAACGCGCCATCGGGTAGTCCGCCCGGAACTGCCGGAGTCCCCGCAGATCGGCGGTGCGGATCCGGCGGCGCCGCTTCACCTCGATGCCGAACAGTCCATCCTCGCCGTAGGCAACGAAGTCAACCTCCACGCCGGATCCGGTACGCCAGGTGAACAGCCTGAGATTGAGTGATCGGTAGGCTATGTGGGCGCGCAGTTCCTGGTGGACCAGTGTCTCGAGGGCGGCGCCGTCGATCTCCTCGGGGCTGTCGAGCGGACCCCGTGGCCTGATGGTCCGGTACACGCCTGCATCGAACAGGAAGAACTTGGGATGGACCGTCATCCGGCGCTTGGCTCGCCGGGTGAAGATCGGTACCCGCACGGCGATCAGCAGGTCCTCGAGCAGATCGAAGTAGCCCGCGGCCGTCTTGCGGTCCACGCCGGTCTCGCGCGCCACCTCCGCCACGTTGAGTGGGGAAGCCTGAGAGAAGCTGGCGCTCTCCAGGAACCGGCTGAACGCGGCCAGGTTCCGCGTTCGTCCCTCTTCTATGATCTCCTGACGCAGGTAGCTCTCGACGTACGACGCCAGGTAGCGTTCGGGCTCCGGTTGCGTGTACACGGACGGAAGCTGCCCGTGAATCAGGGCGCGTTCCAGCGAGAAGTCCGCGCCCGCCTCCACCGCCGTCAGCGGATACAGGTGGTAGGTGTGCGCCCGTCCCGCGAGCAGGTTCACTCCTCGCCGCCGCAGGCTCCGGGCGCTCGATCCCGTCAGTATGAAGCGTCGGCCCTCGGCCTCGATCAGCCGGTGGACCTCATTGAGGATCAGCGGCACGCGCTGCACCTCGTCCAGCACAATCCATTCGTCGCGCCGAGGCGGAATCAGCTCCCGCAGGCGCTGCGGCCGGGCCAGCAGATCCAGATAGAGGGCGTGGTCCAGCAGGTCGAGATAGGTTGCCTTCGGGAACCGCTGCCTGAGCCAGGTCGTCTTCCCGGTGCCGCGGGGGCCGAAGAGAAAGAAGCTCCGGTCGCCATCAGCCGGTGCGGTTATAGTTCTGGGATACACGGTCCCATTTTACCTTGCATAAAGGGATTCTAGCAGCACTATTACCGCCCGGCGACGTCGGACGAGGGACGATACCTGCCCGCGTTTGTCGTGCCGGTTCAGCCGGAAACAAAGGGACGAAACCGCTGTGTCTCCGGCACCGTTCCGACGAACATTCGCTCGGCGTCCAGACCGACCAGACTGCGCAGACTGTCACTGCGAAAGGGTAGTCGCATACCGAGAGACTCGCAGCATCGCAGGCCGAACTCGACAGCGCTGCTCGGTACGGGCAGGATGAGCGGCTTCCGGCCGGACTCGGATGCCAGATGGCCGACCAACTGTCGTAGAGAAATGGGTTTCGCCGTCGCGGCGATGATTGGTTTCGTCCCGTGGTCGACGTCGCCGGTCAAGACGGAATGAACAAGGCTGCTCAGATCGTCGATGTGGGCAGGATAGAGGACGCACCTGTCCGCAGCGACTAGCGGCACTAACGGGAGCGTGACCGCGACCCGCTCCAGCGCCCCGAATATCCCACCAGCGGATCCGCCCCACACAAGTCCAGGGCGGATGATCGCCGTACCGATGGCGGCCGTCTTTTTTTCAATCTCCAACTTCGCCCGACCGTAGTCCGAGGGGCAGCCCTCGAACGCACTCATGGTCGAGAGCAGAATCCTCTTTGGCACCCGTGCCGACAGGGCGGCTTCAAACAGACGGATGCTACCGTCCACGTTGACCCGCCGGATGTCATCGGGGTCCGTAAGGGTGAAGTCATAGGCGCAGTGCACCAGCCCGTCGACTCCTTGAAACCACTTCGGATCGAGCGGTGAATCGAGCCGGTACGCGATGGATTCCTGTCGTCTCGCCGCGCCGGGTCGGCGCATCTCCCGCACCAGCCATCCGCGTGATCTGAGATGCGACACCAGAACGGATCCAACGTAACCAGTCGACCCGGTCACGATCACTCGCCGCGAACTCGGTCTACTCATCCACCTATGGGGTTGCGTTCAAGCTCCGGCCTCTCGTCATCGGCCCACATCAAGGCGCCGGGCGGTCTCCGAAGCAATACGGTGAGCGTTGGCCATCACCGTGAGGGTGATTGGCGTACCGGCGATCGACGGAAAGACGCTTGCATCAACCAGATGCACTCGCTGAAAGCCGGTCAGCCGGCCGAGCGCGTCGGTTTCGAGCCGGCCGGGATCTCGCCGCATGGGAAAACTGCCGCCCGCGTAGAATCCGCTTCCCGCCTTCCCGACACGCGTCATCGCCGGCACGGGTACAGCCCCCAGGAAGCGCCGCGCCCGAAACAGTTCTTTCCGAACCGCCGCAATGGTGCGCCGCGCCCGATCGGTGTCGCTGGCCGAGAGTCGAAGGATGGAAACGCCCCCGGGCCCTCCGGCAACCAAACTCGCGTGGATACGCGACGACTGACGGCAAGGCAGATGCCCCTGGATGATCAGAAGACGACCGAAGAGCGGATTGGTCAGACGGTGTGCGTTGGAAACCCCTGCCCCGAACAGCGCCGCGAGCGCGCCGCGGTAGAGTTCGTTGTACGTGTAAACGGACAAATGGACCGCATGGTCGCCCAGCTCCGGCCGCTGAAGCCGGAGAAAAACCTGGCATAGCGTGTGCAGCTTCTCTGACGCCACCATCGGGGCGGCCCGGTATCGCAAGAATGGCAAGAGGAAGTACTGACTGTCTCTGAGCAGCAGCGGAACGTCATAGATACCCAATGACTCCAGAACGATACGGGTCGTCGAAAGAGCGCCGCAGGCCAGAAAGACACGCGAACCGACGAACGAGCGCCGGTTCCCTTCGAGATCCGCACACTCGATGGCAACTTCGTCACCCGCCTGTCTGACTCTGTGAACGATGACTCCCGACACATAGTGGAATCTCGGGTCGTCGGAGATCAAGGATCGGAGCGTCGATGCCGCGTTGTAAATGAGTCCGTAGGGACAGCCGTGAAGGCAGAGCCCGCAATGAACGCACTCGGTGGCGTCTCCCAGGGCGTGCGAACGAACCGCAAGGCGCGACCGGCCGAATGCGAATCCGCATTGCCGGAGCTCCGTCGAGTGACGTTCGAGATCCGCGAGGAACGACTCCGCCTGCTGGCTCATGCGGAGGATGCTCAACCGGTCGGCATAAAGGGGAAAGCGCTCTGCCAGACCGTCATGGCGACCCGCCAGCGGCATGACATCGAGTACGGCTCTGAAGTGGGGCGCCAAGTCGGTCCGCGAGACAGGCCAGTCAACCAGCTCGTTCTCATCGTAGGGCAGCACGCCGGCGCCCCAGACGTTCGAGAAACCTCCTCGGGCGTACGAAGGCCGAGCCCCGACGTCGGGCGACGGCTCGATGAGCGAGTGGACACCCGCCGGCCGATACGGAAAGTCCGAGCCGTAAGTGCGCTTTAGCGGAATCCCTCCCAACGACGGATTCGGTCCAGCTCGCAGGTGCTCAAGGTCGGACACATTCCAGTCGTCCGGCGCAGAGCCCGCCAAACGCCGCACCACTTGCCGGGGACCGGGCTCGAGCTCCCTGCCTGCGTCGAGCATCGTCACCTCGCACCCGCTGGCCAGAAGGGCCCGCGCAGACGAAAGACCCGCCGGACCGGACCCAACGACGTACAACATTCGGACGTCCTACTCGCTTCGGGAATCGGACTCGTTCGACTGGGAGCGTCGAACCCGGGCGAGCGCGAGCTGTCGAACCAGCTCCGTAATCTGGCTCTCCAAGGCCGCGAATCGAAGATAGATGACCAACAGCACCACAAGCGCCACCAGGACGGCGGCATAGAGCAGAAGGTCGGCGCCACGCCCGATCCCGACGGCCGCCGCTGCACCCATGGTCAGGTCGGGAACCAGGATGGCGACGACCGCGGTCAACCAGGCGAAGACCAGCGCGAGCCGCACGCGCCGCTGTTGTCGATGACGAAGCAGGCCGAGCAGGATGACGGTTACCATCACCGCTGCGAGCGTCAATCCCGCGATCTGGAACGCGTTCACCGGCGCAACCTCCCGAGGAGGTATTCGGCCAGGACGCCAACCGCCGCCAGACCGGTCTGCCCCTTCGACCGCGAATACGCGGTATATCGGATGTGCACAGGCACCTCTGAATACGGCAATCCCATCGCGACGACCTGATCAACAATCTCGCTCGCATGTCCCATCCGATCGACGGTGATCTCGATTCGTGCGGCGGCCCTCCGCGAGAACGCGCGAAGACCGTTGTGGGCATCCGTCACCCTCGCGCGCGACACGACTCGGGTGAACAGCACAGCGGTCTTCAGCAGCAGCCGTCTGTGCCACGCCAAACCCTCCGCGGAGCCAGAGCCCAGAAAGCGAGAGCCGAGCGTGACATCAACCTCGCCGGCCAGGATCGGACGTGTCAGCGCCTCGATGTCGCGGTGGTCATGTTGTCCATCGGCATCGAATGTCACGATACATTGAGCCCCACACTGGAGACAGTAGCGAAGACCGGTTTGTAGCGCGGCGCCCTGGCCTCGATTGATACAGTGGCGCAGCGTAACGGCACCGGCTCGACTTGCGGCCTCTGTGGTGTTGTCGGAGGAGCCGTCGTCGACCACTACGACATGGGCGTACTGCTGACGCAGTTCCATCACGACGGACCCGATCAGTGCCGCCTCGTTATAGGCGGGGACGACAACGTGAATCGTTGCACACTGTCCGGGAGTTGCAGTTTGCGACGTCACGTCCTTATCAGCCGAATCGCTCGCCGAGAGCCCTCTGCAAGTCGTCGTACACTTCGGATGACACCGCCGTCGTCGGTTTGGTTCTAGCCACGGCCTTATCCTGACACGTTCGCGTCGAGCAGTTCTATGGCTTGCCCGCCCGCGCGGCGCTGCGCGAGACTCCGCGAACCTTCGGTACAACTCGCGGAAGTGCTGCCAACGTCGCGGCGCAGTATACGATTCGCCGAGTGCGGTTCTTCTCACACGCGGGGCGTTGGTGGGTAGCAGCGTACCTTGGGGTGACGTTGGCATGCACCACGGGAGTGTTCATTCTCAGTCAGCGGCTGGCGGAACAGACCGGCCTTCGTCGACAGGTGTGGCTGGAGAACGACTTCCAGGGCCCTCCGATGATCAACGACGTCGCCAGCGAGCCGGCGCTCGACTTTCTGGTCAACGACCCGCGGCTGCCACGCGAGTTTTTCAGCGCCCGGTGGCGCGGGTACTGGTACCTTCCGAGCAGTCGGTCGTTCATACTGCATGTTGAAGCGGACGACTACGCCGACCTCTGGATCGACGGGGAACAACGGTTTACTCGGAGTTCTGCGGCGGCGCGGGCAGTACGACTGGACGCTGGCGTCCACGAGCTGCAGATTGCCTACCAACAGTACGCTGGCGCCACCAATCTGGCGTTCACCGGAGGAGCAGGGGATGCGTTCCAGCTACCGCTGCGAACAGGCTACCTGTTTCCCGATGAACCGGAACCGAACCTGCTGCGCTTGGCGGGTATTGTCGACCGACTGACACTCACCGTAGGCATCCTTTGGGCTGCAGGTGCGTTGGCCGGCGCGGTCTTCTTCATCCTGGCGGCGCCTACCCGCTTGGAAAGACCGAGAATCAGGATCGCCATCGCCGTTCTGCTCGGACTGCTGTTCGTGGGGCACGTAGGCGTCTTCGGCTGGCGCTCGATCACCTTCGACCGCCGGGTCACCGGCGACTCGATGAACTACATCGATGTCGCCCGCAACCTGTCCGCCGGCGAGGGGCTGGTGCAGAGCGCCGCGGGCTTCAATCAGCCCACGTTCTGGGCGGAAGACTTCACGCCGCATTTCCCCGAGAAGACCCGCGCCGGCCACAATCCCGGGTACTCGGTGCTGATTGCGGCAGTCGCCGCAGTGACCGGACTGGAGCACGCCGACGCGGCGTTTCTCATCGGCCCCGCGGCCTACGCCGCGGCCCTGGGGTCGGCCTTCCTGTTCGCCTCCCGGCTCCTGGGGCCTGCCGCCGGCCTATTGGCTGCTGCGTTCGTCGCCCACCAGATTCGCTGGGTGTTCCTGCGCACGTGGACCGAACCCGTGGTGATCGCCCTGCTCCTCGTCCTGCTGGCGCTTCTTGCGTACGGCACTACGCCCCGACGGACCGTAGGCGTGGGGCTGCTGGTGGGAGTCGCCCTTCTGGTCCGAAACAACGTCCTGCCACTGCTCGCACTGGGTGGACTGGCCTGCGTGCTCGGTGGAGACAATAGGCTTCGACAACTGCTGCTGTATGGCGGCGGTGCGAGCATCGCACTGGCCGGCCTGTTGCTGGGGGAGGGGCAGGCCTATCCGCCGCAAGTCATCGAAGCCGGCGAGTTTCCGCGCCGAGAATTGAGCAGTGTGCTTGGTGAACTGTTTCGCCAGTTACGCTGGGATGTTGCGGGTCTCGTTCTGCTTGTGGGTTGCGCGGGGTGGCGTGCGGCACGCGACGGTCGACCGATCGTCCACACGCGGGCAAGGACCGCGTGCCTTCTGGCCGCTGCCTACGTTACCGGATCGTGTATCTTTCTCTCTGCGGCTCAACTGCTGACCGCGATCGACCCGATTGGCGACCGCCTGCTGTCGCCAACCCGCACGGTGACAGCAGTCATCAGCGCACTTCTCGTTTGGCGCGTGTGTCCCGAACGCCGGCGGCTCTCCGTGGCGATTGTCGTCTTCGCCGCGACGATGGCGTTAGCCACGGCAGGCGACGCGATCGTGCAAGGCCACACGGGCACGGCCCAACGCATATATGCGTCCTCCGCCCGGGTGCTTGTCGGGCGAAACATGACGGCGCGGATCCTGCCGGCGGATGGAGATCGGTCTGACTACGCGCGCCGGATCGCGGGATCCCCTCGCAGATTCTGGGTCAGCCGCAATGTCACGGCGCGCGATCTTGTCGTCGGTACCGGTGCAATGGACCTTCCCTATTTCTTCCGGCAACAGGTGCCGGCCACCGTCTCGTTCTCGCCTCAGCCGTACTTCCCGGAGATCTCCGGCGCGAAGTTCCACGCGGTCTTTCTCGCCCGCTGCGACCGCTACGACAACCTGTACCTGATCCTCAGCAAGTTTCGCCGGAGGTGGGGCCGATTCGCGCTCGACCTCCTGGCCGGAACCCCTACAGACCCGGGCACACCGGCGGCGAGTTTCTCGAGAGTAGCCGACCTGCCTGACAGTGTCGTCTTCCGCTTCACGGCGTGTGAAGGGTAGGTCCGGGAGCAGTGCGGCGACTAGTCCTTGCGGTTGTCGTGCCCTGCTTCAACGTCGAGAAGGAAATCGCCGGCGTCATTCGGGGATTGCCTTCCTGGGTGGCGTCGATTGTCGCGGTCGACGATGGGAGTACGGACGGTACGGCGACCGTACTCGGGCAACTGGCTGCCGAGGACCCCAGGCTGAGCGTGATACTGCGCAATCGGAATGGTGGTGTCGGGGCCGCGATGGTCACCGGCTACCGGGCGGCTCTCCAGGGCGAGGCGGACTTCATCGTGAAGATGGACGGCGACGGCCAGATGGACAGCGCACAGCTTCCCTGCCTTCTGCAGCCCCTTCTGGAGGGCCGCGCAGACTACGCCAAGGGCAACCGCTTTCGCCACGTGCAGGACCTCGAGCGCATGCCGCTGGTGAGGCTGACCGGCAACATCGTTCTGACCCTCGTGACCAAGCTCGTGTCCGGGTACTGGCGGATCCTCGATGTGCAGAACGGTTTTACTGCGATTTCGCGCGAGGCCCTTGAATCGCTCCCTCTTGACCGGCTCGATCGCGGGTACTCGTTCGAGAATTCGGTCCTCGCGTTCCTTAACCTGGAAGACCGTCCGGTAGCCGACGTTCCGATCCCAGCGGTGTACGGGAACGAGCGATCCAGCCTGCGGGTGAGCCGGGTCGCCGTCAGTTTTCCGCCGCGGCTTGCCTGGATGTTCCTCCGCCGGCTGTTGTACAAGTACGTGGTCTACGACACGTCGCCGGTGGCGCTCTATACCGTCCTGGGTACGCTTCTGAGCGGCTTCGGCACGGTCTTCGGCGCCTATCACTGGTGGCGGTCGATTCAAACGGAGATCCCCGCGACAGCAGGCACCGTAGTTGCCGCGCTGCTACCCGTTCTGATGGGTTTCCTCCTCCTCTTGCAGGCAATGAACCTGGACATCGCGCAATCCCCGCGCCTGCGCGACCCAAGGGAGAGAATCGAGGTCAACGAGGTGCCGCGCCGCTTCGGCGGCGAGGCGGCGTGAGCAGGCCGCCGCAGGCAGCCCACCGTCCCCGGGGCAGCGGGATGGGCGGTGCCGGCCCGGATGCCAGCGTAGCCAAGCTTCGGTGTTCTGTCACAATTGGCCGCATGTCGATGTCTGGCGTCAGGAGCGAGCGTGGCTGATCCATCCACCACCACCGTCATCATTCCTGCTTTCAACGAACAGGATGGCATTGCTGACGTAGTCGCAGGTGTGAGGGCCACCGGATCCTGGCAGGAGATCCTCGTGATCGACGACGGTTCCGTTGACGCCACGGCGGACCGTGCGCGCGCCGCCGGCGCGCGCGTCATCCGTCAGCCCTACAACAAGGGCATCGGCGCCGCTATCAAGCAAGGTGTCCGCGCCGCCAGCGGAAAGCACCTGGTCATCCTCGACGGCGACGGTCAGCACCGGCCGGAAGACGCTCCCCGCCTGGTGGCCCGTCTGGGCGCCTATGACCTGGTCGTGGGCGCCCGTTCGCCGTCAACTCAGGCCACGATCGGACGAAGGCTCGGCAATGCGCTCCTCAACCGTCTGGCAACCAGCTTGGCGCAGCAGCCGGTAAAGGACTTGACGTCGGGTTTCCGCGCCGCACGGACAGCGCAACTCCGACAGTTCCTTCACATGCTGCCCAATGGATTCTCGGCGGCGACAACGATCACCCTGGCGTACATTCGCGCCGGCTACAGCGTCGCGTTCGAGCCAATCGACGCGCGGACGCGCACCGGAAGGTCAAGCATCCGGTTCGCGCGAGACGGCTTCAAGTTCTGGTTGATCCTGCTGCGTGTCGTCACCATCTACAGCCCTCTCCGGATATTCGTGCCGATCAGCCTGGTGCTGCTGGCGGGGGGCATCGGCTATGCGCTATGGACGATCGCGACAGAGCTCAACGTTACCAACACGTCTGTCGTGCTAACCGTCACGGGCGTTCTGGTCTTCCTGATCGGCCTCGTCTCGGATCAGATCGCCACGCTCAGGCTCGGCCTCGGCGGACGTGATGACACCTGACGCGCTGCTCGATCGGATTCGGACGAAGCGGGCAAGAGCGGGCGTGATCGGTCTCGGCTACGTCGGTCTACCCCTCGCGGTCGAGTTTGCCCGGTCCGGCGTGGCGACCATCGGCTTCGATATCGACGCGGAACGGACGGAGGCCATCGCGAGGGGCAACTCCTACGTTGCGGACGTGAAGTCGGACGATCTCCGCGCCGTGGTTGATGGGTTGACGCTCTCCGCCACCACCGACTTCGCGGAGCTTGCGGGCGTCGACACCATCAATGTCTGTGTACCGACACCCCTTCGCAAGACGCGCGATCCCGACCTGTCGCATGTCGTCGCCGCGGTGGATCAGGTGGCGGCGCACCTGCGCCCCGGGAAGTTGGTGGTTCTCGAGTCGACGACCTATCCGGGGACCGTGGACGAGGTGGTCCTACCTCGCCTTGAAGCGGGCGGCCTGCGCGCGGGCAGGGACTTCTACCTCGCCTTCTCGCCGGAGCGTATCGACCCTGGCAATCGTGAGTGGACGACGCGCAACATCCCGAGGGTAGTGGGCGGGATCGACGCCCGGTCGACCGAGGCGGCAGCCGCCCTCTACGAGAACATCGTGGAGAGGGTAGTTCCGGTCTCTTCGCCGCGCGTGGCAGAGATGGTCAAGCTGCTCGAGAATACGTTCCGCGCCGTCAACATCGGCATGGTGAACGAACTGGCTCTGATGTGCCGCGGCCTCGACATCGATGTGTGGGAGGTGATCGACGCCGCGCGAACCAAGCCGTTCGGCTTCATGCCGTTCTACCCGGGGCCCGGCCTGGGCGGCCATTGCATCCCGGTCGATCCGTTCTATCTCAGTTGGAAGGCGCGGCAGCACGGCTTCGAGCCACGTTTCATTGAGCTTGCGGGTCAAGTCAACGGCGCGATGCCGCGCTACGTCGTCGAGCGTATCGCCGAGGCGCTCAACACACGGTCCCAGGCGCTGCGCGGCGCGCGCGTCCACTTGTTCGGGATGGCGTACAAGGCGAACGTAGGCGACACGCGCGAGTCCCCAGCCCTGGACATCGCGGACTTGCTGCAACGGCGCGGCGCCCTCGTGTCGTTCAGCGACCCATTCGTCACGTCCGTCAGCGAGAGTGCAGTCTCTCTGGAGGCGACCACGCCGGCCGCGGTGCTCGAGGCTGGCATCGATTGCGCGGTCATCACGACCGCCCACGATGGGATCGACTACACCGAGGTGGCGCGCCGTTCGCCGCTCGTCGTCGACACACGCAACGTCCTGCGCGGCGTCGAGGGGACACACATCTTCCGTCTTTGATCGCGTCCCAGGCCTACCCTTCACACGCGGTGAAGCGGAAAACGACACTGTCGGGCAGGTCGATCACCCTCGCGAAGTTCGCGGCCGGCGTGCCTGGTTCGTGAGGGTTTCCGGCCAGAAGGTCGAGCGCGAATCTGCCCCACCTTCGGGGAAGCTTGCTGAGGATCAGGTAGAGGTTGTCGTAGCGGTCGCAGCGGACGAGAAAGACTGCGTTGAACTTCGCGCCGGAGATCTCCGGGAAGTACGGCTGAGGCGAGAACGAGACGGTGGCCGGCACCTGTTGCCGGAAGAAATAGGGAAGGTCCATTGCACCGGTACTGACGACAAGATCGCGCGCCGTGACATTGCGGCTGACCCAGAGTCTGCGAGGGGATCCCGCGATCCGGCGCGTGTAGTCAGACCGATCGCCATCCGCCGGCAGGATCCCGGCCGTCACGTTCCGGCCGACAAGCACCCGGGCCGCCGACCCGTATAAGCGTTGGGCCGTGCCGGTGTCGGCTTGCACGATCGCGTCGCCAGCGGTCGCCAGCGCCATCGTGGCGGCGAACACGGCAACCGCAACGGGAAGCCGCAGGCGTTCAGGGCAGAGTCGCCAAACGAGAACTGCGCTGGCGATGGCCGTCACCGCCACGGCAGGCGCCAGCATGCGGTCGTCGAACCCATCGGTCAGCACGACCAGCCGAGCCGCCATCAGGAAGGCCGACCAGCCGGATATCCACGCGATCGCCAGAACACACCCATATCGCGCCCGGTCCGGAACCATCGGCCGGCCGTCCCGGACAGCCCGCCACCACGCGCACGCGCCAAGGAACACAGGCGCGGCGAGACTCCACCCGGCACGTTGGAGAAACTCGTCGGACAGTTCACCCAACATGATGTCCGGAAACCGGCCGGCGGCGACCGTCGTTTGCGGCGGATAGACCTGTCCGTCACCGAGGAATGGACCGACCACCGCTACGCTGGCGCCCGCGGCAAACAGCAGCAGTCGGCGCATCCGGGAGCCGTCGCCGAATAGGCAGGCCAGTCCGCCCAACGCCAGTATCGGTACGAAGGCGCTGCGCACAAGCAGCGCGACGCCCGCAACCAACCCCCCGACAACCGCCCGCCAGGGAGTCGCGCCGCGCGCAAGGACCGCCAGCAGGGCGAGCAGCAGGGCGATCACTACGGGCTCGGTCCACGTGCGCAGGAACACCCAGCGGACCTGGTGGGCGACGAACGCCGCCGCCAGCAGGCCGGCGGCAGGTCCCAGGAGGCGAGAAGCGAACAGGAAGGCGGACGCCAGAGCGGCGGCGTAGGCCGCGGGGCCGATGAGGAATGCCGCGTCGGCGTGCTCCAGTCCAGTCACCGCGGCGACTGCCGCAATCAGCACCGAGTACCCGGGATTGTGGCCGGCGCGGGTCT
>CAZWUJ010000007.1:0-139272 GCA_964636705.1 uncultured Vicinamibacteraceae bacterium
GGATGCATGATAGCATCTAATATACGTTTACGTATTTATGGTAGCTAGTACTAAGCGTCTGCGCCCTGAAACGGTGCAGACTTCGGACGACGCGCGCCGGGGCGTAGTTGCAATAGCGTGGCGACTGGGCGATCATGGCCGGGAACGGCCGTCAGACAGCCCCGCCGGGGGGGAGGATCAGATGAGTTACCGCAGTCTCGCGCCAGTCATCGTGGTGCTCACCGCCGGACTGCTGGCGCAGCCCTTGACGGCGCTGGGGCAGGCGCAGGATGCGGACGGCGCCGCCACCTACGAGCCGCCGAGGATGCCGGACGGGCGGCCCGACCTGCAAGGATTCTGGACCACCCAGACGTTCACCCCGCTGCAGCGGCCGGAACACCTGGGGGATCAGGCATTCTTCACGGAGGAGGAGGCAGCGGCGCTCCAGGCGCAGTTGACGGCCGAAGGAGTGGACCCCCTGGCCGCCGCCCCCATCAATATCGAGGATCCCGATGAGCGCGACCAGGCGCTCTATCAGGAGAATCGCGACCGGACCGGGTACGTCCACTACGACAACGAGCTCTGGCTCCGCACGCCGGTCCCGAAGGGGATCTCGACGCGGCGGACGTCACTGGTCGTCGACCCTCCGAACGGCAGGATCCCACCCACCAACGCGGAGGCGGAGCAACGCGCCGCGGCACGGCGCGCGGCGCGGGAGGGACGCGGCAACTTCGACGGCCACGAGTTGCGGCCGCTTGCCGAACGGTGCATGGTCTGGGCGCACAACGGGCCGCCGATGCTGCCGCCTCCGTACAACGACATCCACCAGATCTTTCAGACTGAGGATTACGTAGTGATCTTCACGGAGTTGAACACCAATCCGCCGCGGATCATTCCCGTCAACGGCCTGCCGCCCATGTCCGACAAGATCCGCCAGTACCCGGGCGACTCGCGCGGGCGTTGGGAGGGCGACACCCTCGTGGTGGAGACGGCGCACTACAACGACAAGGGCAGATGGCGCGGTTCCAGTGACCAATTGCGCGCTGTCGAGCGCTTCACCCGTATCTCCGACACTGAGATCCGCTACGAGTGGACGGTGACGGACCCGGGAACCTGGGACGTGCCGTGGAGCGTCGAGATCCCGATGGTGGCGACTGAAGGCCCGATGTACGAGTACGCCTGCCACGAGGGCAACTACGACATCCGGCACATCCTGGAGATCTACCGCAACATCGAGGCCCAGGAGGCGGCGGGCGAACGCCGGTAGCCTGGACGCGCACGCTACGCGAATCGCGACCGGCAGGCGAACCGGCTACGGCATCCGCTACTGTTTCCCGATCGCCGACTGCCCCTGGCGCAGGACGTACTTCTGGATCTTTCCGGTTGCCGTCTTCGGCAGTTGTTCGACAAACGTCACGTGGCGGGGCACCTTGAAGTGCGCCATCTCATCGCGCGCCCAGGCGATGAGCTCCTCCACCGTGACCGATGCGCCGGCAGCAAGGACGACAAACGCGTGAGGGGTCTCGCCCCACTTCGGATCGGGCACGCCGACAACGGCGACCTCGAGAATCGCGGGGTGGCGCATCAGGACGCCTTCCACCTCGACTGACGAGATGTTCTCGCCGCCGCTGATGATGACGTCCTTGAACCGGTCGCGGATCTCGACGTAGCCGTCAGGATGCACCACGGCGGCGTCACCGCTGTGGAACCAGCCACCCCGCATCGCCGTGGCGGTCGCCTCCGGATCGTCGTAGTAGCCGGCCATAACGACATTCCCGCGCACGACGATCTCGCCCAGCGTCGCCGCATCGCGCGGGACGTCCTCCCCCGCCTCGTCCACTACCCGCAACTCGCCGGAGGTGACCAGTTCCACCCCCTGGCGCGCCTTGATAATGGCGCGATCCTTGAGCGTCAGGCTAGCGTGTTCGGGGCGCGGCTCGCAGACGGTGATGAGCGGCGCCGTCTCCGTCAGGCCGTAGACATGCTGCAGCGTCCACCCGAGTTCGCCTTCGATCCGTTGAATCGTCGCCGCCGCCGGAGGCGCCCCCGCCGTCATCACCCGCACTCCTTCGGGAGCCGCCGCACGCGCGTCAGGTGGCGCGTTCGCCAGCATGATCAGCACCGTCGGCGCCGCGCAGAGATGCGTTACGGATTCATCGCGCATCAATCCGAACACCTTTACGGGGTCGACCGCCCGCAGACAGACGTGCGTACCGCCGGCCGCAGTGACGATCCAGGTGAACGTCCATCCGTTCGCATGGAACATCGGCAGCGTCCAGAGATACCGCACCCCCACCGTCATCGGCCAGTGGATAAGGGTGCCGACCGCGTTCATGTACGCGTTGCGGTGGGTGATCATCACGCCCTTGGGGCGCGACGTGGTCCCGCTGGTGTAGTTGATCGTCAGCAAGTCGCGCTCGTCGACGGAGGGCGCGTCGAAGCGCGGCGATTCGGCGCCGAGAAGCGCAGCGTAGTCGAGCCACCCGTCCCGGGCCCCTTCGAGGGCAACGCAGTGCTCCACCGCCGGGCAATCCGGCCGGATGCCATCAACCGCTTCCACATGCTCGGCCGCCGCGCAGACCACCTTCGCGCCGCTGTGGCGGATGATGTACGCGATCTCCTCGGGGGTCAGGCGGAAGTTGATCGGGACCAGCACCGCGCCGATCTGCGGAACGCCGTAGAACGATTCGAGCTGTGCGTGGGTGTTCGGCGAGATGTACGCGACGCGGTCACCCTTGCCGACGCCGAGGCGTTGCAGCGCGGCGGACCACCGATCACAACGATCGAACAGTTCGGCGTAGGTGAGCCGTAGCGCGCCGTCGACGACCGCCTCACGGTCCGCGTACAAACCGCGGGCGCGACGCTGAAACTCCAGCGGCGTCAGTGGCGTTTCCAAGGCTACTCGGCGGCAGCGGGCCGTGCCAGCGGGCGCCCCGCACCTACTTCAGGTGCGAGTAGTCGGTCGAACTCATGTAGTAGACGACCGGACGCTGAATCGGCACGTTGTACTTCGCGAGCAGCGCGTCCCATGCAGGATCCTCGCGGAACTTGCCCCAGACTTCCTGACGGTGATCCCAATCGCGGTACGCCAGCATCCAGACCAGCGTGTCCGGCTTCTGGAGGTCCTGCCAGACGGCGACTACCTCCGCGCCATGCTTCTCGAAGATCGCGACTTCCTCTTCCCGGAACCGCTGGTGAAGCATGTCGATGTCGCCCACGAAGTCGCCCTGGCCGACGCGCGAGTGGTCGACCGTGTACATCCGCAGCTCGAAGCAGCGGGCTCCGTCGCCGACATTGTTGGTGAGTTCCGACGGCAACTGACCCTTCGGACCACAGGGCCCCTCAAAGCCCTGGGCGCTGGCCAGACCGACAAAACCGAAGCTGATGATGACGGCAAGCACGAATGTACGCATCACTCTTCCTCCTTTCGTCGCCCGTTCGCGACAGGTCACTTCAATCAGGCAGAGCATTGTATGGCAGCCCGGGCGGTATCCGTCACATTCGGCTATTCGCCTGCGCCGGGATCGAGCGTGCTGACGCGGTTCCAGAAGACCGACGTCTGGCTCTCGCGCCCTTCGCCATCGGTCGCAACCGGCGGCTGCAGGACGAGCTGGCCGTCGCGAAACGCAAAGCCGCGAGGCGCGTCGGTCCCTACCTGGGTCGGGTTGACGTGCCCCGCGCGGTGATGCACGACCACGTCCTCGTCCGCCTCCAGGCTGAACGGGCCGAAGTAGCTGAGGTAGGTGCCCATCGCGGCCTGCGCCTCCGGCGCCGTCGGGCGCGTGCCCTCGTAGCGCTGGCGCTCGGAACGCATCAACTGCACCGCCATCTGGCCCGAGGGCATGTACGCCAGGTAGCCGTCGGCGTACTGCGCGACCGGCAGGTCGTCCCCGTCGAGCGACCGCCGCTCGAACCGGTCGATCGCCCAAAAGCCATAGAACCGCGCCGCGTCGGGGCCCAATTCTCCCGCCGCCGGCACGCGGTCCCAGAAGTGGCGCAACTGAACGCCGGTCGTGCCGTACGCGCACCCGCTGCCCGTGACGTAGGAATCGGGGCACTGCAGACCAGGCGTCAGAACCAACTGACCACCTGCGAACTCATAGAACGACTCCAGGTCGGTGCCGGTCAGGCGTGGGTTGAGACTGCCGGCGATCCGGTGCCTGACGTAGCCCTCCGCCTCGCGGACCTCGTAGGCGCCGAAATACGCCTCGTACCCCTCGACCGCGGACTGAACGTCGTCCACCGGCCGATCCACCTGCTGCACGATCATCCCGAACCGCTCGCCGTCATGCATCAGGTAGCCGAGCACCTCGGCCAGGCCCACCGTCGGGTGCATCAGGTCGGAGAGCGGATCGCCGCGCTGGTCGTACCGTTCGGTGCGCACGAGGCGCCATGTCCCCGTGAATTGCTCGCGCGGATCGGCCGCGGCGGCGGCCGGACTCGCCGCATCCGTCACCTCGCCCGTATCCGCCGCGCCACAACCGGCCGCAACGGACACGGCAAGAGCCGCCGGTGCGACCCACACGGTGCTGCGCCATCCTTCCGTCGCCATAGTCATCCTTCCGGGGGCGCCTGACAGACGAAACTGTCAGCGTCGTTTACGTCGCCCGTCCCTGCGTAGCGTGCCACGTCGGGATAGGGACAGACCGGGCGTGTCATCAGAACGTTGCCGTCGCGATCGACGCGCTGACCCACCAACCGCGCGGGCGCCGTGCCCTCTTCTACCCACTCCACCAGATACGGCAAGGCGTCGATGCTGGTAATCCCGCGACCGCCGGCGCAATGGAACATCCCGGGTACCATGAACAGCCGGTAGACATCCCCTGCATCGGGCGTCGCGGCCAGCACGTCCTCGTAGTAGTTGACCGCCATCATCGGATTGAGCGCGGTATCCGACCAGCCGTGATAGGTGATCATCTTACCGCCCGCGTCACGGAAGCGTGTCAGGTCCGGATCGGTCGCATCGAGGATGCCGCGGATTGCATCCATCCGATGTGGATCCTCATCGAAGTCGAACTGATCGAGCGACCAGTCGGGATCGTCCCGCGTGAACGCCATGTACCGCATGAAGGTGACGCCGAACGTCTCGAGCAGCGGCGTACCACCTGAGGGATCCACGAACCAGCGTCCCCAGCCGCTGACCCGCGCCGCGGGCGAGCCGAGCGGGTCGCCGAGCTCGGCACCGAGCGGCTGTCCTGGGAAGTACGGCTCTCCACGGCTGACGACGCCCCCGTAGATCCGGGCCAGGGTCTGGCGCTCCCCCTCCGTCAGGCAGGCGTCGCTGTCGGAACCGTCGCAGGCCGGGTAGTCGACCGTGAGATCGAAATCACACCGGCGGGGATCGTCGATAAGGCCGTCTTCCAGTCCGTCGATGGCGTCGCAGCGCGCATAGATCGCCTCGCCCACGCTCGCGATCTGCGCCAGGCTGAGCGGGTTCTCGCGCATTGCCTGCGAGAACCAGACTCCGCCAATCTGGGTGTTCGTGAAGTCGAGGACCGGAGCGCCCGCCACGATGCCGTCGAAGTCCTCCGGGAAGCGCTGGGCCGACATCAATCCCTGCCGGCCGCCAGTCGAGCAGCCGAGCCAGTAGTCATAGTCGGCGGGGCGGCCGTAGTACTCCGCGATCAGCTCCTTCACCTCGACCGCCGTCAGATGGACGGCCCGGTAGGCGTAGTCGATCTCGCCGTCACGGTTGTTGTACGCGAACGTGGCGAGCGGAAAGCGCGCCGCGTCGTGACCGGTGTCGGTGGAGGCAGTGACGTAACCCTCGTCGCGCAACGGGTCGTCGCGACCCTTCACCGGCTGCTGCCCGGCGTAGCCGCCTCCACCCCGCATGACGAAGCGGCCGTTCCAGTCGGTCGGGAGACGCGCCGCGAACCGGATGTTGGGACGGATCATCGCGTCGACCCAGCAGTACTCGGCCGGGGTGCCGGGATTCATCAATTCCGCGTCCATCACCGTGACATCGAAGTCGGTGCTTGACAGGAACGCTTGACAGCCGCGCGGCGCCTCGTTGCCAGGTCCGCTGGCGGCTTCTCGAGGCGCACTCTGGCAACCGAGGGTTACGGCAGCGAGCGTCACGCCCACGAGGAGAACGCCGTTGCTGCGCATGCGGCAGTATGGCACACGGACCACCATCACCGAGGCGGGGACGCGCCATACCGCGGGACCCGGTGATAGGATGCAGCGCGGATGGATTCGCACCTGGAGCGCCCGACCCCCTGGTTGCGGCCCGGATGGCTCTCGCTTGCGTTCGTCGTGGCGCTGGGGTTGGCGGCCGAGACGGCCGCGCAGCCCGGCGGGGACGCCGACACCAATCCCTTTGCCGGCAACTGGCGCGGCGCCGCAACCGCCGCGGACGGCGCGACAACCGATGTGGTCCTTACGTTGACGGATGTCGATGGCGCCTGGGCAGGCGCCGTTTCGGGTTTCGAGCCGGGACGCGAAGCGCCACTGACGCGCATCGACATCAGGGGCGGCTCCCTCGTCGCGGAGGCCGAGGTGGCGACCCGTTTCGGCCCGCTTCTCGTCCGCTACGACCTGACCCTCGCCGATGAGGGCGGCCACCTGACGGGAACGCGGCAGGTGATCGCCGGGGCCGAGCGGATCGCCTCCGACGTCGAGCTGCAGCGGCGGCGCCGGAACGACGTGCCGCAACCCCAGGTAGAGCAACGAATCGGCTACTTCGCCGGCACCTGGCGGTTCGACTACCTTGGCGGTGAGTATCCACCCCTGAGTATCGGGACACGCAGCGGTCAGGTCGTCTTCACGCAGCGGCACGACGCGCCCTGGGTGGACGGCGCGGTGACCGGCGAGGTCTTCGGGGAAGCCTACGAGGAACGTGTTTCCATCGGCTTCGACCCGGAGAGCCAGACGCTGGTCGTCCAGGAACGGTTGCCCAACGGCGCCGAACTGCTCAGCGTGGGCGATTGGCGCAGTCCCGTCGGCATCGACTTCGTCACGCGGCCGGTCGAGATGGATGGACGAACGTACCAGTTGCGCCGGCGTCTGGCCGTCACGTCGGAACGGGCATTCCGGGTGACGGAGGAGTTTTCCGTCGACGGCGGGCCGTTCCGGCGCCTCGGCAACGCCGACTATCAACGCATCGACTGATAGCCCGGAGGAAAATCGCATGACGTTTGTTTCCAGTCTGGAGCCGACTGCCGTCTGGCGCCAGTTCGACACGATTCTGACCATCCCGCGAGCCTCGAAGGACGAGGCGCGGATGCGGCGGCACGTCATTGCGGCGGCGGACCGGCTCGGCCTCCCGCACGCGGTGGACGCGGCCGGCAATGTCGTCGTAAGAAAGCCGGGAAGCGCGGGTCATGAGGCGGCGCGCGCGACAGTCCTGCAGTCCCACCTCGACATGGTGCAGGAGAAGAACAGCGACGTCGCCTTCGACTTCGGGAGCGACGCCATAGTGCCGCAGCGCAAGGGCGACTACGTCACTGCGACCGGCACCACGCTCGGCTCCGACAACGGCATCGGCGTTGCCGCGATGCTTGCCGTCATGGAAGCTGCAGACCTGAGGCACGGCCCACTCGAGTTCCTCTTCACCATCGACGAGGAGACGGGCCTTACCGGCGCCGCGCAACTCGATGCCTCCCTCCTGGCCGGACGCCGCCTGCTGAACCTCGACTCCGAGGAAGAGGGGATCGTCTACGTCGGCTGCGCCGGCGGCGGCGACACCCGACTGACGCTCGCCACAGCGAGCGCGCCGGCCGGCGGCGGCGAACGCCGGGCCACCCTCGCGCTCACCGGCCTGAAGGGAGGCCACTCGGGCTGCGATATCCATCTCCAGCGCGGAAACGCCATCGGCCTCCTGGCGCGCGCGTTGTGGGCGGCGTATCAGGACACGCCGTTCCGCCTCACGCGCATGGAAGGCGGCAGCGCCCACAACGCCATTCCGCGCGAGGCGTTTGCGACGGTGGTGGCCGAAGCGGAAGTCCTTGACCAGGTAGTTGCCAGGATCCGTTCCGAGACGCAGGCCATCCAGACAGAATTCCGTCCCGCCGACCCGGGTATCGAGCTCTCCGTCAACGGTTCCGGGGAGCCAGCCGCCAACAGCGAGCCGTGGACGAAGGAGACGACCGCGACGGTGCTGCGCCTCCTGACCAGCTTGCCGCATGGCGTTGCGGCGATGAGCTACGACATCCCGGACCTGGTGGAAACGAGCAACAACCTCGCCACCGTCTCCGGCGCCAACGGGTCGGTCGTCATCACCACCAGCACGCGCTCGTCGATCGACGCCGCCCTGGACGCGCTGCGCCGCCGCATCCGGGCCACCGGCGAGCTGGCGGGCGCGCGCGTGGAAGAGGGCAACGCCTACCCGGGATGGAAACCCAACCTGGACTCCCCGCTGCTCGACGTGGTCAGGCGGGTCCACGCCGAAGTACTGGGGGCGGAGCCTGACGTCAAGGCGATTCACGCCGGTTTGGAGTGCGGCATCATCGGAAAGAAGACACCGGGCATCGACATGATCTCGTTCGGGCCGACGATCGAGTTCCCGCACTCCCCCGACGAACGGGTCCACGTCCACTCGGTGGGCCGCTTCTACCGGCTACTGACCGCCACACTGGCGGCATTGGCCGAGCAGGACGCCGGATAGGAGTCGGCCCGGCGTCCGTCCGGACCAATGATCGGCGCCGCCCTGGGCGACTGGCGGCCGCCGCGTCAGGGTTCGTCGGTCGTGCCTTCGACGTAGCGAGCACCGCCCAGGATCCCGGTCACCGCCCGGTTACCTTCGTGGCAGGCGTACTCGTAGAGGATGTAGCCGGGGCTGCGCACCAGCGGCAGTTCCAGCGTCCATGGCTGGGTATAGACCTCCGGATCCTCGACGCGAACCCGCCAGTCGAGGATGTCTTCGGCGACGCGCGTGAAGCGCTCCACCAGGCGCAGGTTGGTCGACACCGGGACGCCATGCATCCGGCCGGCGTTCTGGTTCGGCGTAATCCATCCCTTGGCGGTGAAGTTGGTGGTTTCGACGATCAGCGTCTCCCCTTCCCAGCGGCCTCGCGCATCACCCATCCACTGATCGATGTTTGCATGGATCGGCGGGCGGCCGTCGAGCGGAATGATCCTCGGCTCCCGCACCATCTCGTACAGGATGACCACATAGCCCGGGATCTGAAAGATCTGGTTGCCGGTGTTGTAGGTATTCGGAATCATCGAGCCTGGCATCCCACGCGTGATGCAGCGGCTGTACGGACTCATGTTTTCGTGCGAGTCGGTCCGATTCTCCACCAGCCATCTCGCACGCCCTTCCGCCTCCGGGCGAGTCGGCACGCGGCCGGTAGGCGGATCGGCAATCATCGAGGTCCGGCCCGTATAGACCACGGTATCGCGCACGTCACTCCAGAACCGGTTGTAGCCGGCGCCCAACTGCCCTGCCACGGTGCGGCGGCCACCCGGGGCGCCATCGCGATCGTACGACTCGCGCCCGCGCCGGCCTATCTCCGCCGCTTCCTCCTCGGTGTAGAACTCCTTGTCACCCAGCCGCGCCGGACGCTCGAGCGGGGTCAACGTGTCGTTGGTCCAGACGCCGGAAATATCCGGCTGGCCGTCCACCGTGCGGGGCGCCCGGTAGGTCGGGTCGGGTCCGTTCCGCCCCTGACCTGCCGAGTACGGACCCGTCGTTACTACCAGAAGAACCGCAGCAATCACTGCAATCGTGGTGCGCATCGTCTAATCCGGACCTCCGTCGAACCCGTCCAGCACGGTCATTCCCGAGCCACGCGCAACTGCCGCCAACTGCCCGTCGTACACCACGAACGGCACGTCCTGCTCGAGTCTCTCCCTCAGGTGCAGGCAACTGGCAAGCTGAATCGCATCGGACGCTCGCAGAGCATACGCGTTCAGCAGTCCCCGCGCGCGCGACGTGACGGCCGGAACCACCTCCACCACGATGAACGAGGCCAGATCGCTCTCCAACGCAACGAGCGTTCGATCCCGCTCCTGGACCGTGCAGTCACCCAGTCGCGCCCGGCGCGCAACGGCGGAGGTGACTTCGACCTCCGACAACCGGCTGATGCCCGCGCTCCCGGCAGCCAGCAGCCGTTCGACCGTCTCACTCCCCGGTTCGCGCACGTAGCGCTTGACGAGGGCGCTGGCATCGAAGAAGAGGATCAGAATCGATCCTCCCGTTCCTCCACGATCGTCTCGGAGAAGGGGCGGCCTCGTCCGGCGATCGGATCGGTAGCCGGCGGCAGCGATTCCCCACTACCTGTCACAACACCTTCCGCACGCAGCCTCTCCAGACGCGCCTCAACGGACTGTCCAGTCATCGCAACGGGTGCAACCGTGGCGACGGGCCGGCCGCGATCGGTAATCGTCAGGGTCCGCCCCGCGCGAACCTGCCGAAGATAGGCGCTGAGCCGCGCCTTGAACTCACGCGTAGCGACAGCAGAGGGATCACCCATGTGACCATTGTGACCACATCCTGCGGGAAGCGTCAACTCTGGCCGGGAAGGGCGGCGGATCTGCCGGAGTGCGTTAGTCCACGGGGTTGCCGCGCACGTCGGTGAGGGTGCGGTAGCCGTCGGCCCGTTCGCGCGCGACGTGCGCGTCCCGGTAGAAGCCCGAGGTGTGCATGGTAATCGTCACCTCCGACGTCCCCGGGTTCTCCCAATACCAGCCATGGATGCCGGAGAACGGGGCGATGTAGCTGCCCTTGGCGGTGTCGCTGGCCGCCGCGTCGAAGCTTTCCGCGTAACCGGGCGGCGCCCCGTCCGGCGCGCTGTGGAGGTTGTATTCGACCGTCCCGGTGGCCTGCCACGTATAGAGCATGGCGGCGCCCTCCTCGAGGCGGTAGGTGTACTCCACCCACTCACCTGGCGCGAGCGGCAGTTCCACCGTGTCGAGGCGGTACTCGTCCTCTTCCGCCGTGACGGCCACGACCTGGGCGAGAGCCAGCAGCCCGAAGAGTTCGCCCGTCCCGAGAGGATCCACGCCGTACTCCGCCGGTAGTACCGCACCCACAAAGACCAGGCCCGCCGCGACGAGCGACGCGAACGCGGCAACCGACAGCTTCCGGATGGAGACGGGCGGTGGCGCGGTGTCTGGCATGCGTCAGGATCGCGGAGCCGCGGGACTCAGGGATAGAAGACGTAGCCGAACAGTTGTTGGGCCGTCAGCACGAAGCCGCCCCCCATCAGGACCGCGTTCGTTATGAACGCATGCCGGACGTAGCTGGGCCGCATCCGCCAGGCGGTGATCCCGACGAGAACGGCGGTGAGGGCCAGGACCTGGCCGATCTCCACGCCCAGATTGAAGCTCAGAATGTTCGCCACGAGTCCATTGTCGGTCACCGTGAACTCCTGCAGCTTCGTCGCAAGCCCCAGGCCATGGAACAGGCCGAAGACGAGCACGGCGATCTTCGTGTCGGGCCGGAACCTCAGCACACGCTCGAAGCCGCCCATGTTCTCGAACGCCTTGTAGCAGACCGACAGCCCGATGATGGCGTCGATGATGTAGGCGTTCACCTCCAGCCCCCCCAGTACGCCAAGCAGCAAGGTGATGCTGTGCCCCAACGTGAACAGACTGACGTAGAGGACAACGTCGCGCAGCCGGTAGAGGAAGAAGATGACGCCCACGAGAAAGAGCAGATGGTCGTAACCGGTCACCATGTGCTTCGCGCCGAGGTACATGAACGGCGCCGGGGCCGGACCGTCCACGCCCTGGACGAACGCCGCGTTCTGCGTATCCATCGGGTGGGCCGCTGCCCCGGGCGGCAACAAGGCCAGCAGAGCGGCCGCGAGACACGCGGCGACGGCGAGTCGCCTCATGACGGCCCGGGAACGCAGCGCCGCCGGATGCCGCAATCCGTCTCTACCCACCGCTGGTCGTGGTTGGATCGTCTGCCGCGGAGAGGTCCTCGGTACCGTAGAAGCCGATCATCATCTCTTCCCAGGTCTGGTCGCCCCAGCGCACTTCAGCCGTCGGATCGGGGTTGTGCCGATTGTTGACCGAGTTGTCGTAGTGGGCGACGCCGACCAGCTTCGTGCCCGCCGGAAGCAGCTTCGGTTCGGCCAGCCGGTACGTGAGCTGCCAGTCGAAGTTGTAGTTCGGCACCCGCAGCAGGATTTCCTCGCTCTCATCCGGATAGACCGCGGTATACGTGAAGTCCTTGCCGCGCGAATGCATGTGCGGGTTCATCGTCGTCAGCCAGGTGTCTTCTTCCAGCACGCGTTCCGCGCGCACCTCGTGGTCGGCCGCTCCGGCCGGGATGACGAACCGGGTGTTGATCACCTGCCCGCCACCCACCATGCGGCTAGGCGGCTCGTCCTGGAAGATCAATCCGATGCTGCTCTGGTCGCTCGTCGCCTCGCCAATCGTCGTGTAGTGCATCTGCATGACGATCTCGGCGCTGGCCGGAATCTTCCGGGCAACCCCCTCCGGGTAGACATTGCCCAGCTTGTTGGGGGTCGTGCCGCCGAGCGAACCGCTCTGCCGCTGCTGATCCCTCGTCAGTGTCGGCTCGGGCGATGGCGGCGCATCAGGATCGGGACGCTGCAGCGTGGCGATGACGTGGTGGACGACACGGCGGTCTCCCGGCTTGATCTCCACCGCCTTCACCCACTTGTCTTCCGCGAAATTGGTCGGGACGGTGAAGTAGAGATACGGGACGGTGCCGTCCGCCGGAATCTCGTACGGCTCCAGCATGTTCAGGACGACGTCCGGCTCGCCGATCGTCCAGCCCTCGGGAAACGTCGGCATGCCGGGGAGATCGGAGGGATCGCCCTCGGGGGCGCCGCCTTCCACCCAGGCGCCGATCGTCGCGATTGCCGCGTCGCTCAGACTGGCGTCGTTCGAGTATTGCTGGTGGCCCGGCTCGGCGTACCAGGGGGGCATCTCGCGCGCCTCCACCCGCTGCCGGATGGCGCGGGCCCAGGGCCGCGCCTCGTCGTAGGTGACCAGCGGCATCGGTGCGAATTCGCCGGCGCGATGGCAGGCGACGCAGTGTTCGTACAGGATGGGCGCCACGTCCTTCGAGAAGGTGGGCGTTTCCTGCGCGGCAGCCGGGACCGCGAAGGCAACGGTCAAGGTCAGCGCAACGAACAGTCGTGTGATGGCCATGTCCTATTCCTCGTTCGTGGGCCGGGCGCCCTTCTCTCCGATCGTATTCCGAAGCACGCCGACTCCTTCGAGCTCCACTTCGACCACATCTCCCGGCTGCATGGCCGACGTGGTCCCCGGCGTGCCGGTGAAGATCATGTCGCCCGGCTCGAGCGTGACGTAGCGGCTGATGTAGCTCACCAGCGTGGACGAATCGAATAGCAGGTCGCGTGTTCGCTGCGACTGCAGCACCTCCCCGTTGACACGGGTCTGGAGAAGCAGGTCGTTGTAGTCGACCCCGCGCGCCATTACCGGGCCGACCGGGCCGAACGTATCGGCCCCTTTTGCGCGGAACCACTGCAGGTCGTTGCTCTGCCACACCCGTTCGCTGATGTCGTTGCCGGGGGCGACGGCGAAAATGTAGTCGGGCGCCTCCTCGACCGAAACGTTGCGGGCCGTCTTGCCGATGATCAGCACCATTTCGCCTTCGAAATGCAGGTTCGTGGCGTCCTCGTAGTAGGTGACGGTCGCCTCGTGCGGGACGAGCGACGTCGCGTGCTTATCGAAGAGTCCCGGGTACTCGGCCGGCGCCGCCTGGCCAAGATGGCTCCGGTAGTTGAGGCCGGCTGCCACGACCTTGGTCGGTTCGCTCGGGACAAGCAGCTCGACCTCGGCGAGCGGCACCGTCGTGCCCGTCCGCTCGGCCGACTCGTAGATGTTCCCGCGAAGCTGGTGGATGGTCTCGCCCTCGAGGATGCCGTACGACACGCTCCCGCCATGCTCGTAGCGGACGTACCTCGTCACTTCCTGGGCGGATGCCGCCGCACCGGCGGCCAGCACGGCTGCCGCCGCAAGCGCCGCCACGACACTGATGCGCCTCATCGTCGTTCCTCCTCCGTCGAGTCCTTCTACTCCTGCCATGCGCCCGGGATGTAGCACCCGATGGCGCGTGTCTCCGTGAGCGTGGCCGGCTCCCCGGACAGGATCCCGTCGAGCGCGTCGCGCAGATCGTGTTTCGTGGGCGCGGCACGCGCCACG
This sequence comes from uncultured Vicinamibacteraceae bacterium, assembly GCA_964636705.1. GTDB lineage: Bacteria > Acidobacteriota > Vicinamibacteria > Vicinamibacterales > UBA8438 > VXRJ01. Next base: position 14,071 of record CAZWUJ010000007.1, read on the forward strand.
CCGAAGCTGACGAACCTGTCGTCGATCCGGCCGCGGTAGACCAGGCGTCCCGCCGCGTCCCAGACCGCCGCCTCCGGCGTAACGGTGGCGCCAGCCGCCGCCGTCAACGCGCCTTCCATGTCACGAACGGCGGCGAACGGGTAACCGAACGACGCGCGATGCGCCGCGAGCTCGGCAACCGGCCGCTGGGTGTCGACGTAGACCAGCCAGAAGGCGATCCGTTCGCCGAACTCCCCGTGGATCCGCCGCACCTCCGGCGCGTATCGGTTCGAGATCGGGCAGTCGCTCATGACGAAAAGCAGGACCGTCGCCTCGATGTCGCCGGCCGGCGCGAGCGGTGCGACCAGATCGCCCCCGAGTCCTGGAACGACCGGATCGGCCGGTCCCGCGGCAAGGGAAGCGGTGCTCGAACCGGTCGTGGCGAGAACCGCGAGCGCTGCCGCCAGCAGTACATAGGACAGGCGTCGCCACGTCATGATCCCGCTAAGCCTAGCATGCGGCGTGCTATCCTGCCGATGGAGACGGCATCACCCGGGCCGCCCGCAACGGGCCAGTCCGGGCGCCGGCCGGTCACGATGTCGACCACAGCCAGCCTGCTGCCGCGCGATCAGGCGCACCTCATCCACCCGCTGCACGACCCCGTGTTCCATAGCGAGGGACGCGTCTGGGTGAAAGGCGCCGGGGCTGTCCTTACCGACGCGGACGGCCGGGAGTACCTCGACGGACTGGCCGGCCTCTGGAACGTCACCGCGGGCCATGGCCGCGTGGAGTTGGCTGACGCAATGCGGGAGCAGGCCGCCGGCCTCGCCTATGTTTCCGGTTACGCGGGGAGCTCCAACCCGCGCGCCATCGAGCTGGCCGAGCACCTCGCCGGGATCTGCTACCCCTCCATCAACCATTTCTTCTTCACGAGCGGCGGCGGCGAAGCGACCGACAGCACGATCAAGACGGCCCGCGCCTACTGGAAGCTCCGCGACCATCCCTCGAAGACGAAGGTGATCTCGCGCGTCGACGCCTACCATGGAGTGACGCTGGCGGCGATGAGCGCCACCGGCATTACCCGCTATTGGCCGCTGTTCGAGCCGCGCGTGCCGGGCTTCGTCCACATTCCCGCCCCCGACCCGTACCGCTACGCCGCTCCGGAGGGAACGAGCCTCGGCATCGCGGCGGCCAACGAACTGGAACGGGCCATCCAGCGCGAGGGGGCCGACACCGTCGCGGCGTTCATCGCTGAGCCAGTCCAGGGAGCGGGCGGCGTAATCGTGCCGCCGAACGACTACTTCCCGCGCATTCGCGAGATCTGCGACCGGTACGACGTGCTGCTCGCCGCCGACGAAGTGATCACCGGTTTCGGCCGCACCGGACGTCTGTTCGCGCTCGACCACTGGGGCATGGAGCCCGACATCGTGCAGTTCGCCAAGGCGATCACCTCCGGCTACTTCCCGTTCGGCGGCATCGGCGTCAGCGATGCCATCGCCGATACCATCGAGGCCGCCAGCGAGCCCTGGATGCACGCCTATACCTACAGCGCGCACCCGGTGGGCTGCGCCGTCGCACTCCGCACGCTCCGGATCATCGAGGACGAACGCTTTCCCGAGCAGGCGGCGGCCAAAGGCGCGGCTCTGCTCGGCGGGCTGGTCGACGCCCTGGGCGATCACCCGCATGTCGGCAACATTCGCGGCAAGGGACTGATGTGCGCGGTCGAACTCGTGGCGGACCGTGCGACGAAGCAGCCGTTCCCCGCCGCCCGAGGCGTCGGCGTCGCCCTGCTGCGTGAGGCGGCGGCCCGCGGTCTGGTGAGCCGGGTGAAGGGCGACACGTACCTGCTGGCGCCGCCAATCGTAGCGACCGGCGAGCAGCTCGCTCGCATGGTCGAGATTCTTGCCGGTTCGGTTCGCGCAGTCGTCGATTGACTCCTTTTGGCCGAGACACGAGTTCTAGTGAAATAAAACGGCTGTCGACCCGGTCATAGCATGTGAGACGCATGAGCCGGCACTTGATCGCCATGCGCCCTGACGGGCGCGCGCACCCAACGCTTCTCGCCATCACCACCCTGGCCGTGGCTGTCGCCACGATTGCCGGGACGGCCGACGCGCAGCCCTCCAACGGGCAGCTCGTCCTCGGGGAAGCGGAGGGCGCGCCGGCCGAGCCGAGCAGCGCGGGCTCTGCGGTCGTACCCGGCCCGAGCGTTACCGCGCCGAGAACGTTGGCGCCGCCCACCATCGACGGCCGGCTCGATGATGCAGTCTGGCGCGACGCGGTGCGGATCACGGAGTTCACACAGACGAATCCCGTCGAGGGCGCCGCGGCGACCGAAGCGACCCAAGTGTGGCTCGCCTACGACGCCGATCATCTCTACTTCGCCTTCCACGCCCACTACGCCGATCCGTCGCAGATGCGTGCCAACCGCGTAGACCGGGACCGGATCGGGCGCGACGACTGGATCGCGGTGACGTTCGACACGTTTCTCGATCAGCAGCGGGCCTACCAGTTCTCGGTCAACCCGTATGGCGTCCAGTCGGATGCGATCCTGCAGGCAGGCGGGCGGGGTGGCGGACCCGGCGGCGGCCGTGGCGGTGGGGGCGGGGGGGACACCTCCTGGGACGCCCTCTTCGACACGAGCGGCGCCATCGTTGACGACGGCTGGACGGCGGAGATGGCCATACCCTTCAAGAGCCTTCGCTACCCGTCGCGCGGTGAGGCCGAGCATCGCTGGGGATTCCAGATCACCCGGACCATGCAGACGAAGGACGAGACCGTCGTCTGGTCGCCGGTCACGCGCGCCATCGCCGGCCGGCTGACCCAGATGGGGACGCTGGGCGGGTTGCGCGGGCTCTCGTCCAGCCGCAACCTGGAAATCCTTCCGACCGCCAGCGCCATCCAGCTCGGAGAGTTGGGCGAGAACGGCTACGTCGACCGTGACCCGGCCCCCGACATCGGACTCAACGTCAAGTACGGAGTCACTTCGAACCTGACGGCTGACTTCACCGCGAATCCGGATTTCTCCCAAATCGAATCGGACCGGCCGCAGATTGAGGTGAACCGGCGCTTTCCGCTCTTCTTCCCGGAGCTGCGCCCTTTCTTCCTCGAGGGTCAGGAGATTTTCCGCACGCCGGGACGCGTCAATCTCGTCCACACCCGAACCATCGTGGACCCGCAGGTAGGGGCGAAACTGACCGGCAAGGCGGGGAACACGACCCTCGGCGCCCTGGTCGTGAACGACGAAGCGCCCGGCCATCTGGACGACCCGGCGGCGGCCGGCTACGGACGGACGGCGCAGTTCCTGATTGGGCGCGCCCGGTACGATCTGTACCCCGAGTCGTACATCGGCGCCATCGTCACCGACCGAGAGTTCATCGACTCGTACAGCCGGGTGGGAGGCGTCGACGGACGCTTCCGTCTGGGCCAGAACTACAGTCTGGAGTTTCTGGCCGCCACCTCGTCGAACCGCGACCTCGACGGCGTGGAAACGTCGGGGCCGATAGTCAATTTCGGGTTCCGCCACGACAGCCGCAATCTCAACTATCGAGTGGAGTACGACCAGGTGGATCCCGGCTTCGACACCGCCGCCGGCTTCGTCCGCCGCGTCGACCTCCGCCGCCTGGATACCCGCATCCAGTACGAATGGTGGCCGGAACATTGGCTCATCAGTTGGGGGCCGGATCTCTCCTACATGCGGAATGTCGACCACAGTGGCGTGCTGCAGGACGAATCCATCGACGGCGGCGTGCGCTTCCGCTTTGCGCGCAACATCTTTCTGAATCTGGACGGAAGCCGTGAACTGGAACGCTTCGAAGGGATCGACTTCCACAAGACCAGCTATTCGATACGCAACGGGATCAGCACCAGCCGCCGGTGGTCGATCAACTACAACATCGATTGGGGCAACGAGATCCGCTTCATCGACACGCCGTACCTGGGCCGGACCTTCGAGTACGACATCGGCGTCACGCTGCTTCCCACATCGCGGCTGAACACGCGCCTTTCACTCGATAGCAGCAGGTTCACCGACCCGGACGGCTCCGTCGCCTTCGACGTGAAGATCTTCCGCGCATTCACTACCTACCAGTTCACGGACCGGCTGCTCGTTCGCAATATCCTGGAGCGGGACACCAGCGACGGGAAGGTGGGGATCAACCTGCTCCTGACGTATCGCGTGAATGCGGGGACGGTATTCTACGCCGGCATCGACGACCGGCTGCAGGAGGGGATCCACCTCGACAAGGAAAGCTACTACACACGTGATCTGCAACGCTACCGCCGCGCCGTCTTCATGAAGCTGCAGTACCTCTTCCGCTACTGACCGCATAGTACGATGCGGTCGATGACGACCGCCGCCACCAGTCGTTCGCTTGCCGGCGCGCTTGCCGAACGGCTGGCCGAGCGGGAGGGCCGGGCCACTCGCCGTCGGCTGCTCCCGCTCGATCGAACTGCCGGAACTCACGTTCGCCTCGGGGGCCGGCGTCTGCTGCAGTTCTGCTCCAACGACTACCTTGGCCTCGCCTCGCACCCGGCGGTTGCGCGGGCCGCCGCGGAGGCTGCAGCGGACCGCGGCGCGGGAGCCGGATCCGCACGGCTCGTGGCGGGCACGTCGATACTGCATGCCGCGCTGGAAGACGACCTGGCGCGACTGAAGAGCACCGAGGCAGCGCTGGTCTTCTCCTCCGGCTACCACGTCAACGCCGGTCTTCTGCCGGCGCTCGCGGGGAACGGAGACCTCCTTCTGAGCGATGCGCTCAACCACGCAAGCCTGATCGATGGCTGCCGCCTGTCGCGCGCGGCGGTCCGCGTGTACCGGCATGCCGACGCTGGCCATGTTGAGGAACTACTGGCCGATTCCCGTCGCTTCCGCCACCGGTTCATCGTCACCGAGTCGGTCTTCGCGATGGACGGGGATCTCGCCCCCCTTGGGGAACTGGTCGCGGCGGCGCAGCGGCACGATGCCTGGGTGGTTGTCGACGAGGCGCATGCGACCGGGGTCTTCGGTCCGACCGGCGCGGGCCTGGTGGAGCAACTCGGCCTGACGGACGCTGTGGACGTGCAGATCGGTACCCTGAGCAAGGCGCTCGGATCGCTCGGCGGCTTCGTCGCCGGATCGCGGGAGCTCGTCGACTGGTTGACGAACGCCGCGCCCACGTTCGTCTACACGACGGCGCTGCCGCCGGCGGTGGTTGCGGCGGCGCGCGCGGCCGTCGGCGTGATGCGCGCCGAGCCGGAGCGGCGCGCGCGGCTCTGGTCCAACGCGGAGACCCTGCGCGGATCCCTGCAACGCGCCGGTTTCCACGTCGCGCCCAGCGCGTCGCCCATCCTGCCGGTCGTTGTGGGCGGTGCGGACGCCGCTCTGCGGCTGGCCGACGCGCTGCTCGCGCGAGGCGTCCTGATACCGGCCATCCGGCCGCCCACGGTACCCGAAGGAACGGCGCGGTTGCGCGTCACGCCCATGGCGACCCACACGGACGCGGACATCGATGAGGTGACGGCGGTGTTTGCCGCCGCCGGGCGGGCGACTGGATTGCTCGCATGAACTGCTTCATCACCGGGACCGGCACCGGCGTCGGCAAGACGTTCGTCGCGTGCGGCATCGCTGCCGCGCTCCGGGCCCGCGGCCTGCGCGTCGGCGTCATGAAGCCGATCGAAACGGGCTGCGGCCCCGCCGGCGCGCGGCGGGCGCGGGATGCCGCCGCCTTGCGCGCCGCCGCTGAGAGCCCGCTTGATCTCGGCACGATCTGCCCTTGGCAGCTCGAGGCGCCGCTCGCGCCGGACGTCGCGGCCCGCCTGGAGGGCGTTCGGATCGACCCGCCGCGGATCGTCCGGCTCTACCGGGCGATCGAACGCGACCACGAGGTCACGCTGGTCGAGGGCGCAGGCGGCCTCCTTGTCCCAATCGACGGCGGCTACACGATGGCGGATCTGGCGCGCGAGCTCCACCTGCCGCTCATCGTCGTCGTCGACTCGAAGCTCGGAGCCATAAACCACACCCTCCTCACCCTGGAAGCCGCCGCCGTGCGCGGTCTCACGGTGATCGGCTACGTCCTGAACCGCGCCGCTCCGGACGATGACCGCGCCACCATGACCAACGCCGACCTGCTCGCACGCTGCACCAGCGTCCCGTGCCTCGGCGCGGTGGCCTGGACGCCGGCGGGAGATGCCGGCGTGCTCATGGAAAAAGCGCTCGACCTGAATCGCCTGGCGGCGCGCTAGCAGGCTGCGCCGTGGAACCGTGCTCGCTACTAGGGTTGGGAGTCTGTGCCGTGTAGACCGAGGCGCCGGAGCAACGCCACGTCCGCATCCGGTTCCGGGTTCGGCGTGGTAAGCAGACGATCGCCAAGAAAGATGGAGTTCGCACCTGCCAGGAAGCAGAGGGCCTGGGCTACTTCCGCCATCTCCATCCGGCCGGCGCTCAGCCGCACCTTCGCCTCCGGCATCAGGAGCCGCGCCGTCGCGATCACTCGCACGACCTCATCCCACGGAACCGGCGGCCGATCCGCAAGCGGGGTCCCATCGACCGGCACCAGCGTGTTGATCGGCACGCTCTCCGGGTACGGCTCCTGGCGCGCGAGCTCCCACAGCAGATCGATCCGGTCCGCATGTGTCTCGCCCATTCCGAGGATGCCGCCGCAACAGACCTTGATGCCGGCATGTCGCACCGCGCGCAGCGTCGCGAGACGGTCGTCGTAGGTGCGTGTCGTGATGATGGACCCGTAGAAGCCGCGCCCGCTGTCCAGGTTGTGGTTGTAGTAGTCGAGGCCGGCGTCGCGCAGCCGCTCCGCCTGATCACGATCGAGCATGCCGAGGGTGGCGCAGGTCTCGAGCCCCTCGGCCCTCACCGCGCCAATCATCGTGAGTACGCGATCGAACGCGGGACCGTCGGACGCCTCGCGCCAGGCTGCGCCGATGCAGAACCGGTCGGCGCCGGCCGCGCGCGCTCGCGCCGCCGCCTCGGCTACCTCGTCTACCGGCATCAGGCCGGACGGCTCCACGCCCGTGTCGTGGTGGACCGACTGCGGACAGTAGGCGCAGTCCTCCGGGCAGCCGCCGGTCTCGACGCTTAGAAGGGACGCACACTGCATCCCGGCCGGATCGTGGTGCTTCCGATGCACGCTCGCCGCGTCGTACACCAGGTCGAGAAGGCCGCGGCCGTAGGTTGCCGCCACCTCGTCGCGCGTCACGCGATCGCCCATCATGGTCAGGGAGAAGGATTCGAAACCTGACGGATTATAGAGGGACGCCCGTCAGTCTCTATAATTGAAACAGAATCATGTTCGACGGACTCTCCCCCGAAGGGCTTGCCGCGCATGAACGGATGCTGTCCGCGCGACTCAACGAACTCGCCGCCGCAGGCCTCGACCTCGACTTGACACGGGGCAAACCGAGCCCCCAACAAGTCGCGCTCTCGGACCCGCTCGATCTGGCCCTCGACGGCAACTACCGTGTCGAGGACGGCACCGACGTTCGGAACTACGGCGGATTGCTCGGCATCCCGGAGGCGCGGCGGCTGGGTGCGGAAATGCTCGGCGTGAGCCCGGATCGGGTGATCGCCGGCGGCAACTCCAGCCTCAACCTGATGTACCAGTACGTTCTGAACGCCTGGCTGGAGGGTCCCGTCGGGCCGGGCAGCGCGTGGCGCGACGAGCCGCGGCCATTACGTTTTCTCTGTGTCGTGCCGGGCTACGATCGCCATTTCAAGGTTACCGAGAGCCTCGGTTTCGAGCTGGTGTCCGTGCCGATCCGTGACGACGGCCCCGACATGGACATGGTGGAGACGCTTGTCGCGGAGGATCCGGGGATCAAGGGAATCTGGTGTGTCCCGAAGTACTCCAATCCGACCGGCTGCGTCTATTCGGATGACGTGGTCGATCGATTCGCGCAACTCGCGCGGCGCGCCGGCCCCCACTTCCGGATCCTGTGGGACAACGCTTATGCGGTGCACGATCTCGACGACGACCCGCCGGTTCTGGCGAACCTCATGGAGCGCGCACGCGACGCCGGCACCGAGGACAGCGTCGTGATGTTCACCTCGACGTCAAAGATCACGCGTGCCGGCGCCGGCATCTCGTTCGTCGCGATGTCGCCGGCCAACACCGCCTCGTTCACCAGGGCGCTCGGCATGCAGACGATCGGCCCCGACAAGGTGAATCAGTTACGTCACGTTCGGTATCTTCGGAACCTGGACGGCATCCGAGAACTGATGCGTCGGCACGCGGCCATGCTACGCCCCAAGTTCGAGCGGGTGCTCCGTCATCTTGCCGAAGGTCTGGTGGCGGACGGCATCGGATCGTGGAGCCGGCCCCGCGGCGGTTACTTTCTCTCGTTCGAGGCGCCGCCGGGCACCGCCGCCGCCACCGTCGAGCTGGCGGGACAGGCTGGTGTCAAGCTCACGCCGGCCGGCGCGACGTTTCCGCATGGACACGATCCCGACGACTCGAACATCCGCCTCGCGCCCACCTACCCGTCAATCCAGCAACTGGATCAGGCGATGCCGGTCTTCGTGACCGCCGTGGCCGTGACCGCCGCCCGGCAACACCTGGAGGCGGGCGTTGCGCGCGTGTGACCGGAGGCCCGCCACGCCGGAGGAGCATTTGCACATGAAGCTGACGCGGACCCTTGCCGCCCTGGTCTTTCTCACCGTCGCGACAGTTCCTGGCGTTGCCGCGGGCCAGGCCGGCGACGGCAACTGGGCGCTGGGCGAACCCGACCTCGTGGTCGAGATGCCAGTGGCCTACACATTGGCAGCGGGCGACCGCGTCGTCACGCGAAACTTCGTTCTTCCGGTGGAGCTTTCCGAGCAGCGCTGGGTCCGCGCGTTCGACTTGCGGCCTGCCGCTGGCGCCGGCGACGCGGTGCAGCGGGCGGAGGTGCTGCTCGATATGACCGGCGCGGGTGAGACACGGGACGAGCGGGACGCCGAGGTGGGCTATTCGGGGGCCCTCACCGACCATGGCGTTCTTCCGGCGGGCCACGTCCTCGCCTGGTCAGCGGCGGGAGGGGCTCTCCCCGCCGTACCGGGACTGGCGTGGCCTCTGCTTCCGGGCGCCAACCTGCTCCTGCAGCTCCAGATGCAGGCGGGCGGCACACCGGTCAATGTGCAGGCCTCGGTGGGTCTGTACTTCGCCGACGATGGTCCCTTGATCGCTGCCGTCACGGTGCCCATGGAAGCGGCAGCGCTCGACATCCCCGCCGGGGTGGCGGAACACGCCACGGAGGATCGCTACCGCCTGCCAGTCGCGGTCGATGTGGTCGGCGCCTATCCGCAGATGGGCCCGCTCGGAAGTCAGATCCACGTGTCGGCGATGCTGCCGGACGGAACTGCAACCGATGTGCTCCGCATCGATGAATGGCAACCTGACGAACTGGTCGGGCGCCGGTACACCGAACCGATTCACCTCCCCGCCCAGTCGACGCTGATCGCCCGGTTCGTCTTCGACAATTCGGCCGGCAACCCACGCAATCCGTCGGACCCGCCGGCGCGCGCCGGATACGTCACCACCGATCCCGGCGGCATGGAGGCGCCCGAACGGGGCGAAGTCGTGCTGCAGGTGCTGCCGGTGCTGCCCGGCGATACCGCGTTGCTCGCCCAGAACCTCGGCCTCAAACGAGCCCGCAACGACCTCCTCAGCCTGCAGGCGCGGCTTCGCTTTGCTCCGGACGACTACCGGAGCCACGGGTTGCTGGCGGCGCGTTACATCGCCATGGGACAGCCCGAGCTGGCACGCCCGCATGTGGACGAAGCGCTCGCGCTGCAGCCCGAACACCCGGAGGCGCACTTCAACCTCGGGTCGCTGCTGATCGCGGAAGGCGACCACGCCGGCGCCATCGACGCGTTCCGCATGGCGACGGAGTTGCGACCCGAGTACGCCGACGCCCACAACAACCTCGGAGCACTGCTCGCCGCTACGGGTGCGCTGACCGACGCCGTCGTCTACTACCGGCTCGCCCTGCAGTTCCGTCCCCGGGATGCCAGCGCGCATTTCAACCTTGCGAGCACCCTCCTGGCCCTGGGAGAACAAGGCGAAGCGATCACACACTACCGGGAAGCGCTCGTCACGGCGCCAACCGATCCCTCGGTGCACAGCAATCTGGCGCGCGTGCTGGCGAACGAGGGCGAGCCGGCGGAAGCGGTAACGCACTACGAGCGGGCATTGGAGTTCGCCCCCGATTTGCCGATGGCCCTCGTCGGGCTGGCATGGATACGGGCGACGTCACCCTACGAATCGCTGCGGCAAGCCGATCAGGCGCTCGCGCTAGCGCAGCGCGCCGTGGCCCTGATAGGCGCCGACCACCCGGAAGTGCTCGACGCCCTTGCCGCCGCCTACGCCGCGACCGGACGCTTCGATGACGCCGTTGCCACTGCCCGCCGCGCCGTGGACGCGGCACGGGCCAATCCGGGGTTCGAACCTCTCGCGAACAGCATCGAAGGCCGTATCCGCCTCTATCTGGCCTTCCGCCCGTTCCGCACGCCACTGCCCGAGGAGCAGTAGGCCTCATGAGCGACGGGCGCCGGCCTCAGCGGTAGTCCGGGTTCGGATAGTCGAACCGGCAGCCGGCGTCCCTCGATCACGCGGGTCGTGACCGATGTCTTGTCTCCCAGCCAGATGCTGGTGCCGATCACCAGGATCTCCGCCGCCATCACCCGCTCGAGCAGGATCGGCCAGTCGTCCTGTCCGGCCCCGTGTTCGCGCATGTCGGGGTAGACGCCAGGCGCAATCGCGAAGTCCCAGCGGCTCTCGGAGCAGAATCGTTCCTGCCGTTCGTTCAGCATCGACTCCTCGCGCTCACGGCCGGTGTTCGAACACGTGTTCGACTTCGACCGCGCGCATCCCGGCGGTTTCAGTGACGTTGTGTCCGCCGAGGCGCTCCCCGAATTCACCGTAGCGTGCCACGACTTCGTCCGGCTGCGGCGGGAGCGGAAACTGCACGACGACGCGAACCTCCCCTCGCGGCCACCGGAATGTGTTGATCCGCGTCCAGAACTGGCTGTCCTGCACCGCCGCGCGCCCCGTTTCCATCAGGTTCTGGGCCGGCCATTCTTCGACCGGCACCGTCTCGACCGCTTCGTGCGTTATTCGGTAGTTGACGTAGGCCCCATCCGGCAGATCGGTCGCGCCTTCTATCCAGAGCTGCCGCCATTCGGAGCGATGCGTGACCTCCAACTGCACCGATTCGGGCCCGCTCACCACGCCGTCGCCGCCGTCCCCACCGGCCGGACCACAACCGGCGGCAGCCGCCACCAGGAGGGCGGGCACGAGGAACCGCGGCCTGGCCGACACGGCGCGCATTATAACGAGGGAGACCGAACGACCGGCGGGTGAAGAGCTATCATGGGAAGTCACCACCCGATGCCCATCGCGTTCAATCACACCATCGTCCACAGCCGTTCGAAGCAGGCGTCAGCGCAATTCCTGACGGAGATCCTCGGCCTTCCCGCGCCGAAGACCCTCGGCCCCTTCCTGGCAGTCGATCTCGACAACGGGGTGTCGCTCGATTTCGTTGATGCCGGTGACGACGCCTTCGAAACCCAGCACTACGCGTTTCTCATCGACGAGGCGGAATTCGACCGGATCTACGACCGCGTCCGCACACGCGGCATCGACCGCTGGGCCGATCCGCATCGGAGCCGGCGCGGCATCAACCGCAACGACGGCGGCCGTGCCTTCTACTTCGAGGATCCGGACGGCCACCTCCTGGAAGTGCTCACGCGACCCTACGGGAGCGGGTAACTATCCGGCATCACCGCCGGCGACACCAGGCAATGATCGCGTCCTGAACCGTCGCGCGGACTTCCGCTTCCGTCGGGGCGTTCCTACCCCGCACCTTCAACGAGTGATCCCCGCCGTCGACGACAAAGAGTTCGGCACGGGAGCAGCCGGTGAGCACGGGCCGTAGTTCCTCCGGTGTGCCGAACGCGTCGCGGCTGCCCTGAACGAACAGCATCGGTGCGGTGATCGACGGCAGATGCGCGGAGCGCAACCTCTCCGGGCGGCCGGGAGGGTGCAAGGGGTAGCCGAGCAGGACCAGGCCGTCGACGCCCAGCAGGAGTTCCGCGTGGGCCGCGCGGGCAACGGTCTGGGAGGCGATGCGCCCGCCCATCGACTTGCCGCCCACGAAGAGGCGCTGCCCGGTGTCGGACTGCCGTTCCCTAACCGCCGAGATCACGGTCCGGTAGCACGCTTCCAGGCGCGCGCCGGGGTCCGGAACACGCCGTCCCCGCTCCATGTAGGGGAAGTTGAAGGTGACGACGTGAACGCCGCGGCTCGACAGGCCGCCCGCAAAGGCCGTCATGAACGGATGGGTCTGCGGCGCGCCTGCCCCATGGGCAAGGATGAGCGTCGCGCCGAGACCAGCGGAAGCCTCGGTCGCGGCGCGATACTCGAGCGCACTGATGGGATCCGAACCGTCGAGGGCGATGCTGAATGGTGTCGCCATCACGCGACAGGGTTGTTGGTCACGGGGCTGTATTCTATTGAGGACTCGGTATTCTGAGGAGGAGTGGATGCCACGGATCGCGTTCGATGAGTTGCCTGGCGATGCCCGTGTCTGGATCTTTTCGGCGGCGCGCAAGCTGACCGAACCGGAACAGGCACGGCTGTTGGCCGAGGTCGATGCCTTCATCCATCAATGGGGAGCGCACGCGGTGCCGCTGGCGGCTGGCCGCAATCTGATGTACGGGCAGTTCCTGTTCATCGCGGTGGACCAGCGGGCGGCCGGCCCGTCCGGCTGCTCTATCGACGCGCTCGTCCGGCGGATGAAGGAACTCCAGCAGGAGTTCGGCGTCGAGCTGGTCAACCATGCGCCGGTGCTCTTCCGGCAGGGCGAGACGATCGCCCGGGTGCCGCGGGACGCGTTTGCCCGCCTCGCTGAAGCGGGTGAAGTCGGCCTCGACACGACCGTCTTCAACAACACGCTGACGAGTCTCGGCGACGTACGCGCGGGGCATTGGGAAGTGCCGGCGGCCGACTCGTGGCACGCGCGCGCCTTCTTCCAGTAGCGCCCTTCCGTTCGCCATCTTCCGAGCGCGTCGTCCTCGCGACGGTCCCGCGCCCCGGCCCGCTACAGCCGGATGAATTCGTACAGGTAGAGCAGCCCGACCGCCACCGGATACAACGCGGCACTGAAACCGATATTGCCTCGCGCGATGCGCCAGTTGTCGGCGCCGTAGCGGGTGGCGAGCACGATGTTCACGCCGGACAGCGGATTGACGGCGCAGCCGAGACCCCAGCCCATGGCGAACGTTGTCGCGAGCAACGTCGGGTCGAGTTCCACTGCCTCCACCAGCGCCCCGGTGATTCCCACCAGCACCGCAGGGTGGATGCAGACGAGCGAAGTCACGATGAAGGTCAATACCAGCAAGCTGGCGTAGAAGGCATCGAGGCGGGGAACCAGCGTCCAATCCCCCGAACCTGCCGTCGCGGCCACTACCCCGGCCGCCAGCACCCCGGCGCCGAGAAACAGCGCCAGTTCACCACCCATCTGCGGGGCGCGTTCCCGCACGTACTCCGCCAGCGCCGGGCGGAGGCCGCGGATGCCCTTCCTCTTGATCAGCACGGCGAACACGACGGCCGGCGTGACCAGCGTGATCAGGGTGAGCACGGAGTAGCCCGGCATCACGGTGGCGGCGACGAGAACGGCCGCTCCAAGCGTCAGCGGCACCTTCAGGTCCTGCGGATGCAGCGGGTATCCGCGAAAAGTCTCGACGTTCCGGGTCCGGCCGCTACCCGCGTACCAATACAGCAGCACGACGGCCGCCGCGGCCAGCGGAAAGCCGAACAGCATCATGACCAGCGGGCTCGACCCCGGCGTGTACGAGAGGGCGAGGGCAACGCCGCCGATGAACGGAGAATAGAAGGCGACGGCGCTGAACGCCCGGCTGAAGAGTTGCGCCTGGTTGAACCCGAGCGGCTGCACGTGCGCCAGCCGGTCGGCCATGATGATGATGGCCGAGATATTGATGATCGACCCGAACGCGTGCACCCCCACGATGCTCTGGAGGTAGGCCCCGAGGCCGCGTGGCAGCTCCGGCTCATCCTCGCGCGGCGGCCGGTTCAGCAGCCGCAGCAGCGTGACGGATGCCAGCATCGAGAGGATTGGCTGGTTCTGGGCGAGAAGAATGTCGAATCGCAACGGGGCGCCCCGGCTTGCGCCCCACGCGAATGCGGCCAGACCGGCCCCGATGAACACCAGCGCCTGGAGCTGCTGCCGCCTGCCGATCCCGGACCAGAGCAACGCAAGCGCCAGCCACGCCAGAACCGCCGCCGACAGGGGCGGCACCGCGGGCCAGATGGCGCCGGCAATCGCAAGCGCCAGCATGCAGGCGATCACCGCCCCCGCCGCCTTGGGCGCAAGGCCAGCCTGTGCCGCCTCCCGGCGCCACCGGGTTCCGATGCGTTGGGTCGTAACGGTCAGGAGATAAAGGATGTGCCGCGGGATCTCTGGTCGGGGCGCCGAGGTTCGAACTCGGGACCTCCTGCTCCCAAAGCAGGCGCGCTACCAGGCTGCGCCACGCCCCGTCAATTCCAACCAGCGTACCACACGGCGATCAGTCGCCTGCGAGGCGTGCCGTGTACGCGCGGATGCGCCGCGCATTGGCGCCGACATCGCTGAGGCCGACTCTCGACTTGGACCGGACATCGACGCGGCTGCCGGCGCCATCCGGGCGGACACGAATGACGACATCGTCCTTGAAGCCGTACCAGAAGGTCGTGTCGGTCGCTTCGATGCGGCCGGCCGCGGAATCGTCAGCCACCAGATCCCAGCCCATCGCCTCGGCGGCGGCCAGCGCCTGCGCGAAGGCTGCCGCGGGAGGCGCATCCAGCATCAGCGAGCGCAGGTCCGGGTAACCCTCGCGCTGCTGCTCGGCGACCGCCGGGTCGTACTCCGGAGGATTCGGCGCGTCGGCCCGGAGGGGAAGAATGGCGACGAATGACGGCGGATCATCGGTGTCGGTCGTGATGTCGTGGATGGGCGGGACCGATCGGGCAGTTGCCTGCTGGTCTGCCGGGATCATGTAGAGACCCGCTCCCACCGCGGCAGCCACCAGGCCGGCCACGATGTTCTGCCAGTGGAGGCGCCGGAAGGCGGCCCAGATCGCTGTGATCAACGCCAGGCCCGCCGCGCCGGCCGAGACCATGGCACCCCAACGGAGGACGGTGAAGGATGTTCCCAGCCCCAGCAGGCCGGTGCGGTAGCCCAGGGCGGCGGCGAGCAGCAGCAGCGCCCCGAAGGCAACGGCACCGGTTCCGGCGCAGACAACGGGCGACCAGGTGCGCGACGCGGTTCCCATCGTGGTCGACATGGCGCCTCCCGAGGGTGTCGAGAATAACCTCGCGATTCTACACGTCTTCCTTCAGCGTCACCGCGTCGAGAAACGGCATCATCCCCCGGAGTTCGGCACCCACCTTCTCGATCTGATGCCCCTGCTCGTGCCGGCGCTGGGCCATGAACCAGGGGCGGCCCGCCTTGTCCTCGGCGATCCAGTTGCCGGCGTACGTCCCTTCCTGAATATCCTTCAGAATCTGCTGCATGGCCTGCCGGGTCTCGTCCGTCACGATGCGGGGTCCACCAGTGTAGTCGCCATGCTCGGCGGTATCGCTGACCGAGTAGCGCATGTAGTTGAGGCCACCCCGGTAGAAGAGGTCGACGATCAGCTTCAACTCGTGCATGCACTCGAAATAGGCCACCTCCGGCTGATAGCCGGCCTTGACCAGGGTCTCGAAGCCCGCCTTGACGAGTGCGCTGACGCCGCCGCACAGCACCGCCTGCTCACCGAACAGGTCGGTCTCGGTCTCTTCCGCGAACGTCGTCTCGATGACCCCCGCGCGCGTGAGGCCAAGCGCCTTGGCGTAGGACAGGGCGAGCGCCTTCGCGCTGCCGGTTGCGTCCTGCTCCACCGCGATCAGGGCCGGCGTGCCGCCCCCTTCGAGAAACACTTCGCGCACCCGGTGGCCGGGGGCCTTGGGAGCGATCAGGGTGACGTCCACGTCGGGTGGCGGTTGAATGGTCTTGAAGCGGATGTTGAAACCGTGCGCGAACATCAGCATCTTGCCGGCGTCGAGATGCGGCGCGACCTGCTCGGCATAGATGCCGGCCTGCGTGGTGTCCGGCGTCAGCAGCATGATGATGTCGGCCCACGCCGCCGCTTCGCTACCCGCCACGACGGTCAACCCTTCCGCTTCCGCCTTCGCCTTCGACCGGCTGCCCTCGTGGAGCGCGACGCGCACGTCCACGCCACTTTCCTTCAGGTTTAGGGCATGCGCATGTCCCTGCGATCCGTAGCCGAAAACCGCCACTTTCCGCCCCTGTATCAGGCCCAGGTCGGCGGAGTCGTCGTAATAGATCGTTGCCATCTCGTCAGTGTCCTCTCACAGTGGGTGGTGCGGTGAACGGCCCGGAACGGGCCCGCGAAACCGACAGTCTATACCGAGTAGGAGACGTTGGCGTCGTCCGTCTCGCGTGACGCCGCAGGCCGCCGCGACGGCAGATCGGCCGGATCGATCATCACGCTGTCCGCGCCCCGCCCCATGGCTACCCGGCCCGTCCGGACGATTTCCAGGATGCCGTACGGGCGCAGCACCTCCAGCAGGCCGTCGATCTTCGCCTCCGTGCCGGTTGTCTCGATCACGACCCCCTCGGGCGCCACATCCACCAGGCGCGCCCGGAAAGCGTCGGCGAGTTGCATCACGTGCGTCCGCGTCTCGGCGGTGGCCCGCACCTTCACCATCGCCAGTTCCCGAAAGATGACCGGTCCGTCGGTAACGTCGTGCACGCGCAGCACGTTGACCAGCTTGTAGAGGTTGGCCTCGAGGCGGCGCCCGCCATTCGGATCGGTGCGAACCACGATCGTCATGCGCGAGACGCCGGGCGCCTCGGTATGGCCGACCGTCAGGGACTCGATGTTGAATGCGCGCCGCCGAAAGAGCGAGGCGACCCGGTTCAGCACCCCCGGCTTGTCCTCGACATAGACCACGAAGGTGCGGCGTGCGTGTGCTGCCATCGTCTTCCCTGCCTCTTCCTACTCGTCGTCCGCCGTCTCGACGATCGGCGCCGGGCTCGGCCGCCGGATCATGTCGTGAAGGTCGGCACCCGCCGGCACCATCGGGTAGACGGTGTCCTCCTGCTCCACCTGGAAGTCGATCACCACCGTCCGTTCGTCGGCGCGGGCCTGCTCGACGGTCGGCTCCACCTCGCCGCGGGTTTTCACGGTGGCGCCACCCAGGCCGAAGCACTCGGCCAGTTTCGCGAAGTCGGGACTCAGCAGCGGCGTCGCCGCGTAACGGCGCTCGTAGAAGAACTCCTGCCACTGCCGCACCATGCCGAGGTAGCCGTTGTTGATGATCGCGACATTGATCTTGATTCGCTCCTGCGCGATGGTCGCGAGTTCCGCCATGGTCATCTGGAATCCGCCGTCGCCCGCCACCACCCAGACCTCGGAATCGGGTCTGGCGAGCTTGGCCCCGACCGCGGCCGGTAGCGCGAAACCCATCGTCCCGAGCCCGCCGGACGTGATGAGCGTATGCGGGTCGTTGTGGTGGTAGTACTGCGCCTCCCACATCTGGTGCTGGCCGACGTCAGTCACGACAATCGCCTTTCCGCCGGTCATCCGCCAGATGTCGTTGATGACGTGCGCGGCATAGAGGTGGCCGCTGTCCGGCAGATTCTGGATGTCTCGGACGGCGACATCGCCCTTCATCTCCCGAATCGTCTCCAGCCAGGCGGCATGGTCGTTCGCCTCGATCATCGGCGCGAAGTCATCCAGCACCGCGGAAAGGTCGCCGGCCAGGGCGACATCCACCTTGACGTTCTTGTGGAACTCCGCCGGATCTATGTCGACATGCACCTTGCGGGCATTCGGCGCGTAGGTCCTCAAGTTGCCGGTTACCCGGTCATCGAAGCGCATGCCGAACGCGAGCAGCAGATCCGCCTCCTGGATCGCGGCGTTCACCCACGCCTCGCCATGCATTCCCATCATCCCCATGTTGAGTGGATGCTGCGCGGGCACGCCGCCAATGCCGAGCAACGTCATCGCGATGGGGATATGGGCCCGTTCGGCCAGATCGCGCACTTGTTTCATGGCGCCGGAGAGGAGCACGCCGTGGCCGGCCAGGATCACCGGCCGCTTCGCCCGGTTCACCAGGTCGGCCGCCTTGCGGAACTCCGCTTCGGACGCGCGCAGATTCGGCCGGTAGCCGGGAAGCTTCACGTCATCGGGGCCGAACTGCAACTCGGTCGATGCCTGCTGTGCGTCCTTCGTGATGTCCACTAGCACCGGGCCCGGGCGGCCGGAGCGGGCGACATACATCGCTTCGTGGATCACCGGGGCGATATCGTCGACGTGTGACACCAGGTAGTTGTGCTTGGTGATCGGCAGCGTGACCCCGGTGACGTCGGTCTCCTGGAACGCGTCCGACCCGATCAGGCGGCTTCCCACCTGGCCGGTGATGCAGAGGATGGGAGACGAATCGAGCATGGCGGTCGCGATCCCGGTCACCATATTCGTGGCGCCCGGTCCGGAGGTGGCAACCGCCACGCCGACATCGCCGCTGGCGCGGGCATAGCCATCCGCCATGTGGGTTGCCCCCTGCTCGTGCCGGACCAGAACGTGGCGGATCGGGTACTCCAGCATCGCGTCATAGGCAGGCAGGATCGCCCCGCCGGGATAGCCGAAGACGGTGGAGACGCCTTCCCGCACCAGCGCCTCCCAGATGATCTGCGCGCCCGTTCTCATCGAAGCCATGTCCTTGCCTCTATTCCACCGCCCGTGGGTCCCGCATCCGTTCCATCGTCAGGTTCCTGCGTTCTTCAGTTCGTAACCGCGCCCGTCGCGGCCGAAGAAACGAGCCGTGCGTACTTCGCCATCACGCCGCTCCGGAAGCGGGGTTCGGGTGGCTGCCACGCGGCGAGGCGCGCTTCGAGCTCCGAATCGTCCACCTCGAGTCGTAGCGTCCGGTTCCGCTCGTCGAAGAGGATCGTGTCCCCTTCCCGCACCACGGCAATGGGACCGCCCGCTGCCGCTTCCGGCGCCACATGGCCGGCCATCATCCCGCGTGTCGCGCCCGAAAACCGTCCGTCGGTCAGCAGCGCCACCGACTCCCCAAGCCCGGCGCCGACGATGGCCGCGGTCACCCCGAGCATCTCCCGCATCCCCGGTCCGCCCCTCGGACCCTCGTACCGGATCACCACCACGTCGCCCGGCCGGATCCGACGCGCCTCGACTGCCTCGAACGCCGCTTCCTCGCTGTCGAAGACCCGGGCCGGGCCGCGGTGAGTCTGCGGCTCGTGGCCCGCCACCTTCACCACGCAGCCCTCGGGCGCCAGGTTCCCCTTGAGAATCACCAGTCCCCCCGTAGGGGTTATCGGATCCGCGACGGGACGGACCACCTGCTGGTCCGCGGTTTCCATCGCGGCCCGCGCGACGTCGCCGATCGTCTGGCCGGTCACGGTGAGCGCGTCCCCGTTGAGCAGTCCGGCCTCCTGCAACCGTTTCGCCACCAGCCCGATGCCACCCGCGCGGTAAAGGTCCGTCGCCACAAAGCGTCCGCCGGGCTTGAGATCCGCCAACAGCGGGGTTCGCTCGCTCACCTCGTCGAAGTCTTCGATCCGGAGGTCGACTCCCGCCTCGCGCGCTATCGCCAGCAGGTGCAACACGGCGTTGGTCGATCCCCCGGTCGCCGCGACTGCGGCGATGGCGTTGTCGAGCGCCCCGCGCGTCACGATCCGTCGCGGGCGCAGATCCTTCGCCACCAGATCCATCACCAACTCACCCGCGCGGCGCGCCGCGTCCGCCTTTTCCGCCTCCATCGCCGGCACGCCATTCGCGCTCATCGGCGACACGCCGAGCAACTCGCAGACGGTCGACATCGTGTTCGCCGTGAACTGCCCGCCACACGCACCCGGTCCCGGACAGGCGACGTCCTCGAGTGCGCAGAGCTGGGCGTCGGTCATCCGCCCCGCCGCATGCGCGCCAACCGCCTCGAAGACATCCTGAATCGTGACGTCATGGCCGTCGTATCGCCCCGGCGCGATCGACCCGCCGTAAAGCACGAGGCCTGGAATGTCGAGGCGGACGAGCGCCATGACGCCACCCGGAATGGTCTTGTCGCAACCCACCAGGATGACGATGCCGTCGAACAGGTTGCCGCGCGCCACGAGCTCAATGGAATCGGCGATCACTTCGCGGCTGACCAGGGAGGTCTTCATCCCCTCGCTTCCCATCGTGATCCCGTCGGAAATGGAAACCGTGTTGAACTCCATCGGGGTGCCGCCCGCGGCGCGGATACCTTCCTTGACCCGGGCGGCCAGATCGCGCAGGTGGTAGTTGCAGGGACCGATCTCGATCCAGGTATTGGCTACCCCGACGATCGGCCGCGCGAGATCCGAATCCGTGAAACCGACCGCCTTCAGCATCGCGCGGGCCGGCGCCCGGCTCGGGCCCTCGGTAATCGCCGCGCTGCGTCGCTCGCTCGCCATCTGTTCCCTCTACAGCAAAAAAGCCATCACCCGCTGTCGGATGATGGCCTCTCCAGGTCGCGGTGGGGTTGGATCAGGACATCATCCCGTGGCGGCCGGCGCAATCGCGCCGGCCAAGCGAACGATGACGACGACGAGACGTTCCCACCCGGTAATCATGTCTGCTAGCCGGCGAGAGTAACCCTGCCGGACAGTGCATTCTACCCTTCCGCGACGCCGGAGCGTCAAGTCGCCGGGTTCGGGACGGTTACGGAGACGCCGATCAAGGCGGGCGGAGACCCTTGGTGTATGATTCCGCTCGATGTTCAAGCTGGTCACGACGGTCCGGGGCGGCGCGGTCAATCTGCCGGCAGCCTGGGCGAAGTACCCTTCGGCCGACGAAGCGCGGACTGCGGCCAAGGCGCTGATGCATGAACATCAGAGGGTGGTGCGCGTCATGATCGTCGAGGAGCCCGACCGCTTCGTCGAGTGGCTCGACCGCTCCTGATCGCTCGACCGCTCATCATCGGACGCTCCCCCGTTCACCCATCCCCTTCTAGGGGCGGATTGTGAACCCGACGCCGATCCATACCAGTGGCACGAGCGCTTCGTGGGCCGGCCCTCCCTTGAACTCGATGAAGAAGCCATTCTCGTGGTCGACACCCATCAGGTAGTTCCAGCCGGCGCTTACGTCGGTGAGGTCGAGACTCTCCGACCGTGTGATGTTCACGCTAGGCCCGAGCCCCTGCCGAATTCGCCATCCCGATGCGCCGAGGGTGACCCGGTAGATGAAATCGCCCCGGATCGCCGCGATCCGCCAGCCGCCTCCGAAGGCTCCTTCGATGCCCGGCCGGATGACGAACTGATTCGAGCCAATGGGAAACTCGACGTGCGAACCGAGATAGATTTGCTCGGGATCGAATGCCGCCCCAGCCTGGAACCCCACCCCCTGCGCGGCTGCGGCGACCGGGAGGAGATACGCAAGGGTAAAGCCGACGACTAGAGAGTTCTTCATGCCGGCCGCCAGAATACTCCGTTCGACCGCCATGCACGCCGCGTAGCGGTCGAATACTCGGCCGGCGCTCGCATTCGAGGTGCAACGGGGGTAGTCTGGGGCCATGGCCACGGCCGCGTCGCCCGCAGCGACAGCCACAGCCCCCGGCGTGACTCGGCTGGCCGCAGGCGCCGCGTCCGCCCCGGCCGTCGTCCCGAGGCCGCTCTGGGCGGTGGCGTTCGCTTCCACGAGCGTCATCGTCGGCGGGATGTGGGACATCTCCTGGCATCGCACTATCGGCCGGGACACGTTCTGGACGCCGGCCCATCTGGCGATCTATCTCGGCGGGATCGTCGCTGGCCTTTCCTGCGGCTGGCTTGTGCTTCGCACGACCTTCGCCCGCGATGCGACCGCCGACCGCGCCGCCGCGGTGAAGTTCTGGGGATTCCGCGGGCCACTGGGCGCCTGGGTCTGCATCTGGGGATCGCTGGCGATGATCGTCTCGGCCCCGTTCGACGACTGGTGGCACAACGCCTACGGCCTCGACGTCGAGATCCTGAGCCCGCCGCATGTCGTCCTCGCCCTCGGGATCTATGGCATCGGCGTCGGCGCGATGCTGATGGCGCTCGCCCGGCAGAACGGCGCCGCGGCGACGGACCGCGCGCTGCAGCGACTGTTCCTCTATGCGGGCGGACTCCAGGTCCTCATGGTGGCGACGCTGTTCACCGAGTACCTGATGATGCCGAACGCTCACCACTCCCCGCCGTTCTTCTACGCGAGCGCCGCCATCTTTCCCTTTCTGCTGATCAGCATCGCACGGGGCGCCGCATCGCGCTGGGGCGCCACCGGCGCGGCCGGTGTCTACATGGGAGTGACGCTCCTGATGATCTGGATCCTCCAGCTCTTTCCCGCGCAGCCGATGCTGGCGCCGATCCTGAGGCAGGTGGATCGCATGGTGCCGCCGGCGTTTCCGCTCCTTCTGGTCGTGCCCGCACTGGCTATCGACGTCATCGTCAATCGGATCCCGGCCGGCGCTGGGCGGATTCGGCAGGCGTTGATTGCGGTCGCCGCGGGCGTGGCGGCCATGCTTGCCCTCGCCGTCGCGCAGTGGCCGTTCGCGTCGTTTCTCCTCACCGAGCCGGCCCGGAACTTCTTCTTCGCCGCCGATCAGTTCGGCTTCGACGTCGCACCGGGTCCATTCCAGTACGAGTTCTGGGGAGCGTCCATGACGTGGGGTGCGGCAGGCTGGACGGGGTTGATCGCGGCGGTCTCGGCGGTGGCTGGCCTCGCCTGGGGCAACTGGATGGTGCGGGTCCGGAGGTAGCCGGAGGTAGCTTGAAACTGTCGCGGGCCAAGGCCGCACACCTGCTTGCCGCGGGGCTGATCGCCGCCGCCACCGTCACTGTCTCCGCGCACGTCGGGACCTCCAACGCCTACTTCGACGGTGCCGCCGGCTCCTACGGCGTCCGCGTGATCGTGCGGACACCGGGGGTGATTCCCGGCCTCGCGCAGGCGTCGGTCCGCATTCTGAGCGGCGGCGGCGCCGACCGTGTCGCTGTGCGTCCGTTGCGATCGGACCTCGGATTGGACGGTGCGCCGCCCCCCGACATCGCGGTCCCGGTCCCCGGCGAGACCGGACTCTACAGTGCCGAGCTGTGGCTCATGACCGCCGGCTCCTACAGCATCGAGGTGACGGTGGCGGGCGCGGCGGGCGAAGGAACCGTCTTCGTGCCGGTGCTGGCGGTGGCCGAACGGCTGCTCCCGATGGATCCGGCCGTAGGCTTCGGACTGGCCGCGGCGGGACTCTTCCTGTTCGCCGGCGCCGTGACAATCATCGGCGCCGCGGTCCGCGAGAGCGTACTGGACCCGGGTCGCGCGCCCGATACCCACCGCCGCTGGTACGGACGCATCGCGATGGCGCTGTTCACGTTACCTCTCGCCGCCATGGCGGGAGGCGGATGGATCTGGTGGGACGCGGTCGATGCCGCGTACCGAGATCGGATCTACCGCCCGTGGAGCACCACGGCCGACGTGGAGGCCACGGAGAGTCGACTGCTCCTGACGCTGGCCATCGACGATCCGGGATGGAGCGCCCGCGAGAGCCAGCCCGGAGCCGGGCTCCTGCCCGATCACGGCAAGCTGATGCACATGTTCCTGGTGCGGGCGGACGACCTGTCGGCGTTCGCGCACGTGCACCCGGTTCGAATCAGTCCCGACGCGTTCCGTGTCGCGCTGCCGCCGCTGCCGGCCGGGGAGTACGACATCTACGCCGACATCGTGCACGAGAGCGGCTTCGCGCCCACCCTGGTCGACAGCGTCGAGTTGCCTCCCCCGCCGGCGACACGGACGGCCGCCGCTGTCCCTGGCGCCGAGCCAGCCGCCGTACCGAGGCCCGACCCGGACGATTCGTGGGCCACGCTGCTGCCGCAGGGCGAGTCCGGGGCGACGCGCTACGTGCTTCCGAGCGGCCGCACCCTCCACTGGGAGCGTGAGGGCATTCCCGGCATCGACGAGGAGACCACCCTGCGCTTCTCGGTGACCGAGCCTGACGGGTCGCCGTCGCCGCTGGAGCCCTACATGGGCATGCTGAGCCACGCGGCGGTCTTGCGGGCTGACGGCTCGCTCTTCGTCCACCTGCATCCCGCCGGCAGCATCAATCTGACCGCCCAGCAGCGTTTCGCGCAGGCGGAGGGGGCGTCGGCGGTCGAGGGCGAATCGGCGGTCGAGGGCACGCCCGTCGGAAGCGGGCACTCGGCCGCGATGCATCAGGCGTCCCGGGGAAATGGTTCGGTGACGTTTCCGTTCGTCTTTCCGGAAACCGGCGAGTACCGCATCGTCGTCCAGGTGAGAGTCGGCGGCGCCGTCGAGACCGCTGCCTTCGATCTGCAACTTCAGGAGGGCTGGCGCGCTGTCCGGCGCGCCCGCGCAAGTGGGAGGTGAGACATGACCGACTTGGCGAGCGGCGAGCTTCAGTTCATCTTCAACACCTTCTCGTTCCTGCTATGGGGCGCCCTGGTCATGTGGATGGCGGCCGGGTTCACGATGCTCGAGGCCGGCTCGGTCCGAACCAAGAACGCCTCGGTCATCTGTCTCAAGAACATCGGCCTGTACTCCGTCGCCGGCATCGCCTACTACATCATCGGCTACAACCTGATGTACGTGGACGTGGGCAGCGTGATCGGATCGTTCAGCCTGTTCCGCGGACCGTCGGCGGACGAGCTGGCGCTCCTCGAAGGCGCGGAAGGCGCGCGGGAGGCGGTGGCCGCGACCGACTACGCCGTCATGTCGGACTGGTTCTTCCAGATGGTCTTCGTCGCCACCGCCGCGTCCATCGTGTCCGGCGCGCTGGCGGAACGCGTAAAGCTCTGGTCGTTCTTCGTGTTCACGCTGGTGCTCACGGCGTTCATCTATCCGATTGTCGGCGCCTGGACGTGGGGCGGCGGCTGGCTCGACAGCATGGGTTTTCAGGACTTTGCCGGATCCACCATCGTGCACGGCACCGGAGGCGCGGCCGCGTTGGCCGGTTTGCTGCTGGTCGGTCCGCGTTACAACAAGTTCCGCAGTGATGGCAGCGTCACCAACACGCCTCCATCCAACATACCGGTCGTCACCCTCGGGGTGTTCATCCTCTGGTTCGGGTGGTTCGGTTTCAACGGCGGGTCGCAACTCGCCCTGGGGAGCGCAGCCGACGTCATCGCGATGAGCCACGTGCTGGTCAACACCAATCTGGCCGGTGCGGCGGGCGTCATCGCAGCCATTGCGGTCTCGCGTCCCATTCTCGGGCGGGTCGATCTGCTGGCGGGCCTGAACGGAGCCATCGCAGGGCTCGTGTCCATCACCGCGGGACCCGACATAACCACCCATACCTGGGCCATCGCGATTGGAGCGGTCGGCGCGATCATCTGCACCGCCGCCATCAAGCTGCTGGAGACGCTGAAGATCGACGATGTCGTCGGCGCCGTCCCCGCACACCTGTTCGCGGGCGTTTGGGGCACGCTGGCGACCGCCATCGCGGCCGGGGCCAGCGTCGGCGTACAGTTGCTGGGCCTGGTTTCCATCGGCGCTTTCGTGTTCGCAACCTCGCTGGCGACGTGGTTCGTGCTGGAGAAGACGATTGGCGTCCGCGTGTCCCACGAAGTCGAGCAGATGGGCCAGGATGTCGCCGAGCTCGGCATCGACGCCTACCCCGAGTTCGTGCTCATGCCGGAGCGGGACGACTAGCACCGGCCCGACCATCGCGGCCCGCGGCGCCGATGAGAAATGGCAGCACTGAATGGTATTGCCAACTCAGGCTCCTAGTCCTAAGTATCACATCGATACCATTTTTGTCGTGATCTACCCATTTTTCAATAGTATGCCATGCATATGACAGGCTACCCTCAACGGCCAATGCTGCCATGAAGTGCGGCTCGTTGCGTCCCCACGCGCATCATCATCAGCCGGCCTGGACTGCCGAGTTTCCGGGCACAAACACGATTGTTGGGACCGGACTGGCCGTCGCCGGTTTGCTCTCTGCCCAGATCGCCGGCGTAAACACCCGCGTGGACGACCTTCGTGCTGATATGCGTGATATGCGCTCAGGCTTGGAGAGGTTCGATGCTCGTCTGGACGCCGTCGAGGTTGCCCTCGGGAAGCTCGACCAGCGCCTCTTGACCATCGAACGCGTCGTGCTTCCCTCGGCGGCATCCGGTGAGTAGAGTCACCGCCAGCGCCCCCCTCCGCAAGCGTTCGCAGCGGCGGGAACGAGTTCTGAGGCTGCCTCCTCACCGCATCGAGTCCAATGCGAGCACGCTGGGATCTAGCCGTGCATCGGGCTGACATCTCTCCCATGAGTGCCGAGAATTCGGCGACGAGGCAGGCCGGAGACGAACTCGTCAAGGAAGTTGGCGCGCCCGGCAGGATTCGAACCTGCGACCCTCGGTTTAGAAGACCGATGCTCTATCCGGCTGAGCTACGGGCGCGCATCTAGCCACGATACACCGTCTCGCCAGGCCGGCGGCACGAGCGCCGCATCGGCACGACGGCGCGCTACTGCCACGTGCCGGTGCCTGCGGTGCCCAGCACCAGGTCCACCACCAGGCCGTAGCTCGCCACGCCGGCATCCACCCGGTTGGCACGCAGGAAGCGGTCGTACACCACGCTGGCGCTCCGCTGCACGATCGGTGTCGTCTCCCGCGTAAAGCGCGCGGCAATGGTGCGCAGGTGGACGCGCGGGACGTCATCGAGCCCGGCCCAGACTTCGGCCTGGACGTCTCGCGGCAGGTGTTGGACGAGACGGGGGGTCAGGTACAGCCACGCGCTGTAGCGGCTTCGCGCGTCGCCAGCCAGGCATACGAGCAGACCGACGAAACTCGCTTCGGCCTCATTCGCGTAGCCGGCAAGATGCGACCATTCGTGCGCCACGAGGAACGGCCGCTCGTAGGGCAGCACCGCGTCGTTCACCAGCACTTCCAGGCCCCACGGATTCATCATGCCGTCGACGCCGGCGGTGCGGAAGTAGGATGCGAGGAGGGTCGGCTTCGGTCGGCCCGGCACGGCCGGGGACGAGGCTCCGAGCTGCCGTTGCGCGGCATCGAACGCGGGGCCGAGCCAGGCCGGAATCTCGTCGAACGCCGGCCAGTCACCCTCCGCGGCAGCCTTGGCATGCAGCCGGTTCAGGCGCGAGACGCCCTCACCGGACAACGTGGCGAGCGCGGACGGCGTAATGCGCGCCGGCTGGTAGTCGAGCTTGGCGGTGAGCGGCTCGCGCCGATAGTTGAGGCCCCACATCGTCAGGAAGATCAGATAGATGGCGGCCGCGAGACCCAGCGTCCGGAACGCCGTGTGCAGCGCGGCGACGCCGCAGGCGCGCCACCCGTGCGGCGCCCGGCGGATCGATCGCCACCACCATACGGCGAGCGCAACCGCCAGGACGGCGGCGAGGAGGTCGAGCAATGCGAAACCCACCAGGCTCGAGAGCCGTGTCACCATCTGCTGGGCGGCGAGATAGGCCCCGGTCGAATAGAGCCGCTCCACCCACGCCGCCGGAGTCGGCGCGAGTGAGGCGAAACCGGCGGCGACGATCAGTACGACCGCGGCCCATGAGGCGGGTCCGACGCGCGCGAGGCGTTCCCGCAGGGCTGTCAGTGCGGCCACGCGACTCGTTGCCTCCTACCGTGCCCGTGAATTCCGAAGCGACACTTGATCCAGGCGGACGCCGCGGTCGTCGAAGACGACATAGTTCTCCGGCCGGATCCGGACCACCACCCTCTCGCCGGACTCCCATCCCTCGGCGGGTCCGTCGAGCGTGCCCGGAACGAGCGCACGCAGCCGGAAGCCCTCCACTTCCACCGTGACGAGCCAGTCGTCCGCCGGTCCGCCGTCCCCGTCGCCGATCGGAGCTACTGAAGCGACGCGGCCCCGCAGGCCACCCCCTTCGCGCAGGAGATGCACGTGATGTGGCCGAACGCCGCCGGTGACGTCACGGCAGAACTCCTCGGCAATCCGGCCGCCGAGCGGGACCGACTGATTCCGGAGGTTGAGGGCCTGGCCATCCTTCTCCAGAATGGCCGGGAACAGGTTGATCATGGGCCTCCCGAAGAGTTCGGCGACGAACTCCGTTGCCGGCGTGTCGTACACCTCCGGCGGCGTGCCGAATTGCACCAGTCGGCCCGACTTCAGAACCGCCACCTGATCGGCAACGGCCAACGCCTCGTCCGTGTCGCCCGTCGCGTAGACGATAGTGCGTCGGCGCGGCCCCGGGCCCCGGGCGCGCAGGTCGCGAACGAAGGCTCGCCGCGCGCTGCCGTCGGCGAACCCCGGAAGGTCCGCGAGCTCGTCGACCAACAGCAGGTCGGGTGGCTCGCCGTTGGTCTGGTTCGGGGAAGCGCACCGCCGATACGTGACGCCGCACCACGATTCCGTCGTCCACCGGGGCGGGGACTCGCCGGATCCCTCGATGTCCCGCCAATCGGCGCGGATGGCGGAGGCGCCGTCGCCGCTCTGCGGCCTTCCATCCGATCCGATCAGCACGCCGTCCCGCGCACCCGATCGGGCAATGAAACGAAGCAGGGCCGAGGCAGCGAGCGCAGGTTGTGCGACGACGGCGATCACGTCGCCGGAACGCGCGAAGAGGGAGACGCCGTCGAGAACGGGGCGGTCCGATCCCTCGTTCCTGCAGGTGATCCGGTCCAGAAAGAGATACATGAGCCCACGCCGTGACCGTCTGGTACCCCATGGTACACTCCCGCGATGCCGGCCGAGCCGCCACTCGCGTGGGGACGATCGACGGTCGAAACCGCCTGTCCACTCGACTGTCCCGATACGTGCAGCCTGGCGGTTTCGGTGAAGCGCGGACGCGTTATCAGGATCGACCATTCCCCCCGCCACGCCGACACTTCCGGATTCATTTGCCGCAAGGTTCGCGACTTCGATCAGCGCGTCTACGGCGCCGACCGGCTGCATTTTCCCGGCCGGCGCCGGGGCGCTCGCGGCAAGGCGGATTTCGAGCGGATCGGATGGGAGCAGGCCCTCGACGAGATCGCCGAGCGGATGCGGGCGATCGGCACGGAGTTCGGAGCGGAAGCGATTCTCCCGGTCTCCTACGGCGGGTCGAACGGGCTGCTGTCGCAGGACACCGCGGACGCCCGGCTGTTCCGCGCGTTCGGAACGTCGCGCCTCGCGCGCAACGTCTGCTCGGCGCCCACGACCGCGGCGTCGGCGGCGCTCTACGGCCGAATGCCGGGGGTGGCGTACGAGGACTACCGGCATGCGCGGTTGATCATCATCTGGGGGGCGAACCCTTCGGCCTCCGGCTTTCACCTCGTACCTCACGTCCGTGCCGCCAGACGGGATGGCGCGGCCCTGGTCGTCGTTGACCCGCGGCGGACGCCGCTTGCGCGACAGGCGGATATTCATCTCGCCGTCCGCCCCGGCACCGATGTGGTCGTGGCGCTCGCGATCCATCGGTTTCTTTTCGAGTACGGCTATGCCGATGAGGATTTCCTCGAGGCGCGGACGCTGGGCGCGGACGAACTGCGGCGCCGGGCCGACGAGTGGACGTTCGAACGCGCCGCTGCGGTGGCGGACGTTGATCCGGAGCTGCTTGAGCGCGTGGCGGAGCTGTACGCCGAGGCATCACCTGCCCTGATCCGCTGCGGCTGGGGTCTGGAACGGAATCGAAACGGCGGCAACGCGGCAATGGCGGTGCTTGCCCTGCCCGCCGTCGGCGGAAAGTTCGGCGTCCGGGGCGGCGGCTATACGCTGAGCAGTTCGCGTGCCATGCCCCTGTCCGAAGAGGACTGGATCGGCGTCCCGGAACCGGACACGCGCATCGTCAACATGAACCATCTCGGCCGCGCGCTGACCGACTACCGCAACCCGCCGGTCAAGATGCTCTTCGTTTACAACTGCAACCCGCTGGCCACGATGCCTGATCAGAACCGGGTTCTGGCCGGACTGTCACGTGACGATCTCTATACGGTGGTCTTCGATCAGGTGATGACCGATACGGCGCGTTGGGCTGACATGGTCCTACCCGCCACGACATTCCTGGAGCAGTACGACCTGGCCCTGAGCTACGGCCACGGGAACGTGCAGATGGTGCAGCCGGTCATAGAACCGGTCGAGGAATCGCGGCCGAATGTCGAGGTGTTCGGCGATCTGGCATCGCGGCTGGGCCTCGATCTGCCGGAGCGGCTCCCGGCCGACACGAGCGAACTCCTGCACGTTGCCGGCGCGCTGCGGGAGAACGCCGGCGAGGCGCTGCTCGCTTCAGGCATTAGCCGAGGCGCTGCGCCGCGCGCGCCGGTTCAGTTCGTCGATGTCTTCCCGCGCACGCCGGACGCACGGATTGACCTCGTGCCGGACGATCTCGAACGCACCGCGCCGATGGGCCTGTACCGTTACCGTCCGGAACCGGAGGACGACACCCCGGCTCGGTTCCCGCTCGCACTGATCTCTCCCGCCAGCGCCAGAACCGTCAACTCCACGCTGGGCGAGCTCGAGACCCGAACCGCCCGCCTGCGGATCCATCCCCATGACGCCGGCCGGCGCGACGTATCGACGGACGACGCGGTTCGTGTCTTCAACGCGCACGGGGAAGTCCACTGCATGGCGCTGGTCGACGCCAACATGAAGCCCGGAGTGGTCAGTCTGCCCAAGGGGCTCTGGCGACGCTGCACGCTGAACGGATCGACCGCGAACGCTCTCGCGCCGGATGACCTGACTGACATCGGCGATGGTGCGTGCTTCAACGACGCGCGCGTGGAGGTAACACGCATCGTCACGGCGGCGCTGGGCCAGGAGAGCATTGCGATCTGGACCGACACCGCGCCGATGCCGAAGCGACTACACTAGCGCGCCGCGGAAAGGGGACAGGGAAAGAACGATGGCTGGCCGCACCGTCGACTGCGTTAAGCTGCAGAAGAAACTGCCGGGGCTCGAAGAGCCGCCATGGCCCGGAGATCTCGGAAAGCGGATCTACGAGAACGTCTCCGCGGAGGCGTGGCAGCTCTGGGAAGAGCGGATGAAGATGATCCTGAACGAGTACCGGCTGATGCCGTGGCAGAAGGAAGCCCAGAAACTCGTCGCCGAGCAGATGGAGGAGTTTTTCTTCGGTGAGGGTTCGGCGCTGCCTCCCGACTATGTTCCCCCGCAGGCCAAGCAGTAGGACGTCCATACCCCGGTTTCATGAATACAGGGTCCGGTGTCAGGGAACGAGCACGAACAGGACTTCCGAGCGCCCGCCGCTACGATGGTCGCCGCGCGCGCTCACGTTGTCTTCGTTCCACGCCAGCGCAAAACGCGAACCGGCGGCCCGGATGGCGGGAATGAGCGACGCCGTAGGGTTGTCGGTCAGCCGGCGCGGCGCGCGGACGGGGATGCCCGCCGCCGTGAACTGCTGGAAGTACACCTCGTGGGGCCGGCCCGGCTCGAGCTCGTCCGACCACGCCAATCCGAATCGCGCGCCGTTCCAGGCGATGTAGGCGCCCAGCGATTCTCCGGCCGTGTCGGTTACACGCAACGCCGCCGGCTCGATGCGGTGCGGCAGTTCCTCCTCGTCCACGACCGCGAGATAGACTCCCGCGTTCCCATCGCGCGTGTCCCACCAGGTGACGGCGGCTCGCCCGGCGCCGAAAGCGAGGTCGGGATAAACGGAGGATGCGCCGTCGTCGGCGCTCAGCCGATGGAGCGCCACCCGGTCGCGGCCGAGGCGCGCGACGAGGAGCTCGGAAGCGCGTGTCCCCAGTTGCGCGTCGAAGGCGATCCAGGGAACGCCGTCGGCGTCCACGCGCAGATTCAGGTTCCACGTCGTGCGGCTCGCGTCGGCGATGCGGCGCGCCGCTCCGACGGGCTCGCTATCCAGATCGAGCTGCTGTGCCCAGATGGCGGCCGAAAGCTCTCCCTCCGCAGGCGTCCGCGGGTCGTCGGCTGCAGGCCTCCGCGAACCGTCGCTTTCCGACTCCCGCGCCTCCTCGATCCAGACGCACTGAATCCGGTCGCCGGCCGCCGCGACCACCGTCGCCCGCCCGTGGCGGCGGGGATCGGACAGCGTTCTCTCCCAGAGGGGCGCGCCGTCGGCCGTCCACGCGCCGACCTTGGCGAACGACGTGGAATCGTCTGCGGCAACTTCGTACCAGCCGACGACGAGGTCGTCCGAGACCTTCGCGCGGGAAACCGCGAGGCTCGGCTCGTACGAGAGCCCCGCGCCCACTCCGGCTGACCTGTACGGCGTCCGACTGGGCGCCAGCGTGCGTCGGCGGAAAAAAGAGCGGACGCCAGCAGTATGGCAACCGACGGCCTCATGAAGCATGTCCCCGATGCGACGCTGAGACTCCCTAGCCGCGTCGGCGCCAGCGCCAGAGGGCGAGCAGGCCCAGAACCGGGACGCCGACCCAGAGCGGGGTCCAGACGCCGTCGTGCGACCCCGACGCCAGCGGCGCGGGCAGCAGCTCGGCAGCATCCGCCGATTCCTCCATCCGGTAGCCCTCGATGTTCATCGTCGTCAGTCTCGGTCGCGATTCGTTCCAGCGGACGAACTCCTCGGCCTCCGCCGCCGCGGACTCGATGTCGGCGCCGAGAGCCTCCTCCATCGCCGTGCGGTAGGCGTCGAGAGCCGGACCCGGAATGTTCATCACGGCGCCCTGCTCCAGGACGTAGCGCAGCAGCCGGGGATTGCCGCAGGTCTGCTCGGAGCAGCCGACCCCGTGCGCGGCGACGCTGTCGACGTGCTCGCGCAGGAGGCGATCGAGCGTCGCATCGTCCGCTGACCAGTACCCCTTGCGAATCGTCTCGACCATCCGGCCGGTGATGTCCTGGTAGGCGTGAGGCGAGTGCTCGTCGAAGAACGCCTTCAGGTCGAGGTCGTGCTTGTCCTCGACGTACACGGCGAACGACTCGTTCCACATCGCGTCGTCGACAGTCTCCGGCACCGTGGCGTCCCAGCCCCACAGGTACTCGACAAACGCGCGCATCTCGCCGGCGCCGGCGTAGCCCTCGCGCTGCATCCCCTCGATCCAGACGGGGTTGACGTAACGCGTCCGGAACTCCGCGCCGAGGAACTTGTCGATGCCCGTCATCTCGGGCCGGCCGGGGTCGCGCGTGTTGGTGACGATCAGCTGCGGGCTCTCGCCGTCGATGTTCCGGACGGCCGCCGCGAGGCCGCCCATGTACATGAAGAAATCGTCGTTGTCGAGGGCGCCGTAGAGCATGGTGGAGCTGCTGTGCACTACCTTCTCGGTACCGGAGAGGGCCAGACGGAACACGTCCTCCATCGGCTCGCCCCAAAATCCGTTGCCGTAGCCGTGGCCCATCTTCGACAGGTACTCGTCGGCCATCGGCCGGTCGCTGTCCCAGGTGCCGCTCGCGGCGGCGATTCGCGACGTGTTCAGGTTGAACGTCCCCGGTGGCTCGTCGAAGATGCGCACCCCGGCGCGCCTGTCGGCTTCCTCCTCCGCGTATCCGCGGTCGATGAGCGTCGCCCGGGTCGCCAGGTAGTGACGGCGGACGAAGTTCTCGGCTTCTTCGAGCACCTTCACCCGCTGCACCGCTTCATCCATCAGCCGCGTGACGTTGTTGAACATCCCCTCGGCGGCGGAGGCAATCACGATGTCCACTCGCGGACGGCCGAGCTCCCGCGCCGGAACCACCTCGACGTCGACTACGTTGCCGCGAGCATCCCAGACCGGGCGCGTACCGAGAAGGTGGAAGATCTGGGACTCCAGCACTCCCTCGTGCCGCATCGTCTCGGTGCCCCAGATCACGAACGACACCTTCTCCGGGTACCGCCCGTGCTCGGCGACGTGGTCCTCCAGCATCTGATCGGCGAGCGAGACGCCGAGGGTCCACGCGGCCGGCTTCGGCACCTTGTCGGGGTCGATGCCGTAGAAGTTCTTGCCCGTGGGGTAGGCGTCCGGATTGCGGATGGGCTCGCCCCCGTTCCCCACGGGGACGTAGCCGCCGTCGAGCGCGTGCAACAGGTGGCCGAGTTCGCGCGGCCCGGACTCCACGATGCGCCGCTCCATGTCCGCCGCCATCACCGTCGTGTCGTCCGGCAGCAGGTCGCGGTCGACCGACACGATGGCGTCCACCGTGCTCGCGCGCATCTCCTCCCCCGGCGTACGGCCGAAAGCATGCAGCCCATAAGGGATGTTCTGCCCCCGCAACTCGATCAGGTAATCCTCGATGGCGTGCAGCGTGTCGTGCTCGATCTCCGCCCCGGTCCCCAGGTCCAGGCCGAGGTCCTTGACCATCCCCAGGTCGTGCGCCTGCCGCCGGATCTCGTCCGCGTACGCCTCGGCGAGCTGCACGTTCTTGTGGACGTTGTTGTGATAGTCGTCGACGCTCTCGCTGAGCGCGGCCAGCTCGGACAGCAGCCCGCTCCTGACGAACGGCGGCACCATGTGGTCCACCAGCGTCGCCATGCCGCGGCGGCGCGCCACCAGTCCCTCCCCCACCACGTCGACGTTGTAGACGTACAGGTTGGGCAGGTCGGCGATCAGCGCATCCGGCGCGTCGGCCGCCGACAGTCCCAAATCCTTGCCGTCGAGCCATTCGAGGGTGCCGTGTGTCCCCAGGTGGATAACCGCATCGGCGTCGAATCCGACCGGTTCGGGCGCCCGCAACCAGGAATAGGTCGCGACATACTGGTGATGCGGCGCCAGATCCTTGGCGTGATACAGCTTCTCGCCGTCCGCGCCCCACCCGCGCGCCGGCTGCGGCAGCACCGCGACGTTGCCGAAGCGCAGGGCCGGGATGATGAAGCTCCCGTCCCTCGCCATGAGGTCCACGTCCTCCGGCCTGCCCCAATCGGCGACCACCTTCTCGCGCAGCTCCGGCGCATAGCCCTCGAGCCAGCGGAGATAGTCACCCATCCAGGCGCGCGCGGCGCCGGCCTGGGTCAGCATCGCGTCGAGCTCGCCGGGGGCGTACCCGCCGACGTTCCGCGCCCGGGTGATCATCTGATCGAGAAGCCCTTCGGACGACAGGTCGATATCGTCTCCGCCGAGGTCGTACCCGGCCGACTGCATCCGCTGGAGGACGTTCGCGAGCGACTCGGCGACGTTCAGGTAGCTGGCCCCTATGCCGGCCTTTCCCGGCGGGTAGTTGTAGAAGAGGACCGCCACCCGTTTGTCGGTGTTGGCGGTGGCGCCCAGCGCCGCGTAACCCAGCGCCCGCCGCACGGCCAGCGTGATGCGCGAGGAGATTGGCTGACTGGAGATGATGGTCAATCCCGTGTCTGGATCCGTGCGGCGCTCCTTGCTTCCGACCACCGTCGGCGCTACCAGCCCGGCCAGCTCCGGCGCGGCGATCTGGAACGTCCCCTCGAACATGGACAGCCCCTGCGCGGAGGCGCGCCACTCGGCCTCGCTCCGGCCGTAGAGGCTGATCAGGCTCAGCACCGGGATGTCGAGCCTCCGCAGCGACTCGCCGGCGTCAGGGCCGGCGAAGCGGAACAGGAACGTCAGCGCCACGTCGGCGCGCGCCGCCCCGTCCGGATCGCGGAGCAGGTTCTCGAAGGCGACGCCTGCCGGATACCCGAAGATCGGGATCGCTTCGGCGTCCTGTCGCTCGATCTCCGCGATGACCGCATCGACGAGCGCGGTGTCGCCGTCGTCGTAGCTCGATCCGTAGAAGCCGACGGCCACGCGCGGCCTACCCGGCCGGTGCTTGCCGGCGGCCCGGCGCCAGGCATCGAACGCCTCCCAGTCGGCAAACGCCCTGCCACCCGACTCGGCGGCGCCTCCGACCGCGCCCGGCAAGTCCGGGTAGTAGTAGCCGGCCTCGAGGCTCGGCCGCGGCTCCGGCACGTCCAGGCCCGGCACGCCGGCCGCCGACAGCACGTACTTCAGCAGCCCTACCTGGTTGGCGAATCCCGAGTACCCCCAGAACGCCCGCGCGCGGAGATCCCAGGCTACCCCCCGTTCGACGTAGTGCTCCCGCGGCAGCAGACCCTCGCCGACCCCGAGCACGAGCCCCTGACCGGTGATCCGTTCGACCAGGTCGACACCGTAGGTGGCGTCGAAGCGGTCGAGCGTATGCGCGTCGTGGACGTGCAGAACGAGCACGTCGCTGCGCAGCACCTCTTCGAGATCGAGAGAGTCGAGCAGCGATTCGGTAACCAGCGTGACCGAGACGCGCTCTCGCAGCTCCGGGCGCTCGTCGAGCACCGCCTTCCAGGCGCTCAGAACGCCGGGCAGCGTGGTGTCGCCGGTGAGGTACGCGAGCCGGATCTCCTGCGCCGCAGCCGAACCGGCCATCGCGACGGTCAGCAAGACGAAGCCGGCCGCGATCCGCGCGAGCCGGCCGATGCGTCCGCAGCCGGCCGCACGCCGTCGGTCGTCCGCAACCGCGTATTCCATGCCGCACCTCTCAGTCGGGCACATAGACAACCTGCCCATCGGCTAGGCGATAGGCGGTGCCGAGGCGTTCGCCCTGTCCGCCGAGCGTCTCGCCGGTCAGCTCGTAGGCCGTGATCTCCGTGCCTCGCTTGACGATTATCTCGCTCAGGCCATCGGCGTTGGTCTTGACCAGCGTCACCTCGCTCTCCGGATCGACCAGATCGCCGATGCGATAGACGGAAAAGAGGGTGATCATCAGGCCGACGATGAACACCACCGACACGTCGAAGATATTCGCCACGCCGGAGAGCGGATCCTCGTCTTCCGCGTCAGCGGGCGACGGCAGATGCAGAAAGCGTCCCATGGTGTCGTTCCTCCGGCGCGATTCCGCTCAGCGCGCCCCGCGTGAGCTCTCCGGCGAGGCGCTCGGCCAGGAACCGCTGCTCGCGCACGCACTCGTTGACCCAGCCGTGGCGCACGATCTGTATGACATAGGCAACCGTCCCGGCCGCAAGGCCGACGATGGTCGTCGTGAAGGCGACGACCATCTGGCCCGCCATCGCTTCCAGGTTGCCGGCCGTCAGCGAAGCCAACGCCGTCCCCATCGGAATCAGCGTCCCGAGCAGGCCCAGGCTAGGCCCCACCTTGACCAGCAGCCGCGACCCGTTCAACGTGCGACGGACGCGCTCCTCGCGCTCCAGGACGAGGTGCTCGAGACCGCCGTCGGAGAACGACGGCTTGCGTCGTTCGGCCTCGACGTCGCGGAGCAGGCCGCGGAGCGGCGCCGGCAACCCCGCACGACGCCCGGCGTCCGCGCCCAGCGCCGGACCGGCGTCCAGCCATGCGTTGAGGTCGAAGCCGTTGCGCTCCCGCCGCCGGGCAAGCCATTCCATCACGCATCCGCCAGCCATGAAGACCGCCGCCCCCACCGCGACCCAGAGCATCGCGATCACCGGGAAGCGCAACACTTGGGCCAAAGCGAACAGGCCGTTCTCGAGGGTCCCCAGCAGGTTCACCCGCGCCTCCGCAGCGTGTGCAGACCGCCGAGCGCGACGACCGCCGCGAACCCCAGGGCTACGGCAGGGTGCATGGAGGGCCTGACTGTGTCTCCGGCAGCGAAGTTCATCGCCTGGGCGGCGCCCCATCCCCCGGCCACGCCGGGAGCGGCGGCGACGGCCAGTCCCAGCACGCCGAGAGCGGCCAGCGCGTCCTCACGAACCGAGCGCGCCGCAAACCTCGGGACGCGTGCCGCGGAAACCGCCGCAAAGGCAACGACGCCCGCCGCCAGCAGGCACGCGAGCCACAGCGGCAGACCGTACCCGTCCAGCACCCTGCTCCACAGCCCGGCTGCCGTTCCGGCGACCAGCGGAGCAACCAGCGATGCCGGAGTTCCGCCCGGACGAACGAGCGACAGACCGGCAGTGGCCGCGACGAGCGCGCCGGTCCATCCCGGATCCGGGCGGAGCCAGACGCTTCCGATCAGGAACCCGACCGCCAGCGTCAGGGCGCCGTAGCGATCCCGCGCCGCGGTCGCGAAGACCGAAGCCGCGAGCGCGCACAACAGTCCGACGGCATGTAGCAGCAAAGTGAAGAAGCCCTTGGAGATCCGCGTGTTCGGACAGTCACCTCACTCTATACGAGCGCCCCGCACGACGCCGTCGACTTTCAGGAATTCTTCAGGAGTTCTTCAGAACGGGGCATGCGAGGGCTCGCTACACTCAATTTTCGTGCTGGGTTTTCTGCTCGACCGCTCGGCATCGGCTGCGTTCGGCACGCTGGCGCCACTCCCATCGCACAAGAGGAAGGAAATCATGACGACGCGCCATCTTGCCCTGCTCGGTATTCTGCTGTGTTCGCTCGCCGTTGCGCCTCTTGGCGCCCAGGAGTCGACGGTCGTGGCCGGCACCGTCACCGACTCGTCCGGCGGGGTTCTGCCAGGCGCCACCATCGAAGCGCTCCGCGGACTGCGAGTGATTTCGACCGCGACCACCGGAGACGACGGACGGTTCCAACTGGATCTGCCCTCGGGCGAACGTTATCGCGTGACGGCGCGACTCGACGGTTTCGCCGCCGGTGAGATCGATCTCATTGCGGCCGACGGCGCGACCGCCGACTTCCGGCTCGGCATCGCCCCGCTGACCGACACGGTCGTCGTCACCGCGTCGCGGACCGCGGAGGGGAGCGCGTCGGTCATGGAGTCCCACTCGGTCTTTACCGAGGACGACATCGAGACACTCGGAAGCCACTCTGTCGCGGACGTCCTGCACTACGTGCCCGGCCTGAACATCGAGTCGACCGGGCGCGAAGGGCAGCTCGCGTCGG
This sequence comes from uncultured Vicinamibacteraceae bacterium, assembly GCA_964636705.1. GTDB lineage: Bacteria > Acidobacteriota > Vicinamibacteria > Vicinamibacterales > UBA8438 > VXRJ01. The sequence continues at coordinate 52,645 of CAZWUJ010000007.1, forward strand.
TCTTCGCGCGCGGCGGCGAATCGGACTACAACCACGTGCTGATCGACGGCGTGCGCGTGAACGCTAACGGCGGCTACTACGACTTCAGCCGCGTCTCGGCCGCCGAGATCGAGCGGGTCGAGGTCGTGCGCGGCGCCCAGTCGGCGCTCTACGGCTCGGACGCGATCGGCTCCGTCATCCAAATCTTCACGAAGCGGGGAACGCCGGACAGCGGCCCGGGGCTGGCCGGCTCGATCGAAGGAGGCTCGTTCGGGACTGCCCGCGGCGACCTGCGGGTGCTGGGCGGCGCCCAGCAGCGCATCGACTACCAGCTCGGTGTCGCCTACCGCGGCAGCGACGGCGCTTTTCGGGACCGCCTGACGGAGGCCGACCGCTTCGATCAGCAGTCGATCGACGGCAACGTCGGCGCGATCGTCGGCGACAACACCAAGCTGCGGACCGGATTCCGCTACAGCAACGCCCGCGCCAACTCCGTCGGCCAAATCACCTACGCGCCGGGCGACACCGGCACCGGCTACGACACGGACGACCTGACGTGGCACCTCGACTTCGACCAGACCCTCTCCTCGCGCATCGACCATTCCGCCACCGTGAGCTACTTCCGATCCGGACGCCAGTCCGTGGACGCCGTCGGCGATCCGCAGTACCGCGTCTTCGCGATCCTGGAGGGCGTGCCGGGCGCGCTGTATCCGGCCGGGCCGCGGCTCGTACGGCTGCTCGACCAGACGGCATTCGACACACTGGCCGCCGATCCTTCCAGTCTCGGCCCCGGCCAGTTCCTCGCACAAACCGGCCCGTTCAGCGGCTTCGACTTCCCCTTCGAATTCGAGGCGCAACTGCGGCGCCCCGCCGTCCGCTACCAGCTCAACGCGACCTGGCTCGGCAACCAGGTCCTGAGCGCCGGCTACGACTACTACAGCGAGACCAATGCGCTCGACGAGCTACAGACGGTGGCGAACCACTCCTACTTCGTACAGCAGCAGTTCAACGTCGCCGACGCCTGGTTCGTCACCGCCGGGACGCGCATCGACGACAACGCCAACTACGGCGCGTCGGTCAATCCGAAGCTATCGGCAGGAGGGTACCCGCTGCCCTTCCAGGAGGGCCCGCTCTCGTCACTCAAGGTGTCGGCCAACATCGGCCGCGGCATCAAGAACCCGAGCTTCTCGCAGTTGTACAGCTCGCAGTGGGTCGACGGCAACCTGTTGCTGCTGCCGGAGGAGGCAGTTACGTTCGACGCGGGCGCCGAGCTCACATTCGACGACCAGCGCTGGCTCGCGAGCCTCACCTGGTTCAACAACGACTACGAGAACCAGATCGCCTACTTACGCTCACCCGGCGGCGGAGGCGACGGCGTGCCCGACTACGTCAACATCGACGGGTCGCGCGCCGGCGGCATCGAGATCGAGTTCGGTCTGAATCGGCCTCTGGGCGGGCTGACCGTAGGCGCTTCGTACGCGCTCGTAGACACGGAAGTGGTCACCAACGTCAGCACCAGTGAGCAGTTCCAGCCCGGCCAGCCGCTGCTGCGCCGGCCGCTGCATTCCGGCAACCTGCGCTTGAACTACGTGCGTGGCCGCGGCAGCGTGCATCTGAACCTGCGGATGACGGGTGACCGGCACGACAGCGCGTTCCTCGGCCTCGTGCGCGCCTCGGATGGGCGCAGCGTCGACATCACCGTCAATCCGGGCTACACGCTGCTCACTCTTGGCGGGCAGTTCCGCGTGCATCCCGACCTGACGCTGTTCCTGCGGATCGACAACGTGACGGACGAGATGTACGACAGCGCGCTCGGGTACCCGGCCCTGCCGCGTGCGGTCGTCGCCGGCGGACGCTTCAATCTCGGCGGCTGAGCGTGAGCTTGCTGGACCGTTCGGGTCCGTGGCGGCGCGTGCTGTTCCAGGTGCACCTCTGGGTGGGCGTGGCGGCGGCGCTCTACGTGCTGGTGGTTTCGGTGACGGGAGCCGCTCTGGTCTTCCGCATCCACCTGCAGCGCCTCGTGCATCCGGAACTGCTCACGGCGCAGACCGACGGCCCGCAGGCGGATATGGCGACGGTCCTGGAACGGGTGCGGGACGCCTACCCGCAGGGGCGGCTGGTCGGCGCCGATGCACCGACCACCGTCCGGCCGACCCATCTTGCGTACGTCACCGAGGACAGCCGGTTCCATACCGTGCTCATCGACCCGGTCACCGCCGACGTGCTGGGCGAGCTGCCCGAGCACTCGGTGGTGAGTACCCTCCAGGATCTGCACTTCGACCTGCTCGCCGGCCCCACCGGCCGGGTGGTCAACGGCGTCGGGGCGCTTTGCCTGCTCCTGCTATGCGCCACCGGCCCGTTCATCTGGTGGCCCGGCCGGGCGGGATGGCGGCGCGGCTTCACCGTCGACTGGCGGCGACCCTGGAGACGCGTGACCTGGGAGCTGCACGGCGCGGTGGGCATCTGGACGTTCGCGCTCACGGCCGGCTGGGCCGTGACCGGGGCCTACTTCCTATTCCCCGACGAGTTCCGCGCGGCCATCAACCGGATCTCCCCGCTGAGCACGGTCACTGCGCCGCAATCGAGTATTGACGGCGTGGCTTACGAATCGCGCCCGAGTTGGCGCGAGATGATCGAACTCGCCCGCCCGGCGGAACCGGACGCCTTCGTCGCGAGGGTCGTCCTGCCGGCGACCGACGAAGCGCCCTTCCAGGTGCTGTTCACTGACCGGCAACCCACACAGTTGGGCATACGCCATCTGCGGACGGTCTACCTCGACCAGTACACCGGCGAGCGGCTCGCCACGCCGGCGGCGCCCGCTGCCACGTTCGGCGACACCGTGATGGCCTGGATCGGCCCGCTGCACTTCGGGAACTTCGGAGGACCTGGCATCCGCGCGGTGTGGCTCGTCGCCGGTCTGGCGCCGGGCCTGCTGGCGGCAACCGGCCTCGTCTTGTGGTGGACGCGCGTCGTTGCGCCGCGGTGGCGCGGTCGGCGGGTACCGGAAGCCGAGATGCAACCCCTGCAGACGAGTCGCGCCAGTGACGGAGGACGTGAGCAGGCGAGCGCGTGAGAGGAACCGCGAATCAGATGCAGGAACCCGCGCCGGGCAACGCACTGTCGACCACGGAACGGCGACACCTGTTGCGCCGTCTCGCCTTCACGGCGACTCCGGACCTGGATCGGGCCATCCAGGGGATGTCGGCAGACGAGGCCCTGTCGGTGCTCGTGCGCGCGGCTCGGGACGCGCCCTACCCACAGCACCCGGAGGCCGCCAACGGGATCTGGAGCAACCCGGCGCTACGACTCGCCGGCCTGTCCGACGAGGATTTCGAGGCGATCGTCGACCGGCAGACGGAACGCGCGCGGGCCGCGACCGGGGAAGTGCGCCGATGGTGGCTGGCGGAGCTGCTCACCTCCCCGGCCCCGCTGCGCGAGAACCTCGTCCTGTTCCTGCACGGCGTGTTCGGCAGCAGCACGGGCTCGGTCGATGCCTCGCACGCGCTTCACGGACGCAACGCTCTGCTCCGCCAGGGGTGTCTGGGCACGGTCCCGGATCTGCTCGCGAGCCTCGTCGTCGACCCGGCCATGATGATCCAGATCGGGATGGACGGGCACCGGCGGCTGCGCGTATCCGATCGCCCCGCCAAGCTCATTCTCGATCACTGGACTGTCGGTGCGGACGCCTACGAGCCGCGCGACATCGAAGAGCTTTCGAGAGCGTTGACCGGCTGGCTCCTGGTGGCGCCCGAGGGCCGCGAGCCGACGCGGCCGCTCGATCCCAGGGCGCCCCGAGCAGCCCGGCGCACCGGCCTCGTGCCGACCTTTCGGCCTGACGAGTTCGATGCCGGACCGAAGACGATTCTCGGTCGCACGCGTCCGTTCGATGCACGTTCGGCCGTCAGATGGCTCGCCTCGCACGAGGCGACGGCGCGCCGGTTCGGGCGCCTGCTCATGACCCATCTCGGAGTCGAGGACATCGAGGCCGACCTGGAGACTCGACTGCTGAACGCCTACCGGACGTCGGGCGGTTCCATCGAGGCGATGCTCCGCGAAATCGTGCGATCCGATGCCTTCTGGTCGGAGTCGTCGCGCTGGGCCCTGATCAAGAGTCCGGTCCATCTCGCGGCCGGCGCCTGCCGGCAATTGGGCATCGCATCCCCTCCCGTCGCCGCGATGGACCGCTGGCTGCGGGCGAGCGGTCAGACGCTGCTTGACACGCCCAACAATGGCGAGGGCGGTTGGCCCGGGCAGGAGGCATGGGTTACCCCCGCGGCGCGCCTTGCGGTGCGGTACCACCTGGCCGCCGCCCTGGCCGGCCGGTTGCCGCCCATCGGTCTCGAACGTCCCAGCCCGCCGACGGCCGAAGCGGCAGTTGCGTTAACCTTGCCGATCGCGACTCCGCTCCGTGAAGCGTCCGCCGCGGCGCTGTTCGATCGGCTCGACCCGGCTCCCGGCCTGGACGCAGGAGCCATCGAAACGGAAGTTGCCGGCGTCGACTCGCCGGAAGGTCGGAGTGCCTTCATCCGGCGCGTGATGATGTCTCCGCAGTATCAACTGGCGTAAGCGCCCGCATGGAGGACCCCATGAGTCCCATCAGCCGACGCGACCTGCTGACCTGGTTCGCGCTGACCCCGACGGTGCCGTTCTTCGTCCGCCGGAGCGCCCAGGCGACCGCTGCGGGAACGCAGGCGAGCCACGACGGGCCCATTGTAGTCGTCCTGCGCCTGCGCGGCGGCAACGATGGACTCAACACCCTCGTTCCAGTACGCGACGACCGCTACTATCGGGCTCGTCCGACCATCGCCATCCCCGGGCCGGAGACGATCCGACTCGACGGGAGCGATCTTGGCCTGAACCCCTGGCTCGTTGACGTGCGCCGGCTGATGGACGACGGCCTTGCCGGCATCGTGCAGGGCGTGGGCTACCCGCGGTCGTCCCGATCCCACGTTCGCGCGACGGAGATCTGGGAAACGGGCTCGGTGGCCGCAAAGGCGCCGGAACACGGCTGGCTGGGACGTTACCTCGATCACGCCTGCGAGTGCGGCGGCGAGCCGCTGGCGGGCGTGGAGTTCGCCGAATCGCTCGGTCGGACGCTGGCCTCCGCGTCCAGCCGCAGCAGGGCGATAGCCCATCCCGAGCTGCTGCTGGAAATGGACGCTCCCCCGACGGTCCCCGGTACGGCTCGCGGTCCACGCGCCGCGCGGCTCGACTACCTCCAACAGGTGACCAATGGACTCGCCCACGCCTCCCGCCAGCTCCACCGGGCCCGGGCCGGGACGGGCACCCGCTTCGACTATCCCGACACGGCGTTCGGCCAGTCCCTCCGGTGGACCGGCGACATGATCGAGACCGGCGGCCCAACCCGCGTCTACTACGTCTCCATCGGATCGTTCGACAGTCCTGAATCCGCTTCGTTCGACACGCACGTGGATCAGCTCGAGAAGCACCGCATCCTCTTCACAGAGCTCGGGCGCGGTCTGCGCGCCTTCGCTCGTCATCTGCGCCAGTCGGGACAGCTCGACCGCGTACTCCTGCTGACGTTCTCCGATTTCGGCCGTCAGGTCGAGGAGAACCAGAGCCACGGCACCGAACACGGCGACGCCGGGGTGCTCTTCGTGATGGGCGGCGGCATCCGGGCCGGCCTGCTCGGCGAGCCGGCAGATCTCGGCAAGGTCACTCGCGGGGGCCTCGACGCCACCCTCGACTTCCGCGACATCTATGCAGACGTGTTGCGGCGCTGGCTCGGCGTCGATCCGACCGCAATCCTCGGCAACGAGGTCGGTTCCTTCCCGATCGTGAACGCCTAACGCTGGAGATCCACCATGCGCATAATGCTCCCGGCACTGGTCGTCCCCCTGCTGCTGCTGAACACCGCCCTGCCGGAGGCTCAGGGGGAAGACCACCTGCAGACGCTGCAGGGTGAGTGGACGGTGGCCGCCGCCGAGCAGCGGGGACAGCCGTTCGACGCTATCGTCGGCGGGGTTCTCACCATCACGGAAGATCGTTTCACCCTGCTTACCGCGGCCGGCAACGAGTTCCAGGGGCAGATCCGCATCGACGCGACGCAGTCGCCCGGCCACCTCGACTTCGTCCACGACGACGGCGTGCTGTGGGAAGCAATCTACGTGGCGCAACCGGACTTCTTCCGTCTCAATTATGTCGAAGCAGACGCGGGCACCCAGCGCCCGACCATGTTCGCCACCACGGCGGACACGCCGGGCACGGTGATTGTGATGCAGCGATGATGGCAAGGCGCTCCCCGCTCAACGGCTTGCCGGCAACCCCCCCGGCTCGACCGGCAGTTCCGCCGCGACATCGAACCTGAGGCGTTGGTGCGCCGTTCGGATCGCCTTCATCACTGCCTCCCGGTCATCCTTCCGCGCGAAGATGAAGCCGGGATAGCTTGACCCCTCCGGCCAGGGAACGAGCCGCTCCCCGGGCTTGACGGTAATCACGACGTCGTCCACACCGGGGACCGCCCGCGCCGCGTCGAGGCCGGTGACGCCGCAACAGATGCCAGCGCCCGGCACCGGGATCATCATCACCGCGGAACACTCGCGCGTCACGTTCCAGTCGTCGACGGGCTCCCCGAGCGCATGCCGCACCAGCACTTCCTCCAGCGACGCCGCCTTCCCATCGTCGCCCCGGCCGGGCGGCGGATCGAACCGGAGCACACGGGCGCAGCGACCCCCAATGGGGCGCGGCGCCACCTCGAGGACCACTACCCGGCCGCCATCGATCCGCGCCTCGGCATGGATGGGGCCGTTGGCGAGGCCAAGCGCCCGGACCGCGCGTTCCACCTGCACGATCACGTCGTGCCGACACGCCGGCGGCAACGTATCGGGGGTGACGTAGATGGTTTCCTCGAAGAACGGACCGTCGAGCGGATCCGGTTTGTCGAAGATGGCGAAGACCCTCAAGGCGCCACCCGTGACGACACCTTCGAGCGCCACTTCGCGACCCGGGACAAACGCCTCGATGAGCATTGTGTCGTTCGCCGGATCGCGCCGGGCCCGAACCTCCGGAGCTTCCAGCAGGCGGCGCAGCCGCGCCGCCGCGGCCACGAGCTGCCCCGGGGTGTCGGCACGCATCACGCCGCGGCTGGCGGCAAGCGCCATGGGCTTGATGACGCACGGGAATCGCGCGCCGTCGAGCAACGCCGCCTGATCCGCCCCGACCGGCAGCGCCCGGAATTCCGGGACCGCCAAACCCGCCTCGCGCAGGCGCACGCGCGTGCGGAGCTTGTGGCTCGCGTCGCGCACCGCACCAGCCGGATGACCGCGCAGGCCAAGCGCTTCCGCCGCCAGGGCGCCGACTATCGCCGGCCTGTCCCCCACGGCCACGACACCGCTGATCGGCGCAGTCGTGGCCGTGGCAACGACGGCGTCGACCGCTCCCTTCTCGTCATGGAAACGGATCGGCACCGCGCCATCGCGCCACGGGTCGTCGAGCTGCAGGCACCGGTCCGTTGCGAAGACCAGGTCGACGCCCAGACGATCAGCCGCCGCGCTGAACGATCGGAGTTGGTAGCCGGTGGTCGCGGAGACCACCAGCAGTCGGGGGCGGGTGGCCGTCATCGGAGGTTCAGACCAGAGCGACCTGCTCGGTGTCGGGTTCTGCTCAGCAGTACCACGGTTCGTTCAGATAGGGGGTCTCCGTCCGCTGCCGAACACGTGCGGGCCGCCGGCGTGGCGCGTCGCACCCCGCATCCGCCCGGGCGCGGATTTCGTCGTAGACAGCTCGCCTGTCCGCCGTCAGGTCTCGGCCCACGATGGCCGCGACGTCATCCGCCAGCCGGTCCACTGCCGGGTCGGCATGACGCCAGGGATAGACGAGCTTGCGCCTGTCGAACAATCCGATCCGCCGCTGCACGTCGTCCAGTTCGAGCAGGGGGGAACCGGCAGTCACGAGCAGGCGGAGAGTCAACTGAATCGGCGCCACCTGATCCACCAGATCGAGCCGCTCGAGCTCCGCCAGCGAGTCGCGATAGGTCTCCAACGTCGTCCAGGGGGTGAACGCGATGAATGTCGGCGCGAGGGTCAAGCCGGCATCGCGGCAGAGTTGGACGGCGCGTTCCACGTCCCGCCGCGTGTGCCCTTTCCGGAGTCGCGCGAGCACGGCGTCGTCGAACGACTCCACCGCGCTCGTCACGAAGAGGCATCCGGTCTCGCGGAGCCGCGGCAATCGATTCGCGTGCGCGATCAGGTGCTCCACCTTGATGGTGACGTCGTAGGTGATGCCCGGACAGCGTTCCACCACCGCGTCGACGACCCGTATCGCGTGACCGACGCCATTGAAGAAATCGGGGTCGCCGAACGTGATGTGCCGCGCGCCACGCGCGACCTGTGCCTCGACGTCCGCCGCCACGACGTCCGAAGCGACGATCCGGAACCGCCCGCCATAGACCGGAACTACCGGACAGTGCCGGCACAGATGCCGGCAGCCTCGGCTTGCCTCCGTGTAGCCGGTGACGTGGCGCGAGCCGCCGAGCTGCAGCGTCGCGTAGCGATCCAGAGGCGGCAGGCCGTCCCGGCAGGGCGTGATGTGGTCAAGGCGTGGCAGGCCGCCGGATGTCCGGGCGCGGGCCCTACCGTCTTCCGACTCCCCGTCACTCGTCCCTTCCCGCGGGGCCGTCTCGCCGCGAGAATCCGAAGCTCCGTGATCCGCGACGCGCACCAAGTCGGCCTCGAACTCGCCGCCCAGGATGTGGCGGACCCCGAGTGACCGGAGATAGGGCGCGTTGAGCGGCGCGTACAACCCGTAGGCGCAAAGCTGGGCGTCCGGGTTGATTCGCCGGACGTGGCCAATCACTGGCGCGGCCAGCCGGGTGGCGGTGTGCATCGGGAGGTGGAACGCCACCAGATGCGCGTCGGACACGTCAGCGGCGTCGAACGATTGGCGCGACAGATCGACACAGGTAACGTCGTGACCGGCACGGCGCAACCACGCCGCGGGCGAAGCCAGACCGAACGGCTGCCGGCCCAGCTCGTACGTCGCGATCAGCGTGACGCTCATGACGCAACCGGCTCGGCCGACAGCTCCATTTCTGCCTTCGACGGCGGCGGGGTCAGCAGACTGACCACGATCAGCGTCGTGATCGAAAGCGCCAGGGCCGGATAGGCCGTTTGCCAACCCAGGAGATAGGCGGGGACGCCGTCGACGGCTCGCGCGAGGCCAATCACCTCCCACACGAGTGTCGTCGTCATTCCCACCAGAATCGACGCGACTCCTCCGGCCCGCGTGGCCCGCTTCCAGATGAGCGCGCCGAGCAGCGCCGGCGTGATCCCGGCGCCGTACATCGTGTACGCCCACAGCGCCATCGCCAGGATGGTCGGAAAGAAGTTGCCGGCTATGTAGCCGAGCGCACCCACCACAACGACGATCAGCCGCGTGTAGATCACCACCTGCCGGTCGGTGACGGCCGGATTGATGAAGCGCTGGTAGACGTCGCGGATCAGATTGGTCGATGGCGTCAGCAGAAAGCTGTTCGCCGTGGAAACGACGATGGCGGCGGCGCCGCATACGAGCAGCAGGCCGAGGGTGGGCGGCAGCACGTCGGTAGCGACGCGAATGACGATGGCCTCCGACGCGGCGGCGTCGAGCCCGGCAATGCGGAGCGACCCGAAGATACCGGTGGAGTCGATCAGCGTCTCGACGATGATGGTGCCGGCAATCCAGCCGACTACGGCCAGGCGCGCCGCCCGTTCGTCGCGCGCCGAAAAGAACTTCTGGTACATGTTCGCTTCGCCGAGCAGCAGGAACATGGTGGGGAGGAACAGGGCGAACGCCGCCTGCGGTCCGATGTCCCCGAACAGCGAAACCTGGTGCGGCTCGAGCTGCGCAATCGACGCCCCCAGCCCACCCGCATCGCTCACCAGGTAGGCCACGCCGAGGGTGACCGCGATCGTCATGATCAGACCGTTGCCGACATCGATGTAGGCGATCGACAGCATGCCCGCGAGCGACGTGAAGACAATGCAGAAGATGGCGGTCGCCAGTGCCCCGGTCCCGGGATCGATCCCCGCCACGAGCTCCAGCAACCGCCCGCCGCCGCGAAACTGATAGGCGGCGATCGTGCCGTAGGCAAGCACCGTGGTGATGGTGCCGAGCACGCGCGCGGCCGGGCCATAGCGCAGCTCCAGGATGTCGGGAACGGTGTATTGCGCGATGCGCCGGACCCTCGGTGCAATGAAGTAGACGAGGGCGATGCCGACCCAGGCGCCGGCCGACTGCCACAGGGCCGCGAAACCGGATCGATACCCGAGGCCGGCGCCCCCGAAGAGACTGCCCGATCCGATCCACGTAGCGAGCAGCGTAAAGACCAGGACGCGCGCCGGCAGGCGCCGCCCCGCCACCAGGAAATCGTCCCCGGTTCGGACGCGGCGACTGCGCCACACCCCGATCAGCACCAGGAGCGACAGATAGAGAACGACTGCGGTCAGCACGCGATCATTCTGCATCATCTGGCCGATAATGACCGCCGGCAATTGTTCCCCGCGTCATGTCGAAGAAGAAACCAGCCGCCCGACGGTCATCCGCGCCCGCATCCGAGCCGCGCCCGCTCGACGAGTACCGCAAGAAGCGAGACTTCACGAAGACGCCGGAACCCGATGGCGGCCCGACCCGGCCGAAGGCCCGGCGTCGGCCGCCCCGCAAGTCGGTCGAGCTGTACTTCTGCGTTCAGAAGCACCTTGCGAGCCACCTCCACTACGACCTCCGCCTGGAACATGACGGCGTGCTGCTGTCGTGGGCGATCCCGAAGGGGCCGTCGCTGCAGCCCGCGGATAAACGAATCGCGGTCCGGACGGAGGACCACCCGTACGACTACGGCGGTTTCGAAGGCGTCATTCCGGAAGGCTACGGGGCGGGCATCGTGATGCTCTGGGACCGCGGCACATGGCTGCCGGAGGTGGACGACGTCGACGCGGCACTCGACCGGGGCGACCTGAAATTCTCGCTCGATGGGTTCAAGCTCAAGGGGTCGTGGGCGCTGGTCAGGATCCGCGACCGCACGGATACGCCGCCGAAGCAGCGCGGCCGGAACTGGCTGCTGATCAAGCACGCCGACTTCTGGTCCGGCGCTGTCGACATCACCACGTTTGCCCCCCTGAGCGTGAAAAGCGAAGGTGATTTCGACGACATTCTGGCCGAGGAAATGCCCGCGCAGTGGGCAACGGGACGGCCAACCACGGCGATCGGATCCGGCCGTGCCGCGTCAATGACACGCGACGTCATCGAACGGGCGGCAAAGAAAATCCTGGCCCGTCAACGCACGCGAAGGAAATAGCTGTCCGTGGCCGACGCCCCGAGGGCGGCTACCGCCGCCGGTTGACGCGGCTACATCAACCGGCGCGCCAGCACGCTCCAGACTGCGTAGGCCAGCCGGCGCCGCGCGTGGCGTGCGATCTGTCCCTGCCAGAACTGGCCCGTCACCAGCTCGCATCCCTTCGGGATCTCGCCGATCGGCAGCAGTTCCTTGTACTCGGCGGCGTAGCGCGCCATCACATCGGGTTGTGGCCGGGCGGTGTTGGCGATGGCGACGTCGATGGGCCGGCCAACGGCTTCACTGACCCGGCGCACTGCCTCGCCCACGGTAAAGCCGTGCATACCGCGGCCTTCCGTCACGATGTTCGTCACCAGGATGATCGGCCCCGGTGAAGCGGCCACCGCTTCGGCGACGCCCGTGACCAGCAGAATCGGCATCAGGCTTGTGTAGAAGCTCCCCGGCCCGATCACGATCGCATCGAAGCGGCGGATCGCTTCCGCCGTTGCGGTGTGAACCGCCGGCACCGGATCGAGCCAGATCCTTCTGATCCGATGTCCGTTGGTCTGCGCCCGATCCACGCCCACTTCACTCTCGGCGCGGGTGCCGTCCTCGTATTCCGCGAAGAGCGTCGACTGCTCGACACTGACCGGAAGCACGTGACCGTTGCAGTCGAGCAGGCTTCGGAGACCGTCGACGGCGGCCAGAAAGTCGCCGCTGTACTGCTGCATCATGGACAGCAGGAGGTTCCCGCCGGTGTGTCCTCCCAGCCGGCCGTTCTCGAACGAAGGCAAACGCGACAGCAGAAGGGTCCGGGCTTCCTTCTCGTTGCGCGCGAGCGAGCAGGCGCATTTCAGCACGTCACCGGGCGGCAGCACTCCCAGTTCATCCCGAAGCTGCCCGGAGCTTCCGCCGCTGTCGAACATCGTGACGACAGCGTTCACGCCCAGCCAGGGGTTCTGCTTGAGTCCTCCCAACAGGCTTGGCAGACCGGTGCCCCCGCCAAGGCAGCCAACGTTCAGACGCCGCAATTCCACGGTGCGGCATTATGGCACAGCGGCCGACAGCCCCAGGGGGGATCCCGCCGCAGCCACTCACCCAGCCACCCGGCGCGGGATGCGCCGCCTGGCCGTGCCGGCCGCCTTGAGATCCGACCAGCGCCCGCGTTACGCTCTCCGTAGCGAAGGACAACACGACCCAGGAGTACCCATGACAACGAAACGGTGGATGCTCGCCGGAATTGCGGCGCTGGCGCTCGGACTGCTTACCTTGCCGGGTGTCCGGAGCTTCGGTCTCGGCACCCTGACGTCAGGCGTCAACGGGTCCGGGACAACCGCAGCGGCGTGCGAGGACGACGCGCGGCCGGCGCCGATGGATTTCACGCTGCGGGATATCAACGGCGACCAACTGAACCTCGCCGACCTGCGGGGCAACGTCATCCTGCTCAACTTCTGGGCCACCTGGTGCGGCCCGTGCAAGATCGAGATTCCCTGGTTCGTTGAGTTCCAGCGGCAGTACGAGGACGACGGCCTGGTGGTGCTCGGCCTGTCGGTGGACGACACCCCGGAGCAGATTCGTCCGTTCGCGGCGGAGTTCCAGGTGAACTACCCGATGCTGGTCGGTCTCGGCCGTGAGGACTTCCAGGAGGCCTACGGGCCGATCTGGGGGCTGCCCGTCACGTTCTTCATCGACCGCGAGGGCACGCTCTGCCGGACGCACATGGGCATTGCCACGCGCGAGGCGTTCGAACAGGACATCAAGGATCTGCTGTAGCCGGCGCGCCTAGGCGCTGGTGTATCATCAGGTCATGGGCAAGGGCTTCGAGAGAGCGCGCCTCGGATGTGGATGCCGCATCCAGTTCCGCGACGGCGTCGAAGGAAGTCCTGTCACCGTGGTGATCGACAAGAAAGGCGCCGCCTGCGCGTTGCCGCGCCATGTTGGCGGTCTGCCCGTCTACGACCACCGCGAGGCGCTCCGCCCACCGAACCGGATCGTCCCGATCGCCGAGAGCGACTTCGAAGAAGAGGGCTAGCGACCGGTGCCCCCGCTGGCCTCGGAAGTCGAGATCGGCTGTCCCTGCTGCGGTGCGACCCTGGTCTACGATCTGAACCTGCGACGCGTCGTTTCCCACCACGAACCGCCCTCGGCCGACCGGCCGGTGCTCGAGGACGCCGAGGGTATTCTCGCGGCCGCGAAAGCGAAGCGGGAGGCAGCCTTCCGGCAATCCGTTGCCGAACAGCGTGGCCGAAGCGACGCGCTCTCCAAGCGGTTCGAGGACGCCCTCAGGCAGGCGCGGGACGAGCCGATCACGCGCCCGTCGCGCGACTTCGACCTGGACTGACGCGCGGCCGATGCCACGCTACTGGGTAGGCACGTCCGGCTACAACTACCCCGAGTGGCGCGGCTCGTTCTATCCGGAGAAACATCCCCAGAAGGAGATGCTCCGGTACTACGCGCACCGTCTCCAGACGGTCGAAATCAACTACACCTTCTACCGGATGCCGACCGCTCGACTGCTCGCCGGCTGGTCCGAGACGACACCCGACCACTTCCGCTTCACCCTGAAGGCGCCCCGCCGAATCACGCACGAAGCGCGACTGGCCAACTGTGCGGAAATGGCGCGCGCCCTGTGCGAGGCGGCCTTGACGCTCGAGGAGAAGCGAGGCACGCTGCTCTTCCAGTTGCCTCCCTTCTTCCGCAAGGCAGTCGATCGATTGACGGACTTTCTCGACGTCCTGCCTGAAGGGGCGCGGCCGGCGTTCGAGTTCCGCCATGCCTCATGGCACGATCCCGAAGTAATCGACTGTCTCGCCTCACGCGGCGCGGCGCTCTGCGTCTCCGACAGCGAGAAGCTGCGTACGCCGGTGGAAGTGACGGCCCCCTTCGCCTACTTCCGGCTCCGCGACCAGGGCTATACCGGCGACGACCTCATTCGCTGGGCGGACACCATCCGCGCACGGACCGAGACGTGCGACGACGTCTACATCTACTTCAAGCACGAGGAGAAAGGTGCCGGGCCGGAGTTCGCGGCCCGCCTCCTCGAACACCTGCGCGCCTGACGCCTGCACCCGCGGTCAGCCGGTCAGGTGATGCGCCACGAACGCCACGGCCGCCCGTTCGGCCCAGTAGCCGTCGAACCCGGCGGTGGGCTCGGTGTAGAAGCCGCAATGGCCGCCGTACGGCGTGACCACGACGGTGATGTGCCGATTGGCCACGAGTGCGGGATCGCGGAACTGTTCCGGCGGAACGAAGGGATCGTCGGCCGCGCTCAGGACAAGCGTCGGGATCGCGACCTGATCGATGACGCGCAGGCTGCTCGCGCGATGGTAGTAGTCGTCGGCGTCGCGAAAACCGTGATGAGGGGCAGTGTAGGCCTCATCGAACTGACGGACGGTGCGGACGTTCCGCAGCGCGGCCAGATCGAAGCGTCCCGGCAGACGGCTCGCCTTGCGCCGCATCCGTCGCTTCAGGTTCCGGACGAAGTTCCATTCGTACAAGGCGTTCTGCCGGCGCTCGAGTGCTTCCACGCAGGCGGCGAGATTCATGGTGGGCGAGATCGCGCAGACCGCGCGGAGCGACGGCGGCACGCCGCCGCTACCGCCACCGGCAAGGCGCAGGCCGACATTGCCGCCCAGCGAGTACCCCACTACGGCAATCGCGCGGAGGCGATCCACTTCCGTCAACTCGCGCACCACCGCCGCCGGGTCGGCCGACAGTCCGGAGTGATACAGGCCGGCCGAGAGGTGCTCCGTACCCCCGCAGTTGCGCTGATTGAGCCGCACCACGTTCATGCCGGCGGCAAAGGCCTTGTCGGCGAGACCGCGCATATAGTGCGCCTCGCTCGACCCCTCGAGGCCGTGGAGCGCGATCAGGGTTGGAGACGATACGGGTGACGGCTGCCAGTGGCAATGCGCCAGGACGCGCGCGTCGCGGGCGACGTCGAAGTAGCGCCTCAGCGGCGGTGGAAGGTTGGGGAAATGGCGAGGCCGGGCCCACGTATACAGCGTCATCCGGTGTCCGCCGTCGAGGCCGGGCGCGGGTGAGAAGCTCTCCCACGGGGCGCCGTTCAATCTCACGGTCGACATGTGTCCGGAATAATACGGCGGCGGCCGGGGTCAGCGTAGTCGATCCATAAGCGCCGGAGCGAGCCTTCAGGCCAATCGGATAAGATGAAGTCAAGCCTGCGTGCCCGCGAGGAAGTGCCATGACCAATAGCCGATTGATGCGGCGGTGGCCGGTTGCCGTTCTGCTTGCCCTGTCCCTTCTCCTGACCTGGAGCGCCGGGACCGCGTACGCCCAGTTCACGTCCTACTACGGCAAGAACCGGGTGAAGTACGACAAGTTCGACTGGCACATCTATACGACCGACCATTTCGACATCTACTACTACCCCGAACTCGAGGAACACATCGAGCGGGTGGCAAGCTACGCCGAGAGCGCCTACCAGCAGGTCAGCGCCGACCTGCGGCACGATCTGGCGTTCACCGTCCCGCTGATCGTCTTCAAGACGCACAGCGAGTTCCAGCAACAGAACCTGATCCCCGGCGCCATACCGGAGGGCGTGGCGGCGTTTGCCGAGCCGCAACGCAACCGCATCGTCCTTCCCATCGACGAGCCGCCCGATGGACTCTACCGGCTGATCACCCATGAACTGACGCACATCTTCGAGTTCGACATCATTCCCCGCTCGATCATCCGGAATACGGTGCCGCTCTGGGTCGATGAGGGTTTGGCCGACTTCCTGGCGGGGGTCTGGCGCCCCATCGACCTGATGACGGTGCGGGATGTGGCCATCGCGGACATCGTTCCGTCGATGACCGAGTTCGAGGGATACGGCGGCTTCGCCAGCGCGCGCGTGGTCTACAACCTGGGCCACGCGGTGTTCGAGTTCATCGAGGAAGAGTGGGGGCTCGAAGGGATCCGCCAGTTCCTGTTCTCACTCCGCCGCAGCGCGATCGGAGGCGGCGAGGATCCGTATGAGGCGGCCTTCGATCTGGAAGGGGAGGAATTTGACGATGCGTTCAAGTCATACCTCGATGACCGCTTTGAACCGTTCCGCGAGAAGGATCGGCCGGCGGACTACGGGCGCGATCTGGCTCCCGATCCGTTGCGCAGCCGCTACCCGGTCGTCTACTCCCTGGAGGCGTCGCCGTCGGGCGAGGTGATCGCGGCGCTAGGCATGAACCGCAGGGACCGGGAGGCCGACATCATTCTGCTGTCGTCCCGGACCGGCGAGGTGGTCCTGAACCTGACCGAGGGTTTCGATCAGGACTTCGGATTCGAGTACATCACGCAGCCGGGCGGTCTCCGGTGGAACACCGTGCCCTGGATGTCCTGGGCGCCGGCCGGCGATCGACTTGTCTACATGGTTCGCAACGGCAAGGGCAAGTCGCTCGCTATTCAGAACGTAGTGACCCGCGCGGTGGAAGACCTGATCGACCTCGACATGGTGGACGAACCGGAGTCACCGGACTTCGCGCCGGACGGCCGGAGGATCACGTTCTCCGCCCTCCAGAACGGGATCGGCGACATCTACGAAATCGATCTGGAAACACGCGAGGTAACGAATCTCACCAACAGCCCCTTCGCGGACTACGCGCCCTTCTATTCGCCTGACGGGTCGTCTATCGTCCATCTGTCGCGCATCAGCGGCAACGACAAGCTCTTCCGTCTCGACCGCGAAACGGGCGCGCGAACGCAACTGACGTTCGGGACGCACGACGAGGCAGGCGGCCAGTTCGTGGATGATCGGACCATCGTCTTCGCCTCGACCGCGGTCGATCCGGCCGAGCCGCTGGATCCGGATACTGCCCGCGACGGCGAGATCTTCAACATCTGGACGCTCGATCTGGAGAACGGCGCGCTCCACCAGCTCACCGACATCGCCACCGGGGTGGTCAATCCGGTTGTGCTCGCGCCGGGTGAGGACTCCGAGGCGGCGCGCATCGGGTTCGTCACCTACTTCAGGGGGGAGTACGGTCTCCACACGCTGGAGCTCTCCGGCGACCCGCTTCTCGAAGTCAACACGTCCGACTTCGGCGGTCCGGGTCCGCTGATCGACTTTCAGGCGCCGATCTCCCACACGTTCAACGTGGCGAACATGCGTCGGAAGGGCGCCTTCGAGAACATGTACATGCAGGGTCGCCCCAACTTCGGGGTTGGAATGACGACCAACGGCGACCTGTTGGGCGGTACCGTCATCAGCTTCGCCGACGTTCTGGGCGATCAGCAGTTCAACATCCAGGCCTACTCGGTCCAGACCTACCGAACCTACGGCGCCTCCTACGTGAACCTGGCCGGGCGGATGCAATACGCCTTGCAGGGCATCTCGTCGGAGCAGTATTTCTACGGCCTTGGCGCCTACTACCTCCCCAGCTTCGCCTTCCTGTCCCGCGACAACGCCATCGCCACGCGGCGATCGAACGGCGGCAGCGCCATCGGGATTTATCCGCTCGACCGGTTCCGTCGGCTCGAACTCTCGGCCGGCGTCTACAACTTTCAGGAGACGTTCGCCGACGAGGCTCTGCAATCGCAGTCCGAAGCCTTCCAGTTGGCGCAGTTCGGGACGAATCTCTTCCGCAATGGATCGTTCATGCCGTTCGGGACGCGCTTTGTTCAGGAAACGACCGTCTTCCGCGAGTACGGTCCGGTAGCCGGCAGTACCCTCATGGCCGGATACGAGTACGCGCCGGGCATGGGCGGCTTCCTGTCCAGGCAGACAGTCGAAGTCGACGCGCGGTACTATCAGCGAATTCTGGAGAACGGCGTGCTCGCATTTCGCGCCCGCGGGTTCCAGAGTTGGGGCGATTTCCCCGACTTCACCTTCTTCGGCGGCCAGGGCGACATGCGGGGCTTCGACTACCTCCACTTTCTGGGCCACAAGGCGTTTCACGGTAACGTTGAACTCCGGTTCCCGCTCGTTGAGGCAATGGCGACGCCAATCGGAATCCTGGGGGGCATTCGTGGGACATTTTTCTTCAACCTGGGTGTGGCCGGGATCGACGGCCAGCCGTGGGATGCCTGGGCCACGGACGAGGTCGCAGTTCGTCCCATCGCCGGCTACGGGACCAACCCCTTCACGGGCAACTCCGAGCCTATCTTCGGCGACCCCACGCGCGTCAGCGGTTTTCGCCTCGACAAGGCCCGCGCCGCCTACGGCTTCGGTTTGACGACATTCGCCATCGGCTTCCCGATCCATCTCGACTGGTCATGGCCGACGCTGTTCAACCGCGCCTGGGAAGACATCGTCTTCGCGGCCGAAGCACGGCAGAACGGGTTCATCCGGGGCAGCGACTACTTCCGAAAGGTCCGATTCCAGGTCTGGATGGGCTACGACTTCTAGCAGTCTGCGCCGTGAAACGGTGCAGGCTGCTAGATAGGCCCGGTTGGGCGGCCATCGGAGCCGCAGGCGACGATGGTCGGGCTAGCAGTCTGCGCCGTGAAACGGTGCAGGCTGCTAGCTCTTGCGCAGGCGGAGCAGGCTGTTCGACAGGTCGAGCTCCACCCGGTAGTCGCTCAGGAACCGGTGGCCGATGATTCCACCGACGTTGAATCCCAGCAGTGCGCTCGGGCGGTGCAGGTTGAGCACGACGACCGAGAAGTTGTCGTACCGGATCCGATCGAAGTCGAGGTCGACGCCGGGCAGTAAGTACGCATGTTCGTCCCACCCGGAGGTTCCGAAAACCCGCAACGGTATGTGGCGTACGGGTCTCATGCCAAGCACCGCGGCGGTGCTCAGGCTGATCGAGATCACCTCGCCTCCCGTGTCGACGATGAAGGACTTCTGGTGCTCACCGTTGACCACGCCGCGCACCATGGCAAGACGCTCGAACCGCATCGGCAGTTCAATGTCGGCCGGCGCCGGCGGCAGCCGGCGAGCAATAATCATCTGCTGGTTCGCGTAGTCCACCACTGTCGACAGCCCAAGGGCGAGGGGCGAGAAGCTGTTCTCGCTACGCGTCTCCGGGAGTCCCGTCAGGGGCGGGTTCTTGATTAGCGCGGGTACGTTCTCCATCTGAAGCGTGCCCACTTCAAGCGAGTCGATCCGCCCCAGTTCCAGGCCCCGCATTCCAACTCGCCCGATCCCCGCGCTCAGCGTGGTCGTGATCGCCCGGAGCCCGACCCGCTGCGCCGTCTCCTGCGACAACACCATCTTCTCGGCGCCCGTATCGACTACCAGGTCGATGAGATCACTCCCGTTGACCCGGGCGCGAACAATCACCTTGTCGCGCTCCAGACGGAAAGGAATCGTGTGCACGGCGTCGACGCCGTCGCCCTCTATCGCCAGCGGCGTCCGGTCACCGAAAGACCGCAGGAACCGCATTTCGGAGCGCGTCCACTGTATTTTCTCCGCCTGCCGGTCGGCCGAGAGACGCGCAACGTACTCGTCGAACGCGTCGGCGGCCAGGTCGTAGTCACCACCGCGCCGATGAATGGCGCCCAGCGTGTGGAAGAACTCCCCACGGTCCTCACCCGCAATGGCGGCCTCGACCTCGACGCGAGCCTCATCGAGCCGTCCCTGCGCGGCAAGGCCCCGTCCATAGCCATGCCGGGCGGCGGGCGTGTCGGGCGCGATGGCAAGGATCTCCTGATACTCCTGTTCCGCTTCCGAGAACAAGCCGAAAGACCAGAGCGCATCGGCGTACAAGGCCCGGGTATTCGCATCCGCGAGGCCGAGACCGCGCAGGAACTCCGCCTCCCGTTGCGCGCGCGTGAACTCCGCGACATGCAGCAGGGACCGGAGCAGGCCGGACGACGCGCGGATCATCTGATCCGCCCGCGCTCCCTCCTTGGCGCGTTCGTACCCGGTCACGGCCTCCCAGTACCGCTTGTCTCCGTACAGCAGGTCTGCAAGCTGCAAGCGGGTCTCCACCCGGGCGAAGTCGGGTGTCGACCATGCCGCGAGGACGAGAGGTGCGGCGGCGGCGAGCGCCAAACCAAGAAATGCCGTTCTAGCCACAGCCCGCATGGCCTGCCTCCAGTCCGAGTTGTTGTGCCGGCTAACGCGTGTAGTGCTCGATCGGGACGCCGTCGTACATTTCGTCAACGCGAAGGATCTGTGCGCTACGGCTATAGGTGCCCAGTTCGTAGTCCTCGCTCATGATCAACGCCTTGACTGGCTTGGTCGGGCAAACCTCCGCACACAGCCCGCAAAACGAACAGCGCGACAGGTTGAAGTCGAAGTAGTCGAGCACCTTGATCTTGTGCCCCGGCTCGCGATGGCCGCCCAGATTGATCAACTCGTCCGGACACACCTTGGCGCACTGATCGCAGACGATGCAGGTCTGGGCGCCGGTTTCCGGCTCGACCTGCAAACGGAGCACGCCGCGGAACCGGGGCGCGACCGGGCGCCGCTCCTCCGGGTACTGAAAGGTGAAGGCGGGCTGCGGGGTGTACTTCAGGGTGACCCACAATCCCTTGAGCAGGTCTATCAGAAAAACGGTCCGGAGCAGCTTTCCCAACATCGCTTGTTACACCCGATCCTCAACGAGTATCGGTTCAGTCTGCCCCGCCGGAATGACCCGCCGGCGGCGCAGCACGGTGTTCTCCTTCCGGATCTTGTCCTGTAGCCGCATCAGCCCGTACAGCAACGCCTCGGGCCGAGGCGGACAACCAGAAACGTAGACGTCGACCGGCACAATCTTGTCCACTCCCTGCAACACGCTGTAGGTAGGAAACGGACCGCCCGCGTTGGAGCAACTCCCCATCGAGATGACCCATTTCGGCTCGGGCATCTGATCATAAAGCCGCCGCAGCACCGGCGCCATCTTCTTGGTGACGGTTCCCGCCACGATCATGAGATCGGACTGCCGGGGTGACGCGCGGAACACCTCCGCCCCGAACCGCGCGATGTCGTAGCGGGACGTCGACGTAGCGATCATCTCGATCGCGCAGCAAGCAAGACCAAACCCCATGGGCCACAACGAGGACTGCCGCGCCCAAGTCAGTACGCGGTCCAGGTTTGTGGTGATGAAGTTGTCTTCGAACCGATGATCTATCAGACCCATTTGCCCGAAACTACTTGCCCTCGTACCACTGAGCGTTCGTCTCGATGTAGTCCTGCCATTCGTCCGGCACCTCGTCGTTGGCGAAGATCGCCTCGACCGGGCACGCGGGCACGCAGGCGCCACAGTCAATGCACTCATCCGGGTGGATGTAGAGCATAGTTTCCGCTTCGAACTCGTCCTCGTCCTGACGGGGGTGGATGCAATCCACCGGGCAGACATCAACGCACGCAGTATCCTTCGTGCCGACACAGGGTTCACAGATGGAGTAGGCCATGCATTCCTCCGGCTACCGCCAATTTGGCTAATTCCAGCGAAAGGATACACGGCGCTCCAGTCAGGAATCAAGCACTCCCGCGGAACACCGGGGTGCGGCGACACGGCGCGGCGGCATCGCCCGCGCGCGGTGCATTCAGGGGTCACTGCACTCTCTGGTGCCCGCCGATTAGCCCGATGTCGACCGGCGGCTCAAACCGGATGGCGGCCCGGTAACGCATGCCGGCGCGTCCGGTGAGCGACGTGATGCACGTGCTCCAGACCTCACCCGTTAGCGACCTGGCGCGGAGTCCGCCTTCCAGGACCACGACAACCCTGGCCACCGGCACCAGCCGCGCGTCTCCCTCCACCAGCACGCCGCCCCCGGTCCAGGCTACCGGATCGACAGCGCCGCCCGGGCGAAGGCGGACGCCGGTGAGCCACGGGGGCGTCCCGGGTGGAAACTGCTTCACCAGCCTCTTCACCGGATTCGCCATCGCCCTTCCCGGAAGTCGAAGACGTGATGCTGAACGCGTGCCGTCGCGCCAAGCACGCGAAGAGCCGCTTGATGCCCTTCGCGGCTTCGAAGGTACAGGGTCCCTGAACTCGCGGTGCCGAGCGGGGTGACACTCAATATGTCCGCCGCACCGAAGCGGACCGGATCCGCATCCGCTCCGGCCGGCGTCGTGGAGCCGACCTGCGGCACTGCGGCGCCCAGATTGAAACGGACTCCCTCGAACAGGTCACCGATCGCCGTCTCATCACCCACTGGGCGGTCGACACCGTTGAGGATGTCCGCCGTGCGCACACCGTCGCCATCACCGTCCCGATACGCCCGGAAGAAGACCCGTCCCTCGCGCGTGTCGAACCGCAGGCCGACCGCTGCGCCGGTCCGCGCGGCATCCGCGCGGGCCAGCACTACCCGGCCAGCGAGATAGCGAGCGGCACTCGCCGCCCTCTGCTCGTGGCGCGCCGCGGTAACCATCGGTACGCTCATTCCTGCCACCGCCACGAAGAGGCCGGCCGTAACCACTGCCTCAATCAGGGAAGCTCCCCGCTCCGCAGAGCCTCGGCGCGTGCGCCAGAGGCGGGATCCCATCCGGGATCCCGCCTCTGTCCTGCTGTGGCGTGCGGAAGAGACTCCGCCGCGAGCCATCACTCCAACCTACGGGCCGGCCGGACCCGCATCCTCCACCTTGATCAGGGGCCGTAGCCGCAGAAAGGTGCGTTCACCGATGCCGCGAATGTTCATCAGATCCTCCACCTTGGTGAACGGCTGCTCGCTACGGTATTCAAGAATCAACTCGGCGGTTCGTGGACCAATGCCGGGAAGCGCCTCGAGCTCCGCCGCCGTTGCGGTATTCAGATCGACCTGCTCCTCCGGTGGCGGAGCCTCCTGCTGCGCCGGTGTTTGTGTCTGTTGGGCCGCAGCAGGTCCCGCGGCGACCGAAGCCACGAGCAGTCCTGCGCAGACGGCCCCGAGAATCAAGGTCCGAGTCACGATGCACCTCCGTCTTCCAGTGCTGCCTGCCGGCGGCTTTCCTCCTCGACCGGGTCCGCTGCCCTGCCGGGAGCAGCATGTATTGAGGTCCAGGTACCGCCGGCTCGTGCCGGCAGGGCTGCGACGAGACAGGAGCAAGAACCGTGCCATTCGACCCGCGACCACCCCCACAGGCGATCTCTTGCTTCTCCCTGGACGCGGGCAGCCGTGCCGGGCGAGCCGGAGGCAGTCCCCGCCGGGATCGCGCCACCTGTCGCGGTCTTGAGCGGCAACCGCAGTTGACGCCCGGATGCGATGCACCGGCTTCGGCCGCCGCGTCGGGACAAGGTTCTCGCTGCCGTTCCGGACCCAACTCGCAGTGAGTCAGCCCGCAACCCGGGTTAACACGCCGGCGGACAGAGGTGAATATAATGCGGCGGCGCACCCATTCCGAGGAGGCCCGATGATCCCCTGTGCCAGGTGTCGTCGTTTCAATCGGCCCACGCCCGCCCTGTCGGCCGGACTGTTTGCGCTCGCGTTCACCATACCGACCGCGGCCCAGACCTCAGGGGGCACGCTCGACATCTACTGGATCGATGTCGAAGGGGGCGCAGCGACCCTGGTTGTCACGCCGGAGCGCGAGTCGATTCTGATGGACACGGGGTGGCCCCGGCCGGACGGCCGCGACACGGAGCGCATTCTGGCGGCGATGGAAGACGCTGGCCTGTCGGAACTGGACTACGTGCTGATAAGCCACTTTCACACCGATCACGTCGGTGGCGTCGGCGCCTTGGCCGAACGCGTCGCGATCGGCCAACTGGTAGACCATGGCGACAGCGTCGAACTGAATCGGGAGTCCGGCCGCGCCCTCTGGGACGACTACACGGCGGTGGCCGAGGGACGCCGACGGAGTGTTGCGCCGGGCGACAAGCTGCCGCTGCGCCGGATCGAGCTGTCGTTCGTTGCGTCGCACCGGTCGCTCATCGAGAGTCTCGAGCCGAGGGGACCGAATCCGCTATGCCGTGGGGTCGGCGAGATTGAGCCGGACATGGGCGAGAATGGCCACAGCCTTGGTTACCTGCTCTCGTTCGGCGCGTTCCAGTTCCTGAACCTGGGCGACCTGACACCCGATCGCGAGTACGCCCTCGCCTGCCCGGAGAACCGCCTCGGCGTCGTCGACCTCTATCAGGCCCCCCATCATGGGGGCTACGGTGCGATCCGCCCGGAACTCACCGGCGCGTTGCGTCCGACGGTAGTGGTGATCAACAACGGTCCGCGCAAAGGGGGCACGCCCGACTCGCTCGCCGTGGCGCAGCAGACTGCCGGTATCGAGGACGTCTGGCAGTCACACCTGGCGCTGGCGGACGACGCGGCATTCAACACGGAGGAGGCGCTGATCGCCAACTTGACCGAGGAAGACGATTGCGCCGGTCACTGGATCAAGGCGACAGTGGCGCCGGATGGCCGAAGCTGGACGATGACCAATGCCCGGACCGGCCACACGCGAAGCTACATGTCGCGATAGGCACTGACCGGCGCTACGGTATAGTAGGCGGCCATACTTAAGGGAGGACTCCCTCGATGCTGACGGTCCTGTCGTTGCTTCCAATCATTGTCGTAGCGGTTTTTCTGGTCGGACTCCGGTGGCCGGCGAGCCGCGCGATGCCGCTCTCATACATCACCGCGGTCGTACTGGCGCTCGTCGTCTGGCAAGTGCCGGGCCTCCAGGTGGTGGCGGCGAGCGTCAACGGCCTGATCGTCGCCCTCACGCTGCTCTACATCATCTTCGGAGCCATCCTTCTGCTCAACACGCTGCAGGAAAGCGGCGCAATTCGGGCGATTCGGCAGGGGTTCACCGATATCACCCCCGACCGCCGGGTGCAGGTGATCATCATCGCCTGGCTCTTCGGCGCGTTCATCGAGGGCTCCGCCGGTTTCGGAACGCCCGCCGCGGTGGCCGTTCCCCTGCTGGTCGGCCTCGGATTCCCCGGGATGGCGGCCGTCACCGCCGGCATGATCATCCAGAGCACGCCGGTGAGCTTTGGCGCTCTGGGAACCCCGATTCTGGTAGGCGTCAACACCGGACTGAGCGCCGGGCTCGATCGGGTGCAGGAGGCAGGCTACGTGGCCGGCTGCGCCAGTGCCGAGACGCTGGCCCAATGCGGTGAGTGGAGCACGTTCCTTGCCTCCATCGGCTTCAAGGTCGCCATCCTGCACGCCATCGCGGGAACGCTCATCCCACTGATCCTGGTCGCCTTCATGACGCGGTTCTTCGGGCCGAAACGGTCGGTCTCGGAGGGACTGCAGGTCTGGCCGTTTGCCATCTTCGCGGCACTCGCGATGACCGTACCCTACCTCGCCGCCGGCTACTTCCTCGGACCCGCCTTCCCCGCCCTGATCGGAAGCATGGCAGGCCTTGCCATCGTGGTCACCGCCGCGCGAGCCGGGTTTCTGGTACCGAGAGCCGAGCATGTCTGGGAGTTCGACGCGAAAGAGAACTGGCCGGGCGAATGGACCGGCACGATTGAAGTGAAGGATACGGCTCACGCCAGCGGATCGATGGGTCTGGCCAAGGCCTGGTCGCCCTACGTCATCGTGGCGCTGCTGCTGCTCGGTTCGCGCCTTGTGCCTCCGCTGCAGGCGGCGCTGCAGTCGTGGACCATCACATGGCCCGACATGTTCGGCACGTCGATCTCCGCCAACGCCGTGCAGCCACTCTATTTGCCTGGCTTCCTCTTCATACTCACGTCGCTAATCACGTTCGTCCTCCACGGCATCCCGGGCGCAGCATACAAGCGCGCCTGGGGCACGTCGCTGAAGGTGACGGCGGCCGCGTCCGTCGCCTTGGTCTTTACCGTGCCGATGGTCCAGGTCTTCCTGAACAGCATGGGCGGCGCCGCGGGTTACGAGCGGATGCCGATCGTGCTGGCCGAGGGCGTCGCCGCCCTGGCCGGCGGCGCCTGGCCGATCTTCTCGCCGTTCATCGGCGGGATCGGCGCTGCCGTCGCCGGAAGCAACACGGTGAGCAACATGATGTTCTCGCTTTTCCAGTTCGACATGGGAGGGCGCATCATGGTCGATCCGACCTGGATCGTCGCCCTTCAGGCCATCGGCGGCGCGGCTGGCAACATGATCTGCGTCCACAACGTCGTTGCCGCTTCGGCGGTGGTCGGCCTCCTCGGCCGGGAGGGCGCGGTCATCAGGATGACCGTGATCCCGTTCGTCTACTACGCGCTCCTGCCCGGCTCCCTCGGCTATCTGTTCGTGTCGTACGCCACGAGCGGGCTGATGAACGTCGGGACGTTGCTCGTTGCACTGATCGCGGCCCTCGCGATCTACATGATCGTACGGCACGGCAGCCGCCCGGCGACGGCGGGCTAGGCCTCACGGAACGCGACGGGCCATGCGGATCGCGCAACTGGCGGAACTCGCCACTGAGGCGTCGGACCCGAACACTTTCGTCGGGCAGGCGCGCCTGACTCGTCTGCCAGGACTATCGGACGACCCGGCAGTGCACGGCTTCCGCGTGGAGTTCGAGCCCGCCGCCCGGACCAACTGGCATACGCACAGCGGCCCTCAACTGCTGATCGTCGTCTCGGGCGCTTGCCGGCTGCAAAAGGACGGTGAGGCGGTGACAGTGCTCGAGTCGGGTGACGTCGCCTGCATCGCACCGGGAGAACGGCACTGGCACGGCGCGTCGGCGGACGGACCGATGACGCACGTCGCGATCAACATCAACTCGAAGACGACGTGGCTCGAGCCGGTAAGCGACGCGGAGTATTCCGGCACCGGCGCCGCCTGAACTGGCGCGGCCCGGCGCGCGTCTACCAGCCGCAGGTGCGGCCGGCGTTCTGCTCGTCCAGCCAGTCGCGAAGCGGCGCGAAGTAGTCGAGAATCGCGCCCGCGTCCATCTCGCGGGTGCCCGCAATCGCCTCGAGCGCGTCCCGCCACGGGCGACTTGCACCCATGCGGAGCAGCGCGCCGAGCCGCTCCCCCGCCTCCCGGCTGCCATAGATCGAGCACCGATGCAGTGGGCCGTCAACTCCGGCCGCCTCGCATAGTGCGCGGTGGAACTGGAACTGCAGTATGTGCGCCAGGAAGTAGCGCGCATAGGGGACGTTGGCCGGCACGTGGTACTTAGCCCCCGGGTCGAAGTCGTTCGCGGTCCGCCGCACAGGTGCGCCCACCCCCTGGTACGACTCGCGCAGCCGCCACCATTCCTCGGTGTATCTGCCCGGCGCCACCTCGCCGCTGAAGACCTGCCACCGCCACTGATCCACCAGGAGACCGAACGGGAGGAATGCCACCTTGTCGAGCGCCTGCCGCAGCAGAAACGGAATGTCTCCCGCCGCCCGCGGCACACGGTCGAGCAGCCCTGCTTCCACGAGGTACTCCGGAGTGATCGAGAGGGCTATCGCGTCACCAATGCCCTCGTGGAAACCATCGTGCGCGCCCGTCCGGAAGAGCGGATCCTGCCGCCGGTAAGCCCGCTGGTAGTAGGTATGCCCCAGTTCGTGGTGGATCGTGGCGAAGTCCTCCGCCGTGGGCTCGATACACATCTTGATCCGCAGGTCCTGGTCGTAGTCGATGTTCCAGGCGCTCGCATGACAGACGACTTCCCGATTCGCCGGCCGGACGAACAGGGAGCGATCCCAGAACGTATCAGGCAGCGGTGCGAACCCGAGGGAACTGAAGAAACGCTCACCGTAACGGACCATCTCGACCGCATCGACATCCTGCCGCTGCAGTTGCCGCGTGAGATCGACCCCCGAGCCGACCTCGTCGGGCACTACCAGATCGATGACGTTGCCCCAGCTCTGGGCCCACATGTTGCCCAGCAAGTGCGCGGGAATGGCGCCGTCGGGGGACACGATCGCCGTCCCGTAAGCATCGCCCAACTCCGCGCGAACCAGGCAGTGGAGGGACGCATACAGTGGACGAACCTGGTCCCAAAGCCGGTCGAGTTCGTCCCGGAAGGCATCGGACTGCATGTCGTACGCCGAACGCCACATCGCGCCCGCATCATCGAAACCAAGCTCCACCGCCCCGGCGTTCGCGATCTCGACGAACCTTTGATAGCGCCGGCGAAGCGGCACCGCGATTGATCGCCATCCCTCCCAGGCTTCGATCAACTCATCCGTGTCGCGCGACTGCGCCAGGATGCGCTCCAGCATCGGAAGATCCATGCACCCGTCATCCTGTCCCGCAACTTCTCCGCGGCCTTCGTCCGGACAGTACCGACCCCGGCCGTACGCCGCCTCCATTTCCGCCTGAATACTCGCCAGCTCCCGTTGCAGGGCTGAGTCGGACGGCGCGACCGCGGCGAGCGACGTTCTAAGCAGCGTGAGCTTGCGGGACGCCTCCTCCGGCAGTTCCACCTCCGCAAAGCGTGCGGCAGCCGTCGCCAGTTCGGTGGTCGCCCCCATCAGTTCGGCGTTCGCAGCCGCGGCAAGCGCGTTCGTCTCGTCGGAGATGAAGTTCTGCTGCACCCACGCCGCCCGCTCCGCCGCGATGCGCAACTCCAGCAGCTGCGGTTCAGCTTCCCCAAGGAACGCCAGCGCGTCGGCCGCGGTCGGCAACGAGGGATTGTCGTCGCCGCACGCAACCAGCACCGTGGCGCCCAGGCAGGCAGCGGCAAACGCGTTCCGATGCCCCGTCATCGTCTCACCTCCAACGAAACAGGCGCAGGGCCAGCACGAAGCTGGCGCCGGTCCACGCAACTAGTATCAGCAACTCCGGACCGATGGTCACAAGCCCCTCGCCATGCAACATGACGCCCCGCAACGCGTCAATCAACGCCGTGAGGGGCATCGCCCGAATGAGCGGCTGCAGGGGGTCCGGATAGTTGGACGAGGCGAAGAAAACGCCCGACGCTATCCACATCGGGACCATCACAACGTTCATGATGCCCGAGACTCCCTCGATCGTCCGTGGCCTCGCAGCGGTCAGCAAGCCGATCCCGCCGAAGGTCATTGCACCAACGATCGCGACCAGACCCAAGGTGAGCAAGGATCCCTCGACCGGCGTGCCGAAGACCAGTCGGGCGACACCCAGCAGGGCCGCAACTTCCAGGACGAGCAGCAGCAGACGCGCCATGACGAGGGATCCCAGATAGTGAGGACGG
Source organism: uncultured Vicinamibacteraceae bacterium (assembly GCA_964636705.1). GTDB lineage: Bacteria > Acidobacteriota > Vicinamibacteria > Vicinamibacterales > UBA8438 > VXRJ01. Next base: position 81,753 of record CAZWUJ010000007.1, read on the forward strand.
CGCATCGGCGTTGCAATCATGCGTTTGAGGAGCTTGCGTGACCGCTGCACGACTACCGTGAAACCGATACCCCACATCCCGGTCCCCATGATGTTCATCCCGAGCAGACCCGGGATCAACCAGTCGACGTACCGATAGCCCGGCGCTGCCGCCGCTTCGTCCGGCCCGTCGAACGCCAGACCGAGAGCCAGTGTCATCAGGATCGGAAACACGAAGACCCAGAAGATCATCTCCGGCTCACGCACCATCAGCATCAGCCGGCTCAACGTCAGTTCAACGAACGGATGCCGGATCTTCCCCGCGCTTCGTTCACTCATCGCGCAGTTGGTGCCCGGTGAGGGCCACAAAGACATCCTCGAGCGTCGCCCGCGGCGGCTTCGTCACATGCGGCACGCCGATCGTGTCGATCAGTTCGTCCGGACTTCCCTGGGCAATCACCCGACCCTCGTCAATGATCACCAGGCGATCGCAAAGCACCTGCGCCTCATCCATGTAGTGCGTAGTCAGGACAATGGTGCCGCCATCGGCGCGGAACTTCTCGAGCAATGCCCAGAGCTGCCGGCGGGACTGCGGATCCAGCCCGGTCGTCGGCTCGTCGAGGAAAAGCAGATCGGGGTCGCCGACCAGCGCACAGCCCACCGCAAGGCGCTGCTTCTGCCCGCCGGAGAGCGTGCTGACCCAACTGTTCCGTTTCGCTTCCAGTTCCAGGAGACGGATCACTTCCTCGACCGGCCGGCCGCGGGGATAGAACGTGCGAAACAGACGCAGGGTCTCCTCAACCGACAGCCGTTCGTCGAGTTGCGCGTCCTGGAGATGGATGCCGAGTCGCGCGCGCAGTGCGGGATCGTTCTCTCCCCATGCCGAGCCGAGAACGTGGATCTCGCCGGCGTCGGGCGCGAGAATGCCCTCCAGCATCTCGAGGACCGTGGTCTTGCCAGCGCCGTTCGGCCCGAGGAGGCCGAAACACTCCCCGCGCCGGATGTCCAGATCCAGCCCCGTGACCGCGACCACGTCGCCGTATCGCTTCACGAGACCTCGGCAGGACACCGCCAGGTCCGTTGCGTCGCTGGTCATTCCGGTAAGGCCGGACCGGCTGGCGGACCGGTCCGAAACGTCCTCCTAGACACCCAGATGGCGGCTGATCGACGTGTCGGGCCTGACAATCGTGTCGCGCCGGTCGGGACCCGTCGAGATGATCGCGACAGGCACGTCGATGAGTTGCTCGATTCGGTCCACGTAGGCGCGCGCCGCCGCGGGCAACGCTTCTTCGCTCCGTGCACCCGCCGTGGCCCCCTGCGCCATCCATCCGGGCAGCGTGTCGTACACGGGCTCGCAGGCCGCGAGACGCGCCACGTCGGCCGGCGGGTAGTCCAGCAACGCGCCGCGGCAGCGGTATCCGGTGCACACCCGCAGCTCTTCGACCGTGTCGAGTACGTCCAGCTTCGTCAGTGCGAGAGACTCGATGCCGTTCACGCGCACGGCGTACCGGACCGCGACGGCATCGAACCAGCCGCAACGCCGCGGGCGGCCCGTCGAAGCGCCGAACTCCTGCCCCAGTGCGCGCAGCCGCGCCGCCGCATCGCCGTTCAATTCCGTTGGGAGTGGACCTCCACCCACGCGCGTCGTGTAAGCCTTGGCGATCCCCAACACGTCGCCGATCGCGCGCGGCCCGATTCCCAAGCCGGTGCAGACGCCGCCGATCGTGGCGTTCGACGAGGTCACATACGGGTACGTACCGTGGTCGACGTCCAGCATCGCCCCCTGGGCCCCCTCGAACAGAATGGGGCGGGCGGCGGCAATCGCCCCGTGCAGATAGCGTGAAGTGTCAACGACCAGGGGACCAAGCCGCTCCCACTTCGCCACCACCTGGTCGCGGATCGCCCGCCAGTCGACGGGCGCGCCGGGGATGGCTCGGTTGCGGGCTTCGACATTGGCCCGGACGAGTGCCGTGAGTCGGCCGCCATCGCCTGCGTCCGCGAGGTCGCCTGTCCGGATCCCGCTCCTTGCCGCCTTGTGCTCGTAGCTCGGCCCGATGCCGCGCGACGTAGTGCCGATCCGGTGCGCACCGAGCCGATCCTCGGATGCTGCCTCCAGATGACGGTGATAAGGAAGGATCACATGTGCGCGGTCACTGACCAGCAAGCGACCGACGGTCGAGATGCCGCGGGCATGCAGTTCGTCGATCTCGGCAAAGAGCGCCTCGGGATCCAACACGACGCCGTTGCCAATGACGCAGGTGACGCCGTTGTGCAGAATGCCCGACGGGATCAGGTGAAGAATGAACTGGTGCCCTTCGACGAAGACCGTATGGCCAGCGTTGTGCCCTCCCTGCGCACGCGCCACGACGGCGAAGGCTGGCGCGAGAAGATCGACAACCTTCCCTTTGCCCTCGTCGCCCCACTGGGCGCCGAGCACGGCGAGATTCCCTGTCGCAGCCATCAGCGTGCGCAAAAGCTGTGGATGATAGCAGAACGATTGACAGACCCGGTCACCTTGCCTATCGTCAGGAACTCACCCTTGCTTCACGAACGCCCCGGGATCGAACGCGACGTCCTTCTGGCGCTTGACGCCGAGCCTTCCCGCGTTGCCGTTGTGCTCGGTCCAACCGGCAGTGGACGAACCTCGGTACTGCGAAGCGTCACAGCCCGGCTGGGCAGGGAACGGGGGCGCTACGTCGATGCCGAACGCGTCATTTCCACGCCGGAGCGATTCCTTGCAGCGGTCGTCGGATCGGGTCACGATCAGGCACCCGCCTCCTCTTCGGACGGCACGCCGCGCACGGCGTTCGACGCACTGCTCGACTACGTCAACAGGCAGCCCGTCCCGGGCCGGCGACCGCCCGTTCTCCTGCTCGACGAGTTCGTCGAACTCGAGAGATTGAGCGCGTTCCCCGGACTTCGCGGGTTGATCGGCGAGTTTCTCGACGCCGTCGCACGCAGTCCAAACCGGTTCGTCCTGGCCAGCCGATATGTCACGCGCGCAACCCGCCTGCTGGCCGCCATGCCTGCCGACCGGATCACCATCATCCATCTGCCTCCGTTGACGGATGGCGAGGTGCGAGCCATTCTCGCCGGGCGGGCCGCTGGCTACGGCGGCGCCGACCTGACCGAGCTGGCCGGTGCGGTGCGCGCACTTGCGGATGGACGTCCCGGCTATGTGCACGAGATCGCGACAGCGGTGACGACTGGCGAAGGAACCAGCGATCCGGTAGACGCACTGGCCGCGCTGTTGGCTACCGGGGCGCCGCTTGCCACAACCTGCCGCTTCACCTACGAGCACCGGCTGCACCGCGCACGGGGCTACGGTGCGCTCAAGGGCATCCTGGCGACACTGGCCGAAGAGGAACCGCTCACGCTGTCCGCAATTGCCCGGCGCCTTCGCCGCACTCCCGGGTCGACCAAGGACTATCTCTCGTGGCTGGTGGACGTCGACCTGATCGCGATGGAGGGAAGACTCTACCGCTTCGTCGACCCCATGCTACGGCTATGGGTCAGGCTCCACTGCCGCCCCGCCCCACCGGACGACATCGCCCTCGCGCGTGAAGTGCAGGACTACGCCATCGACCGCTTGCCACCCTTTGGAACGACGACCGACGATGGCCAGCAGCCTTCGCCGGCGGGAACATCGACTGTCGGGCCAACTCTGGCCACGGCGCCACTCGACCTGATCGAGATCGACTGAACGCTCAGGCATCAAGTGCGGCGCCCGAGGGTGCGTCCTCGCCGGTCGCGCCAAGCCGGCGCAACGTCTCTCGAGCGGCGGCCTGCTCTGCGCCCTTCCTGGAAGCTCCGCTGGCTGTGCAGACCGGCACGCCGTCGATCGCCACCGCGACCTCGAACGTCTTGTCGTGGTCCGGACCAGTGGTGTCCAGCACGGTATACATCGGAAGCGAGCGACCGCGAGCCTGGAGCCATTCCTGCAGTGCCGACTTGGGGTCGCGATAGCCGGCCCCGTCACATGACGTGGACGGCGGCAATGGCGACCGGAACAACAGTTCGTCGTACAGCTCCGCGTACACGCGATCGAGAACGCCGCGCGCGGCCTCGTATCCCCCTTCGAGGAAAACCGCTCCGACAACCGCTTCGAATGCATTGGCGATAAGCGACGCTTTCGTCCGTCCCCCGCTACGCTCCTCGCCTCGGCCCAGTCGCAGAAAGTCGGACAGTTCCAGCCGGGACCCCATCGCCGAGAGCGTGCCTCTCGATACGAGCAGGGCCTTGCACTGCGACGCGTCGCCTGGTGACCCTGCCCCGCGCCACCCCGTATGAATGACATGCGAGATGATGAGGCCGACCACGGCGTCACCGAGGAACTCCAGCAACTCGTTGTCGCCGGTCTCACACGCTTCGACCTCATGGGAGTAGGACCGGTGCGTCAGTGCCCGCTCCAGCAGCCGCCGATCCCTGAACGTGTAGCCAAGCCGCGCTTCCAGATCGGTGAGGCTCGGGGAGTCAGGCATCGCGCGCCTCGGGCGTTGCAGCCGCCGTGGCCACCGTCTCCAGAGGGGACTGCACACCCACTTCGTCGACTCGAAGCACCAGCATCGTCATGTCGTCATGCTGGTCCGCAGTCCCCACGAACGACTCGACCGACCGCACGATCCGCTCACGCAGATCGTTCGGCGACAGATGCGCGTTCTCGGCGATCACGTGCTCCAGCCGGTCTTCGCCGAACAGGTCGTTTGCCTCGTTCATCGCCTCGCTCACGCCGTCCGTGAACAGCACGGCAACGTCGCCGACGCGTATGTCGAGCCGATGCTCTTCGATCAAGCGGTTGAAGTGCTCCTCCAGGCCTGCGAGGCCGAGCACCAGGCCGTCGGGAGTCAGCACCCGGACGTCGAAGCCGTGCGCGCCCATCCCGCTACTCGGGGAGGCATAGAAAAGCGGTGTGTGCCCCGCGCGCGCGTAGGTGAGCGTGCCCGCCTCGAGGTCAACCACGGCGTAAAGCATGGTGATGAAGCTGCGCGCGTCCAGCGTGGTCGCCATGATCCGGTTGGTTTCCATCAACAGCCTGCGGGGCGATTCGTAGATTTGCCCCAGACTCAGGATCAGTCCCTTCAACTCCGCCATATAGAGGGCGGCCGACGCCCCTTTGCCGGACACGTCAGCCACCAGCAGGCCAAGACGGCGTTCACCGAGCCGAATGACATCGTAGTAGTCGCCTCCAACCTCGCGCGCGGGACGGCACAACGCGGTAATCGTCAGGCCGGGGATCGACAGGGCGTCCCGCGGCAGGAGCGACATCTGTATCTGCCGCGCGATGCGCAACTCCTCCTCCAGGCGTTCCTTCTCGGCTACCTGGTGCATGAGGTTCTCGACGCTCGCGGTCATCTCGTTGAACGATTCCGCGAGGTCGCCAAGCTGATCGCCCGAAGTGATCCGGATCCGATGCGCGAAGTCGCCGCGGCGGACCCGGCCCGTGCCGGTGAATAGCGCATGCACGGACCCGGTAATCGATTTGGCGAGCGCGCCCCCCATCACCAGCGCCGCCGCCTCTATGACGAACAGGAGCCCTCCAATCACGGCAAGCAACAAGAGGAAGGTGGTGCGCGCCCCGGCTTCGCCGGTCAGATCGACGGCTCCGAACAGGCGTGCGTAGAATCCCGCCGGCGTGATCTGGATCGGTCGGTCGACGGTGCGTGCGTCGCCCGTCTCCCACTCCACGGCGTCCCAGAAACCGACACCCGACAGGCCACCGGCGGAGGGAAGCAGCAGTCCGGAAGCTTCTTCGTCCGGAGCGCCGGCTCCGAACGCATCCACGTTCACGCCGGTAGAGGCCTCGATCCGCTGCAGGACACCGTCGCCAAACGGAATGTCCACGACAATCGCCCGCACATCGGCGCGGTCGACCGTAGCGACTGCACGAATCACGAGCGTTGCCTCCGCTCCGGCCACCACCAGTCCAGCGAAACCCTCCGACCCGATCCAGGGCGGCAGGCGGTCCGGCCTCCGCGCGTGCAGCCACGGACCAGCTACCCCTCGCGGCCCGCCACCCGATGCCCCGAGCACGACGGCGGACATGCCCTCGTAGCGCTGACCCACAAGTCTCCGGACACGTGCGAACGCCGACTCCGGAGGTAAGCCGTCGGACAACCGGACGGCGACCCTGCCGGCAGCGATCTCAGCGTCCGCAGTGACGCTCGCCAGCTCGCGACGCACGAGGTCGGTACTTGTCAGGAGCACGGACATCGTCCAGGCGACCGCGAAGAACGCTACCAGCAGGAGCGCCGGCACGAATCCGATGAAGACATAGGAGAGGATCAGCTTGCGGCGGACGCGCCACAGAAGACGGCGTTGCAGGCGTACCAGGAGCCCAAGGATGATCGAGGCGAGGCCGACCGCCAGGGCAATCGAAGCAGCGACATCGAGCCAGTTGAGGAGAACGACGTCGCGGAACGGCAGCAGGAGAAGCTTGGCGATCGAGCCGGCGACCAGCACCGCCACCGGCCAGGATGCAACGCCCGGCCAGAGCGTAGGCGCTCTCCGTTCGACTGCCATCCCTTCCTGCATCTTAGCACCCGTACCGCCCGGCCCGTGGCCGCCCTCCGGCGGCGGCGGTCCGCATACAATGGCGCACGCATGCTCCTCGGCGCGGAACTGATCTTCCGCAGCGTCGTCGGCGGCGCCTTCATGGGTCTGGCCAATCTCGTGCCCGGGATCTCGGGCGGGACGATGCTGCTGGCCGTTGGGATCTATCCCCAGTTCATCAACGGCGTGGCGGAAGTGTCGACCTTCCGGTTCCGGCCAGCGGTCCTCATGATGCTCGCCGTCGTCGGCGGCGCCGCCGCGATTGCCGTGGCCGGAGGCGCCGGATTGATTGCGGCGGCCCTCGACCGGTCGCCGTGGGCGATGTACAGCCTGTTTATCGGCCTGACCCTCGGCGGTGTGCCGATGCTGCGGCGCGCCGTTCAACCGGCGGATGGCACGATCGCCGTGAGCGCGGTCTGCGCCATAGCGTTGATGGCGCTGCTCGCGACGGTCGACCCGGAGGGTCTCGGGGGCGGAGGTTCATCCGGCATGACAAGGGTGCTGCTGCTGGTGGCGGCGGGTGCGGCGGGAGGCGCGGCAATGATCCTGCCGGGTGTATCCGGAGCCTACCTGCTGCTGATACTGGGACAGTACCGGACGATAGTCGATGCGGTGGCCGCCGCCGCTGCCGCCGGAAGGTCCGCCGATGTCGCGGGGGTGGTAGCGACGCTGAGCGTCCTGGCGCCTGTGGCGGTCGGCGTCGCGGTTGGCGTCGTCGGTGTAAGCAACCTCGTCAAGCGGTTACTCGCCCGGCACGAGCGCGCGACACTCGGTTTCCTGCTCGGCCTCCTTCTGGGCGCAGTCATTGGCTTGTGGCCGTTCGGGGAGGCGACTCCGACGCCGGCGCAGGGCGGGGGCGCTATCGTGGTGGCCACGACAGGGTTTGTCGTTTCCTGGGGCATATCGCGCCTGGGTGACGTCAAACGGAACGTGTCGACTCGGTGACCCAGCGAAGATAGTCCGGGGCGCCGCCGGTAATCGGGACGACGATGAACTCTGGCGTGTCGTAGGGGTGAAGCTCGACCACACGCGCGCGCAGAGCGTCGATCCGTGGCTCCGTCGTCTTGATCATGACGAGCTGCTCGTCCGCGTGCTCGACACCGTTCCGCCAGCGGTAGACGGACCGGACCGGGCCGCAACAGGTAACGCAGGCGGCAAGGCGTTCGTCCACGAGAGCGCGCGCGAACCCGGCGGCATCCACTTCAGGCGGCAGTGTCGTCCACGCGACCACGGCATCCGTCGCACCACTCTGCATCATTCCCCCCGACCAGCCCGACCAGCCCGACCAGCCCGACCAGCCCGACCATCGTCGGCCATTGACCGGCCATTCCCCGCGTGCTAGCATTTTTATTCTTCCACAGGGACGCGGGGTGGAGCAGTCTGGTAGCTCGTTGGGCTCATAACCCAAAGGTCGGGGGTTCAAATCCCCCCCCCGCTACCACATTCGGATTCCGGCAACCCTGCCTGACGGCTCGCGGCTTGCGGGTCTGATCATCGCTCGTGGCGCGGATGGACCCGTCTGCTATAGTGAGCCCTCGCCTGGACCGAGAAAGGAGTCCCTGCATGAAACTGGTCATCGCGATCATCAGACCGCATGTCGTAGACGATGTGCGCGACGCACTGCTCGCCTTGGGGGTCAACGCGCTTACGGCGACCGAGGTTAAGGGCTACGGTCGCCAGAAGGGACACAAGGAGATGTACCGCGGCGCCGAGTACTCCATTGATTTCGTCCCGAAGACGAAAGTCGAAGTGGTGGTCGACGACGACAAGAGCGATTCCGTCGTGGAAGCGATTACCGCCGCGGCCCGCAGCGGGCAGATCGGTGACGGAAAGCTGTTCGTCGTGGACATCGGTCAAGCCGTCCGGATCCGGACCGGCGAGACCGGACCCAGCGCGCTCTGAAGGGGACCAGGCATGACAGGACAATTGCTGCTGCTGTCGCAGTTCTTGCCGTCGAAGGAACGTCACCACCGCGACGCGGCTGGCGAGTCGTCGACGGTTCGTCGCACGGGATTCCGCGCCGGAGCATTGAGCGCGGCCGCCCTGCTGTTGGCGCCCCGGGCGGCCTGGGCACAGGAACTCAGTTCCGGAGACACCGCCTGGATGCTGACATCGAGCGTCCTGGTGCTCTTCATGACCATCCCGGGACTATCGCTCTTCTATGCCGGCCTGGTGCGGGTAAAGAACGTTCTCTCGGTGATGATGCAGTGCTTCGCAATCACCTGCATGGTGACCATCCTCTGGACCATCTACGTCTACGGCCTGGCGTTCGGCGACGGTGGGTCGCTCAACGCATTCGTAGGCATCGGGAAGTTCTTCCTCTCCGATGTCGGGGTCGACACCGTATCCGGCACGATCCCGGAGACCGTGTTCCAGATGTTCCAGCTCACCTTCGCGATCATTACGCCGGCCCTGATGGTGGGCGCGTTCGCCGAACGCATGAAGTTCTCTTCCATGATGGTATTCATGGCGCTTTGGGTCACTGTCGTTTACGCCCCGGTCGCCCACTGGGTATGGGGCGGCGGTTGGCTGGGCGCGATGGGCGTGCTGGACTTCGCCGGGGGCACCGTCGTTCACATCAACGCGGGAGTGGCGGCGCTGGTGCTGTGCATCGTTCTCGGCGGCCGGCGGGGCTTCCCCGGGACGCCCATGCCACCCAACAGCCTGGTGCTGACGGTTGTCGGCGCCTCGATGCTCTGGGTCGGCTGGTTCGGCTTCAACGCGGGTAGCCAACTGGCCGCGGACGGTGTTGCCGGTATGGCCATGGCGGTGACCCACATCGCAACCGCCACCGCCGGCTTCGTCTGGATGCTCGCGGAGTGGGTGCGGCACGGCAAGCCGAGCGTTCTGGGGATCGCTACCGGCGCGGTCGCCGGCCTCGTCGCCATCACGCCAGCGTCCGGCTTCGTGGGACCGATCGGCGCCCTCGCCATCGGTGCGGCGTCGGGAATCTGCTGTTTCTACGCCTCCAGCAACCTGAAGCGCGCGCTCGGTTACGACGACTCGCTTGATGTCTTCGGAGTCCACGGCGTGGGCGGATTCGTCGGCGCCATCCTCACCGGCATCTTCGCGGCCCAGGCGTTTGGCGGCTCGGGTCTCGACAACGGCATCGGTGCGCAGCTCTGGCTGCAGTTCGTCGGCGCCGCGGCGACGATCGTCTACAGCGCGATCGTGACGCTGGTCCTCATCAAGCTGGTCGACGCCATGATGGGAATCCGCGTGACGGCAGAAGAGGAATCGGTCGGACTCGACATTTCGCTGCACGACGAGCGCGGCTTCACGTTGTAGCTTGGCGGCTTACTCTATCGCGGTCATTCCTGGCGACGGCATCGGCCGGGAGGTCGTGCCCGCGTCTATCCGCGTCGTGGAGGCGGCCGGCCGGCGGTTCGGTTTCGATTGCAACTGGACGACGTTCGACTGGGGCTGCGAGCGCTACGCCGAGAGCGGCCGGATGATGCCGGCGGACGGCCTTGATCGGCTGCGGCACCATGACGCCATCTTTCTGGGAGCCGTCGGCTGGCCCGGCGTGCCGGATCACGTCTCGCTGTGGGGTCTGCTGATCCCGATCCGGCGAACGTTCGGCCAGTACGTCAACCTCCGGCCAGTGCGTCTGTTGCCGGGCGTACGCTCGCCACTCGCCGACCGGCGGCCGGAGGAGATCGATTTCGTCGTCGTCCGCGAGAACAACGAAGGGGAGTACTCCGAGATAGGCGGTCGCCTCTACGCCGGAACCGACGACGAACTGACGGTTCAGCAGGCCGTTTTCACGCGGCGCGGTGTCGATCGGATCATCCGCTACGCGTTCGAGTTGGCGCGGACGCGCGAGAAACGCCATCTGACATCGGCAACGAAATCAAACGGCATCATCCACAGCATGCCCTACTGGGACGAGCGGTTCGCGGCGATTGCGGCCGACTTTCCCGACGTCGCGACCGACCAGTTCCATATCGACATCCTGTCGGCCCACCTCGTTCAGCACCCTGACTGGTTCGACGTTATCGTCGCTAGCAACCTCTTCGGCGACATACTCTCGGATATCGGCCCCGCCGTTGCCGGTTCGATCGGCCTCGCACCAGGGGCCAACCTCAATCCGGAACGGACCGCTCCCTCGATGTTCGAACCGGTCCACGGCTCCGCGCCGGATATCGCCGGTCAAGGTATCGCCAACCCGATCGGCCAGATCTGGACTGCCGCGATGATGCTCGATCACCTGCGCCAGGCGGAGGCGGCCCGGGCCATCGTCACCGCAATCGAGGACCAGATAGCGGAAGGCGTTCTCCTTACCCGGGATCTGGGCGGGAGTGCTTCGACCGCCGAAGTGGCGGACGCTCTCGCCCGCCGGGTGGAATCCGCCTGAATCCCGACCGCGAACCGCAGGGTTGCCAACTGGGGCGGCGGGTCGCGGCGAGCAGCTACAACACAGCGCGCCCGGCGCGGAGCGCCTTGATCGCTTCCCGGCCATAGCCCGCCTCGGCCAGCACCTCGTCAGTGTGCTGGCCCAGCAAGGGAGCAGGCCGCCCCGGCTGCAGGGGGGTGCCGCCCAGCTTGATGGGCGTGCCGAGCGTGCGGATGGCGCCGAGCGTTGGGTGCCTGGTCTCGACCACCATCTCGCGCGCCCGCACCTGCGGGTCGTCGACGACCTCGCGGTAGGTGTTGATGGGACCGCACGGTATGTCGTTCGCCTCGAACTGCTGCAACCAGTACGCGCGCGGGCGGTCAGTCGTCGCCTCCTCGATAGCCGCCGCCAGCGCCTCGCGGTTGGCCACCCGAGCGCCGTCGACGCTGAACTGCTCGTCGTCGAGCCACTCCGGATGCCCCAGCAGGCGGGCAAGGCGCGCGAAGATACGGTCGTTCGCGGCACCCAGCGTGATGTAGCCGTCGGCGCACCGGATTGCCTGGTAGGGCGCGCTCATCCGATGCGCGGAACCAAGCGGCCCTGGAACGTTGCCGGTTGAGAAAAGCTCCGTCGCCTCCCACACCGAGAGCGCAACACCGGCATCGACCAGCGCCGTGTCGACGTGCTGTCCGGCGCCCGTCCGGCCACGGTGATGGAGGGCGGCCAGGACGCCACAGACGGCGAAGAGCCCCGCCCCCAGATCCGTAAGCGGAACACCTACCTTGGCGGGCGGCCGATCCGGCTCCCCGGTAACCGACATCAAACCGGAGACCCCCTGTGCGACCAGGTCAAAGCCCCCCCTCCCCGCCGACGGTCCCGTCTGGCCGTAGCCGGAGATGGATGCGTAGATCAGACGGCCGTTCACTGCAGCGAGCGTTGCATAGTCGAGACCGAGCTTCGCCATCACACCGGGACGGTAGTTCTCGATCAGGATGTCGGCGGTTGCGGCGAGACGTGCCACGACATCGCGGCCCGCCGCGGTCTTCAGGTCGACGACGATTCCGCGCTTGCCCCGGTTCACGGCGTTGAAGGCGGCGCTGTCGCCACCCCGCGCGCCAGCCATGCGACGCGACGAATCGCCGGCGGGCGGCTCAACCTTGATCACGTCGGCCCCCATATCGCAAAGTAGCATTGCGCAATACGGCCCCGCCATGACCTGGGTCACGTCGAGTACGCGGAGGCCGTCGAGCGGTGTCTGTCCCATCAATCGCTCAGTCCGGTCGTGCTTCGATGTCATGGCTCCGGAGGTCCTGATCCGTGTCCACGCCCCAAGTTCTCTACCAGTCCGACGGCCCCCGCGCCGTCATCACGTTCAACCGTCCCGAAGCGCGCAACGCAATGACCTGGGAGATGTACGACGCGCTGGTCGCCTCGTGTGACCGGGCCGAACAGGATGATGGCGTCCGGGTGGTCGTCCTGCGAGGCGCGGGTGGAAAAGCGTTCGTCGCCGGGACCGACATCGGGCAGTTCCAGCAGTTCCGGAGCGGGACCGGCGGAGGTGAGGACGGCATCGCGTACGAGCAACGGATCGACAGCGTGGTCGGTCGGCTTGAGCGCCTGACAAAGCCGACCATCGCAGCAATCGACGGCGCCGCAACCGGGGGTGGACTCGCGCTGGCGATTGCGTGCGACCTCCGGGTGGCCACCGACCGGACGCGCGTCGGGATTCCGATCGCACGGACCCTGGGCAACTGCTTGTCGGGAGCGAACCACGGGCGCCTGATCGATCTGATCGGGACGTCTAGAGCCAAGGAGCTTCTCTTCACTGGCAGACTGCTTGACGCGGCCGAGGCGGAAGCGATCGGTCTGGTGAGCTGCGTTGTCGCCCCTGGCGCGCTCGAAGCGACCGTTTCGGCGTACGTAGAGACGATCGCGTCCAATGCACCTCTCACCGTCCGCGCCAGCAAGGAGATGATTCGGCGGATACAGGAACACCGTCGGATGGAATCCTCACTTGGCAGGGATCTCATCGTCAGTTGCTACGCCAGCGCCGACTTCCGGGAAGGTATTGCCGCGTTTCTGGCCAAGCGTCCGCCCCGCTGGACCGGTACGTAGCAGTTCACGCTTGAACCACGGACCGGGATTCTACAGCCCGAGGACCGTGGTAACCAGCGAGGCGATCGTCGCAAGGCCCTCCTCGAGGTCTCCTTCGATGGCAAGCCGCAGGCAGCGGCGCCGGCGTTCCGCCAATACGGTGCAGTCGCCGCGGGCCTGAGCGTCCTTGACCGCGCCGAAGCTGAGCGGGTAGTCCGGTATCGACACGTCGCCAGTTCCCGTGTCGCAAGCCGTGATGACGAGGAAATGGCCACTTTCCGGCCCACCCTTGTGCAGTTGGCCCGTGGAATGGAGGAAGCGTGGACCAAAACCGAGCGTCGTCGCAACACCGGTGGCGCGGTGAATGTCGTGGCGCATCCGATCGAGCAGCACGCGGTGCCTTTCATCCATCTCGACGTAGACCAGCAGGGCCACATAGTCACCCTTGCGGATCCGCCGCAGGTGCGCCGCCAGCAACCGTTCAAGAGTCGCCGCGCGACCAGCCGCCCGGCGGAGCGCTGTGGAGTACGGACGGGCGGCCCAGGCGGCCACCTCGCCCGTGTCGTACGTCTGGCGCGCCACCGGCTTGTCATCCCGCCGCCGTCCGGCCGCATCTCTTGCATCGTGCCCACCGTCTGTCAATGCCCGAGTGGCCGCCTTGCTTGCCTCGACGTCCGGCTGATCGAACGGGTTGACGCCCATCACCGCGGCGGCAACGGCGGTGGCAAACATCCATCGATAGCATTCGGCCCCGATGTCGTACGTATCGCCAAGGACGCAGCGCACCACCGGATGGCCGGCAGCGGCAAGTCGGCCAAGCGCCGCGTCTCGTGTATCGTTGCCTTCCGAGGCGCATCGGATCGACACGAACATGCGATCGTCGCCGTAGGCTGACGGCTCGGCCAGCTTCTCGCCGTCAATCGGAATCAACCCGCGTCCCGCCTTGCCCGTCGATTCCGCCACCAACTGTTCAATCCAGGCGCCAAAGCCACCAAGGCCGGGGGAGACATCAAGCGTGAGCTTGTCGCGCCCCGCCTGCGCGGCGAAACCAAGCAGCAGACCGAGCCGAACGCCAGGGTTGCGGTCGGCGGGAGACTCGGCGCTACAGGTTGCTGCCATCGCCTCCGCGCGACCCAGCAGGACGTCGATGTCGAGACCCATGACGGCGGCCGGCACGAGCCCGAAATACGAGAGCGCCGAGTACCGTCCGCCAATGTTGGAGTCGCCGTGGAAAACAGCGCCGAAGCCTTGGGAAATAGCCAGGTCGTCGAGCGCGGATCCAGCGTCCGTAACTGCAACGACGCGCGCCGCCGCCTGTGCGCCGACATGAGTGCGGAGGCGGTCAAGGAAATACCGGAGAAAGAGACTTGTCTCGAGCGTCGTCCCCGACTTGCTCGAGACAACAAGAAGCGTGCGACCAAGATCGAGCCGGGATTCGAATGTCCGCACCTGGGCAGGGTCGGTCGAGTCGAGCACGTGGAGGCCAAGTCCGCTCCCGGGACCAAAGACGCGCCCCAGCAACTCGGGAAAGAGACTCGATCCACCCATGCCGAGAAGTGCGGTCTGGCGCAGTCCAGCTTCACGGACGTGGGCCGCAAGACGGGCAAGGCGCCGGGACTCAGCACCGCCGGACGCTGGCGGATCGAGCCAGCCGAGCCACTGCTCCTCTCCGCTTCCGGTCCAGACCGAGCCATCTCGCTGCCATAGGCGCCCGAGCCGTCCGGTCGACGTCCACTCCTTCGCCTCCGCCTGCATCGCGTCCGCCAGCGCCGGCGGCAGGTCCATGCGTCCCAACCGATCGTCGATCGCCTTCATGAATTGTCCTGATGAGGAACTCCCCGCGACCCGAGCCGCAGCCCGAGCGTGGCGGCAAGGGAGACCAAGGTTTCGCTCACATCCACGCGGTAAGGAGTTGCGCGGGCAAGCCGCAGGAGCGAGGGTGGCAGTTGATCGACCGCCCGGCGACAGCGGTCGCGGAGTGCGGCTACGGGCGGCGCTGGCGCCAGACGCTGTCCCTTCAGCATCACCAGGTCGAGGAGCGGCGTCCCTCCCGCAGGGGGCGCCTCCTCTGCACAGCCGATCAGATCGCCCGACGCAGCGCCGTCCGGGCCGCCGAAGCGCCACACCTGCTTCCTGCCCGGTAGCGTTGCCTTCTCGCGACTCATCTTCAGAACAGGCTCCGCGCGACCGTCGCGTTCGATCTCAACCAACTTGTACACGCCGCCGAGCGCGGGAGCGTCGGCAACCGTGCTAAGTGCGGTGCCGACACCGAACGCGTCGATCGGCGCATCCGCCGCCAGGAGCGCCGCAATCCGATGCTCGTCGAGGTCTCCACTCGCGATGATCCGCGTCCCGGATAGACCCGACGCATCGAGTTGTCCCCGAACCGCCCGGCTGCCCTCAAGCAGATCGCCACTGTCGATCCGGACCGCGGCAGGTTCGAGCCGAGCCGCAGCAATTCGGCCCACTGCCTCGATGGCGCCGTAGGTGTCCAGGAGCAGAACTGCCTGATCACCGTACAAACCGGCAAATCGCTCGAATGCCTCTCTCTCGCTCGCATGCGCCATCACCCACGAGTGCGCCATGGTGCCCGAGACCGTCAGATTGAACGCGCGCCCCGCCGCCAGATTCGATGTGCCCTCGCAGCCACCGATGCAGGCGGCGCGCGCGGCAAGCAGTCCCGATTCGACGCCGTGCGCGCGTCGCGTCCCGAACTCGAACACCGGACGGCCGGCGGCCGCCCGGACGATGCGGGACGCGCGGCTGGCGACTCCTGTCTGGAACACCACGGTGGCAAGGAGCGCGGTCTCGACGATCTGCGCTTCGATGATCGGGGCGGTCACGCGTAGCAAAGGCTCATTGGCAAAAGCCGGCGTCCCCTCGGCAACCGCCCAGACATCGCCCGTGAAGCGGCACGCCGGCAGGTAGGAATCGAAGAAATCCGCCGGAGCGCGACGCAGGGCCGGGATTGTCCGAAGGTACGCGATCTCCTCGGCTGTGAAACGAAGCTCCTGCAGCCAGGAAAGCGCCTGATCGAGCCCCGCCGCCACCAGGTAGGCTCGTTCCGGCGGCAGTTCCCGGACGAACAGCTCGAAGCTGGCGATGGCATCGGCACGACCCTCGAAGTAGCCTGCCGCCATCGTCAGTTCGTACAGGTCAGTTGAGAGTGCCGTGGCCATTGCTACGTGCGGGGTCCCCCAGGTCGCCCGGGCAGGTGTAATCTATCACCCGTGACCGGCCAGACTCGACAGGCCCTGCTGGTCGTCGACGTGCAGAATGACTTCTGCACCGGCGGCGCCCTTGCCGTACCCGGTGGCGACTCCGTGGTACCCCCCATCAACCGCCTGACCAGTGCGTACGTTGCGGCCGGCGCGCCGATCTTCGCTTCGCGCGACTGGCACCCGGCCGGATCATCCCACTTTAGCGACGGAGGCGGCGTCTGGCCGGTGCATTGCGTGGCGGGGACCAACGGCGCCCAGTTCCATCCGAAGCTGGCGCTCCCGGCGGAGACTGCGCTCGTGAGCAAGGGAACCGCTCCTGACTCCGACGGCTACTCGGCTTTCGACGGGACGATAGCTACTGGAGAAAGCCTGGAAGCGGCTCT
Organism: uncultured Vicinamibacteraceae bacterium; assembly: GCA_964636705.1. Lineage (GTDB taxonomy): Bacteria > Acidobacteriota > Vicinamibacteria > Vicinamibacterales > UBA8438 > VXRJ01. The sequence continues at coordinate 98,314 of CAZWUJ010000007.1, forward strand.
GGATGCGCGTGCCGTCGACCACCTGACGGTCTGCGGCCTGGCTACCGACTACTGCGTGCGCGCGTCGGTCCTCGATGCCTGCCGCAAGGGACTGCAGGTGTCAGTGGTTGCCGACGCCATCGCCGCCGTCAACCTGGATGCAAGTGATGGGGCGCGGGCGGTCGAAGAGATGCGCGCCGCCGGCGCCGAATTCATCGATACCGACGCGGCCGTGGCTGAGCTGCGGGATCCCGGTTCGCGCTAGCCCGACCATCGTCGCCTGCGGCTCCGATGGCCGCCCAACCGGGCCTATCTAGCAGCCTGCACCGTTCCACGGCGCAGACTCCTAGTTCCCGCTAAGCGGGCTGGGCCCGCCACGGAACGTCAGCAGGTAGTCGCGGATCGCCTCCAACTGAGCCTGACCGTCGCCGTCAAGTTGCGGGTAGGGTGACGCCGGGAACTCGGTCCAGAACATGGGCATCCGGGTGCCGGGCTGAATCTCCAGCGGCGCGCGCAGCCAGTCGATGATCCACTCCGGCTGCAACCGCTCGCGTGACATTCGCAGATCGGGCGCCAGATTGTCGGTCGGCTGATCGGCCGGGATCGTATCGAGCACGTGGCACTGCTGGCACCGCAACAACTCGAACAACTCCTCCCCCTCATTCGGAACGTCAGCCGCCGTCAGTTCCGCATGCGTGCGGAATTCGCCGATCGTGTCGGATATCGCTCCGAAGTAGTCGATCGCCATGTTCCAGTGCGCGTCGTCCAGGCCGAATGTCGGCATCCTCACCTCGAGCCACGGCCGAATGGGGATCGGGTTCTGGAAGAACGCGTACATCCAGTCGGGCTGTACCTTCGCTCCCTGTGGCGTCAGCAGGGGTGGCGCCAGGGAAGGATCGTCCAGCAACTGCACGTAGTCGCCACCATCCGCCTCTATCTCATGGCAGGCGACGCAGTTCCGCCGGCGCACGAGATTGCGCCCCTCGCGCAACGTGTCATTGCGCGCCGAACGCGGCACCTGCGCCGCCAGCGGCTGCACATCGGTTTGGAAACTCATGATCGCGGTGGCGAACAGCGTCGCCTCCTCTTCGCTCATGCCAAAGTCCGGCATGCGCAGCTTCTCGAGCGGCTGCAGTACGCGGTTCCGGTCGAACGAGCGGGGATCCCGCATCTTCTCCTTGAACCATTCCACCTTCGTGTGCGGGATATCGTCGACGAATGCGAAGTCGAGCCGGGGCAGCAGCTTGGAACCCTCCTCGGAGAGTTCGATACCAATCGGCTGGGCGTCTTCGAAGCCGCCTATCTCGTGGCAACTGAAGCAGCCGTAGCGAGCGATGACGCGCTGCCCCAACTCGAGCTGCTGCTCCTCGGGCGACAGCCCCGCAACCAACTCCTGCGCCTCCGCGGTCGGCAGCACGGAGCGGACGTAGTCGAGCAACGTCGCGGTTACATCCTCCTGCGTGTAGGCTGCTTCCGCGGCGCGGCCTTCCGGACCGCCCAGCGTCGCCAGGTACGTCGCGACATCCGCCGCTTCCTGGTCAGTCAGCCGGAGGTCCGGCATGTAGGTCTCGCTGCTGAAGTGGCGCGGGTCGCGCACCCAGTCGAACAGCCATTCGTAACTGGTCTTGCTGCCGACGTTCTGCAGTGGCTGGCCAAATGTCCGGAGCGCCCCCGCGGCGAGCCGGTCCATGTCCTCGGTGATGTGGCACGCCAGGCAGCCCACCCCGTTGACCAGCTCCTCGCCACGCGCCGCGTCGCCCGACGGCGGCGAAGCGACAGCGAACTCATGGTCATCGGCATTGGCAAACAGGTACGCAACGGTCGCGTCGATCTCCACCTCGTTGCGAACCGCGTCCTCCGGAGAGCTGGTGTTCGAGTTGTACCAGACGCGCGGCATCCAGGTGCTTGGCTTGACAGCCCGCGGGTCGCGGATCCAGTTCGCCACCCATTCCGGCTCCAGCTTCGCGGAGACCCTGGTCAGATTCGGTCCCGGCTTGCGCAGATCGGTGAAGCCTGTGGTCGTGTGACACGCGTAACAGCCCGCCCGCTCGTATAGCCCGTATGCGAGATTCAGATTCTCGGCTTCCGGCACATGCACGGTCTCGCGGTGACACTTCGCGCAGGAAGCCTCCGTCATGTCGGTCGGGAGCATCGGGTAGTCCCACAGATGCGGCTCTGCCCAGCCGTACTGTTCCTCCCAGACGTGCATCTGATCTTCAGTACCTGGCGTATGCGATGCGTGGACGAACCCGATCGACTGGCCCATGCCCTCGTGGCAGACGGTGCATCCCACCTGCGCGAGCGGATGCGGTGACGCGCTGCCTATGTAGTCGTCCAGATTCGGATGCGTTCGATACGGCTGGGGATAGCCCTCGTAGCCCTCCCGGTCGATCGCGATGTGACACGACGTACAACGGTCCATCTTCTGGAAGCGGATGAAGTTCAACTCGTCGACGACATTCGGGGTGATGGTCTGCTGCACCGTCAGGCTGGGCGCCATGAAGTCGAGCAGCGGCGCGTTCAGCAGGACATCGCCAACGAAGTCGACCTGCAGCTCGGCCACCCGTTCGGCAAGCCGCGTCGCCTCCGCCGTGAGCGCGCGGATCTCGCTATCGGCGTCCGTAACACCGCCCGTGAACTGGCCGATCTGCCCACGCAGCTCATCGCGTCGCGCGGTCAACTCCTCGACCTGGATCCCGAGGTCGACCCACTGCTCGTACATGGCGTCGATCTCGGGGCGAACGTCCTCGGCCTCCTCCGGGTCCTCCAGGCGCAACTCCTCGTAGTCGTAGCGCGCCACGTCGTAATCCGCCTTCAGGAAGTTGAACTCCTGGTTAGTCCGGTAGAAGTCCGCCTCGACCTGCGCCAACTGCGCCTCGAGCTCGTCCACCTGCGCCTGGTTCTGCGTCAGTTCCTGCTCCGCCGCCGCGCGTTCGGAGCTGAGCTGCTGAATGCGCTCCTGATCGATGCCCGCCTGGGCCGCCTGCAGACTGAGCCGGGTGACATACTCCTCAAGCAGAACGAAGTTCCGCTGGTAGCCCTTCCACTCCCGATCGAAGTCGTCGAAGACCATCCAGATCGTGGTGAAGAAGAGGAACAGACTGGACGTCGCAAAGACGACGTTCAGGAAATCGATGTTGTAAGCGTGGCCGACGCTCTTCTTGTCAGGCATGGGTCTCGACTAGATGTTGAAGAAGAACTCCGGAATGGAGACGACGTACTTGAGGTTGATCAGCCACCGGCTGAGCATCTTGATCGGCAACGACAGCATCATCAGGAACAGGAAGGCGCCGACGTAGAACCGCGTCGCCCCCATCTTCTCGTAGTAGCCCCTGAGGACCGTCCGGGCCAGGAGGTAGGGCAACACCGTCACGTAGGCAATCGACAGGATGATGCCAAGCCCCTCGCGCAGCAGGATGTTCTCAGGCAACGAGGTGCCGAGCGCGCGCACCCAGAGGTATTCCGACAACTGCACGTTGTTCAGCGCTTCCAGCTTGTGAACGTCCCAATACTCGAACGGGCCGAAGAAATTCCAGTTCGGCCCGCGTAGGAACGTGCCCAGCACGATCAATGAGGACCAGAGGATCACGAACCCGAAGAGGAAAATGGTGATCTCCGCCTTCCGCTCGTTGAACGTGTAGTAGCCGTTTCCCTTCGGATTGGTGTCGATGTAGGGAATCGCCATCAGCCCGACGATGATCAGGCTGGGTAGCACGACCCCGGCGAGCCACGGGTCGAAGTAGACCAGCATCTCCTGCAGTCCCAGGAAGTACCAGGGCGCCTTCGACGGGTTGGGCGTGTTGGCGGGGTTGGCCGGCTGCTCGATCGGTGCTTCGAGCACTATCGACCACACAACCAGGATCGCGCTGCAAAGCACGAGCGAGATGAGCTCGGTGTAGACAAGGTCGGGCCAGACCCACACCCGGTCCGACTCCTGCTTCTCGATCGGGTCGTCGCCCGCCGCCATCCGCCGGTCGTTCCGCACCGCTTCGCGCATCGCGTACCACGTGAAGAAGATCACGAGGAAGATGAGGGCGACGATCGGTACATTGTCCGGCTTCGCGATGATCAGGACGAAGTTCTCGTCCGTCAGCCCGAACAGGAAGAACACGGTGAGGAAAGCCATCAGGCCATAGCCGACGGTGTTCCTCGCGAATACCTCCCGCTTCCAGACGATGAAGACCAGCGCCAGCACCGACAGGATGAAGAACAGCCGCGGATCGGCGACGAAATTGAAGAATCCCTTGATCGCGTCCATCGTGGTGTCTGCTCCGTCCGTCTCTTCGATCAGCCCCGTTCCACCCGTCTAGAGCGGGCCGGAAATGCCGCCGTCCTTCCTGACGCGCCAGAAGTGGATGGCCATCAGGAACCCGATCACCAGCGGGAGCGCCACGCAGTGCAGCACGTAGAAGCGCAGCAACGCCCCCTCGCCGACGAATGTGCCGCCGAGCAGCGCGAACCGCGCGTCGTCCGCGGCGTGGATCAACTGCACGTCGCCGATGGCGAGCAGCGAGGCGCCCGGTCCTTCGTAGCCGAGGAAGGGAGTCGCCCGCGCCATGTTCGAACCGACCGTGATGGCCCAGATCGCCAACTGGTCCCACGGCAACAGGTAGCCGGTGAACGACAGCAGCAGCGTCAGCACGAGCATGATCACGCCGACATTCCAGTTGAACTCGCGGGGCGGCTTGTAGCTGCCGGTCATGAAGACGCGAAACATGTGCAGCCAGACGGTGATCACCATTGCGTGAGCGCCCCACCGGTGCATCTCACGCATGATGCCGAGCGGAACATGCTCGCGGAGGCCGACGATATCCGAGTAGGCGTACTCGAGGGTCGGCCGGTAGTAGAACATCAACAGCAGGCCGGTGAACGTCAATACGAGGAACAGGAAGAAGCTGAGCCCTCCCATGCACCAGGTGTAGCGCAGGCGGACGCCGTGCTTCTTGAGCCGGACCGGGTGCAGGTGCAGAAAGACGTTCGACAGCATCACCAGCACGCGGTTGCGGTCATTGATGGGTGCCGCATGCCGGAAGATCGACGCCCAGATCTGCGTCTCGGTCAGCCAGTTCCAGAAGCGCACCAGCGCGCTTTCCTGCGGTTCAATCGTTTTCGCCTTGGGCATGGTTCATTCGTTCGGTTGCGATACGTCGCGGGAGGCAGACCTAGACGCCGAGAAACGCCTCCGGGTCGGTCCACTGCCCCAACTCCTCCTGGAACTTTCGCGCCTTGTCGATCAGGATCTGTCCATCTTCCGCCAGCACAATCCGGGCCCGTTCGAGCGGTCGGGGCGCCGGCCCTTCGAAGTTGATGCCAGTCGGGCGGAACCCGCTGCCGTGGCACGGGCACTTGAACTTGCTCTCTGCCGAGAGCCAGTTCGGCGTGCACCCGAGATGCGTGCATGTGACCAGCAGCGCATAGAAACCCGACGACTCGTGGTAATCGTCGAACGGGGTCCGGACCACCCAGACGCCAAACCGATCCTTCCACCGTTCGTCGACCCCCTCGGCGTACTCCTCGGGGAAGCCGATCGTGAACTGCTGCGGGGGCTCGTTCAGAACGTTCGGGAACATGAAACGGCCCGTGGCAGCCAGGCAACCGGCGGTCGACGCGGTGAACGCGCCCCACGCGAGACCCATCCAGCCGCGGCGGCCCATGAGCGGGGACATGTCGTCGGCGGTGCGTGGGACAACCCGGTCGGCCAGACTGGGTGCACGTGCCGCCGGCGCCGCCTCGGCCGGGACGGCAACCTTCGGCTTCGGCGCCGGCTTCTCGCGGAACAGCAGGATCACCAGAATATGCGCCACGAACATGGCGATCCCGGTTATGACAACGGCAGTCAGGGGATTCATCCGGTCCGACTCCTCATCGACTGATTCAACACGTCCAGGGTCTTCATCGCCACCTCGCGCACCCGCAGGTTGGCGTCCGATTCACTCAGGGCCTCGACCGACGGGCGGAGTTCGCCGGCACCGAGCGCGGCCGCAGCCTGAAGGCCGCTCACGATCACCTCGCTGACCGGGTCTATCACCGCCTCGGCTGACGCGTTGCGCGTTACCATCCGCGTGACGTATTCGCGGTCAAGCATTCGCCGGATTACGGTGAGTCCCTCGTCACGGCCGTGCCGAGCGAGGGCCACCGCGGCGTTCCACTGCACGTCGGCCGCGGGATCATCCAGCGCGTTCCGGAGCGTCGCGTGGTCGCCGCCGCCCGGGAGAGTGCCGAGCGCATAGACCGCCATCTTCCGGACGCCGGCGTCGTCGGAGGCGTACATCGCCTCGATATCTCCCACGATGGTTGCGTCACCGAGGGACGCCAGCGCCCAGATGACACTGATGCGCGTCTCGCTGTCGGGATCGTCGAGGGCGGCGCGCAGTGCATCCACGGCGTTCGCCGGAGGGATTGAGAGTCGCCCGATGGCCAGGGCGAGGTAACGCCGCAGCCGCGAGTCGCCCCCATCGGCGTCGGCGAAGGCCTGCACGATCGCCGCGCCAAGCTGCGGGTTCTGCGCCTCGGTCTCCGGATTGGCCAACAGTCGAGACAACTCGTACGCCGCCGGCCACCTCCGTTCGCGACCGCCCATCTGAACATCGACGAGTAGTTCCTGGGGAGTCCGCTCCGTAGTAACCAGCATGCGGAAACCGCCGTACACCAGCACCACCATGCCGACAACGGCAAGCGGGATCAGAAAGAACTGCACCGCCAGCGCGGGCGCCTGGCGCAACGGGCCTGCACGCGGGGCACTTTCCTGCTCGGCCAGCTTCTGCATCGGTGACGACGTCAGGGGATCTCACATGCCCGGCGGTGCGTCCGGGTTACCGCTGACGTGTCGAAGACACGCGCACCAGGAGCGAACCGGCAGGCGAAAAAGGGTACTACGCGAGACAATTTTGGGTCAACCCGCCGCAACCCTCACCCTATCTCGACGCCGCGAAAGAAGTAGCCCAACTCGTACGCGGCGGTTTCCGTCGCGTCCGATCCGTGCGTCGCGTTGTGTTCTATCGACGTGCCGAACTGCCGGCGCAGGCTGCCCTCCGGGGCCTTTGCGGGATTCGTGGCGCCCATGATCTCGCGCCAGCGGCGGATCGCATTCTCTCCCTCGAGTGCAAGCACGATGGCCGGGCCGGACGACATGAAGGCGGTCAGGCTGGAGAAGAAAGGCTTGTCGCGGTGAACCGTGTAGAACCCCTCGGCCTCCGCCCGCGTTAGACAGACGAGCCGCATGGCGCGGATCCGAAGGCCTTCCGACTCAATCCGCCCGATGATTGCCCCGATGTGGCCGGCCGCCACTGCGTCCGGCTTCACTATGGCGAGCGTCCGTTCCATGCGGCGCGCCGCCTAGCGCAGGTTCTCCATGATCTCGGCGAGGGCCGCCTTTCCCGGACGGACGCGCGCTTCCGGGAGGGTCGCCAACGGCTCGTCCACCAGGTTGAGGGCGGTCAGGAAATCGGTCTTCCGGGGCTCGACGTAGATCAGTCCGGTGGCGAACTCCCCGCGGCTGCGGGTCTCCTCGAGCACCTTCAGCGCCTGCACCTTGTCGAAGGGGTTGTAGTCCTCATCCAGCTTCCGAAGGTAGATCCGCGAGCCGTCGTGCAATTCCACTTCCTGGGTTACACCCGGTTCGTAGTCGATGTCGATCTCCTCGAAGTACGGAACGAAGTCGAGCTCCTCGAGTGGATCATCATGCTCCTTCACGTAGGCGTAGCTCTTGGTCGAACCCTCGTGATCGTTGAACGTCACGCACGGCGACAGCACGTCCAGCATCGCCGTGCCGCGGTGGCTGAGCGCAGCCTTCAGGATTGCGGAAAGCTGCTTCTTGTCGCCGGAGAACGAGCGGGCGACAAACGACGCCCCCAACTCGACGGCGAGCGCGCAGGTATCGATCGGCGGCAAGTCGTTCACGACACCGGTCTTCGCCTTCGACCCGATGTCCGCGGTGGGCGAGAACTGCCCCTTGGTCAGGCCGTAGCAGCCGTTGTCTTCGATGATGTAGATGATCGGGAGGTTGCGCCGCATCAGGTGGACGAACTGTCCGATCCCGATCGCCCCGGTGTCACCATCGCCGCTGACCCCGATCGCCACCAGCTTGTGGTTGGCGAGCAGCGCACCCGTGCCGACCGACGGCATCCGACCGTGCACCGCGTTGAAGCCGTGCGACTGGCCGAGAAAATAGGCCGGGCTCTTGCTGGAACAGCCGATGCCAGAGAGTTTGATCACCTGCTCCGGCTGAACCCCCATCTCGTAGCAGGCGTTGATGATGCGCTCCGAGATGGCGTTGTGCCCGCAGCCCGCACAGAGCGTCGTCTTCGAGCCGCGATAAGCCTTCGCGTCGAGGCCGATCCGGTTTACCCGCGGCCGCGGCGCGCGCGATGGTCTCGACGGTTCGGTTGGTACCGTTGCCACGATCGTCTCTTTGCCTCCGTGTTTGGATTCCCGCCAACCTGCGTCGCTTCCGTCGAGCGACGCCTCAACCCCGCTACTCGCCCCCGACCCCCGCCTTGTGTGGCAGACGGGGATGCGGGGTCGCCCGCTCGATCCGGAGCCCCTCCTGCAGCAGGACGCTGTCAGTGATCGACCTTGCGTCGATCGGGAGCCCCGAATAGTGCCGTACGCTCCTGAGGCGCCGGGTCAGCTCCGGAGTCAGTTCGAGCTTCATCAGGCTCAGCATCTGCGCATCGCGGTTCTGTTCGACGACGTAGACCCGCTCGTGGCGCTCGATGAACCGCGCGAGAGGCGCCGTACGGAACGGGTATCCGCGGATCCGATAGTACGAAGTCTCGAGGGCTTCCTCGGCGCGCAACTGGTCGCGGCTCTCTATCACCGCCCAGTGGCTTGTACCGTAGGCTACGATGCCGACGGTCGCCTCCTTGCACTCGTCATGCTCCGGCGTCGGCATCCAGTTCCGCGACTGCTCGAACTTCCGCGTCAACCGATCGACGTTGTTCTGGTAGTCGTCCGGCCTCTCGCTGTACTGCGCGAGATCGTTGTGGCCGGAACCGCGACAGAAGTACGCGGGGAGCCGGTCGCCGGGCAGCGTGCGGTAGGGAATACCGTCGCCGTCTATATCGCGATAGCGGCCGAACGCGCCGATGCGCGCGAGCGTTTCCTCGTCGAGCACCTTGCCGCGATCAAGTGGCCGCTCCGGGTAGTCGAATGGCTCGGACATCCAGGTGTTCATCCCGAGGTCGAGGTCGCTCATCACGAACACCGGGGTCTGGAACCGCTCGGCGAGGTCGAAGGCCTCGAGAGCCATCTCGTAGCATTCCTTCACCGACGACGGGAACAACATCAGGTGCCGCGTGTCGCCGTGTGAGAGAAAGGCGGTGGAGAGGATGTCACCCTGCGCGGTGCGCGTCGGCAATCCGGTGGACGGTCCGACTCGCTGAATGTTGAAGATGACTGCCGGCACCTCCCCGTAGTAGCCGAGACCGGCGAACTCGCTCATGAGCGAGACGCCCGGCCCGCTCGTCGAGGTCATCGCCCGCGCACCAACCCATCCCGCTCCGATCGCCATGCCAAGCGCCGCAATCTCGTCTTCCGCCTGCACGACGGCAAACGTTGCCTTGCCGGTTTGCTTGTCGATCCGGTACTTCCGCAGGTAGTCGATCAGCGTCTCGCAGAGCGACGACGAAGGCGTGATGGGGTACCACGTCACGACGGTGACACCCGCCATCATCGCGCCGATCGCGGCGGCCGCGTTCCCCTCGATTAACATCAAGCCGCGGGTCCGCTCCAAGGGCGCAACGACGTATGGATCGCGCTTCTCGAAATGCTGAGTGGCGTATTCGAAACCGATCTCGAGTGCGCGCTGATTGAGAGTTACCGCCTTCGGTTTCCCGCCCAGTTGTTTCTGCAGCGCCTCTTCCATGCTGCCGAGGTCGATCTCGAGCAGCTTCGCCAGCACGCCATCGTAGATCATGTTGCGGACAAGACGGCGGAGCTTCGCGTTGGTGGTAACTCCGGCGACCAGCTTGTCGAACGGGACCGGATAGAAGATCAGGTCGTCGCGCAGCGTGTCGAGCTCGAGCGGTTCGTCGTATACGACGGCAGCCCCTCGCGAGAGGGAGAGCACATCCTCGTTGGCGGTTTCCCGATTCATCGCGACCAGGATGTCCACCTTCTCCTTGCGGGCGATGTAGCCATCCCGGTTGGCGCGGATTGTGAACCATGTGGGAAGCCCGGCGATGTTCGACGGGAAAAGGTTCTTGCCGGACACCGGGACGCCCATCTTGAAAATCGAGCGTAGGAGCACCAGGTTGGCAGTCTGGCTGCCGGAACCGTTGACGGTGGCGACCTGGATGCTGAAATCGTTGACGATGCGGCGCGTGCCGCCGACCGCGGGGCGGTCTTCGATTGCGACGTCAGGAAGTGCCATGGTGTGGTTTTTTGCGCGGGTTCGCAGCCCTCAATTATACAGGATACCCGGCGCCACGGGCAGGCGCCAACCGCGTCCCGCAGCAGCCGCGAACCTGCCGAAAACGGGTCATGCCGGACGGCCGAGGCGTCGGGCCATGGTCACGCCGATGCTCGCCGGACTCTCGGCGATACTCACCCCCGCGGCTTCAAGAGCGGACATCTTGTCCGCCGCGGTCCCCGCGCCGCCAGCAATGATGGCGCCGGCATGGCCCATGCGGCGTCCGGGAGGCGCCGTCCGGCCCGCAATGAACCCGACTACCGGCTTGTCCAGTTGTGCGGCGATCCAGGCGGCCGCCTCTTCTTCGGCCGTCCCGCCGATCTCGCCGATCAGCACCACCGCCTCGGTTTCCGGATCCTGGCGGAACAGATCGAGCGCCGCGATGAAGTCCGTGCCGATCACCGGATCGCCGCCTATGCCGATGCAGGTCGTCTGGCCGAGCCCAAGTCGCGTCAACTGATGCATCGCCTCGTAGGTGAGCGTGCCGCTGCGGGAAACGATGCCAACCGGGCCGGGTCTCCCGATATGTCCGGGGATGATCCCCGCCTTCGCCTTGCCGACCGAGAGAATGCCCGGGCAGTTCGGACCGACCAGGCGCGTCGGACGCTCCGCGAGGAACGCCATCACGCGAACCATGTCAAGCGTCGGAATCCCCTCCGTAATGCAGACGACGACGCCTACCCCCGCGTCGGCCGCTTCCATTACTGCGTCGGCCGCGGCCGCCGGCGGCACGAAGATCACCGATGCATTGGCGCCGGTCGCCTCCACCGCGGCGGCGACCGTGTCGAACACCGGCCACCCCTCGTGCGTCGATCCACCCTTCCCGGGGGTAACGCCGCCGACGACGGTGGTGCCGTACGCGGCTGCCTGCCGTGCGTGGAACGTACCCTCTCGGCCGGTCAGTCCCTGCACCAGGAGCCGCGTCGTCTCATCAATCAGGATCGCCATGGATCGACTGCCGCTGGTTCGCGTGACGCTTCAGTTCGTGGCGCCGCCGGCGGCAAGCGCCACGACGCGCTCGGCCGCTTCACCCATCGACGGCGCGGTGGTGAAATTGAGACCACTTTCCCGCAGCATCCGGTTGCCCTGGTCGACGTTGGTCCCCTCCATCCGAATCACCACCGGGAGGGTGACGTCGAGTTCGCGCACTGCCGCAATCACGCCTTCGGCGAGGATGTCGCACCGGAGGATGCCACCGAAGATGTTGATGAGCACAGCCCGGACGTTCTCGTCGGCCAGCAACAGCCGAAACGCGTTTCTGATCTGATCGGCGTTCGCCCCGCCGCCGACGTCGAGAAAGTTCGCCGGCTCACCGCCCGCCAGCTTGATGATGTCCATCGTCGCCATCGCCAGGCCGGCGCCGTTGACCATGCAGCCGATGGTGCCGTCGAGACGGATGTAGTTGAGTGCATGCCTGGACGCTTCGACCTCGAGCGGGTCTTCCTCGGCCAGATCGCGCAGCTCGACCAGTTCGGGATGGCGCGGGAGAGCGCTGTCGTCCAGATTGATCTTGGCGTCGAGAGCCAGAACACCGTCGCCGCTGGTAACCACCAGCGGGTTCACCTCGAGCAGCGATGCGTCCACCTTGCGGAACGCCCTATCCGCAGCCAGCATGGCGGCCGCGACCCGATTCGCCGCACGGCCGGTCAACCCAATCGCGAACGCCACGCGCCGCGCCTGAAACGGCAGCAGCCCCGCACCGGGATCTATCGCCTCGCGGTGGATCAGTTCAGGTGTTTCGGCCGCCACCTGTTCGATGTCCATGCCCCCCGCGGAACTGGCCATCAGAACCGGACGCGCCAGCCCTCGGTCGATCACGAGTCCGACGTACAGCTCACGGGCGATGTCGAGCGCTTCTTCAATCAGCAGCCGCCCGACCCTTCGGCCCTCGGGACCGGTCTGCGCGGTGACGAGGGTCATACCGAGCATCGTCTCCGCCACCCGCTCCACCTCGGCGGCGTCGTCCACGACCTTCACGCCGCCCCCCTTGCCACGGCCGCCGGCATGAATCTGAGCCTTTACGACGACGCGCCCGCCAAGGCGCCCGGCGATGTCGCGCGCTTCCGCCGCGGTGTGCGCCACGTCGCCTCGCGGCACCGGCAACCCTGCCGCCGCGAACAACTGCTTCGCCTGGTACTCGTGGATCTTCACGGGCGGCCTGCAGGTCTCACGGCGCGACGCCGACGTCGCGCGCGGAAGCTACATGTTGATGATCTGAACCAACTCCCGCACGGCGGCGGCCGACTTCTGAAGGGCCGCCGACTCGTCGGCGGTGAGCGAGATCTGCATGATCTGCTCGAGGCCGTTCGCCCCCAGCTTGCACGGGACCCCGACGAACAGGTCGCTGATGCCGTACTCGCCCTGGAGAAAGACCGAGCACGGAAGGATCTTCTTCTTGTCCTTCAGGATCGACTCAACCATCTCCACGACGGCGGAGCCGGGAGCGTAGTAGGCGGACCCGGTGCCGAGCAGCTTCACGATCTCGGCGCCGCCGTGCGCGGTCCGCTGAACGATGGCGTCGACGGTTGCGGCGTCGAGCAGCTCCGTAATCGGAACCCCGGCGACCGTCGAGTAGCGCGGCAACGGGACCATCGTGTCGCCGTGGCCCCCGAGAACGAATGCGTGAGTATTCTCCACCGACACGTCGAGAGCGTCCGCGATGAAGGCGCGCATCCGCGCCGAGTCGAGTACGCCGGCCATGCCGATGACCCGTTCCCGGGGCAGTCCGCTCACGCGGTAGACGACCTGCGCCATCGCGTCGAGCGGGTTCGTTACCGGAATGACGATGCAGTCGGGCGAGTGCTTCATCACCTGTTCGGTGACACTCCGGATAATGGTGGTGTTCTTGTTCAGCAGGTCGTCGCGGCTCATGCCCGGCTTGCGTGCAAGGCCCGCGGTGATGACGACAATATCGGAACCCGCCGTGTCCGCGTAGTCGTTGGTGCCGAGGACGCGTGCGTCGGATCCCTCGACGGGACACGCCTCAAGCATGTCGAGCCCCTTCCCCTGAGGCACCCCCTCAAGGATGTCGAGGATGACCACGTCGGCCAGTTCCTTGTCCGCGACGCTCCGGGCGGCCGTTGCCCCGACGTTGCCCGACCCGATCACCGATACCTTCCGATTCATCTCTGCTGTTGCTCCGTTCCGTTGGACTGCAGTCGATCCGCCGCCCCTACATGTTGGCGATGATGGCGTCGGCGAATTCCGACGTCTTCAGTTTCGTCGCACCCTCCATGAGGCGCTCCAGATCGTAGGTAACCGTCTTCGCCTGAATGCACCGCTCGATCCCGGCCTCGATGAGGTCCGCCACCTCGTTCCAATGGAGGTAGCGGAACATCATCGCGCCCGACAGGATGACCGAGCTGGGGTTGATGACATCGCGATCGGCGTACTTGGGCGCAGTGCCGTGCGTCGCCTCGAAGAAGCCCACTTCGTCGCCGATGTTCGCTCCCGGCGCCAGCCCGAGCCCGCCCACCTGGGCGGCGCAGGCGTCCGAAAGGTAGTCGCCGTTCAGGTTGGTGGTGGCAATGACATCGTACTCCGACGTGCGGGTCAGAATCTGCTGCAGCATGCTGTCGGCGATCCGATCCTTGATGACGACCTTGCCGTCAACGTCTCCATCGTCCCATTCACCGATGGTCCGCTCGCCGAACTCCTCCTTCGCCAACTGATAGCCCCAGTCGCGGAACGCCCCCTCGGTGAACTTCATGATGTTCCCCTTGTGGACCAGCGTTACGCTCTTCCGATCGTTGTCGATCGCGTACTGGATAGCCTTCCGGATCAGACGCTTGCTGCCAGTGATCGAAATCGGCTTGAGCCCTATGCCGGAGTCGGGACGTATCTTCTTGCCGAACTTCGCGCGGAAGTACTCGATGATGTCGCTCGCCGCGCGAGTGCCCTCTTCCCACTCCATCCCGGCGTAGACGTCCTCGGTGTTCTCCCGGAAGATCACGACGTCCATCTGTTGCGGATTGCGGACGGGCGACGGCGTCCCGGAGAAGTAGCGAACCGGGCGTACGCACGCGTAGAGATCGAGGATTTGACGGATCGAGACGTTGAGGCTGCGGATCCCGCCGCCCACGGGGGTGGTCAACGGGCCTTTGATCGCCACCTTGTAGGTGCGCGCCGCCTCGATCGTATCCGTCGGCAGCCATTCCCCGGTCTGCTCGTGCGCCTTCTCTCCCGCGAGCACCTCGAACCACACGACGCGCTTTCGCCCGTCGTAGACCTTCGCCACCGCGGCGTCGAAGACGCGAACCGATGCTCTCCAGATGTCCCGACCGATTCCGTCGCCTTCTATGAACGGAATTATGGGATCGTCCGGAACGACCAGCGCGCCGTCCCCGACCGTGATCCCGGTCCCCTCAGTGGGGGGCGTCAGTTGCTTGAACGTTGCCATGCGTGCGTGCTGCTCCCGCGTTGCACAGATTCTTCAACAGAAACTGTGGAAAACCTTGTGGAAGACTCCCTCGTCAGATGTCACCAAGCCGCGTCCACCGGACTGTTCCAGCGACTTGCACTATCGTGATGCGGCATCCCTCCGGTGGCGCCGCAGCAACGTGCCGGCGCCCAGTGCCGGCCTCGCGCCGCAACGGAAAAACGGGGATTATACTGTATGCGTTCACCAGACAGGTTCAACGAATTCGTTCGTCCGTTCGCCCCACCGGCAGTGGCTGCCTGAGCCGGCCGCGCCTGCAACATCGCTTCCGATCACCGCCGTACCATGAAGATTGTCATTCCCGAACCGCTTCCTCCGTCGGCCACCGCGATTCTCGAATCGGAGGGCTGGACCATCGATGCGCAGCAGGGGCGTTCGGCTTCGACCCTCGCAGCCGACGTTGCCGACGCCGACGGGCTGATCGTACGCGGGGCTACCAGAGTGACTGCGGAACTGATTGCCGCGGCGCCGAAGCTTCGCGTCATTGCCCGCGCCGGCACCGGTGTGGACAACGTTGACCTGGATGCGGCCAGTGCGCGCGGGATCCTGGTGCTGAACGCCCCCGGCGCCAACAGCATCAGCGTGGCCGAACATGCCTGGGCGCTCATGCTGGCCTCCGCGCGATCCATCACCCGAGCCGACGCGGACATGAAGGCGGGCCGGTGGTCCAAGCGAACGCTGCAGGGCGCCGAAGTGCGGGGCAAGACCCTCGGTGTGGTCGGACTGGGCCGGATCGGCCGGGAGGTAGTTAGGCGCGCGCGTGCGTTCGACATGAACATCGTCGCCCACGATCCGTTCGTCGCCGGGCAGGTGGCGGCCGACCTGGGAATCGAGCTGGTTCCGCTTGAGACCCTGATGGCGAGTTCGGACTTCATAACGCTTCATCTGCCGTCCACTGAGGCGACGCGCGGCATGTTGGGGCGGAAGCTGCTGGCTCGCTGCAAGCCGGGGGCCCGAATCATCAATACGGCACGGGGCGACCTGGTGGATGAGGCAGCGCTGGCCGAGGCCCTGGACGAAGGACGCATCGCCGGCGCCGCGCTCGACGTGTTTCGGGAGGAACCGCCGCCGGACACGACACTTGCCGGGCGGCGTGAGGTGGTCGCCACACCGCACATCGGAGCCGCTACGGCGGAGGCGCAAGAACTCGTCGGTGTCGAAGCAGCTACCGGCGTCCGCGAGTACCTCCGGGCTGGAGTGGTGCGCAACGCAGTCAATTTTCCGTCGGTCAATGCGGAAGAGTTTCAGCGGCTGCAGCCCTACCTGGTGCTGACGGAACGGATGGGCCGCCTCGTGGCCCAACTCTCCGGAGGCCGGGTAAGCGGAATCGGCCTGCGCTACTACGGCGCGCTGGCGGACGAATCGCACGAGATGCTGGTCGGATCCGCATTGATGGGTCTCTTCCGCGAAGTGGTGTCGAGCGTCGTGACGCTGGTGAACGCCCGCTCCGTCGCCGAACAGCGAGGGCTCGAGGTGGTCGAATCGCGCAGCTCGCGCCCGCGGAACTTCACGAGCCTGATCTCGTTGAAGCTCCACGCCGAAGGCCAGGAGTACTGGGCGGAGGGGGCGGTTTTCGAACCCGACCAGCCACGCCTGGTGCGGCTTGACGGCGTCGAGGTGGAGGTGCCGCTCAACGAGGGAGCGCTAATCGTGATCCGGAACAGCGATCAGCCGGGTGTCATCGGTGAAGTCGGCACGATCCTCGGACGGCACGGGATCAACATCTCCACTTTTGCGCTGGGCAGGAACGAGGCGGGAGCGATCGGTGTCGTCCGCATTGGAACAAGCGGCGCCGGAGGCGGCAACGCGGCGGGCGCAGCGGAGGTGAGCGACGACGTGCTCAGCGAGATTCGCGCCGTGCCGGCCATCTCGTCGGCCGACCTGGTTCGTCTCTAGCCGGAGTCTGCGCCGTGAAGCGGTGCAGACTTCAGGATAGGCGCAACGCACACCTGCTCGCGCCCCTCATGGCAGCGCCAGTTGGCGCGTCGCGCCTGTTGCGTGCTCCAGAACAACGCTGGCCTCGTTCACGGAAACGACACGCCAGTTGGAGGGGAGGCTGTCGCCGCCGCGCACGAGAAGCGCTTCACCGGTGCGCGCCGTAAGGATGGCGGTCCGAGCTACTTCCCCGTCGCCCACGTCCGTGACGGCAATCCCCGAGAGAACCAAACCGAACCGGTCTACGGGGGTCGCACCAGGCGCTCGCTCCACCTCATCTCTGCCAGGCGTCGCGTCGGAGGACGGTGCTGCCGGAACCGGTAGCGCATCGGCGGCGTAGGCGTCGCGTCCAAACGCGAAAGGGTTCCGGCTGCCGATGCGCGGTGCGTCCGTGTCTGCGAGACGCTCCCGCAAAAGCGCCATCGATGCGGCAAGATCGGGCGCGTCATCGAGCCTCGCAACCGCTGCGGCGACGGATTCGGGTGCGGGGGCCGGCACCAGACTCGCGGCTACGGGCACGTCCGCGCGACGCGCCGTCGTCGCGGCGGCGAGCACTGCAGTCAGGAACGCGCTTCCGGCAACGAGCAGGCCGACACGCCAGGATGACATCGCTGCGTCGTTTCTCCGTTGTTCAGCCTAGCAGACTGCGCCATGGAATGGTGCAGTCTGCCAGACAGGCCCGGCTGGGAGGCCATCGGAGCCGCAGGCGACGATGGTCGGGAGACTCCCGGTCCACCTGGCAGCCCTCTGCACGTCACTGCACGCATCGGCACGCCGTATGCTATTGTTCTCCGTGCACCCTGCTGCGGCGGCGGCACAGCCCACCAGATCCGCTCCACTCGTCTCGGCCACCGCAGTCATTCCGGCCCGCTTCGAGTCGAGTCGCCTGCCCGGAAAACCGCTCGCGGATATCTGTGGCCGACCGATGATCGAGCATGTCTACTGCCGCGCCTCGGCGGCCACGTTGGTCGATCGGGTCATCGTCGCAACCGACGACGCGCGCATCGCGGACACCGTCCGAGCCTTCGGCGGCGAGGCGCGGCTGACCCGGCCCAACCATCCGACCGGCAGCGACCGGCTCGCGGAGGTGGCCCGCGAGCTCGACGCACCGGTCGTCGTCAATGTGCAGGGCGACGAACCCTTGATCGAACCGGCGTTGATCGATCGCATCGTGACAAGACTGGCGAGCGATCCCGATCTGGGCATCGTCACGGCCTGCTGTCCGATCATGGACGCGGTCGAGCATGGCAACCCGCACGTGGTGAAGGTCGTCATCGACAGGCGGGGCGACGCCCTCTACTTTTCCCGGGCCGCGATTCCGCACGGTGCGGACGCCAACGCTGCCGCATGCGACTCCCGAGCGTGGAAACACATCGGCCTCTACGCCTACCGTCTTGCCGCGCTCCTGGCGCTGGCCGACACGCCGCCAACAATGCTGGAGCGAACGGAGCGACTCGAACAGTTGCGAGCGCTGGAGATGGGCATGCGGATAGGCGTGGTCGAGACGGAATCCGTTCCCGTCGGCGTCGATACGCCGGACGATCTGGAACACGTCCGCCGGGTTGTGGCCGCACGAGATGGCCACGCCATGAACGGCGGCCCGTCGTCCGGCGGACCCCTGGAACCGCGACGCTGATGGTGCCTCCGACGAACGAGCCGCCGGTGACCGATGCCGGCCGTCCTGTCAAGTACATCTTCATAACCGGCGGCGTCGTCTCCTCGCTTGGCAAGGGCCTCGCTGCCGCCTCCATGGGCGCTCTCCTCGAGGGCCACGGCTATCGCGTCACGCTGCAGAAGTTCGATCCCTACGTCAACGTGGATCCGGGGACGATGAGCCCGTACCAGCACGGTGAGGTTTTCGTCACGACCGACGGCGCGGAAACCGACCTTGACCTGGGCCACTACGAACGCTTCACCAACACCCTCACGACGCGCAACCACAACTGGACCACGGGCAAGATCTACCTGTCCGTCATAGAGAAGGAACGACGGGGCGACTACCTCGGCGGCACCGTCCAGGTTATCCCGCACGTCACGAACGAGATCAAGCGGGCGATGCAGATCGTCGCGCGACAGGGCAACGTGGACGTTGTCCTGATCGAAGTGGGCGGCACGGTGGGCGACATCGAGAGCCAACCGTTCATCGAGGCAATCCGGCAGCTACGGCAGGACCTCGGTCGCGAGCACACGCTGTACGTTCATCTCACGCTCGTGCCGTTCATCGGCGCGGCTGGAGAACTGAAGACAAAGCCGACCCAGCACAGCGTGCGCGACCTCCGTTCGCTGGGGATCCATCCCGATATCCTGCTCTGCCGGACCGACCGGCTGCTGCCGCGCGAGATCCGACAGAAGATCGCCCTGTTCTGCGACGTCGCGGAAGAGGCGGTGATTACCGCGAAAGACGTCGACAGCATCTATGAGGTGCCACTCGTCCTTTCCGGCGAAGGACTCGACCGGATCGTGCTCAAGCAGCTCGGTCTGTCCGACACGACGTGCGATATGACGGATTGGGAACAGTTGGTCGAACGGATCCGGCACCCGTCCGACGACGTCACCATCCACATCGTCGGGAAGTACGTCGGCTACGAGGACTCCTACAAGAGCCTGAACGAGGCGCTGTCGCACGCCAGTTTCGCGCACCGCCTCAATCTCCGGATCGAATGGATCGACGCCGAGGAGCTGGAATCGGCCCGCAACGACCTGGGTCTGGCCAGCGCGGACGGCATCCTGGTGCCGGGCGGCTTCGGAAACCGGGGAACCCGCGGAATGATGCGCGCGGCCCAGGTGGCGCGCGAGCGGGACATCCCGTACCTGGGCATCTGCTACGGATTCCAATGGGCGGCGGTCGAGTTCGCCCGCCACATCTGTGGCCTTGATGGCGCCGATTCGACCGAATGCAACGAAGCCACGCCGCACAACATCATCTACAAGCTGCGTGACTTGTTGGGCGTCGACGATCTCGGCGGAACGATGCGGCTCGGGAGCTACCCCTGCGAACTGCAGGTTGGCACGAAGGCCCACGCAGCATACGGCCGAGAGACAATCCACGAACGGCACCGCCACCGATACGAGTTCAACCGCGCCTACGAGGAACGACTCGCCGCGGCGGGACTGGTTTTCTCCGGAAGGTCCCCGGACGGGAAGTTCATGGAGGCAATCGAGCTCCCGCGCCACCCTTGGTTCGTCGCCGTGCAGTATCACCCCGAATTCCAGTCGAAACCGCACGCGCCGCACCCCCTGTTCGCGCGGTTCGTACGGGCCGCGCACGAGCACCGAGTGGCGGTGAAGACGGGTGCCGCCACTGCGTCGATTGCCTGATCCACCCCCCTCTCTCCATCAGCGACGCTCGTCTCGATAGAATGGTGGCGTGCGAACGGTCGCTGCCGGGGGCGTAACGTTCGGCGACAGCAAGCCCCTGCCGCTGATCGCGGGGCCTTGCGTAATCGAGAGCGCGCAGCATGCCGCGACGATGGCGCAGTCACTGCGTGACGTCACCCGGCGCTGCGGCGTGCCGTTCGTCTTCAAGGCGTCCTACGACAAGGCGAACCGCACCTCCATCGAGTCATTCCGCGGACCGGGCCTGGCCGAGGGACTACGGATTCTCGCAGCCATCAAGGCCAGCCTCGGTGTGCCGATCCTGACGGACATTCATGAGCCGGCCCACGCCGCGCCGGTCGCCGAGGTGGCCGACATCGTGCAGATTCCCGCCCTGCTTGCTCGTCAGACCGACCTGGTCGTGGCGGCCGCCGCGACGGGAAGAACCGTGAACCTGAAGAAGGGTCAGTTCATGGCGCCGCTCGACATGCAGAACGCGGTAGCGAAGGCGACTGCTTCCGGACACGATCGCGTAATCCTCACGGAGCGCGGAACGCTGTTCGGTTACCGGGACCTCGTAGTCGACTTCAGGTCGTTCCCGCTGCTTCGTTCCCTCGGCTGCCCGGTGGTCTTCGACGTGACGCACAGCGTGCAGTCGCCCGGGGGCGGCGGCAGCGCCAGCACCGGGCGGCCCGAGTTCATCGAGCCGCTGGCGACGGCCGGGGTCGCGGCAGGCATCGACGGATTATTCCTCGAGGTGCACGACGATCCCGCTCGCGCCCGTAGCGACGGCGCGAACGCGCTGCCGCTCGACCGGCTCGAACCGCTGCTGAGACGGCTCACGGCCATCGCCGAAGCGTGTCACCGGCCGCGCGTCGCCACCGGTGCGAGGGACGGAGGATGAGCGTACGCGACCTGCCCGCCACCGAGACGGCCATCGACGTGGCCAAGCGGGTGATCCACATCGAGGCGGAGGCGGTGGCGGGGATCGCCGATCGGCTGGATGAACGCTTCGACGCTGCGGTCGACCTCCTGGCGTCGAGCTCGGGCCGCGTCATCGTCACCGGCATGGGCAAATCGGGCATCATCGCGCGCAAGATCGCCGCGACGCTATCGAGCACCGGGACGGCGGCGTACTTCATCCACCCCGCGGAGGCCGTGCACGGCGACCTGGGCGCGATCCACTCGACGGACGTCGTGGTCGCGCTGTCCCACAGCGGCGAGACCCCGGAGCTCGTGCGCCTGATCGAAACGACCCGCCGGCTTGACGCCAGACTGGTGGCCCTCACCGGCTCGGCAGACAGCGCGCTGGCGCAGGCGGCCGACGTCGCGCTCGATTGCGGCGTCTCGGCCGAGGCCTGTCCCCTGAACCTTGCGCCTACCGCCAGTACTACCGCCGCGCTTGCCTTGGGCGACGCGCTGGCAATGGCCCTACTCGTACGAAAGGGTTTCCGCGAGGAGGACTTTGCGCATCTTCATCCGGGCGGACAGCTCGGCAAGCGGCTGCTGCGGGTCGATCAGTTGATGCACTCGGGTGGCGAGGTGCCGGTGGTGACACCCAACGCATCATTCTACGATGTTGTCGAGACGATCACCGGCGGTGGCTTCGGCATGACCTGCGTCGCGGATGCAGACGTCCGGCTGGCCGGCGTGATCACCGATGGCGACCTGCGCCGCCATCTGCCGGCGCGCGGGCAATCGGCACCGCCGCCTGCCGAGCAGCGCGCGCGGGACCTGATGTCGCCCGAACCGCTTACAATCGATCCGGGGGCGCTCGCCGTCGAGGCGCTCCACCTGATGGAGCGCCGGAAGATTACGTCGCTTCCCGTGGTTGACGCCCGGCAGCGAATTGCGGGGCTCATCCACCTGCACGATCTCTGGCGGATCGAACTGTTCTGAAGGACGGCGAGACGACGGCAAATGACCGAAACCCTGCTGCTGCTCGCTCCGATCGCGGCGTTGCTCATAGGACTCGCTGCCGGCAAGGCCTGGGAGCGCTACAAGCTACAGGACGGACGCTGGATCGACCGCCGCAAGATCCGGGAGTCGCCGCACTACATCCTCGGCCTGAACTTCCTCGTGTCGAACCAGATCGACCTCGCGATAGAAGAGCTGACGCGCGCCATGGGCCTGGACTCGACGGCGCTCGAGATCAATCTGATCCTGGGCAACCTCTACCGCGAGCGAGGACAGGTCAGCAAGGCCATCCAGTTGCACCAGCGGTTGTTGCAGCGGCCGAAGCTGACCGAGATGGAACAGGCCTATGTCCTGCTCTGCCTCGGACTCGACTACAAGCGGGGCGGCTTCATCGACCGAGCATTTGAAGCCTTCTCCGAAGTGACGCGACTCGACCCGGGCAACCAGTACGCGCTGCTCAATCTGCAGAAGATCCATGAAGAGCAGCAACAATGGCAGGAAGCGCACGCGATTCGCCAGCGGATCACCAATATCGCCCCCGACATGGAAAAGCCCCGCGATCAGGCGATCCTCGCCTTCCTGGAGAACGAGCTGGGCCTTCAGGCGATTCGCCAGGGATCACCCGAACAGGCGGTTCGGCACTTCGAAACGGCGCTCGAACTCGACCCGCGGACCGTGCCGGCCTCGCTCAACCTGGGCGACGTGCACATGCAGCAGGGCGAGGCCGCCGAAGCCATCGCGCGGTGGGAACAGATCAGCCGGACCGCGCCGGAACGGTCATACCTGGCCTTCGAGCGGCTGAAAAAGGCGTATGTCCACGCGGGTGGGCACGCTCGTTTCGTCGAGTTCTGCCGACGCTTGATCGACGCCAATCCCCAGGACTGGCGCGCTCGCCTGACTCTCGGCCAGCACCTGGCGGCCCAGGGCGACGCACGGCACGCGCTCGAGTTCTTCTTCGACTCCCTGGTTCACAACCCACACGCGCTCGCCGTTCACCTGGCGATATGGCGGTCGCTCATGACCCTGGACTTCGATCAGGCGCTCGTTAACCGGTACCTGTCGTTGACCCACGAATCGGTGTTCTATCTCGATCCCCATATCTGCATGCGGTGCCACTATCGGAGCACCGAGTTGCTCTGGCAGTGTCCGCAGTGCCACGAATGGAACACATTTGTCGAGGAACGGATCGCGCCGGTGGACGCCGAGGAGACGGAAGAGACGGAGGAGCCTGAGAAGGCGCCCGCCTGACGCGCCCGCCGGTGCGCCGGCTGCCCTGCCGGCGCGGGGAACCCACGAACGGGGCGAGCAGCGGGAGCGGCGGGAGGACTCCCACGATGCTGCGGGTGGCACTTACCGGCGGGATCGCCACCGGCAAGTCCTACGTCGTCCGGCTGCTGCGGTCGCGCGGTGTGCCGGCAATCGATGCCGACGTGTTGGCGCGCACGGTAGTGAAGCCGGGCCAGCCGGCCCACACGGCTATCCGGCGACGATTCGGGAATGCGATCTGCGATGCAGGCGGAACGCTGAATCGGTCACGGCTGGCCTCCATTGTCTTTCGCGATGCGGCCGCGCGCGCAGACCTGGAGGCGATCGTTCACCCCCCGATACGACGGGCCATCGACGACTGGTTCAGCGCTCGCGCCTCTGCGGAAACCCCGCCGCCGTTCGCGATCGCGGACATCCCGTTGCTGTTCGAGACGGGGCGTGACGGCGAGTTCGACCGGGTTGTCGTGGTCGCCTGCGCGCCGGAGACACAGATCGCACGAGTGATGGCGCGCGACGGCCTGTCGGAGCCGGAGGCGCGCCAGCGCCTCGCGGCGCAGTTGCCCATCACGGACAAGGTGGCCCGCGCCTCCCTCGTGGTCACCACGGACGGATCGTTCGAAGAAACCGCGCGGCAGGTCGACGACATTTACCGGGCCCTCGCCTGACTCACCGGCCGGGGGGCGGCTTTCGCCTACAGGCCGAGGCGTGCCTCGGCGGCGCGAACGGTATTAGACAGCAGCATGGTGATCGTCAGCGGACCGACACCGCCGGGGACTGGAGTGAGGGCTCCGGCGACGTTCGCCACCTCCGGATGGACGTCGCCCGAGAGCACCTGACCGCGGCGCTCGAACGCCCTCAGTTTGCGGCTCCCCTCGCCGAAGATTGCAACCACTTGATCGCGGTCCGTCAACGCGTTCGTGCCGACGTCAATCACCGTGGCTCCCGGCCTGACGAAGTCCGCCCTGATGAAGGCGGGACGGCCGATCGCCGCAACCAGGATGTCTGCCTCGGACGCGACATGCGGCAGATTCACCGTGCGCGAATGACAGATCGTGACCGTAGCGTGCCGGTGCAGCAACAGCATGGCTGCCGGCTTGCCGACGATGTCACTCCGGCCGATCACGACGGCTCGCCGCCCGGCGATCGGGATCTCGTGCCGATCGAGGAGCTCGATGATGCCGGACGGCGTACACGGCGAGAACGTCGGCCGGCCCTGCACCAACCGTCCTACGGTCACGGGGTGTAGGCCGTCTGCATCCTTTGCCGGGTCGATCGCGTCGAAGATCCGCTGCTCGGCGTCGTCCCCCATACCGGACGGGAGCGGTGACTGCACCAGGATGCCGTCTATTCCGTCGTCACGGTTGAACGCTTCGACCACCGCGAGCGCCTGGTCGAACGTTGCGGAGGCGGGCAGTGTCCGCAGGTCGATCGCCATGCCGAGCGCCTCGCCCGCCGAGACCTTCCCCCGCACATAGATGGCCGAACCGGGATCGTCTCCCGCGAGCAGGATGCCGAGGGCCGGCGGGCGCCCCGCCGACACGCGCACAGCCTCGATGCGCGGCCGAAGCGATTCGCGAATTGCCTCGGCAACTTCCGCGCCGTCAAGGTGGCGCGCCGTACCGCCAGCGGGCGGCGCAGATTTCAGAGCGGCAGGAGATGGTTCGGACGCCATGCAGGAAAATCTCGTCTGGCAGCGATGCGCTTGGGAGTCTAACCGAGTTTCGGTAGAATGCCTCGCGACATGGGCGCACCGACCGTCCCGCCCTGCCCTTCCCGCCACGTGCGTCAACCGGAACGGCGCGCGACCCGATGACTGCACCGGGGGGTCGCGGCGCCTGGGGCTCCCGTACCGGGTTCATCCTGGCCGCGGCCGGCTCCGCGGTCGGTCTGGGCAACATCTGGGGATTCCCCACCCAGGTGGGACAGGGGGGCGGCGCCGTTTTCGTCCTCATCTACCTCTCCTGCGTGCTTCTCATCTGCATTCCCATCCAGGTGGCGGAGATCGCGATGGGCCGGCGGACCCAGCAGAGCCCCGTCGGATCGTTCGCCGCCCTCGCACCGGGACGCGCCTGGTGGCTGGTGGGAGGACTCGGCGTCCTGGCCGGCGCGGGCATTCTTTCCTTCTACTCCGTGATCGCGGGTTGGGCGGTTGCCTACATGTGGTTTGCCGCAACCGGCGCGCTCCCCACCGCCGCTGAGGAAGTGGGAAGCTTCTTCGGCGACTTCACGGCCAACGGTCTGGTGGCCATTGTCCTCGCCGTAGTGGTCATCGGAACCACCGCCGGCGTGCTGCTCGGCGGTGTCCGTTCGGGCATCGAGCGCGTCACCAAGACGCTGATGCCGGCGCTGCTGGTCCTGCTCGTGCTGCTGGCGATCCGCGCCGTCACGCTGCCGGGCGCCGCAGAGGGAATTGCCTACTACCTGCAGCCCGACTTCTCGGAGGTGGCGAACTTCGGCATCGTCAACGCGGCGCTCGGCCAAGCGTTTTTCTCGCTCAGCCTCGGCATGGGCTGCATGATCACCTACGGGAGCTACCTGAGCAGGCGCGACGGCATCGCGATCTCCGCCATCTGGATCGCCATGCTCGATACCGGAATCGCGCTCCTCGCCGGTTTCATCATTTTTCCGACCGGCTTCTCCATAGCCGGCTTCGATCCCGCGGCGAGCGGGCCAGGACTCATCTTCGCGGTCCTGCCGGGACTGTTCGCCACACTGCCGGGTGGACAGCTTTTCGGAGCAACGTTCTTCCTGCTGCTGAGCGTCGCCGCCCTGACCTCCACGATCTCGCTGCTCGAGGTGCCGGTGGCGCACTGCGTCGACGCTCTCGGCTGGACACGGCGGCGCGCCGTTGGCACGGTGACGCTGATCGTGTCGGCGTTCGCTATCCCGTGCGCCCTCTCCAGCGGCGCGGTTCCGGTCCTCACCAGCCTGCCCGGACTCGGCATCGACTTCCTGACCCTGATGGTGACCGTCTGGAACGAGTTCGCCCTGCCGATCGGCGGCCTGCTGACCGCAATCTTCGTCGGTTGGGTCTGGCGCGTCGACGGCGCGCTGGAGGAGTTGCGGGCGCATGGCGGTTGGTTCCCGGCCCCGCGAGTCTGGGCGGTGCTGCTTCGGTGGGTCTGCCCCGCAGCAATCGCTTCCATCATCATCGGCACCATGGTCGCGATGTTCTGAGTCATGGATGCCCTGACCGCCTGGTTGGCGCGGGCCGAGGAACTCCTCTACCACCCGTTCGCCCTGCCGCTCCTGCTCGTCCTGGTCGGCGGCGTGGTCACCGTCTGGACCGGCTTCGTCCAGGTGCGCCGCTTCCCCTTCGCCGTCGTGCAGACGTTCGGGGGCATGTTCCGCCCGTCGCGCGAAGGCCGAGGCACGATCAGTTCGTTCCAGGCGCTCTCGACCGCACTGGCCGCCACCGTCGGCAACGGCAACATCGCCGGCGTCGCCACCGCAATCCTGATCGGTGGGCCCGGCGCGGTTTTCTGGATGTGGATCACCGCCATTGCGGGCATGGCGACGAAGTACGCCGAGGCAGTCCTGGGGGTCCACTACCGGGTTACGCGGGAGACCGGCGAGATGGCGGCGGGGCCGATGTACTACATCGTTCGCGGCATCCCCCATGCTCCGACGGCCCGGACCCTGGCCGTGCTCTTCGCCGTCTTCGGCGCGGCAACCGCGCTGTTCGGCACGGGCAACATGGTGCAATCGAACGCGATCGCCCGCACGTTCGTCGAGGCGGCGCGCAGCACGGCGGGAATCGACCCGCCTCTCTGGATGCCCGGCATCCTGATCACCGTAGTCGTCGGGCTCATCCTTCTCGGCGGCATCCGGCGGATCGCCGCGGTGGCCGAACGGCTAGTGCCGTCGATGATCGTCCTCTATCTGCTTGCCGCGGTCGTCTACATCGTGCTGAACGCGAACCAGATCCCTGCAATCTTCCTGCAGATCGTGACCGGCGCCTTCACTCCGCTGGCGGCAGTGGGCGGCGTTGCCGGTGCGTCGATTGCGCAGGTGGTGGCAGCGGGGATAAGCCGCGGCGTCCTGTCGAACGAAGCCGGACTGGGGAGCGGGCCGATTGCCCACGGCATCGCGAAGGTCAAGCATCCGTGTGAGCAGGGGGTCGTCAGTATCTTCGAGGTCTTCACAGACACGATTGTCGTCTGCTCGATGACGGCGTTCGTCATCATTTCGTCAGGCCTCTGGACCGACCCGGCCTACCAGGGCGCGAGCGCCGACCTGACCGCCGCCGCGTTCGGCACGACCATTCCATATTCACAGTTGCTCGTCGCCGTCTGCTCGCTCCTGTTCGGTTTGTCGACGCTACTGGGGTGGGCCTACTACGGCGAGAAGTGCATCGAGTTCCTCGTCGGCTCGAGCGTCATCACGCCCTATCGCACCGTCTTCGTGGCGTTCGTCCTGATCGGCTCGGTCGCCGAGGTACGCCTCGCGTTCGCCATCGGTACGCTCTTCAACGGCTTCATGGCGTTTCCGAACCTCATTGGCGTCCTCTTCCTCGTCGGGACGGTCCGCCGGTTGACGCGCGAGTTCTTCTACGGAGAGGCGGAAGGCGGAGCGCGATCGCCCAACTGATCCACGTAGGCCCGGACCCGCGCGGCGGGTGAGCTTCCCCGAAACAGGTCGCTGATTACAGCTACCGCATCCGCCCCGGCCGCGATCAGTTCCGGCGCGTGTTCGAGAGTGATTCCACCGATCGCGACGACCGGATGCGCGGGAAGGCGCAACGTCGCGCCGCGCACGAGCGTTGCGCCCACCGGTGCATACCCCGTCGCCTTGGTCGGCGTCCCGTAGACCGGTCCGACGGCCACGTAGCTCACCGGCTGCGACGCGGCGTCGTCGAGCTGGACCCCGGTGTGGGTCGACAGGCCGACAATGGCGGCTGGACCAACGATGTCCCGCACGGCGGCAGCCGGCAGGTCGTCCTGACCTATGTGTACGCCCGCGGCGCCGCAGGCGTGGGCAACATCGGCACGGTCATTCACCATCACGGCGGCGTCGTAGCCCGCGGCGCGAGCGACGATGGCGTCGCACCACTGCTCAAGTTGCGCCGTCGCCAGTCGGGGAGCCCGGAGCTGCAGCAGGCGAGCCCCGCCGTCGAAACAGGCGGCGGCCAAATCGGGTGGCGTCCAGCCATGGGAACCGGCGACTCCAGCGTCAACGATCGCGTAGAGCCGCGGGAGACGCATCCGGGTCACGGTCGCGCCCCGGCCGGCGTCTGCCCGTGTGAGTCTCGGGGCGAGGTCAGCACGTCACATCCGGTGTCGGTGAGCAGGACGTCGTCCTCGATGCGGACCCCGCCGAAGCCCGGTATGTACACTCCCGGCTCTATCGTGAAGACCATGCCGGGTGCGAGGACGACGTCATCCTTCTCGGCCGTACCCGTCGCCCTCGGACGGCCGATGCGGGGCAACTCGTGCACCTCGATACCGAGACCGTGGCCAGTGCTGTGACCGAACGCGTCGGCCAGATCATGGCGTGCCAGCACCGCGCGCGCGGCCGCGTCCACATCGCTCGCGCGAGCGCCTGGGGCCGCGGTTTCGATGGCCGCTGCCTGCGCCTCCGTCACCGCATCCAGGAGGCGGCGCGCCTCCGGTCGGATCGTTCCCGCCACCACCGTACGCGACAGATCGACGCAGTAACCGTGATGGACGCCGCCAAAGTCGAGCAGCACCAGATCGCCTGCATCGATTCGCCGCGAGCCCGGATGCGCATGCGGTAGCGCCCCGTTGGGACCCGCCGCCACGATGGTCTCGAAGGCCAACGCCTCGAAACCGCTTTCCTTGAGGATGGCCTCCATCTCACGCGCCACTTCCAGTTCGCTGCGGCCGGCCCGAACTGCCGCGATGGCAGGTGGAACCGCGTCTGCCAGCATGCGGCCGGCGGCACGCAACAGTGCGATTTCGTGGCTGTCCTTCACCATCCGGATCCGCTCGATCAACTCCACGGATGGAACCATCTCCGCCATTCCATCGAGCGCCGCTGTCAACCATTGCCAGCGGCGCACGGTGCAATGATCCGACTCGATGCCGATGCGGCGGACATCAGCGGCGCGAATCCGTTCCGCCAGCGCACCGTCGTAGGTGCCGTCGCTCGCCACCGAAGCGACCTTGAGGGAGGGCGGCATCGCGCCGGCGCTCCGCAGGCGGCGAACCGCCTCCGCGTATCGAAAATCGACGATGAGAGTCAGAGCCTCCGGGTCGCGCCCCACGACGGCCAGCCCCGCGCTTGCGCGCAGATTGAACAGATAGTGGAGATGCGGCAGGTGGCTGACGACGAGCGCATCGATCTCCCGTGCGGCCAAGGCTGATCGCACGGCGTCCAGACGGGCGTCCAGGAGCGCGGGTGGCGCCAGCGCCTTCCCCTCCGTCGTCACGCATGCACTATAGCGCCGCGCAGGTCCGGCTCACGGGTGGACAATACGGGGGGTTAGGAAGATCAGGAGCTGATCCGCGCGGCGGCGGTCGGCTTCGCTGCGAAAGAGACGCCCGACCAGAGGGATGCGAGACAGACCGGGAACCCGGCGTCCGGCCCGCGTGCTCGCGCGCTCGTAGATACCGCCGATCACCGTTGTCTCGCCATTGACGACCTGCACCGTAGTGTGCGCGCTCTGCGTGACGATCGGCGGCACGCCGTTAACCTGACGGGCGAAGTCGGCGTAGTCGTTGTCGATCTCGATCTGCAGTATCACGCTGTCGCCCGCCGCAATCCGGGGTGTGACCGCGAGGCGCAGGGCCGCATCGCGGAAGGTCACGGTAACCGTGTTGTTGGCGACGGTCTGGATCGGGATCTGGTCGCCCTGTCGGATGGTTGCCTGAACGTTGTTCTGTGTCGTAACTCGCGGAGTCGAGAGGATTCTTACCTCACCCTGCTCCTCGGCAGCCGAGAGGGCGACGTCCAGATTCAGCGAGCCGTCGATCGCCCCGAGCGCCAGGCCGATGGCCGCGGCAGCCGTTCGGGCGCCAAGATCGACCGCACGTCCGGCATTCTCCGCAACACTGGCGGTCGGATCGGCATCAGCCGCTTCCGGTCCCTGCACTCCGCCGAGCCGGCCGCCGGCCGCGGCCCGCGCCGTCCCCCCGACCCCGGTCCGGCCCGTCAGACCCCATCGGACCCCCAGTTCGTGCAGATAGTCCTCGCTCGCCTGCACGATACGTGCCTCGATCTCCACCTGTGGCTGTGGTCGATCGAGTACGTCAATCAACGCCTCCGCCGCATCGAGGCGCGCCGCCAGGTCCGTAAGGATGAGCGTGTTGGTTCTCGCATCGATCTGCACCTGCCCGCGCGGAGAGAGCGCCGCCTGAGTGACGAGGGGCGCCAGTTCCGTCGCCTGGGCATGGCCGAGCGCGCGCGTGCGGACGATGAGATCGCCGGCGAGCGCCTCCCGCTCGGCCAGGCGCAGTCGTTGCTCCGCTTCCGCCTCGAGTGTTGCGAGCGACGCAATACGAACGATGTTGCCTTCCGTCTCGTAGTCGAGCTGATTGGTGCGCAGAATGACGTCGAGTGCGTGATCCCACGGGACGTCGGTCAGGGCGACGTCCACCGTCCCGGCCACCGCCGGATCCAGTACGAGGTTCAGCCCACTGATGTCTGCAAAGGTACGGAGCACCGACCGGAGGTCGGCGTTCTGGAACTGCAGCGAGACCGGCTCTCCGGTGTAGTCCTGTGCGCCCGCGGTGGAGACGAACGCCAGAACAAGCGCGAGCGTCACTCCCCGCACCGACCCAGGTCTGGCCATCACCTGCCTGCCGCCTCATTCTCCCTCCCGGTCGGCGTCGCACCGAGCAGCAGGCGCAACGGCGAATCGCTCCCCGCAGAACGGGTCCGGATTCTCACTTCGTCCGTGCCGATAATGCCGATGACGCCGTCCAGCAGGTTCTCGCCGCCGCGCACGAGCCAGCTCCGTCCGTTGGGCGACTCGAGAACCGCCAGCCTGACGCCGTCCACCACCACGAAGCCGCGCAGAGACAATTCGCTGGCCGCGATTCCCGGGAGCCCCGCCGGTCGCTCCTCCGGCACAACCGGGCCATCCTCCGCCAGCAGCGGCCTGAACGGATCGCGCCTGCCACCCGGGTCGTACGCGATTTCCCCCGGCGACCGGGCCGCCGGATTGTCAACTGCAGTTGCAGCCCGAGGAGGGGACGACATCCCGGCCGATGGGACGACCCGGTCGATCACGAGTGTCTCGGCGGTGCCGGTAGCAAGGATCTTTCCATCGGTGGCGGCAGGATCGGCCACGCGTATCGCCAGTTCGCCCACGCGGATCATTCTTGGCAGGGCGCGGATCCGATCGAGAAAACCAGCGAAGTCATGGAAGTGGCCGGTTAACTCCAGTTGCGCGGTCCACCGGGTGCCGCCAAGTGCCGTTTCTCCGACCGCTACCGGCTCCGGCGACCGCGGAGCGTAGGCAACGAGTGTCATGCCCGACTGTTCGGCAATGCCATACAGTTGCCGGAGCAGCGCTGGCGCTTCGTGCTCCAACGGGTAGGCGGAGGCGAGGAGATCGACATCGCGGGAGAGGTGCGCGATATCGTCCAACAATTCAGCGAGCCTTTCCTCGGCTCGCGTCGCCGCCGCCTGCCCCACCCGCACCTGTTGCAGTTCCTGCCGTTGCATCGCCAGCCATGCCTCGCGTGGCGACGCCCAGGTGAACTGGAACAGAAGAGAAAGGGCGACGGCGGCGACACAACCGGTTCCGGCCCGCCGCACTGGGTTCTCCCATAGCATCCGCGCTACTTTCCCGGTCCGGTCCGCCGCTTCGCTGCGGTCATGCATCACTCATTCCTCCGCTGTCGATCCCTCTACACGGATCTCGAACCGACCCACTCCTTCCACATCGATCCCGGCCACCTCCACAGGGGCGGCTGCCCACCCCGAACTCTCCAGGTTGGACGTAAACTCGAAAACCGTCGCCGGCCGAGTCGTGCGGCCCAACAGGAGCGTTGCCCCGGCCTCCTGCCTGAGTTCGGTGAGCCAAAGTTCATCCGGAAGGCCGTGACTCACCGCCTCGAGCAGGCGAACCGCCGACGGACGCGATTGCCGCCAGCGCGAAAGCTGCTCCAACTGACGAGCCAGGATGGCGTGCCGTTCCTCCTCCGCTTCCAGCGTTTCCGCAGCCGCCGCGTTCGCCCGGCGGTCGGCGTCCGCCGCCGCGACTTCGTCAGCGATCGCACGCGCCGACACCCGGAACGACCATGCCTCGGAAACTGCCAGGGCGGACGCCGCCGCCACTGCCGCCAGCGCCACCACCGTGGCGGCCAACTCCCGAATCTCTCCGGACCGCCTTGCCGGACTGTCCGGACGACCGACGTCGTGACTGCCGAGCAGATTGATGCGAATCATTGGTTTCCCCGCTGCGGCCGTGCCAGGTCAAGGCCCCGCAACGCCAGTCCGATCGCGATGCCACCGCTTGCCCGCAACGCGTCGAAGCCCACCGAGTCCCTGGCCGCCCGACTTTTCCTCGTCAGTCGGCGAAGCGGGTCGAATCGTTCCACGGGACCGCTGAAATGCGTGCGGAGCGCCGATTCAAGACCCCTGATTCGGGAGGCGCCGCCGGTTAGTACGATCCGATCGATGCGGCAGGACTGATCGGCGCCCTCGACCGCCGCGCCTGTCTCGACGAAGTCGAGGGTTCGCCGGACCTCAAGCGCCAGCGCGTCCGCGGCTCCGCGTACGACCGGCATGGCATCGGCCAACGTCCATTCCGGGACCGGAAGTCCCAGCTTCAACCTCTCCGCCGCGTCGAAGGTAAGGTCCAGCTCACGCTGTAGAGCCTCCGTACATGCATTTCCCCCCGTGGGAACGTCGCGTGCAAAGAGCGGGACGCCAGCCCGTGCGACGTGGACAGTAGTGGCGCTCGCCCCAACGTCAAGCAACGCAACGGAGTGGTCGGTCGGGAGGACCGCCTCGCTGTCCGGCTCTCCACGTTCGGCCCATTCCAGAACGTTCTGTAGCGCAAGCGCACCGACGTCCATCACCACCGGCGTGCAGCCCGCCTCCTTTACGACATCGACGTAGGCCGCAACCGTCTGCCGTCGCGCCGCCACCAGCAGCAAATGGATGGGATCCGCCGCGCCTGAGTCTCGGGAGGCGATCCGGTGATAGTCAACGTGCACGTCGTCCGGATGGAACGGCAGGTGCCGGGCCGCTTCGCGGGCCACTGCGTCCGGGAGCCGAATCTGGGGCTGCGGCCGAACCGCGATCCGCTTGATGACCGCAACAGTTCCCGGCAGGGCCACCGCCACCCGCCGACTCCGGATTCCGCCTGCCTCGAACGCCTGTCGGACGACGGCGGCGACCTGCTTCCGCTCGACGATGACGCCATCGACAATGCTGCCGAACGGTGTCGGCGCCCACCCGGCGGCGACGGTACCGCGACGACGAGCGCCCATCTCGACCACCTTCACGGCACTTGAGCCGATGTCAAGGCCGACCAGGGGCGCGACCTGACGGAACAACAAAGTCAACAGTCGCACTGCGCTGGTCTCGCCTCCACGACGTACCCCGTGCAAGATTCAGACCAACCCGGACCGCAGTTCGGCCGCAGACTGGGCGGCCCCGACGAACCTCATCGCCTTGACACCAAACGGGAAGGATCGTTAGCATCGGTAGTTTCCGG
The DNA here is from genome assembly GCA_964636705.1 of uncultured Vicinamibacteraceae bacterium. Classification (GTDB taxonomy): domain Bacteria; phylum Acidobacteriota; class Vicinamibacteria; order Vicinamibacterales; family UBA8438; genus VXRJ01. The sequence goes on from CAZWUJ010000007.1 coordinate 132,208, forward strand.
TGGCACGCCGGGAAACCATCAGTACGTCCGAGAGGCAGGTTTGTTGAAACAGACGGTGACTACATACGCGCCAAGACCACAGGACGTGGCCCGGGAATGGCGTCTCATCGACGCCGACTCCAAGGTGCTGGGCCGCGTCGCAACCACCGCGGCGCGTCTTCTGCAAGGCAAGCATCGCCCCACGTGGGCGCCCTATCTGGACACGGGCGACCACGTCGTGATCGTCAACGCCGCGCGTGTCCGTCTGACCGGGCGCAAGGAACAGCAGAAGCTCTATCGCTCGCATAGCGGGTATCTCGGCGGCCTGCGCGAGGAGCGGGCGGTCGTGCTGCGCGCCCGAAAGCCGGAACGCCTGGTGGAAGCGGCAGTCCGCGGCATGCTGCCGAAAACCAAGTTGGGGCGGGCGATGTATCGCAAGCTGAAGGTCTACGCCGGTCCCGAACATCCGCACGCGGCACAGCAGCCGGTCGCGATCGAGGTTTCCTGATCGTGCCGACCGAGCAGCACTACGGTACCGGCCGGCGCAAGACGGCAACGGCACGTGTCTTCTTGCGGCCCGGCGGCGGCGCCTTCGCCATCAACGACGTCAGCCTGGAGCAACGCTTTCCTACGGCGTCGCTTCGTACGCTGATCACCGCACCTCTGGTCCTCACCGAGTCGACCGACCGACTCGACATCCATGCCACCGCCAGCGGCGGCGGCATCTCAAGCCAGGCAGGCGCTCTTCGCCTCGGCATCGCCCGCGCACTCGTCCGTATGGATCCCGAGTTGCGCGCGCCGCTGAAGAAGGCGGGGATGCTGACACGTGACCCGCGCTCCAAGGAGCGGAAGAAGTACGGGCTGGCCGGCGCACGCAAGCGCTTCCAGTTCTCGAAACGCTAGGCCCGCTACGTGGCTGCCCACCCCCTGTCCGATGGAGGAAGCTTGACGCCGTTGACGATGCAGGAACTGCTGGACGCTGGTGTGCATTTCGGCCACCAGACCCGTCGATGGAACCCGAAGATGAAGCCCTACATCTTCGGCCAACGGAATGGAATCTACCTCATTGATCTGAGTCGAACCGCCGAACTGATGCAGCGGGCGGAACAGTTTGCGATGCAGCTTGCGTCGTCCGGCGGGGGCATTCTGTTCGTCGGCACCAAGCGCCAGGCCCAGGATCTCATCGTCGAAGAAGCCCAGCGTTGCGGCATGTACTTCGTCAATGAACGGTGGCTGGGTGGCCTGTTGACCAACTTCAGTACGATTCAGCGCAGTCTCGATCGGCTGAAGGAACTCGAATCGATGGAAACCGACGGGCGTCACGAAAGCCTGTCCAAGAAGGAAGTGGCGCGGCTCCAGAAGGAGAAGCGGAAGTTGCACCGCAATCTCGATGGGATTCGCGCGATGCACAAGTTGCCCGAAGCCGTGTTCGTCATCGACACCCGGCGCGAGAAGATCGCTGTCGACGAAGCGCGAAAACTGAACATCCCGGTGATCGGCCTGGTCGATACGAACTGCGATCCGGATGATGTCGACTTCGTCATACCAGGCAACGACGATGCGCTCCGATCCATTCGCCTCTGCGTAGGACGCATTGCGGATGCCGTACTCGCTGGCCGCGGTCTTCGGAGCAAGCAGGAAACCGTCAACGATACCAGCGCCTCGGCAGCGTCCGAAGCGGCGCCGGCAGCCGAGGCCACCCCGTCACCCGCCGCAGTCTGACGGAACGCGGGCGGCTCACCACCGGCGGCGATCCTGCGGCGGGATCGTCGGCCCATGAAGAGATCGGATACGAGCAAATGGCTATCAGCGCAACACAGGTCAAGGCACTGCGGGACAAGACGGGCGCCGGTTTCATGGAATGCAAGGCGGCGCTCACCGAGGTGAACGGAGACGTCGACCAGGCGGTCACCGTGCTCCGGATGCGCGGGCAGGCAAAGGCGGAGAAACGCGCGGGGCGAACGACTCAACAGGGACTCATCGGCCACTACATCCACCAGGGCGGACAGGTGGGCGTCCTCGTTGAAGTGAATTGCGAGTCGGACTTCGTAGCGCGAACCGAGGATTTTCAGACGCTTGTGCGCGAGATTGCGATGCACATCGCCGCAGCCGATCCGCTGTTCGTCAAGCGCGACGACGCGCCGCAGGAAGCGGTCGAGCGCGAGCGGGCCATCTTCCGGGCGCAGGCGGAAGAGTCCAACAAGCCGGCGCCGGTCATCGACAGGATCGTCGAGGGAAAGCTGAACAGTTGGTTTGGACAGGTTGCGTTGCTCGATCAACCGTCGGTTCGGGATCCCAAGACGACCATCGGCGGCCTCGTCAAGGCCGCCATCGCCAAGCTGGGCGAGAACATCACCATTGCCCGATTCTCTCGTTTCAAGGTGGGTGAACGGTCGGAGTAGCTCCCGGTAACCGGCGCACGAGAGACGCTGATCTATAATCGCGCCCCGGAACCGATGACCAGCCGGGCCTACCGCCGTGTTCTCCTCAAACTGTCGGGTGAGGCGCTAGCCTCGGACGACGGCGCTTTCGGCATCGACCCGGGGGCTACCAACCAACTGGCTCGCGACATCGCCGAAGTGCACGCCCTTGGGGTGGAGATTGCGGTCGTCATTGGCGGCGGCAATATCTTTCGTGGTCTCTCGGCGAGCGACCGCGGCATGGACCGCGCCACGGCCGACTACATGGGAATGCTCGCCACGGTAATCAACGCTCTGGCGCTCGCCGATGCCATCGAACGGCTTGGCGCCCTGACGTGCGTGGTGACGGCCATCGAGATGCGTGAGGTCGCCGAACCGTACGTCCGCGACCGCACCCTGCGTCATTTTGAGAAAGGACGTATCGTGCTGTTTGGCGCGGGCACTGGCAACCCCTATTTCACGACCGACACGGCGGCGGCGCTCCGCGCGATGGAGATTCGTGCCGACGTGCTCCTGAAGGGGACCAAGGTTGACGGCGTATTCACCTCCGACCCGCTGACCGATCCGACGGCCACGCTGATTGATCGCGTTTCCCACCAGCAGGTGCTTGAGCAGGGACTGCGGGTGATGGATGCGACCGCCATTTCGCTCTGCATGGACAATGGCATGCCGATCGTCGTCTTCAACCTCCGTACGCCCGGCAACATGCGGCGAGCGGCGCTGGGCGAGCCGGTCGGCTCGATGGTGACGGTGTCCGGCGCCGGCGCCGACGTCCGTCCGAAGGTAACGACATGACGACCATCACAGACCCCGAATCCGCCCACACCGATGCCGAGCGCCGCATGGACGGGGCCGTCGCGCATGTGAAGCGCGAGTTGGCCGGCGTACGCACCGGCCGGGCGTCGATCAATCTGCTCGACGGCGTTGTCGTCAATGCCTACGGCGCGGAGTTGCCGCTCAACCAGGTGGCGAGCCTCTCGGTGCCGGAATCGACGCTGATCGTTGCCACGCCCTTCGATCCCTCGCAGATCCGTGCAATCGAGCACGGCATTCAGACCGCCAATCTCGGATTGAACCCGGGTAACGACGGAAAGGTGATCCGGATCCCGATCCCGCCGTTGAACGACGAGCGCCGTCGGGAACTGTCGCGCCTCGTCCACAAGCTGGCCGAAGAGGGACGCACCAGCGTCCGGCAGGTGCGCCACCACACGAACGATGCGCTGAAGCGGCTGTTGAAGAATCATGAACTCTCGGAAGACGAAGAACGGCGCGCGCTCGATGACATTCAGAAGCTGACCGACGCGCACGTCAAGAAGATCGACGAGTTGCAGAAGGCGAAGGACGCCGAGTTGCTCGAAGACTAGGACTACGAACCGGCGGCCAGGAGCCCCTGGGTTCGAGCGGCCACGGACGCCGCACCGCCCGATGACCGCTTCGCTCTCCACGCTTGCCCGCCTTGAGTGCGCCGCCGCATGCGGCGCAGGCCCCTACGACCCGAATGAAGCACAGCACCTGTGCCGGTGCGGGTCGCCGCTGCTCGCCCGCTACGGCTTGACGCGCGATGTCGGGGTCCGGCTGCGCTCCGCGCTCGCGGAGGATCGGCCTCCGACGATGTGGCGCTACGCGGAAGCGATGCCACCGTCCCGCGACGGCGAGATGCCGGTATCGCTGGGCGAGGGGTTCACGCCCTTGCTTTGGACCCCCCGTCTCGCCGCTGCCGTGGGAATCGATTGGCTTGCCGTCAAGGACGAATCGACGAACCCTACCAACTCGTTCAAGGCGCGCGGCATGTCTGCCGCGGTCACTGTGGCGCGGCGCCTCGGTGCGCGAACGCTCTCCGCGCCCTCGGCGGGGAATGCCGCCAATGCATTGGCGGCGTACGCGGCTCGTGCGGGACTCGAGGCGCAGGTTTTCATGCCGCGCGACGTCAAGCCGCCATTCATCCGCGAGTGCGAGCAGTACGGCGCCGCCGTGACGCTGGTCGACGGGCTGATCACTGACGCGGGACGGATCGCGGCCGAGACGGGCGGCCCACTCGACTGGTACGACGTCTCGACGCTGCGCGAGCCGTACCGGGTCGAAGGCAAGAAGACGATGGCCTACGAGGTGGCGGAACAGTGCGGCTGGGGGGAATGGCCCGACTGGTTCATCTATCCGACTGGCGGCGGCACCGGCATCGTCGGCATGTGGAAGGCCTTCGAGGAACTCGACGCGCTCGGTCTGACGCCGGAGGGAGGCCGCCGGCCGCGAATGGTGAGCGTTCAGGCGGAGGGATGTGCGCCGATCGTCCGGGCGTTCGAACAGGGTGCCGTCCGCGCCGAGCCGTGGCGGGACGCTCACACTGCGGCCGACGGTCTGCGCGTGCCTCGCGCGATCGGCGACTTCCTGATTCTGCGCGCCCTGCGCGAGAGCGGCGGCACGGCGATTGCGGTAAGCGATGCCGAAATGGTCGCCGCCATGTGCGAGCTGGGAGCGACCGAGGGGATCAGCGCAGCCCCGGAAGGAGGCGCCACGCTCGCTGCGCTTCGCAAGTTGCTCGCCAACGGAACGATTTCGCGCACCGACCGGGTCGTCCTCTTCAATACCGGCGGCGCCCTGAAGTACCTCGAACTCCTCGCCTGAGCTTCAGGTGGTAGACTTAAGGGCTGTCCATCTGGCGGGCCGCTAGCTCAGTTGGGAGAGCGCAGCGTTCGCAACGCTGAGGTCGTGGGTTCGAGCCCCATGCGGTCCACCATTAAACCTTTCTAAGTTGTTGCAGTTAAAGGGATACTTCCTCCATGGCATCACTTTGGGTATCCGTAGCGCGTGCCGACTACAATTCCCCCCCTCACGTGGAGGTCGGAATTCCCGATGCCCAAGATCCGAATCACGACAACGGCACATGTGACCAGCAGCGATCCAGCCTACGAGGCGACCGCCATGCAGAGCGTTGACGACGGAGGAACCTGGACACCGGTTCTTCGTGATGACGAACCCGAACGCCCCATGGAGCTCGTAGCAGGCGACGCGGACCGCGCCCGTGCGCGGATGTTGACTGCCCTCGACAAGAAGTTCGGCGCCGACGGCTACGAGTTGGACGAATCCTGAACTGCCAGGCGGTGTCGCTGCCCTTCGCCGACTTCCGTGCAGTCGCCCGCTTCTTCACGGCCTCGATCCTCGCTGGCTCCGTGTACATCTGCGTCAAGAGCCGTTCGGTGAAGCTCTTACCCGACGGCGGATCTTGAATACCGCCGGACGGAGGCACCGTCTAGGGACTGGCTCCGCATCGGCATGCCGACGTCCAGCGCGTGGTAGGATCCGGAGAATGTTGGACACGCACACGATCGCGCGTGCCCTGATCACGGCCGGCATCGATCCAGGTCATGCCGACGCCATCACGGACGCTGTCCGGCAAGCGGCCGAGCATGGGGATTACGTCACACCCGAACGTCTTGACGTAGTCATCGCCAATCTGCGCGCCGACATTTACCGCGCGATGATGATGCAGACAGCCGTCACTGTCGGATTGCTCGGCCTGATTCTGGCAGTCCTGCGCTGGCTTGGCTGAATTGGTAGCCGGACGATCCAGCACGCCAAAGACGCCCTGCCGCAGTGTCGCACCATGAGCATCGGTGCGAGACGAGGCGAACGCCACACCCTTCGCGACGGTGTGCTGGTGCTCTGGCTCGTCGGGCTCGCGAGTTGCAATCCCAGCCCACGCGTATGGGGTGACCTGGAAATCGTGTCGGACGACCCTTGCGGCTTTAGGTACATTCGGGTTCCCCATTTGCCGAGCCAGGGCAGCGAGTACTCGCTTGTCCTGACCTGTTGGCTGACTCCCGGACTCGGAGCACAATACGGTCTGGAGATCGCGTACAAGGGTAGCGACTACCAGCGAGTTTTCGCGAGTACATTCGGAGAGCACAATGTTGACGTTCAGGTAGGGAACGAATCAGAGACCGAAACGTGGACAAGCATGGATCTCGAAGAGCTACGGGAGGAGGAAGAGCGGTACGCGCCGTCGTTCAGAAGCGACCCGCTATCGGGTTCGGCCGTTTACCGCATGGTGCTGGAAGAACCGGCGGTACTCGGAGTCACGATTCACAGCGACGAGTCGAGCGTGATTGACAGCGATCCGACCGGGGCCGGCGTGATTCTGTTTCACGGGGAGTTTGCGACGAAGGGAATCGGACAGGTCTTCGAGAGCCTAGACAACGGCCCGTGTCGCGAAGAGTCGGGCAGGGCACAGGTTCAAGGTCGCTGGATGCACGGAGACGAGGAGTTGGTGAAGGACGACTCAGGATTCCTCAGCATGTGGAAGCACGCAAGCGAACTCCACCCTGAAGAGATATTCCTCACAGTGGAGTTGTTGCCTGACACATCGACAACGATACCTACCACCCCGACCAGCCTATAATGCTCACCGACGAGAGGCTGGAACTAACGTGCTACCTCGGATGGAGGGAAACCAAGCCGGACAGGGACAGGACGACAAGGTTGCGCGTCCATCTCAATCAGGCCATCCCCGTGGGTGCCCCCTCCAATTTCCCAGACGAGTTGACTCTGTCACTTGATGGTTCAGATGGAAGTACCGTGCCGGCGGTCCGCTTGGATAGCCCTGTAAAGCTCGGGGTATTCGTTTAGCGGGGTAGCTTTCTGGCCTGGGCAAGATCCAATATTTGGAACT